>DAOUBT010000017.1:0-22616 GCA_034432595.1 Anaerolineae bacterium | reverse complement strand
GGGTGGGCGAAGGCATTGCCTTCGCCCACCCCAAAAGGTAACCTTTACCCTTAACTTTCATGATGGCCTCATAACCGGATGATCTTGGGAGCGACCATGCAACGCATGTCTATCACGGAACAAATCCGTCGGCGCTATTCCTGCCGCACCTATCAGCCGACACCCATCCCGGAAGCGCAACGGGAGGCGCTGGCGGCCTTTTGCGCGGCGCAGACACAAGGCCCTCTGGGCAATCGGGTGCGTTTCGTGCTCCTCGCGGCCACGGAGGAGGAACGTCAGGCCCTGCGCGGCCTGGGTACGTATGGCTTCATCCGCAACCCGACCGGTTTTATCGTGGGTGCGGCGACGCGCGGCGCAGGCGACTTTGAGGATTTCGGCTTTGTGATGGAGCGCATCGTCCTGGAAGCGACGGCGTTGGAGCTGGGCACCTGCTGGCTGGGCGGCAGCTTTACGCGCAGCAGCTTCGCCGCGCGTCTGGGGTTGCGGGAGGATGAGGTCATGCCGGCGGTTGTGGCCACCGGTCTCCCCGCCGAAAAGCCCTTCTGGCTCGATCGGCTGGTGCGCGCCTCCGCCCGTGGTGACCAGCGCCTGCCGTGGGCGCAGCTTTTCTTCGATGGCGACTTTGAGCATCCGCTTACGCCGGAAGCCGCTGGTCCCTATGCTGAGGCTCTGGAGATGGTGCGCCTGGGGCCTTCTGCGTCCAACAAACAGCCCTGGCGCATCGTCAGAATGGGGGAAAAGTGGCACTTCTATCTGCAGCGCACGCCGGGCTATCCGCCGCGCGGCGCGGAGATCCTGGTGGAGCGTGACCTGCAGCGCGTGGATATGGGCATCGCCATGGCACACTTCGCCCTCTCGCTGGAGGAGGCCGGTTACACCGGCGAATGGGTCCACGCTGATCCGGGTTTACCCGTGCCCGCTGCCGGCCCGGTCTATACGGTGAGTTGGTATCCGGCGGGCCACCCTGCGCCGCTGTGATGTCGGAATGCTGGCTTAAGGAGGTGCCCGGCTTGCAAGGGCGACATCAGGTACACCGGATGAGGCAGCTGCTGCAAATGATGGAGGTACAGCCGGGTATAGGGGCCGGAAGACTCCAGACCAACCAGCCAGGTTTGAGGCGGCAAGTCTTGCCCGGTGGACAGGAAGGCTTGCCATTCCTGCCGGTCTGCCGCAAAGGTTTGTGGGGTGGTGGTATGCGATTGACCCTGGTCATCCGGACACAGAAATGCTGCCTTGAAAGAATCCTTGGCAATGTCCAGACCCACGAGACCGATCATATGTCACCTCCGCAAGCTGGTTTTGGTGAGAAGGGGAGGCTTCGGAGGGTAACCGGTCTTCAATGCCCATGCCCCCGCTTGATAGGGGCTCTGTCTGGTCAATCAACTCATTGGGGATTTGGGAGGCCGGGAAAAAGCTCCTTGAGGGGCTCATGGCCCATTTCCATGAAGTTTCTCCGGCCTCCACTTCCGCTTGCTTGTCATTCTATCTCAAACACTTAGTAGGAGAACAGCATGACCGCATCGCTTCCCTGGTGGGGATACTTCATCGCCGGGTTCATCTTTGGTGTCACCCTGACCTTTATCTGGCATCTTGTCCGGCAGAGCCAGCTGCAGGGACGCATCCAGGCGCTGGAAAGCGACCGCAAACTGGCCGAAAAGGAATGCCTTTTCCTGGAAGAATCGCTCAAAGAGATGGAAAACACCTTCCAGGCGGTGGCCAGCCGCATCCTGCAAAGCAGCTCAGATGAACTGGTCAAACGCGCCAGCGAACAGATGCAGGCCATTGTTCAGCCCTTGCAAAATGACCTGCAGCAGCTGGACAACCATGTGCACGAACTGGAACGCAAGCGGGAAGGAGCCTATAGCGGCCTGCAGGAACAGATCCGCGCCCTGAACGAGGCCCATCTGCGCCTGCAATCTTCCACGCAGGAGCTGACCCAGGCGCTCAAATCTACGCGCAGCCGCGGCCAATGGGGCGAGCTGCAGCTTCGGCGCGTGGTCGAACTGGCCGGCATGCTCGAGCACGTGGACTTCAATGTGCAGGTCAGCGGAAACGGCGTACGCCCCGACCTGCTGATCCATCTGCCCAACGGCGGACATCTGCCGGTGGACGCCAAAGCACCTTTCGATGCCTACCTGAAGACCACATCTGCTACAGAGGAAGAGGCCGCCCGTCACTTGCAGGCGCATGCTCGTGCGCTGAAGGAGCACGTCCGCCAGCTCAGCAGCAAAGGCTATTGGAAAGCCTTTGACCCTGCTCCGGAATTTGTGGTGCTGTTCGTACCCAACGAGGCCATGCTCTCGGCGGCCCTGCAACACGACCCTGATTTGCTCGATTTTGCCATCCAACAGCGCGTCATGCTGACCTCCCCGATCACCTTGCTGGCGCTGCTGCGAACGGTCGCCTGGGGATGGATGCAAAACGCGCTGGCCGAAAACGCCAAGGCCATCGCCCGGCAAGGCAACGAACTCTACAGCCGCCTGGAAACGTTCATCGGTCACCTGGCCCATTTGCAAAAACACTTGGGCAACGCTGTCGAGAGCTACAATCAGGCGATTGGTTCACTGGAATCGCGCGTTGCGCCCGCCGTGCGCGCCCTGCGCGAAATGGGCATTGGCGAAAGCGACCTGGTCCTGCCCAAAAAAGTGGATACCCAGCCCCGTTCTCTGCAAAATCCGTTCAATGGCCAACCCTGAATGGGAAATCGGTCGCCTGCGGGCGGATGAACAGCAGGCCGCCCGGGACCTTATCCTCGCCGGTCTGGCCGAGCGTTGGGGGCAACTTGACCCAAGCAAGAATCCTGACCTGGGCGATCTCCTGGGGACGTATGACGACGGGCTGTTTCTGGTCGCCCGCTACGGCGGGCAGGTGATCGGCACCGGCGCTTTTCGTCATCACGACGCCGAAACGGTTGAAATCGTCCGCATGTCGGTGCACCGCAACTGGCGGCGGCGCGGAATTGGCCGCGCCATCCTGGCTGCGCTGTGTTGTGAAGCCCGTGCGCGCGGGTACCGGCGTGTCATCCTCGAAACCACCCGCACCTGGGACGATGCCATCACCTTTTACCGCGCCTGCGGCTTTCAGCCCACCCACTGCACCGCGGAAGATCAGTACTTCACGCTGGACCTGGAAAGCGAGCAACCACGGCTCACAAAGTCTCACGAAAACCGGTACAATGAAGGCATCCATCGAAAGGAGATAACATGAGCTGGCTCGATATGCTTAACAGCTTATTCCTGGGGGTGACGTTCGGCTTCACCCTTCTGCTCTATCGCTACGCGCGCGAACGCGCGGAGGCGATTCGCGGAGGGGAATACCTCACCCACTATCTCCTGTTCAGCTTGCTGGCGCAGGGGGGGATGCTGGCGCTGCGCATTCTGGCCTTCCCGGCTTTCCAATTCGTGGTGCGCGTGCCATTGATTGCCGTTACTTTGCTGATGCCGGTGCTATGGTATCGCTTTGTTCTCTTCTACACCGGTCACGTGAGCGACATGCAGCGCCGTCAGTGGCGCTTACTGTTGGCCACGCCGGTTCTGGCCATCGTCGGCGCGGGGAGCATCTATTTGCTGCTGGCCCTCGGACCGCGCCTGGGCATACCCATCGGCGGCCTGCAGACCGTGCTCGATCTGGCGCGGCAGGCGCAGGACGACCCGACGCAGAGCGATGTGATACGGCTCTGGGCGGGTGTGCTGGCCTTCCTGATGGTGAGCGTGGCGCTGTATCAGATTTTCCTGTTGGCTTCGAGCGCGCGCCTGCTCATGATCCAGCGCCGACGGGTCGCGCGCCTCCATCAGCGTCCCTTTTTAGCGCTTACCCTGTTGGGCCTTGTCCCCTGGTTGTTCGGCCTCACGCGCTTCTGGTCGCTGGTGCCGGACCCCAATCCCATAGCCCTGCCCGCGTTGTGGCTGGCCGTTTCCGCCTATGCCTGGTGGGTCTTTTCGCGCTACGATGCTTTGGTCGCCATGCCGGTCGTGATGGATACGCTCCTCACGAGCCTCAGCGATGCGCTTTTTGTGCTGGATACGCGCTTCACGCTGTTGGAGGCCAATCCGCTGGCGCTGCGCCTGATGGAAACGCTGGGCTATCGGCCTCCGCGCCTGCAGCCGGTGGTGCTGGGGGAACTCTTTTCGGCGCGCGAACGGGCGCGCCACCGCCTCGAACGCGCCACGCCGGAAGGGATGGCACGGGATGAGCGTGGCTCCCTCAAAATGCGGGACCTCATCGGCCAACCCGGCAGCCGCCTTTTTAAGGTGTGGCCGGAGGTGCTGGATTTGCTGCAAACGCTGCCGGGTCCAGAAAGTATGGCGGGATGGACGCCCACGCCGGAGCAGGGTCCCATCTTTCAGCGGGCCGAGCTGCCCGCTGCGTCCGCCTGGTACGATGTGCGCCTTTCGCCGTTGTTTAACGGGGAGCAACTGGCGGGGTGGCTGATGTTGACCACGGATATCACGCGCCGTCGTCAGGCCGAGCTGGCAGCAGAGGAGGCGCGCGCTGCCGCTGAAGCTGCCAATCGCGCCAAAAGCATGTTCCTGGCGAACATGAGCCACGAATTGCGCACCCCGCTCAACGCTATTTTGGGCTTCACCGAACTGCTTACCCACGATCCAACGCTTACACCGGAGCAGCGCGAGCAGATTGATATTATCGCGCGCAGTGGAGAACACCTGCTCGACCTGATTAACGATGTGCTCGACCTTTCCAAAATCGAGGCGGGGCGCATGACTGTGGTGGAAGAGCCTTTTGATTTGCAGCAGCTCCTGCGCGATTTGGAGGATATGTTCCGCCTGCGCGCCACGGCCAAAGGGTTGACGCTGCTGTTTGAGCTGGACGCTTCGTTGGAGCGCTACGTGCAGGCCGACGCCGGAAAGCTAAGGCAGATTCTCATCAACCTGCTCAGCAATGCGGTGAAGTTCACGCAGCAGGGCGGGGTGACGTTGCGCGCACGCGGCGCGCCGCGCGATGACGCGGAGCGCTGGTTGCTCACGGTGGAGGTGGAGGATACGGGGCCGGGCATCGCGTCGGATGAGCTGCCCGCGGTTTTCGAGCCGTTTGTGCAGACGCGCACCGGTCAGCGGAATCAGGGCACGGGGTTGGGGATGCCCATCAGCCGACAGTTCGCGCGCCTGATGGGCGGCGAGTTGAGCGTGACCAGTACCGTGGGGGTGGGGACGTGTTTTCGTCTGACCATCCCGCTGCGCGCCGTCGCTGCGGAAGCCGTGCAGCCGACACGTGCCGCGCGGCGCGTGGTGGGTCTCAAGGCGGGGCAGCCGCAGTACCGCATCCTGGTGGTGGATGATGTGGCATCCACGCGCACCTTGCTGCTCAAGTTGCTGCAGCCTTTGGGGTTTGACGTGCGCACCGCGGAGGATGGACAGGCCGCCATCGAGGTGTGGCAGGCATGGCACCCGCATTTGATCTTCATGGATATGCGGATGCCGGTGCTTGATGGGCGCGAGGCGACGCGCCGTATCCGTGCGTTGCCCGGCGGGGATGCGGTGAAGATTGTGGCGCTCACGGCCAGCGCCTTCGAGGAGGAACGCGCGGAGATTATGGCGGCCGGGTGCGATGATTTCGTGCGCAAGCCCTTCCGCGAAGCGGTGATTTGGGACACGTTGGAGCGACAGTTGGGCGTGGCGTTCGAGGAAGCTGCACCGGAGGAGGCCGCCGTTCTTGCGGGAAGCGAAGCTCAGGCGCTGACGCCGGCAGCCCTGGCCCATCTGCCTGCTGCCTGGCGTCAGGCGCTTCATCAAGCCGCGCTGCGCGCCGATGCGGACGTGGTACAGGGTTTGCTGCAAGAGCTGCGCGATGAGGACCTGCCGCTGCGTCACCGTCTGCAGGCTTTATTGGACGATTTTCGCTTCGATGTGCTTGCGGACTTGAGCGCTTAGCTCCGTGTGCCGTTTGTGAGAACGTGCCGGGGTGAGGGCGCACCCCATCCTGGCCGGGTGGCGGATGCCTTACAGTAACAGCAGCGCCACCCCGGCCAGGCCCACGAAGGCGCCCACGATGGCGCGCGTGCTCAGGCGTTCGCCGCGCAGCGCCGCTAAGCCCAATCCCCACAATTGACTGGTGGTGAGCAGGGTCTGCACCACCCCCACAGAGGAAGCGTATTTCAAGGCGCTCATGTAGGTAATCATGGCGATGTAGGTCCCCAGCAGCGTGCCCACCGCTGCCATGTGCACCCCTTTATCCCGCCAGAATGCGACTTCGGGTTTGGATGTGCCAGGGCGCATCAGGAGGCTGCCCGCGCCCAACGCCAGGGTCGCCGCGCCGAGGCGAAACAGCGCCGTGGTCAAGGGACTGACGTCGTGGGCGGCGAAGACGGAGCGCGTCAGCAATGCGCCGACGGCCTGTCCGCCTACCGCCAGCGTCCCATAAGCGATGCCCAGCCAGACCTGCCGGGGCGTGTCGTCGGCTTGTTTTTGCGCGATGACCCAGGCCACGCCGCCCAGGGTGAGCGCAATGCCCATGCCTTCGCGCAGCGTGAGCGTTTCGTGCAGGGCCAGCCAGCCCAACAGCGCGGTCAGCGGCGGCGAAAGGATGCCCAACAGCAGACAGCGGCGCGTCCCCAGACGCTGCAGGGCCGCGAAATATGCCGTATCGCCTAAGGTGATGCCGATCAGGCCGCTCAGAGCCAGGCGGGTCGCATCAGATGCGGTCACTTCACGCCAGGGCTGCAGGCCCATCGCCAGCGCCGTCAGGCTGAACAGCAGCACGGATGTGACGCCCTTGAAGACGTTGAGTTGCCAGGGTGTGAAGCGCTTGCCGGCCCGCTCGAAGGCCAGCACGGCTACCGCCCACAACAGCGCCGAAAGCAAAGCCATAATCTCGCCCACAATCATGCCTCCTCAGTTAAGGGTTGGGTGTTTTGATGGTTTCGTCGTTCAGAGAGGGCAGTGAGGCCGCTCCAGACGGAGATTGTTTTCCATTCCCCAGGCAGAGCCTGGGGGTACAAAGCCTGGCAAAGCCTTTTTCCCAGGCAAAGCCTTTTTCCCAGGCAAAGCCTGGGGATACAGAAAGCCTGGGGGGACATGGGATTTCCCAGGCAAAGCCTGAGGGGACAGGGGTTTCCCAGCAGGGCCTTTTCCCCAGGCAGAGCCTGGGGATACAAGGCCTGGGGGTACAGAAAGCCTGGGGGGACATGGGATTTCCCAGGCAGAGCCTGATTCCCAGGCGAAGCCTGGGGGGACATGGGATTTCCCAGGCGAAGCCTGGGGATACAGAGCCTGGGGATACAGAGCCTGGGGATACAAGGCCTGGGGGGACAGGAAGCCTGGGGGGACAGAAAGCCTGGGGGACATGTCAGGGTAGAAAAGCCGCGAAGACTTGATTGCCCAACAGGCGTCCGCGTTCCGTCAGCCGCAGGTGTTCTCCGCGCCATTCCAGCAGGCCTTGCCGCACGAAATGCGCGATGGTGTCCCCGTATTCGGCTGTCAGGGATGTTCCAAAGCGCGTTTGGAGGCGCGGTCCGTCCACGCCTTCCGCCAGCCGCAGGCCCAGCATCAACGTTTCCCCCAGCGCTAACGACGGCGGTATTTCTTCCACATCTTCTACCGGACTCTGGCCGGCGCGCAAGGCTGTTATGTAAGCTTCCGGGTGGGCAAGGTTAGCCCAGCGTTTCCCCTCCAGCCAGGAGTGCGCGCCCGCGCCCAGGCCCAGCCAGGGTTCGTTGCGCCAGTAGGTCAGGTTGTGGCGCGCCACGGGGCCAATCGCTTCGCTGCGGCCCTGCGGCGGGTAGGGCCATGGGGTGGGGGGTGGATAAGGGCCACGCGCCCAGTTGGAGATTTCGTATTGCCAGAAGCCTGCCATGGCCAGGCGCGTGGAGGCCAGCTCGTACATCGCTGCGGCCTCGTCCGCGTCCGGCTCCGGCAGGTCGCCCGCCGTGACGCACGCCGCCAGGGGCGTGCCCTCTTCCAGCGTGAGGGCGTAAAGCGAGAGATGCTCCGGCGTCAGGGCCAGGAGCGCGTCCAATGTGCTTTCCCAGGCTTGAAGGGTTTGACCGGGCAGACCGAACATGGCGTCGAGGCTGAGGTTGGTGAAGCCCGCGGCGCGCGCTAAGGTCACGCTCTGCACGGCCTGCTCCCAGGTGTGGATGCGTCCGAGCAGGCGCAGGGCCGCAGCGTCATGGGTCTGCACGCCCAGGCTGAGCCGGTTCACGCCCGCTTCGCGTAGTGATAAAAGATAGGCCTCGCTCAGTGTGCCCGGATTGGCTTCCAGGGTGATTTCTGCATCCGGCAGGGGATGGGCGGCGCGCAGCAGGGCCGCGATCGCGTCCGCGGGCAACAGGGAGGGGGTGCCGCCGCCGAAGTAAACCGTGGCGGGTTGCCAGGCTTCGCCCAGGCGCGCGCGCCAGTGTTCCAGCTCGGTGAGCAACGCTGCTACGTAAGCCTCGCGCAGGTGCAGCAGACCCGCATAGGTATTGAAATCACAATAGGTGCAGCGTTGCAGACAGAAGGGGATGTGGATGTAGAGCGCGCGGACTATGTCACGCCTCCCTGCGTGAGGGTAAGGAAGACGCTTTCCAGGTTTTGTTTTTCCTCGATGTATTGGCGGACGGGGAAACCGGCGCGCACGAGTTCTGCGAGCATCGTCACCGTGGCTTTGGGAGCCTCGGCGGAAAGGTAAATCCGCAGGCTGGTGTCGCCATTGTTTTCGATGCGTTCAACGCCCGTACAGAGGGGATGGTTTTGCAGCCAGACATGAGCATCGTCCACCGGTCCATCAAAGCTGACGAGCACCTGTTGATGGGGCTGGATCGCGGCGCGCACCACTTCGATGGGGCCGGAGGTAATGAGGTGGCCTTGTTCGATGATGCCGATATGCGTGGCTACATCGTCCAGCTCGCGCAGCACGTGGGATGAGATGAAGATAGTCTTGCCCATCTCGCGCAGGGCGCGCAGGATGTCGCGCAGTTCCACCCGCGCGCGCGGATCGAGGCCGGAGGCGGGTTCATCGGCGATGATGAGTTGTGGGTCGTGAATCAGGGCGCGGGCAAGGCTGAGGCGCTGTTGCATTCCGCGTGAAAGGGTCCTCACGGCGTCATCGGCGCGGGATGTGAGGCCCACCAGGTCGAGCAGGTCGCTGACTAAGGCGGGGTGTTTGGCGGTGGGGATGCCGTAGCAGCGCGCGAAGAAGGCCAGGTAGTCGCGCACCGAAAGTTCTTCGTAGAGGCCGAACTCGTCCGGAATGTAGCCGATAAGGGCGCGGAAGTCGCGCTGGTGTGTGGCAAGGGGGAGTCCAGCCAGGCGCACTTCGCCGCTATCGGCTTGCAACAGGGTGGCCAGGATGCGGATGGTGGTGGTTTTGCCGGCGCCATTGGGGCCGATAAAGGCGTAGATGGAGCCGCTCTCGACGCTGAAGCTCACATCGTCCAGAGCGGGCCGGGTGCTTTTAGGGTAGCGTTTGCGGAGGTGTTCAACTTCCAGCAGGGCCATAGCTATCCTCGGGTTCGGGTAAATCATGCCAGACGCCCTCGCGCCAGGGCGCACGGGCGGCGATGTAGGCCGCTTTGGCGGCATGGGTCAGGTGCTTAAAAGCGGCTTCGGCGCGCAGAGCGCTGCGCCAATCGGGATAGCGCCACAGGCCGCGCAGCGCCACCGGGGGATGGCTGCGCGTGTAACGCGCGCCTTTTCCACGGCGGTGCTGTTCCCAACGTCGGTGTGGGTCACGGGTCACACCGGTGTAAAAGCTGCCGTCGGCGCATTGTAAGACGTACATGAAGCTGCCTTCTTCCATACCAAAAAGTATACCACACAAAGCAGGGAGCAGGAAGTGGTGCTGGAAGCTAAAAGCTGGTTGCTGCACGGGTTCAAACCGGGGGTAGGCGATGGGTAGGCGACAGCATTGTCGTTGCCTACCCCGGCCTTTTGGCTGGAAGCTGGTTGCAGGAAACGGAAACTGGAAGCCGAAAACCAGCTTCCAGTTTCCTGCTCACTTACCGGCGCGCAAGGTACGCAGCTCCTCGAACAACTGCTTTTCGCGTGACGTGAGATGCTGCGGCAATTGTACATCCACCACCGCGTAGAGATCGCCGCGCTGTTGTGGATTCTTGAGGTTAGGCATCCCCTTGTTGCGCAGGCGCAAGCGCGTCCCGTTGGGCGTTTCGGGCTTGATTTGCAACATCACCATCTTGCCCTCCGGCGTGGGGACGGGCACCTCACCGCCCAGGATCGCCGTATACAGCGGCACCGGCACGCGCACCGTCAGATCATCCCCCTGCCGCTCGAACTGCGGATCGGGCTGTACCTCCACCACGAGGATGAGGTCGCCCGGCGGCCCGCCGAAGTAGCCCGGCGCGCCGGCTCCCCGCACGCGCACCTTCGTACCGGTATCCGCGCCCGGCGGAATGCGTACTTCAAGCCGGCGGTCGCCCATTTGCAGGATGCGCGTTGTTCCGTGGAAAGCTTCCTGCAGGGTAATCTCGACCGGCTGCTCGTAATCCTGGCCTGCGCTCGCGCGCGTGCTGCCACGAAAACCGCTGCCTGCGCCTTCGCCAAACAAATCCTCGATATTCACGCTGCTCGCGCCGTAACCGCCGAACAAGCGTTGGAAGAAATCCGAAAACCCACCACCGAACACATCGCGGAAATCCTCGGCGGAACCCGTGCGGACATGCACCCGCGGCCCGCCGCTGCCATACGTCCACGCGCCCCAATCGAAATCCTCCGGGCGCCCGCCGCTCTGTTGCCAGCGGCTCCACTCCGACCCGAAGCGATCGTAATGCGCGCGCTTTTCCGGATCGGAAAGCACTTCGTAAGCTTCGTTAATTTCTTTGAACTTCTCCTCGGCGGCGGCCTTATCCTCGCGGGTGGTATCCGGATGGTACTTGCGCGCCAAACGCCGGTAAGCCTTCTTGATTTCCTCTTCGGTCGCGTTGCGTTCGACGCCTAAAATCTTGTAATAATCTTTATATTGCATCGGTATCCCCCCGCTCCATTAAAATTGACTATACCGTTATCCCGGCCATGCGCGTGCCGTCCGGGTTACCCCTGTTTTTGGCTGATGACGACCCGCGCCGGGCGAAGCACCTGATCATGGAGACGGTAACCGCGTTGCAACTCGTCCAGGACGAGCAGCTCCTCCGTCTGGTCTGCCGGGGCGGGCAAGGTCGTCACCGCCTCGTGCCAGGTCGGATCGAAGGGCTGTCCCTTCGCCTCAATCGGATAGACCCCTTCGATGCGCAACATATTCATCAAGGCATCGTAAGTTGTCTTGACCCCGCGATGAACCGGATCATCGGGGCGAATCAGTTTGAGCGCCTGCTCTAAGTTATCGGCCACTTCCAGGAATTTGCGCAGCAACTTCTGCCGCTCTTCCTGGATGAGGAAATCCGCGCGCTGTTCCTGTCGGCGGCGGAAGTTCTGCATATCGGCCTGCAGGCGTAGCGCCTCACTCTGCCAGTCCACCTGCGGCGCAGACGGCTGGGCTGTTGGCTCTGGCTCAGCACTGGGCGACGTGGTCACCGCTTCCTCGGCGGCTTCCGGCGTGGTCACGTCCGGCGTTTCGGGCGTGAGTTCGGCTTCGCTTTTGGGTGTGATTTTGCGTTTCGTCATCCTATCCTCGCTATAGAGGGCGGGGGATGGTGTGGCCCATCCCCCGCCGGAGTGTGATTACATCTCGCGGTATTCGCCGTCCACCACGTCCGGACCTTGTGGGCCTTGCGGACCCTGCGGGCCGCCCTGAGCGCCGTACATCGCCTCGCCGAGCTTCAACGCCGCCTGCCGCACATCATCCATCGCGCGGCGGATCGCGTTAGCATCGTTGCCGTTCATCACGCGCTTCAGTTCTTCGATCTTGCTTTCGATGTCCTGACGCACCTGCGCCGGAGCCTTGTCGCCTGCCTCGCGCAGGGTCTTCTCCATGCTGTAGATCAGGGTATCCGCGGCATTGCGCGCGTCCACCAGGTCGCGCTTGGCCCGGTCCTCGGCCTCGTAACGCTTGGCCTCGTTGATCAGGCGCTCGACCTCATCCGGGCGCAGGTTCGTGCTCGCGGTGATGGTCATGTGCTGCTCGCGTCCGGTCGCTTTGTCCTTAGCCGAGACGTTCAGGATACCGTTGGCGTCAATGTTAAAGGTCACTTCAATCTGCGGCACGCCGCGCGGCGCGGGTGGGATGCCATCCAGACGGAACTGACCCAGCAGCATGTTGTCCGGTGCCATGGGGCGTTCGCCCTGATACACCTTGATGTCCACCGCCGTCTGCCCATCTTCCGCAGTGGTGAAGATTTCGCTCTTCTTCACCGGGATGGTGGTGTTGCGCGGGATGAGCACGGTCATGCGCTGACCCAGGGTTTCGACACCCAGGGAGAGCGGTGTGACATCCAGCAGCAGGACATCCGTCACCTGACCGCCGAGCACGCCGGCCTGAATCGCCGCGCCGACCGCCACGACCTCATCCGGATTGACGCCCTTGTGCGGTTCCTTACCGCCGGTGAGCTGACGCACCAGCTCCTGAATCATGGGCATGCGCGTCGCGCCACCGACCAGCACGACCTGATCGAGGTCCTGCGGGGTGAGCTTGGCATCGCGCAGGGCGCGCTCGAACGGGCCACGGCAACGCTCGACCAGATCGCGCGTGAGCTGCTCAAATTTAGCGCGCGTCAGGCGCATCTCCAGGTTCTTCGGCCCGGACGCATCCGCCGTGATGTAGGGCAGGTTGATTTCGGTCTCCAGCATGGTGGAAAGCTCTACCTTGGCGCGTTCCGCCGCCTCGCGCAGGCGCTGCATGGCCTGACGATCCTGACTCAGGTCAATGCCCTCGGCCTTTTTGAATTCCTCCAACATCCAGCGCACGATGCGCTCGTCCCAGTCATCACCACCCAGGTGCGTATCGCCGTTGGTGGATTTAACCTCAATCACGCCATCGCCGACTTCCAGAATAGAAACGTCGAAGGTACCGCCACCCAGGTCGAACACGAGAATTGTCTCGTTTTTGTTCTTATCCAGGCCGTAAGCCAGCGCCGCTGCCGTCGGCTCGTTGATGATACGCAGCACTTCCAGCCCGGCAATTTGGCCCGCGTCCTTGGTGGCCTGACGTTGACTGTCGTTGAAGTAAGCCGGCACGGTGATGACGGCCTGCGTCACCGGCTCGCCCAGGTAGGCTTCGGCATCCTTCTTGAGCTTCTGCAGGATCATGGCTGAAATCTCCTGCGGCGTGTATACCTTGCCGGCGATAGGGATTTCGACGCGCGCATCGTTCTGCGGCCCGGCTACGATATGATAGGAAACCATTTTGCGCGTGACTTCCACTTCCGGATCATCTGCGCGTCGCCCCATCAGGCGCTTGACAGAATACACCGTATTTTCCGCATTAACGACCGCCTGCCGCTTGGCGGGCACGCCCACCAGACGGTCACCGCTCTTCGTAAAAGCCACCACCGAAGGGCACAGACGTCCCCCTTCCGCGGTTGGAATTACCGTCGTTTGACCGCCTTCCATCACGGCGACGACGGAGTTGGTTGTACCCAGATCAATACCTACGATTTTACCCATAGTCTTATGCCTCCTTGCATTGCTGTACTTTCTTAAGTCCGTTGTAAAGTATAGCAGGGAAGTATTGGAATTACATAAGAATTCCCAGGCAATTTTGCACCTCTGGATACCTGTTATTTCCAGCGACAGGGTGGGGACGGAAATCGCCTCTGGGGGCTTGGGTAGGGTTCCGATGATTTCAACGCCCTTGGGGTGGGTGGGTGACGGCATTGCCGTCGCCACCCTTACCCCGCCTGCAGGTTCTATTGCATCGTAACCTTACCCAAACATCAAAAGCCCCCTCGGCACGGGGTGCGAGGGGGCTTACACGCGCGGCGCGTTGCGTTACTCCGCGGTGACCAACACCACGGCATCCAACGGCGGGATGGTGAGGGTGAGCTTGCCCTGTTCCGGCTTGAGCAGACCCTCTCCCCAGACCGGACGGAAGTTGCGCCCGTTTAGCTCGCGCACTTTGCGCAAGTCCAGCTCGATGCTGGCCGGCGCTTCGTCGGTATTCATGGCGATGATGAAGCTTTCGAGGTTGGCCGTGCGCGCGTAGGCGTATTGCATGCCTTTCGCGTACAGGCTGAGGTAATCCCCATAGCGCAGGACGGTGTGCGTCTTGCGCAGGGCGATATAGCGCTTGAAGGTCTCCAGCAGCTCCCGGTCCCATTGCCCCGGATTCCAGGGGAAGGAACGGCGGCAATCCGGATCCTGCCCGCCTTCCAGGCCGATTTCGTCCCCGTAATAGACACTCGGCGTGCCCACGAAGGTCATCTGGAAAAGCGTCGCCAGCTTGAGGCGCGCCTTGTCGCCACCCACCAGGGTGAGGAAGCGCGGCATGTCGTGACTGCTGAGCAGGTTGTATTGTACCAGGGTGACTTCCCGGTCGTAAAGCTTGAGCGTGTGCTCAATTTGTTTGGCAAACGCCCCGGCATCCAGTTTGCGGAGCTGGAATCCACCGGGTTTGACCGACGTATCGAGTTTGCTGCCGCCGAAGAAGCCGAGGCAGGCGCGGTTAAAGACGTAGTTCATCACCGCGTCGAAGTGTTCGCCACGCAGCCATTCCGGCGCATCCTCCCAGATTTCAGCCAGGATGTAAGCTTCGGGATTGACGGCTTTGACGCGGCGGCGGAACTCCTCCCAGAAGCCGGGCGTTTTGATTTCCAGGGGCACATCCAGACGCCAGCCGTCAATGCCTTCGCGTAGCCATAATTCAGCGATTTCGTAGATAAATTCACGCACTGCCGGCGTTTCGGTGTTGAATTTTGGCAGGGCTTTCAGGCCCCACCAGCATTCATAGTTGGGCTTGCCGTGCCGGTCGTAGGCGTTGACGGGGAACTTTTTGGCCTTGAACCAGTCCAAATAGGGCGAGGCTGGCCCATTTTCCAGCAGGTGGTTGAACTGATAAAAGCCACGGCTGGCGTGATTGAACACGCCATCCAGGATGATGCGGATGCCGCGCCCGTGCGCCGCGTTCAGCAACTCGCGAAAAGCCCCATCCCCGCCCAGGATAGGATCCACATGGCGATAATCATGGGTGTGATAGCGATGGTTGGCCGTAGACTGGAAGATAGGGTTGAAGTAGATGGCTGTGATGCCCAGGTCCTGTAGATAGTCCAGGTGCTCAACCACACCGAGCAGATCACCCCCCTTGAAGCCCTCGACCGTGGGCGGCGCGTCCCACGCTTCCAGGTTACTCGGTTTGGTGAGTTTCTCGCTGCGCGCAAAGCGGTCGGGGAAAATCTGGTAGAAAACCGCGTCTTTGACCCAATCCGGGGTATGGATGCTCATAGCTCCCTCCTTAGTTTTAAAGAAGATGGCATGGTGTCTTTTGCAGACGGTTGGGAAGGGCGGGTGAGGCGCCACTGAATCATCCGCCCGAAGAAAGCCACTCCCAACGCCTGTACGAAAACCAATCCCGCAATGACGAAACCTACATCCTGCCAGAAACGTTCCGGGAACAGGCGGATGAGGGTATCAGAGTACTCAAACATCCAGGTATCAGGGGGGAAGAGCAGCTCGTGGAAGGCGACAAAGAAGCGTTCCCAGGCCAGGAGCATGAAAGCCGCCACAAGCGCCAGCGCCCCAAGGGTGAGCAGACCGCCATCTGAGAGCGCGCCCCAAACGGCAGCGACTCCTTCCTGTCGGCGCAGGGCATAGCTGGCAAGGATGAGTAGCCCCAGCGCCACTGCGCCGATGCGGGTTAGCGCGTCGAGCGTGCGCTTTACGTCGTCCATGTGGCTCAGCTCGCGCGCGTTGAAGGCCGGGGTGCCGTCGCTTAGTGTCAGCTCGGAAAGCAGCCGGATGTCGTGCGGCGCGTTGAGAAAGTCAATGGAGCGTTGCGCCAGACGTAACCGTTCATCCGCGGCCATGCCGTAGGGGTCGGCGGGAAAATCAGCTTTGCCGTATTCCCAGGCTGGATACCAGGGGAGATTGTTCAACCTGATGGCTATGGTCAAAATGATGAAGGGAAGGCTAACGATAATGACCGCCCGCCACAACTTGCTCATGTCGTGCTCCTTGTGTAAGATGCACTCGTTTTATACCCCGAAACGTGAAATCAGACAAGATGGCACACGAAACAGAGGCCATGTGCAACACGCCTCGTCGGGGCGTCTTCCGGTTCTCGTGTAACTGAGTCAGATTGAAGTTGCAATGAAGGCTTTTCTTACCCATCACTGTTTTGTAATGGAATTTGTAACAATTTTCTTGTATGATAGAAGTAGAATATTGGTTTTCAACTTAAGGGGGTGTGATATGAAAAAGCAGACGTGGCTGAGTTTCCTAACTCTGGTCGCTATGTTTACCGGGCTTTGGATGGGGGTTGTGACACCCCAACCGGTGCAAGCGGCAGCGAATCTTAGCGTGGAGATCATTGCTGCCCCAAACCTGGTGGTAGATTCTAACGTTCTTTCGCCTTCGACTTATTCCCCAAAAGTGGCGACGGTGATTGGCAAAATCTGCAACACGGGTGACGTCACGGCGTCCAATGTAACGGCTTACATCGGCAAATACACGGACGCCGGGCCTCAGAAAGGTACGCCTGGCGTTTATCCTACTAAAAGTAATGTCACCATTGGTGGCCAATACTATAAGGGGACCTATGCCTTTACCCATCTGGGGCCAACTGCGGATGCTGTTCGCTTCCTGGGTGATCTGGCGCCGGGTGAGTGCCGCTATCAGTTCTGGTCGTTTGAGTATCCGCTCACGGCCAAAAATGGCTCCGATACCACCATTCCTACCTGGGGCAGTTCCGTCAAACCTGATGATGATCTTTCCCTGGACTTTGATATTTGGGCGATGGATGGGAGCGGAACTCTGGTGGATCATAAGACGAAAACCATGACCATGCGCAACGAAATTTCCGCCATGGCGAACAAAATCAAGCCCAACGGCAATCCGGCCGGTCAATGGTTTAATACCGATACCAGTACTGTTTATCCGGGCGAGACCATTACCACCAACGGTATTTTATACCGTTTGGGAAATATCAATCAAGGCTTCGATAATGATCACGACGGCGTTCCGGATTACAACGCCTGGCTTCAGCCCTTTGGTGATCCGGCTTACGATCCTTCGTGTTTTCGCCTTGTTGGGGTAACGGGTGTGCTCACGGTCACGCGCAGCGCGGGAAAACCGGATTTGATTATCCCTATCAACAACAATCTCTACTTCACCAACATCCCGCCGGATAACACCAATGTGGTGGGTGAAGTGTATTACAAGTTTCTTGCCTTAGGTGGTGCCTGTACGATTCCCATCACGCCTTACCAGGAGGTGGCATCGGGTCAGGATAACGAGAAATTCAACGGCGACTATGGTACGGGCGTGCCAGGCTTGATGACGTATGAGCCGGAAATTGTGGTGGAGAAAAATGGCAATTCTACGGTAGTTGAAGCGGCGACCATCACTTACGCCATTCCTTTCCGCAATGAGAGCGACAAAGCCTCGGCTGGTTTGACTTTGACCTTGAGTAGCGGCGGCGTTTACGCGCCTTTCACGATTGAGGATACCGTCCCAACCGGACTGGAGTATGTGGGGGGAAGCGCCAGTGTGGCTTTGAACTATACCCCTACCTCAAGCCCTGGCTTCACAATTTTTTACTCCACCAATAGCGGGGTGACCTGGAGCACTACGGACCCTGGTAACGTGACGAGCACTTCGCCGAATAACCTGGTGAAAATTCGCTGGGTCCTGAACGATCCCTTGCCGAAAAAGACTGGCGTGCCAGCGCCGGGTGGGACAGCTTCGTTCCAGGCAAAAGTACCTTCCGGGTACATCACGGGAGGGGGCACGCCGTTTATCGAGAACTGCGCACAGGCAAAGTTGGGCGATGCGCCCGCTATGACGGAAGCGTGCACAACGACAATGGTCGAGGGCACGGGAGTGATTGGCGACCGTGTTTGGGCGGATGTTAACGGTGATAGTAATCAACAAACTGGCGAAACCAGTATAGGGAACATCAGCGTCTATCTCTATTGGGATAAAAACGGCAATGGTGTGTTGGATGCGGATGACCCTCTGGTTAAAACAGCAGTGACCGATACCGGTACTTCCAATTACAATTTTACGCAATTGCCCGCTGGAAAATACATTGTCAAGGTGGATACGTCGGATACGGATTTGCCCACTGGCTATGCTCCCACAACCGTGGACTTTTACGCTGTGACTTTGACGGCAGGGCAGACCTTCACGATGGCGGATTTTGGATTTGGTCCAACTTTGCACGTGGACAAAAGGCTAAAGACCCTGGGCACACCCGTTGTTGGAGAAACCATCACCTATACGATTGATCTTTTTAATACTCGCCCTGGCGATGGCAGCCCGAACGGTTATTGCGTTTACGATGTTTGGGCGGGAGCTGCCAGTACTCCGGCGGCTCCAAAAGATTTTACGAACCCAAGCTATGCAATAGGGGCACCTGACAATACCTATGCTATAGGTGATTTCAGTACCGGAAGCAACAAGGAGTTGACAGGTGGAAGTTACAGTTCAGGGGGACGAACGAGTGGTATCTCTAAGGTCGAAGTGGTATTTAATGTGTACTTTGACCAAAAATTGGTGGATGATACTTTGCTGGTGACCGTGGGGGGATGGAACAGAACATTTACTACGGCAGAGCTGAATTCGCTTGCTCCTTCTGAAGCACAAAAAGGGTATTTAAAGGCGGAAATTCCCGCTGCCTCGGCGCCCGGTGGCTCCTGGGATTGGGCTGATTTTTCATCCCTGTCTGTCAATATTGGAGCCCAGAAAGTGGGTGGTGGGGACAGTGCCAAAATCTACGTGGATGCTCTGGGATTCCGTGTGACCACCACAGATACGTCTTGTGCTGATGGTGATAGCACGATTCAACTACTGCCCCTTACGGATACTTACGATGCTACAAAGTTGCAGTTTGTGTCAGCCGAACCTATGCCCTCAAGCGTTAGTAGCGGGGTTTTGACCTGGACGAATCTGGGTCCTTTATACGCTGGCGGAACCCGCACGATTACCGTGACCTTTAAAACCCTGGCAACCGCAACAGGTAGTACCAACACGGCTTCTGTAACCGGGGCGAAATTTTCCAGCGGACGTGACGTTAATGATGAGAGTGATACTGCCTCAGTGGATATCAACCAAAGCGGGAGCATCGCCGGTAAGGTTTTTGCAGATAACCATAACACGGGGACGTGGTCAAGTCCATATGGTTATAGCAGTGGCGATACCTTTATACCGGGTGTTGAAGTCGAACTGTGGGCCTGTATGAAAGATGGCGTTCTGCTTTACCCTGCTGGAGCGTCAAATAAATCCTGCACAGATTCGGCTAATGGCGGTACCTGGCAAAAGATTGCCACGCAACGCACGGATAGCAGCGGTGCTTATAGCTTCACAGGTTTGCGCATGGGATATTACAATGTGATTGTAAACACAACCACTCTGCCTGCCAACTTTACTACAAATAGCGTTGAAACCACGGCTACAGGAAATGGAAGTGGCGCTAGCGGCGGAGATGGTCAATGGAACGCCCCGACGGCAAATCTCAACACTTTTAACCCCATTGACACCAGTGGCGAAGCGATTACTGCAGTGAGTTTTGGTTATAAAGATGGGGGAACAACGACTGGCCAAGGCGCTGTTGTGGGCTATGTCTGGCATGATGTGGATGGCGATGGCGTTTGGGATACCGGTGAGCAACCTGTTGCTAACGTGGAAGCGAAACTGAGTTCAAGTGCAGATTGTTCGACGGTGGTTCAGACTGTGATGACCGACGCTTATGGGCGTTACGCTTTTGGCAACGTGACACCAGGAAATTACTATGTATGCGTCACGCAACCCAATGGTATGACGCAATCAGGTGACCCGGACAGCACCCTGGATAACAAAACGACCACTGCGTTTAGTGTGGTTGCGAATGGAGTGACTCAGGCAGGGAATTTCGGGTACACCGGAGGCTATACGATTGGTGACACCCTTTATGTGGACTGGGATGGAGATGGCACACAAGATGCAGGTGAAGCCGGTCTAAGCGGTGTTACTGTTTACCTTTACCGTGACATCAACGGTAACGGGGTAGTGGATAGCGGTGATCCGCTTATTGCAAGTGCAAACACGGACGGGAATGGCTTTTACCAGTTTACGAACTTGCCCGGCAATGGTGCGGATTATATCGTCAGTGTAAACACATCTACACTTCCCGGTGGTTATGTGCTTACCGGAGATCCGGTTGGTGCGCGTGATAACCGCGCGCCGCTCGAGTTGAATGCGGCTTCGGTGGACACGATAGACTTTGGCTATCAACCCGTTGGTTTTGGCCGCATTGGCGATACCATCTGGCTCGATACGAACGGTAACGGGAATCAGGATGTCGGGGAGACGGGTGTCAGCGCTGTGCTTGTCAAGCTCTATGTCTGGAATGATGACGGGGACGGCGTATATGAGGATGGCGAACTGGGTGCCTTCGTCGCTCAAAAAACGACTGACGGTAGCGGTCAGTATCTGTTCTCGGACTTGCCCGCGGGGAAGTTTATCGTCCGGGTGGATAGCAGCAACTTTGATGCGGGACAACCTCTTCGTGGTCTGACGGTGAGTGGTGACCCGGATAGCACAAAAGATGGATTGCATCCCGTTACTTTGGGAGCGGGCGAGTCCTACCTGAACGCCGACTTCGGCTTCACCTCCAGCGCCATCGGCGACTTCATCTGGCAGGACAACAATGGTGATGGCCTCTGGCAGAGCAACGAACCGGGCATTGCCAATGTCACGCTGGAACTCTATCGCGATGCTGACAAGGATGGCGTCCCGGATAGCGGTGAGCTGGTCGCTACCACAACGACGGATACGTCTGGTAAGTATCTGTTCAGTGGATTGTCGGCAGGGAATTACATCGTCAAAGTGGCGGATAGCAATTTTGCCAGCGGTGGTGTGCTCTATGGTTACTCTCTCACCGGTGATCCTGACGCGCCCACCCAGCCGTGCAGTGGTGCGGATTGTGACCATCTCTATAAGCTTTCTGAATTCTCTGCGCCGGATGGCACGGTCTTCCCCGGCCTGCAACTGGGTCAGAAGAACATGAGTGCTGACTTCGGCTACAAACCTGGGACGCGCGTCATCGGGGATACGCTTTGGATTGATACCAACGGCAACAATGCGCCCGATGCGACAGAGCCGCGTCTATCCAATGTGACCGTCAAGCTTTGTTCGGACCAGGCGTGTTCTACCGTCTTGCAGACCACCCAGACCGACGAGACGGGCTTTTACACCTTTGCCGGTTTGACCAACAATACCACCTACTATGTAAGGGTAGACACGTCTGATCCCGACTTCCCATCCGGGCTGACGCCCACCTACGACCTGGACGGCATGGTAACGCCCAATGTAACCGCGGTCGTTCTGACCACAACCGATCGTTTCGATGCGGATTTTGCCTATCGTTTCGTTGGCGGCAATACCATCACCGGTACGGCCTGGCATGATGATGATTCGGGCGGCCAAAGCGGTGGCATCGGCGACATAGATGCGGGTGAGACGATTCGCTATGCCGATGTGCCGGTGTATCTGTGGCGCTGTGTTGACGGGTGCGGTGGGAGTGATGACATCCTGATTGGCATGACCTTCACCGGTACTGACGGAACCTATAGCTTCACCAATCTCGCCGATGGCAGCTACCGGGTTGTGGCCGACAAGAACGCCTACTCTGTCCAGGGCCTGACAACCACCACCCCCACCAGCTACAGCGATGTCGCGGTGAGTGGCGGTCAGACCGCGCAACGCGACTTCGGCTTTGTCTCAGCGATGGACTTTGGCGATCTGCCCTCTACTTACAATGCAGTGACGCTACTGGCAAACAACGGCGCGCGGCATGTTATCCCGTCCAGTGGAGCGATTTATCTGGGTACCACTATCACGTCAGAAGGAGAGGCTAAGGTCTCTGCCACAGCTTCGGGTGATACTGATGAAGGCGTGGTGGCTGGTAAATGGCAGAACGGCACGAACGGGGCAACCGTCAATGTGACCGTCGGTGGCGCTTGTGTAACCTGCTATCTGAGCGCCTGGGTGGATTGGAACGGCGATGGGGACTTCAACGATGCAGGTGAAGCCGTGCTCGTGGACAAGGCGGTGCGCAATGGCTTAAACACCTTGACTTTCAACGTACCCGACGGCACATTCGGCTCCAGCCAGAAGACCCTTAATGTGCGCTTCCGACTTTATCCCACCAGCACCAACGGCACTGCGCGTCCGGTGGGACTGGTCATCAACGGCGAGGTCCAAGACTATCAGTGGACCTTCACGCCGAATGCGGTAACCCTGTCCCGCTTCGACGCGCGCGTTGGATGGCCCACCCTGGGCCTGGTCCTGACGAGCGCTCTGTTGCTGGCTGCAGGTCTCCTGCTAACCCGGCGCCGGTTGCGCTAGCTCTTCATAAACCAACACGCCCCGCCGCCACCGGCGGGGCGTGTTGATGTGGGTGACGGCATTGCCGTCGCCCCTCTCTCTACGACCTGCGTGGAAACGATCTCACCCGTCGGGATGGCGGGTAACCTGCCCTTTTACCTTTGCGACTTTTTGCTGAAATTGGTAGTCTCCCTTAAGCGTGTTGATGTATAATCTACCGTATCAAGACGGAGGAGGGAGCAAATGGAACACACGCGATTGGTTTCACCCGGT
>DAOUBT010000016.1:0-42506 GCA_034432595.1 Anaerolineae bacterium | reverse complement strand
TTGAAGTCTCCATATCCATACCTCCTCTTGACAGTTTTTACTATTTTACATCATTTTTCGCTATTTTTGTAAGAGAATTGACTAGCCCTAGGGCGAGAGTGCTAAAATGCTAATGGATTTCTAAGGTTTGCGGCAAAATGTTAACGGAAAAGGGAGCGTGAGCGGGAGAGCGGGAGACGGGAGACAGGAGACAGGAGACAGGAGAACGGAAGAACGGGAGAGCGGGAGAGCGGGAGAGCGGGAAGCGGAAACGGTATCACGCCGGAGGCGGCGCGTTCAGGAACGCGCGCACCATGGCGATGATGGCATCCAGGTCAAGCTGTAAGGCATCCAGCCAGGTGATGGCGGGGTCTTGGGGACGGAACCAGGCGTATTGGCGGCGGATAAAGTCATGCGTGTCGTGTTGGATGCGCACCACCACCTCGTCAAGCGAAGCGCGCCCTTCCAGATAGGGCCGGAACTGACGGTAGCCCAACCCGGCCATCGCGGGCAGGTCCCAGCCGTAACCGCGCGCCAGCAGGGCGCGGACTTCCGCCTCCAGACCTGCCGCCATCATGGCCTCGACGCGGGCATCGGCGCGGGCGTAGAGCGCGGCGCGCGGCATGGTGAGGCCAAGCTGCAGGGCGCGGTAGGGCGGCGCGGCGGCGCGGCGCTGCGTCGAAAAGGGCTGGCCTGTGGCGAGACAGACTTCTAACGCACGAATGACCCGCCGCGGATTGCGCGCATCCACAAAAGCTGCCGCCGCCGGATCGAGGGCGAGGAGTTGTTCCCAGAGTTCTTGCAGAGGGCGCGCTTCCAGGGCGGCGCGCAGGGCGGGATCGGGGGGCACTTCCGGTACCTGCCAGCCTTCCAGCAGGGCGCGGATGTATTGGCCCGTCCCGCCAACGACGAGAGGGAGCTTGCCGCGCGCGCTCACGGCGGTGATGGCGGCGCGCGCCAGCGCAAGGTACTGCGCCAGACTTACGGTCTCGTCCGGGTCGGCGATGTCAAGCAGGTGGTGCGGCGCGGCGGCGCGTTCGGCAGGCGTGGGCTTGGCCGTGCCGATGTCCATGAAGCGATAGAGCTGCCGCGAGTCGGCGGAGATGATTTCGCCGCCCAGCGCACGCGCCAGGGCAATACCGAGCGCGGTTTTGCCTACGGCTGTGGGACCGACAATAACGATGAGGGGGACAGGTTCCACCCTTCACTCTCCAGATCAGGATATACGGTAACGCGCACCAGATGCCCCTGCGCGTCGAGTTCGATGGCGACAAAGCCTATATGCCAGCACGGATCGGCCTCAGGGAGGTGCTGCGCGAGGTAGTGCCGCGCTACGGCTTCCATGCGCGCGCGTTTGCGCGGGGTGATGGATTCCTCCGGCGAGCCGCAGCGCGTCCCGCGGCGCGTGCGCACTTCAAAAAAGCTCAGCTCATCTCCCCGTTGGGCGATGAGGTCCACTTCCCCTACCTGACAGCGCCAGTTGCGCGTGACAAGGGTGTAGCCGCAGCGTTCCAGCGCAACGGCAGCCCATTGTTCCCCCCGTCGTCCCAGGCCTATGCGTGCATCGGTCATGGCGGTAGGTATAACGGAAAATGGGAAAGTGTCAATTGTGGTAACGGCTCACCTCCTCCGGGCAGGCAAAGGCAAGGCCTCCGCCCGACCAATCGTAGATAGCCGCCGGAGCGCCACCTCAGCAAGCGGCGACCTTCAGCACGGTTTTAACCGCCGGCGCAAAGCAGGTAAGCCCTGGCTATTTCCCACAGCAAGGGCAGGCCGTTATGCTAAAGAGGTGATTTTGAGCCGCATCGGGCTTGACAGGATGGGGTTAGCCTCTACAATTGAGGCGTCGTTTATGGATAGCAGATGAATCTTCCGCCGCACATGGCGGTCTTGAGCCTTTATTTGACCAGAAAGGAGTTGCTTTATGGATTTGTTCGAAAAATGTCAGGGCGGTTTTACCGCCGCACGTGAAGCCCGCGAAGCCGGGTTATATCCCTACTTTATTCCCCTCACCAACAACGAAGGGTCGGAATCGGTCGTCGGCAACCGCCGCATGATCATGATCGGCTCCAACAACTATCTGGGGTTGACGATGCACCCCAAGGTACGCGAGGCCGCCATCAAAGCCATCGAAACGTATGGCACGAGCTGCACCGGGTCGCGCTTCCTCAATGGGACGCTGGAGCTGCATCTGGAGCTGGAACGCCGTCTCGCGCGCTGGGTGGGCAAAGAGGCTGCGCTGGTCTTCAGCACCGGCTATCAGGTGAACGTGGGCACGATTTCGGCCCTGATCGGGCGCGGCGATTACGTCATCACCGACAAAGAGGATCACGCCAGCATCATTGACGGGTGCAAGCTCTCCTACGGAGAGATGAAGCGCTTTGCCCATAACGACATGGAGGGCTTGAAGCGCGTGTTGGAGTCGCTGCCCGATAAGGGCGGGCGGCTTGTCGTGGTGGATGGGGTGTTCAGCATGGGCGGAGATATTGCTCCCCTGCCGGAGCTGGTCACCATCTGCAAGCAATACGGCGCGCGTCTCATGGTGGATGACGCGCATTCCATCGGCGTTTTGGGTGGCGGACGCGGCACTGCGGCGCATTTCGGCTTGACGGAAGACGTAGACCTCATCATGGGCACGTTCAGTAAGTCCTTCGCCTCCCTCGGTGGCTTCATCGCCGGCAGCCGCGATGTGATTGATTACATTCAGCACACGGCGCGCTCGCTTATCTTCAGCGCGAGCATCCCGCCGGCGAATGCGGCGGCAGCCTTAGCCGCGCTGGACATCATGGAAAGCGAGCCGGAGCGCGTGGAGCGACTGACGCAAATCGGCGAGATGATGCGTCGCCGCTACCGCGAGTTGGGCTTCGACATTGGCAACAGTCAGACGCCCATCATTCCCATTATCATCCGTGACGACCAGAAGACATTGATGATGTGGAAGCGCCTGTTTGAGGAGGGCGTTTACACCAATCCGGTGCTGCCTCCCGCCGTGCCGCCGGCGCTTTCCCTGCTGCGCACGAGCTACATGGCTATCCACACGGATGAGCAGTTGGAGCGCGTGCTGGCTATCTTTGCGCGCGTCGGGAAGGAATTGGGGATTATTTAGGTCCCGTCTCACCGCTACAAACCCATCAGGCCGCCTCCGTGAGGCGGCCTGATGAATTAAGGCGCACTTAAATGCCGTGCTTGCTCAGCTCTTCCAACAGTTTGGCCTTAGGCTTGTACCCCACAAGGCGCGCCACTTCCTGACCGCCCTTGAAGAGAATCATGGTGGGGATGTTCATCACGCCATAGCGCGAGGCCAGAGCGTTCTGCTCATCCACATTGACTTTGACAATGCGCATGCGCGCAGCGACTTCAGGAGCCAACTCATCCAACACCGGGCCGAGTTGGCGACAAGGCGGACACCAGGGTGCCCAGAAGTCCACCAGCACGGGCAGGCTGGAATCGAGAACTTCGGCTTTGAAGGTAGCTTCGGTCACCGACGGTAAGCTTGACATAGGTTTGTATCCCCCTCTGCTTTGATTTGATGGGGTGATTATCCTATAGAGGGGGGGCTTTGTCAAGACTTTGCCGCCGGGTGGTTTGGGAAAATATCAAGCATTGTTCCCTATCTTCATCCATCAAGGAGGAGAATATGTCCAGACGAATGCTGATTCCCATGTTACTTGTTGTCTCCATGCTGATCGGCCTTGTGGGCTGCGGCGGCGGCAAAGGCACGATCAAAATCGGCTTGCAAGGCCCCATGACCGGCGACTACGCCTATGAAGGCAAGGGCTTCCGGCAAGCCGTGGAGCTGCTGGTCGAGCAGACCAATGCCGCAGGCGGCATCAACGGCAAAAAGGTCGAGCTGATCATCGAGGATGACGCCGGTGACCCGACGCAGTCGGCATTGGTGGCGCAGCGCCTGGTGGATGCGGGGGTGGTAGCCGTCATCGGCGCGTACAATTCCACCGCCACGGAACCGGCCTCCGAAATCTACAACGAAGCGGGCATCCTCCACATTACCCCCTCTTCAACAGCCGTGCGCCTGACGCAAAAGGGCTTCAAGCGCTTCTTCCGCGTCTGCTTCCTGGATGACCGGCAGGGTCTGTTCGCAGCCAAGTTCATGAAGGAAGTCCTCAACGCCAAGAACATCGGCATCCTGCACGACAACTCAACCTACGCGCAGGGTCTGGCCGAGGAAACGCGCACCTACGCTGAACAGTTGGGCCTGAACGTCGCCTTCTACGATGCCATCAACCCCGACGATCAGGACTTCACGCCCATCCTCACGCGCATCGGCGCGGCCAATCTGGACGCGGTGTACTTCACCGGTTACCACTCGCAGGCCGGCCTGCTGCTCAAGCAATCCGCCGAGTTGGGCTTGAAGGTGCAGTGGATTGGCGGGAATGCTTCCAACAACCCGGTGATGGTCGAAATTGCCGGCGTGCAAAACGCCAAGGGCATGTTCGTCACCACCGAGCCGCTGCCCAAAGACCTCAACTATCCGGAAGCCAAGAAATTCATCGCCGATTACAAAGCTAAATACGGCGAGGAACCGGATAGCGTCTGGACCATCATGGCGGCGGAAGCCTTCAACGTCATCCGCTACGCCATGGAACAGACCAAGTCCACAGATCCTGCCGTGCTGGCGGATTACCTCCATAATCAGTTGAAGAACGTGAACGGCCTCACCGGGCCGATTCTGGGCTTCGACGAAAAAGGTGACCGCCTCGGCACGATTCACGTTGCTTACGTGATTGACGAGAACGGCAACTTCGTCCTCTACGAGAAGCAACCCTCGCCATAACCTGCACGCAACGCATCCGGGGGTGTTTTGAGCCACAAGCCCAAACACCCCCTACCCTTTCTCAAGGTGAAGGCCTATGCAATTCTTGCAGCAGCTCATCAATGGAATAACGATCGGCTCGTTTTACGCCCTGGTGGCTTTAGGGTACACCATGGTGTACGGCGTGTTGAAGATGATCAACTTCGCCCACGGTGACCTTTTCATGTGGGGCGCCTACCTGGGCCTTACCGGCCTGAGCGCCCTCGTCGCCGTGGTGGGACAGGGCCATCCCTGGATGATTGCGCCGGTTTTCGTGGCGGTCATGCTCCTGGTGGCGTTGATGGGGGTGGTCGTGGAGCGCGTTGCCTACCGCCCCTTGCGCTCCGCCGGACGCCTGGCGCCCATCATCTCTGCGTTGGGCGTGGCTTTCATTTTGGAGTCCCTGGTCCGCAACCTCTACGGCGCACGCTGGCGCACCATGCCCACGGGCGTGATTCCCGGCGATCTGGTGCACCTCACCCCTGATGTGCGCATGAGCACCATGCAAATTGCTGTGCTCATCATCGCTTTCCTCCTGATGGCGGGCCTGTACGTCTTTGTGCAGCGCACGCGCACCGGCACGGCCATGCGCGCCGTGGCGCTCGATCACACCGTAGCGCGCCTGATGGGCATTGACGTGGACACCATCATCGCTACCGTGTTTTTGATTGGGCCGGGGCTGGGCGGCATCGCCGGCCTGACGGTGGGCCTGTACTACGGCTCCTTCGACTTCACCTTAGGCTGGACTTTCGGCCTTAAGGCTTTCATCGCGGCGATTCTAGGCGGCATCGGCAACATTCCCGGCGCCATGCTCGGTGGGATGCTGCTGGGTCTCATTGAGACGTTAGCATCCGGCTACATCTCGCCACAATGGAAGGACGTTATTGCCTACATCATCCTCATCCTCATCCTGATGTTCCGCCCGACGGGCCTGCTGGGTGAGCGAGTCGCGGAAAAAGTGTAAGGAGGCCCATGGACACAAAAACGCTTTTCCAAACCCTGCGCGCACGGCCCTGGGTGTGGCAGCTCAGCCTGTTGCTCGTGCTCATCGTGCTGCCGCTCCCGCTGGGCAACTACTATCGCACCGTCATCTGGCGCACGGGCCTGTACGTGATGTTGGGCCTGAGCCTGAACCTGATTGTGGGCTACGCTGGCCTGTTTCAACTGGGCCACGCGGCCTTTTTTGCCATCGGCGCTTACACGGCGGCCATCCTCAACCTGCGCCTGGGGATGCCGCTTCTCTACACCTTCCCCATCGCCGTGGTCGTAGCGGCGCTCTTGGGTTACCTCATCACGCGCCCCATCTTACATCTGCGCGGCGACTATCTGGCTATCGTTACCATCGCTTTTGGGGAAGTGGTCCGTCTGGCCTTGGTGAACAATCTCTTCGGCATTACCGGTGGCGCCAACGGCCTCAGTGGGATAGCGCGCCCGGCGCTCTTCGGCCTGACGATCCGCCAACCGTTACACCATTATTATTTGCTGCTCTTCTTTTTGGTTATCACCGTTATCGCCATGCAACGGTTGGAACACTCGCGCCTGGGGCGGGCCTGGATGTATATCCGCGAGGATGAGGCCGCCGCGGAGGCCATGGGCCTGGATACAACCCATCTCAAGCTGTTGGCCTTTGTGCTGGGATCAGGCTGGGCCGGGCTGGCGGGCGCGCTTTACGCCGGGCAACTTACCGTTATTTCGCCAGACATGTCCCGTTTTATGGAGTCGGTGGTGATGTTCTGCATTGTGGTGCTGGGCGGAGCGGGTTCGATTCCCGGCGTGGTCGTCGGAGCGCTGGGGATGGTGACCCTGCCAGAGCTGTTCCGTCCCCTCAAGGACTGGCGCGACGCCTGGATGGGCCTGGCGATGGTGGTCATGATGATCGCGCGTCCGGAAGGCCTGTGGCCGAGCCGGCGCGTACAAATGGAAATTCGGGAAGGCGAAGCATGAGCACAGAAGGTCAGAACGGGGTTTTACTGGATGTGCGACAGCTCAGCAAGGCTTTTGGCGGTCTGCTGGCCGTGGACCACGTGGACTTTCAGGTGCATGAGGGCGACATTATGGGGTTGATTGGGCCGAACGGGGCGGGAAAGACCACGATTTTTAACCTGATCACGGGCTTTTACGCGCCGAGCAGCGGCGAAATCTGGTTCCGCGGGCAGTGTGTAGCGCGCCCACCGCGACGCGGCGCGCGTCCGCTCCGTCCGCATCGTATCACCCAACAGGGTATCGCGCGCACCTTCCAGACCATCCGCCTCTTCAAGAACCTGACGGCGCTGGAAAACGTGATGGCGGGGCTGCATCACCGCACCCGTGCCGGGGTATGGGACGCCCTCTTCCGCACGCGCGCGCAGCGCGACGAGGAGGCCTTCATCCACAAAGAAGCTGAAACATGGCTGGAATTCATGGGACTGAACGCGTATCGGCATGAGCTGGCCAAAAACCTGCCCTATGGGGATCAGCGCCGCCTGGAAATTGCGCGCGCCCTGGCCACGCAACCGGCCCTGCTCACTCTGGATGAGCCTGCGGCGGGCCTGAACGAGCAGGAAACAGCGGAACTGGTGGCACTGATTCGACAGATCCGCGACATAGGCATCACCGTGCTGCTTATCGAGCACGACATGAAAATGGTGATGGGCTTGTGCGAACGGATTGTGGTGATTGACCATGGGCGCAAAATCGCCGAAGGCACGCCGGCAGAAGTGCAAGGCAATCCGGCCGTCGTTGAGGCTTATCTGGGCGCGGAGGGGGTGTGACGTGAGCCTGTTACGTATCGAAAACCTGCACGTCTATTACGGCCATATCCACGCCTTGAAGGGCATCAATCTGGAGGTTAACGCGGGCGAGATTGTGACCCTGATCGGCGCGAACGGAGCGGGCAAGTCCACCACCCTGCGCGCTATTTCCGGCCTGGTCCCCATCCGCGAAGGCGATGTGGTGTTCGATGGGCAATCGCTGAAGGGCATGGCGGCCCATCGCATTGTGCAGCGGGGTCTGACGCACGCGCCGGAAGGGCGGCACATCTTCCCCACCCTGACCGTGGACGAGAACCTGGCGATGGGGGCCTACGTGTTAGGCAACGACAAGGCCACCATCGAGCGCAACCGGCAACACGTGTTCGAGCTGTTCCCGCGTCTGGCGGAACGGCGGCAGCAGTTGGGCGGCACACTCTCCGGCGGGGAGCAGCAAATGCTCACCATTGCCCGCGCGTTGATGTCCAATCCGCGGCTGCTGTTGCTCGATGAACCTTCGTTGGGCTTAGCGCCGCTGCTGGTCAGGTTGATTTTCGACACGATTCGCGAGATTAACGCTCAGGGCGTGACCGTGCTGCTGGTGGAGCAGAACGCGCGCGCGGCGCTAAAAATCGCCCACCGCGCCTATGTACTGGAGACGGGACAGATCAAGATTGCCGGCCCGGCGCAGGAATTGCTGGCGGATGAACGGGTGCGCAAGGCTTATTTGGGAGAGTAGGCGGCGTCGCAGGCCCCATCCCGTCAGCGTTCGCGCGTGAGGCCACCCGGTAGAGCCTGCGGAGACGAAAAGAAGCCGAAGGAAATGGCCCACCGTGTTGGTGAAACAGGGCAGGCCGTTACCCCGACACGATTTGCATAACCTTCCATGCAACGGTAACCCTGGTTTACGAGAGGAGCGAGAAGCTTTGCGCGCATCGGCGGCAGCGAAAGGGTACGCACTGGTCCTGGTCGCAGCGACCTTGTGGGCGACCATGGGGTTGTTTTACAAGGGGTTGATGAGCCGCTACGCCTTGCCGCCACTCTCCATTGTGTTCTGGCGTGCGACGGTAGCAGCCGTGGCCCTGTTTCTCTTGCTGGGCGTGCGAGGCGCGTCGCTGCGCGTGGCACGGCGGGATGTGGGGTTGTTCCTCGGGTTCGGGGCTTTTGGCGTGGCCGCCTTCTACGCGGTGTACATTCACGCGATTGATCTGGCCGGCATGGGCATCGCGGCGGTGTTGATGTACACGGCGCCGGTATGGGTCACGCTCTACGAGGCGGTGTTCCAGGGCGCACGGCTCCATGGCGGCAAGGTGCTGGCGCTCGCGCTGGCCTTGACGGGCTGCGCGCTGGTGGGCCGACTTTATGATTCGCAGGCCGCGGCGCTCAACGGGCGGGGTATCCTGGCCGGGTTGGGCGCGGGTGTGACCTACGGGAGCTATATCGTCTTCAGTAAACGCGCGGCGCAGCGGGGATATTCGCCCTGGCTGGCCCTGGCTTATGCGCTGGGGCTGGGTGCGTTGTTTCTGCTTCCGCTGCAAGCGCCATCCACGCTGCTTGAGCCCTTCACCATCCCCGCGTTGGCTTTCTGGTTGTTCGTGTTGGGCTTAGTCCCCACGTTGGGCGGCGGGGTCGCTTTTAACGCGGCACTGCATCACATTTCGGCAAGTCACGCGAGCATTATCGCCACGCTGGAGCCGGTGCTGGCCGCTTTGCTGGGCTGGGCGGTATGGGGCGAGCGCCTGGAGCTGGCACAGGGTTTGGGCGCGGTGTTTATCCTGGTCGCGGTGCTGTTGTTGCAAGGGCAACGGGAAGGCGCTCAGCGTTGAGGGGAAGGACGGGGAGAAGGCCCCAGCTCCAGGCAGAGACGGGGGGTATGCAGGCTGGCAAGGTCCCAGTCCCAGGCAAAGCCTGGGAGGACGCGAGCTGGCAAGGCTTCAGCCCCAGGCAAAGCCTGGGGATACAGATTTGTTGTAAATGGCCCAGGCAAAGCCTGGGGGTACACGGACGGTGAATGACCCAGGCAAAGCCTGGGGGGACAGATTTGGTAAATGGCCCAGGCAAAGCCTGGGGGGACAGATTTGTAAATGGCCCAGGCAGAGGATGGGGGGACGCGAGCTGGCAAGGCTTCAGCCCCAGGCAAAGCCTGGGGGTACACGGACGGTGAATGACCCAGGCAAAGCCTGGGGATACAAATTTGTGAATGACCCAGGCAAAGCCTGGGGGTACAGATTTGGTAAATGGCCCAGGCAGAGGATGGGGGGACGCGAGCTGGCAAGGCTTCAGCTCCAGGCAAAGCCTGGGAGGACGCGAGCTGGCAAGGCTTCAGCCCCAGGCAAAGCCTGGGGGTACACGGACGGTGAATGGCCCAGGCAAAGCCTGGGGGTACACGGACGGTAAATGGCCCAGGCAAAGGCTGGGGGGACAGATGCGGAGGCTGGAGAGATAGCTTGCAACTTGCGATTTTCCATTGCCTTTTACAGCGCGGCGTGTTATAATCTGGACCATCACATTTACTTTTAAAGTCGGAGTTGAATCTGACGCGGAGTCTTATGGAAAATCGTGAAATTTTACAGGAGCAGGTTCAAGGCTGGTGGCGTTTGCTGCGCACCCGCTTGAACGAGTCGGCGCGCTATGGTGCGCACGTCGGCGTGATCGCCGGCATGTTGATCGTGGCCTTTTTCGGGCGCGTCGCTTTGACGCCGGTGAGCGGTTCCGCCGCTACAGCCACCCCCACCTCGGACATGGCCGCACTCACGCAATCCCTGGAAGCTCTGGTGGTGGCCGCACCCGAAGCGCCTGCGCGCCCTGCCCCCGTGGCAAACCCCGATGAGCCTGCGACCGAGGCTGATGACGCGGCCTATGTGGTCCAACGTCAGGCCGCCCCGCATACCGAAATTCCCAAACGCGAACGGCTTACGGTAATCGAACATCAGGTCCAACCCGGCGAGTCGGTGTTCAGCATTGCCGAGATGTATGACCTTTCGCCTTACACCATCGTGTGGAGCAATGTGGAGGCGCTGCCCTCGCCGTGGTTGATTCAACCGGGCCTTACGCTCTATATCCCGCCCGTGGACGGGGTGTATCACACGGTGTTGGCTGGCGAAACGCCCCAGAGCATCGCCGAGAAGTACGGGGTATCGGTGGATGCCCTGTACAATAAGTGGAATCCCATCCGCCCCAACGAGCCGCTCAAGCCGGGCACGCTGCTGGTGATTCCCGACGGCACCGGCGAGGATGTTTCATGGGAAGCACCGGAAACGGTGCCGGGTGCAGCGGTGAGCTGGGGCTATTGTGGCAACACGGCGGTCTCCGGGCCGGGTTCTGTGGGTTGGTTCACCCTGCCCACCGGCTCCTATTATGTTTCCGGCTGGCGCTTCCACGATCCGGGCAATCCCACCCACATCGGGTTGGATTACGGCTGCTGGACGGGCGCGCCCATCTATGCGGCGGACAACGGCGTAGTGGTGTGGGCCGGCTGGGGCGGTGGCTACGGCAACCTTGTGCAGGTCAATCACGGCAACGGCTATACCACCTATTACGCCCATCTGAGCGAAATCTGGGTTGGCTGTGGGACGCCGGTGTATCAAGGACAGATTATCGGTTTGTGCGGCAATACGGGCTATTCTTTTGGCTCTCACCTGCACTATGAGATTCGCCTGTGGGGTGTACCCCAGGATCCGGAGTTGTTCCAGCCGTAATCTTACGAGGCGTCCTATGCCACGTTCAGTTGCAACCCCCAAAACGGGCTACGCTCTGCGGAGCGTTGCCCGTTTGTTTGTTACGTGGTGGATGTGGCATCTGGAACCGCGCCTCTGGCAGCAGGCCGTGTTACGCCTCGCACCGCATCTCGCCCTGTTGAGCGTGTTGAGCCTGCTGCTCATGGGTCACCGCCCGCCTTCGCGGGTCGTCGCCGCACAGGCGGAGGCGCTTTCCGCCCACGAGGTGGTCGTCACAGCCCCATCTCCCATACAGGACGCGCCCGCGCTACGTGCGGCCACCATCAACCTGAAAGAGGATGAAGAGCTACACCTGACGCGACAGGCTTTACCGAAAACGGTATCGCATCCTGGGGTGACGCAACGGCACGGTGTCGTCTGGTACACGGCGCAGGTTGGGGATACGGTGGAGGGGGTGGCAGCGCGCTTCGGCCTGCAGCCCGCTACTATCCTTTGGGCGAATCCGCGCGTCGAGAAGTTGCCGTCTCAGTTGCTGCCCGGCCAACGTCTGCGCATCCTGCCTGTGGACGGGGTGTATCATCAGGTACAGCCCGGCGAGACCCTGGAAAGCATCGCCCGGGTCTACAGCACGACGGCGGAAAGTATCGTGAGTTGCCCTTATAACCCTTTTCCTGGACCGGTGCCGCTGCCGGTGGAACCCGGCACCGCCCTCATCATTCCCGGCGGGGTGAAGCCGGAGACCTTCCGCAATGTTACACCCTATACCGGCCCCATCCCGGAAGGCGCGGTGGGAACGGGGGAGTTCATCTGGCCTGTTTCTCCGGCGTATGGCTTCATTTCGCAGTGGTTCTGGTGGGGGCATCGCGCGGTTGATCTGGCCGGACCTCTGGGCAGCGCTGTGCACGCAGCGGATACGGGGTATGTGAGTTACGCGGGTTGGGTGGATACGGGATACGGGAATCTGGTGGTCATCAATCATCAGAACGGGTACGAGACGTATTACGGACATTTCGATAAGATTCTGGTGGAAGAAGGGCAGCGCGTCGAAAAAGGGCAGGTGCTGGGTATGATGGGGGATACGGGCCGCTCTACGGGACCTCACGTACATTTTGAGATTCGCTATGAGGACGCTGCAGTGAATCCATTCCGGTATCTGCCCGCGTGGGAGGGGTATATCTGGTGGTAGCCCCGCTCCCACGAGGATGGCAAAAGCGACTATGTGGCGGCCTGACGCAAAGGGGCCGTCAAGGACGACGTTACTCGCTGCTCCGGTGGTGATGGCGACCGTCATCTTGCCTGAAGTTTCGTCGGACTAAGGGCGCATTGCACTTTTTTTCCAATCAGGATTATAATAATCATGGCTTGCGGCTAACCCAAAGCAGTATCACAGGACATCTTGCGTAGGGAGGATTTGACCATGGCGCATCATCTGTACCTTTCATTGACTCCAGAAGCTTTAATTGTCTCCATGCTTTCCCCTGAGGATTTCGGCACGTATTACGCCGTCGGCAGCGCCAAGAAGTCGCGTGGGCAGGCTATCTTCTGCGAGATTGATCCGTCTTTCCGGCACGAGGAGTTGCCCATCGAAGAGGGTTTCCGTCGCTGCGTGCCCCATGAGGACGGCGCGCCGAAGCGTTCGGTCTACATCTCCGTTTACCGCGTACTGGAGCGCGTGGACCTGAGCGCGATTATGAAGCTGTATCTGGTCACGCAGGATGGGCGCGTGCTGGGCCTCAACGGAAGCGAAAGCTTGCCCGAAGAGACACCGGGTCTCCACCTGTATCAGGAAATCGCTCCCGTCCATCCCCTGGTGGTGAGCACGTTAGGCCCCAAGGAATTCTATGAGCTTATCGTTAAGAATCCCCTTTCGCTGCTCACTTTGCCCGCGGTGGCCTTTGCGGAGCTCAAGCTGGGCGACCTGGCAACTAATCCGGAGTATGGCAGCGTGGGCGATTTGCCCTATCCGAACATGGACCATCTGCGGCAGTGTCTGGTAGATTTGCGCACCAAGACGGTACATACCAAGATGGTGGATCGCATCGCCCCGGCGAACTTCCCTTACCGCACGCTCAAGAGCGGGATTTACATCGGCAACGCCGAAAAGCTGCTCTGCTTTGCGCTGCCTCCGCGCGAGGAGCTGCGCGCCAAGTACTACAACTGGTGGCGTTCGGCTGAGTTGTGAGCTTACAGGCGGGAGTCCTACCGTGAGGATAGGCTACCCGCCTGTATTGTGTCTGGTGCATACGTTTTCAAGCTTTTTTCAAACTTTATGTAGCAGGAGGTTATTCGATGTCAGATACGATTTGGCTTATCGTCGGCATGGTTCTTGGCCTGACCGCAGTCGGCGTGGCGGTATACATTTACTTCTGGGTACAGCGTCAGGACGCCGGCACGGAGAAGGCGCAACAGGTGGCGGGTTGGATTCGAGATGGCGCTATTTCCTACCTGCGCAAGCTATACACCGCGCTGGTGATTGTCGCCGCGGGGTTAGCGCTGGTGATTGCCCTGGTGTTCAGCCTGCAGCAAAAGGATCCCGGCTTCGGGTTCACCATGGCAGGCGCCTTTGTGATGGGTGCCATCTTCTCCGCGATTGCCGGTTACATGGGCATGACCATCGCAGTGATGGCAAATGTGCGCACGGCAACAGCGGCGGAAAGGGGCCTCAATCCCGCCTTCAACGTGGCCTTCCGCGCCGGTTCGGTAATGGGGTTGGCGATGGTGGGCATCGGCATCTTCGGCATGAGCCTGCTTTACCTGCTGACCCAAACGCCGGAAGTGGTGTTGGGCTTCAGCTTTGGTGCTTCGACCCTGGCCCTGTTGGCGAAAGCGGGCGGCGGCATCTACACCAAGACGGCGGATATCGCTGCCGACCTGGTGGGTAAAGTGGAAATCGGCATCCCCGAAGACGACCCGCGCAACCCGGCGGTCATCGCGGACAACGTGGGTGACAACGTGGGTGACGTGGCCGGCATGGGCGCGGACATCTTCGACAGTTACGTCGCCAGCGCGGTTGCGGTAATGCTGCTCGGTGCGGCGATGCACGGCAAAACGAGCACGCAGTACATCGTTTTCCCGCTGATTCTGTACACGTTAGGCATGCTCGCCTCGTTGTTGGGGCTGCAACTGGTGCGCGTAAAAGAGGACGGAAAGCCCGGCCGCGCGTTGAACAATGGAACGATCTTCACCTGCGGCATTTTCGCCGTGATGGTGGTGGCGTTGGGGTTGATTTTCCAGTACGATTGGGCGGCCATTTTAGCCACCCTGGCTGGCATGGCGACGGGCATGATCATCGGCTTCTCCTCCGACTTCTTCACGGGGGATGACCGCCCGCCGGTGGTGGAGACGGCGCGCGTCTCTGGCTCTGGCGCAGCCATTACCATCATCACCGGTTTCAGCTACGGGTTAATCAGCATTGTTCCCTCCATTTTGGGCGTCGTGGTTGCAACGCTGGTCGCCTACTTCCTGGGCGAGCAGTCGCAGGTCATCAACGGGGTGTACGGTGTAGGTGTCGCCGCAGTGGGCATGTTGGCGGTGAGCGGCATGATCGTCTCCTCGGATGCCTACGGCCCCATCGTGGACAACGCGCGCGGTATCGCCGAAATGGCGGGCATGTCGGAGAAGGTGATTGATACGGCAGACGTGCTGGACGCGGCAGGGAATACCGCCAAGGCCATTACGAAGGGCTTCGCCATCGGCGCGGCGGCGCTGACCGTGCTGGCACTCTTTGCCGCTTACGCAGAGGAAATGGCCGCGGAGGGAGTTTCCATTGCGCTGAGCCTGCGCGATCCCCTGGTCATCGCCGGCATGTTCATGGGCGCGATGACGCCGCCGCTCTTCAGCGCGTTGACGATGCTCGCGGTCACGCGCAACGCCTTCAAGATGATTGAGGAAATCCGTGAACAGTTCAAGCGCGATCCGGGCATCCTGGCGGGCACATCCCTGCCGGACTACAAGGCCTGCGTGAGCCTGGCGGCGGAAGGCGCGCTCACCGCGCTCATCCTGCCCGCGTTCCTGGCGGTGATTCTGCCGCTCATCGTGGGCATGGTGCTGGGACCGGAGGCCCTGGGCGCATTCCTGGGCGGAGCGATTATCACCGGCATCATCTTCGCGCTGCTGATGGCGAATGCGGGCGGTCTATGGGATAACGCCAAGAAGTACATCGAAAGCGGTTTCTTCGGCGGTAAGGGGTCCGAAGCGCACAAGGCGGGCGTCGTAGGCGATACGGTCGGCGATCCCTTCAAGGATACGGCTGGCCCCTCGCTCAACACCCTGATCACGGTGATGAGCCTGGTGTCCTCGCTCTTTGTGCCCATTATCGCCCTGTTCCACCTGTTCTAAAAGCCATGCAAACGGCGGGCCGGACGGCTGTCCGGCCCGCTTTGCTTTTCGGGAGGGTAACGGCTTACCTTCAGCACCAGGATACCAATGGAGATCACCGCTGGAGGGTATCCGCTGATTCCAACACCCTCTGGATGGGCGAAGGCAATGCTCTGCCCCCCTACCCCGTCTGAATGTCTTTTGCACCATAGCACACGGTCTTCATAGCCCAGACAGGCTGAGCAACTCATCAGGAGGGTTCAAATGCAGCTTGAGGTTGAACAGGCCCGCGCGCTCTATCAGGGCGCGGATAGTGTCCACGATTTTGACCACATTCTGCGCGTGCTGGCGTTAGCGGAGCGCATCGCACAAGCGGAAGGGGCTGATTGGGCCGTGGTGCGCACGGCAACACTGCTCCACGATTGGGGGCGCGCGGAAGCCGACGCGCGCAACATGGACCACGCGCTCTATGCGGCAGAGCGGGCGCGCGCGTGGCTCACCTCCCAAAAAGCCGAACCGGCTTTTGTGGAGGCAGTCTGTTACGCCATCGTCTGCCACCGTTATCGCAGCGGACCGGCTCCCGCCACCCTGGAAGCGCAGGTGCTCTTCGACGCCGATAAGCTCGACGCCATTGGCGCCATCGGCATCGCGCGCGCTTTCGCCTACGGGGGACGCACGCAGCAACGCCTGTACGTCCCGCTATCCGAAGTGCGCCCCACGTCACCGGAGGAACACACCGCCGCGCACGAGTTCGTGTTGAAGCTCGCGCGCGTGCGGGAGGTGCTCTTCACGCCCACCGCGCGTGCCATCGCAGCAGAACGCCACGCTTTTATGGAAAGCTTCTTCGCGCGCTTAGAGGCTGAAATCCGCGGCGAGGCGTAACGGCTCAGCCAGCCTGGACTACGGTGCAATAGACCATTCAAGCGGAGTAGGGTAGACGAAGGCAATGCCTCCGCCTACCCTGAAGAGGTAAACCGTTACAGCGGCGGACCCCTATGCAGGTCCGCCGCACATTGTCCCGTTTAGCCGGGGAGCTGAATGATTTCGTGACGCGGATAGGGAATGGTGATACCCTCCACGCGGAAGGTGGCATGCAACCGCTTTTGCAGCTCGCGCGCGATTGCCCATTGCTGCCCCGGTTGCGTTTTGACCAGCACCCGCATGGTTATCGCCCAATCCCCCAATGTAACCGGGCCTTGCACCACCGGCGGCTCCAGGATTTGCGATGCATAGGTTGGATCCTGCGCCAGCTCTGTAGCGACGCGCTGCATCACCGCCAACACATGGTCGAGGTTTTCCTCATACGCGACCCCCACTTCCACATGCGCCTGTGACCAACTCCGCGTGTGGTTGGACACGATACGAATTTCGCCGTTAGGGATGATGTGCAGGCGTCCGTTAATGTCGCGCACGGCGGTGGTGCGCAGCGTCATGTGCTCCACTTTGCCGGATACGCCCCCCACTTCGATGACATCCCCGATGCCGAACTGATTTTCCAGCAGGATGAAGAGACCCGCCACCATATCGCCAATGAGGGTTTGCAGGCCCAGGCTCAGGGCCAGACCACCGACGCCAAGACCAGTGAGCATCGGAGTGATGTCCACCCCAAGGCGGCTGATGATCATCAGGCCAAAGACAATCGCCAGCAACACGTTCACCGTCCAGCGCCCGATTTGAATGAGGGTGCGGATGTGCTGTTGCCGCTCCAGCGAAAGAGTCTGATTCTGCGCCACCCAGTTCTGCGCGCGCCGCTCCAGCATCAGGACGAGCAGATAGGCGGCCGCGCCCAGGATCAAAATGGTGGTAAAGGGGACCAGAAAAGCCAGTACCGTATTGAGCACGCCAACCACGTTCGTCATGCTTCCTCCTGTTCCTTAGAACGCAGATGCGGGAAGAGCAGCACTTCGCGGATGGTGCGACGGTCAGTGAAGAGCATGGCCAGGCGATCCACGCCCATCCCCATGCCGCCGGTAGTCGGCATCCCATACTTCAGGGCACGCAGGAAGTCCGTATCCATCGGATGGGCCTCCTCATCCGCCGCGCGCCCCTGCTCCAGGAAACGTTGTTCCTGCTCAAAGGGATCGTTCAACTCGCTGAAGGCGTTACCCACCTCCATGCCGCCGATGAACAACTCGAAGCGTTCCACGTGCGTGGGGTCGTCCTCGCGTTGCTTGGCGAGGGGCGAAATCTCCACCGGATAATCGCACACAAAGGTGGGTTGAATCAGGTTGGGTTCAGCCTCGGAAAGAAGATGATCCACCAGCTTGCCCCAGGTAGCGCTTTCGGGCGCAGCGTAGCCGCGCTCGCGCATCACCTGACGGAGCGCGCCGGCTTCGGGATAAGCCACGTAGTCAATTCCCGTCGCCTCGCGGATCAGCTCGCGCAGGGTGATGCGGCGGAAAGGCGGGGTCAGGTCAATGGTGTGGCCCTGATAGAGAATCTGCCGCGTCCCATGCACCTGCTCGGCCACGAAAGCGAGCATCTGTTCGGCGGTTTCCATCATCCCGTAGTAGTCGGTGTAGGCGCAGTACAGTTCAAGCTGTGTGAATTCGGGATTGTGTTTAAAGGAGATGCCCTCATTGCGGAAGTCACGCCCGATTTCGTAGACGCGCTCGTACATCCCCACCAGCAGGCGCTTGAGGTACAGCTCGAAAGCGATGCGCAGGAAGAGCTGCTGCTTGAGCTGATTGTGGTAGGTGACGAAAGGCCGTGCCGCCGCCCCGCCGTAAATCGGGTGCAGGATGGGCGTCTCGACCTCCAGATAGTCGTGCTCGTCGAGCCACTGACGCAGGGCGCGGATGACGCGGGCGCGCGTCCGGAAAATTTCGCGCACCTCCGGATTGACCGCCAGGTCGGCGTAGCGCTGCCGGTAGCGCTCTTCCACATCCGCAAAAGCGCCGTAGCGCACCACCTCGCCGTCTTTTTCGTATTCCTTGGGAATCGGCAAGGGCGTGATGGCCTTGGAAAGCATACGCAGGGAAAGCACTTGCACGCTGATTTCGCCGGTCTTGGTGCGCATCAGGGTTCCGCGCGCCTCGACGAAATCCCCCAAATCGAAAGCTTCTTTGAAGAGCGTGTACGTTTCCTCCCCCACATCGTTCAGGCGCAGGAAGAGCTGAAGCTTGCCCCAACCATCCTCAATGTGTGCAAAAGACGCCTTGCCCATGATGCGGATGCTGACCAGCCGCCCGGCGACGGTCACTTCAGGCGCCGTGCTGCCTTCCGCTTCCGCCGCAGTAAAGGCGGCAATGGCTTGCGCCGTGGTGTGGGTGCGGTAGCTGCGCAGCGGGTAGGGCGTAACGCCCTTTTCCTGCAACAGGCGCAGTTTTTGTACACGCTGAAGTTCCAAATCGTTCAAATCCATCGAACTGACTCCTTTCCCATCCCCTAAATAAAGAGCAAGCCCATACCGGGTATGGGCTTGCCTGATGAACGTTGGGGGTTACTCGATTCTGACAATCTCAAAAACAATCGTCCCATCAGGCGCCTGCACGGTGGCTTTATCGCCCACGCGCTTGCCTTGCAGGGCCTTGCCCAGGGGGGATTCATTGGAAATCTTACCCTGTGTGGGATCGGCCTCCATCGAGCCAACGATGTGGTAAACCTCCAGCGGACCGCCATCCACCTCGCGGATGGTGACTTTGCGACCGATACCCACCACATCCGGCGCCCCCTCGCCGGCTTCAACCACAATGGCATTGCGCAGCATTTGCTCCAAAGTCAGGATGCGGCTCTCCACAAAAGCCTGTTCCCGCTGAGCATCTTCCAGCTCCGCATTCTCGATAAGTTCTCCCTCACCCAGCGCTTCATGCAGGCGACGTGCGACTTCCTGACGGCGCACCGTCGTCAGGTACTCCAGCTCGGCTTTAAGCTGTTGATAGCCTTCCTGTGTGAGGTAAACAGGGCGTTGACTCATGTATGCAGGCCTCCATCACTGTTGACATATAAAAAAAACCTTGAGGGCCGCGATGCAGGCCCTCACAGGCGGAAGCTACTATACCACAAAAGTTTGAATTTGCCAAATGCGATTCGAGGTGGGGTGTCATCGGTCAGGGGGCTGGCACAAGGCCAGCCCCCAACCTCCAAACGATCAGGCCTCTGCGCGCGCCACCGCCAGGGATAGGGGCATCCCATCTACATCATCGGTCAGGGTGACGTCGCCCTGCGGCGTATCCACGGCCTCGATGCGCGTTGCCAGGACCTCGGCGGCAATCAACGGCGCGAACTGTTCCAGGGCCTGCGCTAATGCGCCCTCTGCGTGGTAACGCACCACAATGCGGTCGGTGAGGGCGTAATCCGCCTGTTTGCGCAGGTCCTGTACGCGGCGGATCACCTCCCGCGCCAGGCCCTCGGCCACCAGCTCCGGCGTGAGGGTGGTATCCAGCGCCACCACCAGCCCGGCCTCGCCGGCCACGCCATAGCCAGCGCGCGGTTGGGATTGCACCAGCACCTCCTCCGGCGCCAGCACCGCTTCTGAGCCATCTTCCAGTTGCAGGGTCAGGGATGCGCCAGCGTGCAGGCGCTGCACCGCTTCCGCGGCGGGCAGAGAAGCCAGCGCCTTGCGGATGAGCGGGAAGCGGCTGCCGAACTTCGGCCCCAGTACTTTGCTCAGCGGCAGCAGGGTGTAGGTGACCAGCTCCCCTTCCTGCGCCACGAACTCGACGCGCTTCACGTTCAATTCATCCGCCAGCACATCGAGCAGGTCCTGCAACGCCGCACGTTTGCGCGGATCCGCGGCGATGAGTGCGCGTGCCAACGGCTGACGTACCTTGAGATTGTTCGCCGCACGCACGGAGTGTCCCAGGGTTGCGGCCAGGCGAACCGAGGCCATCGTTTCGACCAGCGCCTTTTCCTCGTCGGTCATGGGCGCAAGTTCCGGCCAGAGACAATGATGGATGCTCTCCGGCGCACCCTCATCCACACTACGCACTAAATTCTGGTACATGGCTTCGGTCATGAAGGGCAGCACCGGCGCCAGCGCTTTGATGAAGGTGACCAGGACGGTGTAGAGCGTGTCGTAGGCCGCGTCCTTGTCGGCTTCCTGCGCCGCGCTGCCACCGCGCGCCGTCCAGAAACGCCGGCGATTGCGCCGCACGTACCAGTTGCTCAGGTCATCCAGGAACGCCTCCGCCGGCTGCGCAATGTCCAACGGGATGTAGGATTCGTATCCCGCCTGCATCGCCGCCACAGTTTCCTTGAGGCGAGCCAGAATCCAGCGGTCGAGCAGGGTGCGCGCTTCCTCCGCTACCGGGCGACCCGGCGTCCAGTTATCAATGCGGGCATAGGTCACAAAGAAAGCGTACACATTCCACAGCGGGATGATGAAGCGGCGCCGCGTTTCATCCGCGCGCGTGTAGCCAAACAGCAGGTTCTGATCCAGCTTCTGGTTGACGTAGAGCCAGCGCATGGTGTCAACGCCCATCTTCTCCGCCGCATCGTCGAACCAGATGGCGTTACCCCAGGATTTGTGCATCGGACGGCCATCCTCTGCAAGCAAGGTGGAGTAGCCGTGCACGATTTTCGTGGGCGGACGGTTCTCGAACACCGTGCTCATCGTGATCAGGCTATAGAACCAGTTGCGGAACTGACCGGGGAAGCTTTCGCTGATCCATTCCGCCGGGAACCACTGCTCCCAGAAAGCGCGGTTGGTGCGGTATTGCAGCGTGGAGTAAGCCACACTGCCGGCATCGAGCCACGGATTGCCCACATCCTTGACGCGCGACATGACGCCACCGCATTGGGGACAGGCGATTTTGACCGCGTCCACATAGGGGCGGTGCGGCGTGTGGCCCTCGAACTCCTCCCAGCCGGCGATGGCGCGTTCACGCAGCTCGTCCCCATCGCCGATGACCTCAAAATGGTTGCACGTATCGCACACCCAGATGGGCAGAGCCAGCCCCCAATAGCGCTTTTTGGAGATCATCCAGTCGTGCATGTTGCGCAACCAGTCCATCTCGCGCTCGTAACCGAACTCTGGAATCCACTTAATCTGGTCCACCACGTCCATGATCTGGTAGCGCAGGCTGCGCGCCTTCTCCTCTGGCGTGACCTCTTCGCGCGGCTTATCGTAAAGCGGCCCCATGCTGATGAACCACTCGTCCACCAGGCGGAAAACCAGAGGCGAACCGCAGCGCCAACAGACGGGGTAGCGGTGCGTGTAGGGGTCCACGCGATAGAGCAGCCCTTTTTCTTCCAGGTTACGGAAAATATCCGGCGCCACGCCATGCACGTTGCGACCGGTAAGCCAGTCAAAGCCCTCGACAAAGTTCCCTTCCTCATCCAGCGGAGCGACGGCGGGCAGGTTGAACTCCTTGCCCAACTGAAAGTCTTCCGCACCACAGCCCGGCGCAATGTGCACAATGCCGGTACCTTCCGCCTCGCCCACCTCTTTCCAGGGGATGACGCGGTGATGGGCGGGGACGTTTAGCCGCTGCACTTCGGGCAGCTCGTCGAAGGGGCCGCGATACGTCCAACCCAGCAGCTCCTCACCCTTCAGGCGCGCCAGCACTTCATACTTCCCCTTCAACACACTCTTGAGCGTGCCTTCGGCCAGGTAGTAAATCCAGCCATCCCGTTCCGAACGCACTTTAACGTAGGTCAGCTCCGGTCCTACCGCCGCAGCGACGTTGCTCGAAAGCGTCCAGGGCGTCGTTGTCCAAACCAGGAGCGCCTCACCTTCACGACCCTCCAGGGGGAAGCGCAACACGACCGCCTCATGCGTCAGTTCCTGATAGCCGTCGGTCACAATCTCGTGCTGACTGAGCGCGGTGGAGCAGCGCGCGCACCAGGGCATCACGTCATGACCGCGGTAGAGCCAGCCTTTTTCCCATACCTTTTTGAGGAAGGTCCAGATGGTGTAGTTGTTTTCAGTAGCGAAGGTGAAATACGAGCCACTGATCTCCGGCATACCCAGCCGTCCAACGACCTCCTCCACCGGACCGGTGACCGGGCCGTGCGGGCCTTGAATGGTCACTTCTTGCCGGGGGTTCTCCTGCAGCTTGTCGGCCAACAGGCGCAGGGTGTCGGGATCGTTCCAGTCCATCCAGTAGCCCAGGCGGATGGATTGTTCGGTCTGCCGCGCCGCCTGCCGCAACACGCGCGCCTTGCAGTCAATCACGAACTTATCCAGGCCATAGCGCTCGATGTCACGCTTGGATTTGAAGCCCTTTTCGCGTTCGACCTCGACTTCCACCCACAGGCCCTGACAATCGAATCCGTTTTGATAGCGCGTCTGATAACCGCGCATGGCCCAGAAGCGATGCCATAAATCCTTATAGCTGCGTCCCCAGCCGTGATGCACGCCCATCGGATTGTTGGCCGTAATCGGACCATCAATGAACGACCAGCGCGGACCGTTCGCGCGCAGACGCCGCAGCTTTTCAAAGGCCTGCGTCTCGCGCCAGAAGTCCAGGATAGCGTGTTCTTGTTCCACAAAATTCACTGCTGTACTGACCGGTTTAAAGCCCATGTGTCACCTCCCTCTTCGCCGGGTTTGTCTTCGCCTTGTTATGTGCTCATAAAAAAACCGCTCCCATCCCTTCAGGGACGGGAGCGGCAGCTCTCGCGGTACCACCCTGATTGCCTCACGCAGGGGCCACTTTGCCGACGGCCAACACCGCCGCGTCTTGATAACGGGGGACGACCCCGGCCCGGTCTACTCTCGCAGCACGATTTCGGCGGGCAGCTCCGGAGGGATTTTCAGTGTGGGAGCAGGGATCCGGCTCACACCATCCCGGATTCGCTGTAACCCATCACCGCACTTACTCGTCTCCATCATCGCCGTTGACAAAATTATGCCATAAGTGGGGGCAAAGTCAAATGGAGTGGAAGCTGGAAACTGAAAGCGGAAAGCTGGATACAGGAAGTTGGAAGCTGGAAGGTGAAGCTGGAAACCGCAAGCCGGGAACAGGAAGCGGGAAGTTGGGAGTTGGAGGGCGTAACGGGAAGCCGGGAGAAAGTGGAGGCCACAGGGCGGCTTCAGGTGCGGTTTTAAGCGCCGGGGGCAGCGATCGGATAAGTCATTGACACCCCCTGTCCTTCGTGGTATGATTAAAGCGTAACAATTAGCACTCTATCCACGAGAGTGCTAAAATGAGGCGGACGATGGAGAACGAGGTACCCGAACTCACCCCACGGCAGGCGATGTTGTTAAGCCTGATTATCCGGGAGCACGTCGAAACGGCGGCCCCCGTGGCTTCGCGCGCCCTGGTGGAACGCTATCATCTCAATTTGAGCACGGCGACGGTGCGCAACGAAATGGCGCGTCTGGAAGAGTTGGGCTATCTCTATCAGCCGCACACGTCCGCCGGACGAGTGCCCACGGTACAGGCGTTCCGCTACTTTGTGCGCTGGCTCATGCAGGAGGAGACAGTGCCACCTGCTGAACGCCGCCGCATTTCCCATCAGTTCTATCAGCTCGGCGGAAGCATGGATGAGTGGCTGCCTTTAGCGGCCTCGGTGCTGGCACGCACGACGCGCGGCGCGGCCCTGGTCACCGCTCCGCATTTGCATCAGGCGCGCTACAAGCATCTGGAGTTGATCGTGACGCATGGCCGCACGGTGCTGCTGGTGCTGGTGCTGCAGGGCGGCGCTGTGCAGCAACAGATGCTCGCCCTGCCAGAGGTGGTGCCGCAGGCAACGTTGAGCGACATCGCCACTCGCTTTAATCAGCGTTTCACGGGTTTAGATGCGCAGCAGATTCAGGCCAGCCTGGGTGAAGAACCGCCTTTTGAGCGCAGTATCGGTGAGCTGATTGTGGGCCTGATGCGACAGGCGCAGGCTCTGATGGCGGATGAGATTTATCAACATGGCCTGGCGCAGTTGTTGGAAGAACCGGAGTTTACCTCACCCGATCCGGCCCTTTCCACGGACGTGATTCGGGTCCTGGAGGAGCGCAGCCTGCTGCAGGCGGTCATCGCGGATGTACTGGCGCCGAATGTGGAAGTGGGCGGGGTGCAGGTGCTCATCGGTGGCGAGGGGCGCTGGGATGAGCTGCGCGCTTGTAGCCTCATCCTGGCGCGCTATGGCCTGAGCGATTACGCGACCGGCGCTCTGGGTGTCGTCGGTCCCATCCGTATGCCGTATGGACGGGTGATTTCGGTGGTGCGCTTCGTCGCCAATGTGCTCACAGAACTGGTACAGGATACGTATCAGCTTGAACAGGATGTGTCCCCGGATAAGCCGGTGATTGAGGTCAGCGGGGGGTAACCTGCGGCTGGTTGCAGGAAGCGAAAAGCAGAATACGGGATGTCCCCAATTCCCGTTCTAAGCAACCTTTTGATGACTGAATACGATGAGAAGGAGGTGCAGGATGGAAGAGACTCTGAATCCCGAAGAGACTACCATCAACGCAACCCCTGAAGAGGGTAGCGCGGCTCCCATCACAGAGACCGCGGAAACGCCCAACGCCGAGGCGGCGCTGCAGGCGGCACAACAGGAACTCGCTGCCCTGCGCGCACAGCTCGAAGAAGCCGAAAAGCGCAATGCCGAGTACCTCAAGGCGCGACAGGAAACTGAGGCGTCCTTTGCCAGCTATCGCCGCCGCATCGAGGCCGAACGGGCGGAGTGGACCTGGCAGGCTAACGCGCGCCTGCTTGCGTCGTTGTTGCCCGTGTTGGATGACTTCGAGCGCGCTTATCAGACCATGCCAGAAGCGCTCCAACTCCTTTCGTGGACGGGTGGCCTGTGGCTCATCCGCCGCAAGTTGGAGTGGCTGCTGGAGACCGAAGGCGTCAAGCCCATCACCGTCACGCGCGGGCAGGTCTTCGACCCGTATCAGCATGAGGCGGTGATGCAGGAAGAAAGCAGCGAAGTCCCGGAAGGGCACATCGTCAGCGAGGTGCAGCGCGGCTACATCTGGAACGAGCGCGTGGTGCTGCGGCCCGCCCTGGTCAGCGTGGCGCGCGCCTCATCCAAAGCGGAAACGCCCACGGAGGCCCCGGCCGCCACGGAGAACGTTACGCCAGCTGCGGACACCGTCAACATAAACCCGGAGGCGCCAGCCCCCGCAACAAACGAGGATAAGGCTTGATGGAACGTGATTATTACGAGGTGTTAGGCGTCTCGCGCACGGCGACGGCGGATGAGATTAAGCAAGCGTACCGCAAACTGGCTTTGCAGTATCATCCGGACCGGAACAAGGAACCGGATGCCGAGGAGCGCTTCAAGGAAATCAACGAGGCGTATCAGGTGCTCTCCGATCCGGAGAAGCGCTCGATGTATGACCGCTACGGGACGGTGTCGCCCAACGGCGCGACGTATACCGATTTCCGCGATCCCTTCGATTTGTTCGAGGAGGTGTTCCGGAATTTCGGCGGGTTCGATTTCGGGTTCGGCCAGAGCAGCAACCGTCCACGCCGCGGCGCTGATGTGCGCGTGGATGTGGAGTTGACGTTCGAGGAGGCAGCGCAAGGGGTCGAGCGCGAAGTGGAGGTGGCGCGGCAGGAAGTGTGCCCCACCTGCAACGGGACGCGCAGCGAACCCGGCACGAGTCCGGAACGCTGCCGCGAGTGTCAGGGAACAGGGCAGGTGCGGCGCGTGCAGAATACCTTCCTGGGTTCGTTCGTGACGGTGGTGCCGTGTCCGAGCTGCGGCGGGACGGGGAACCTGATCCGCACGCCGTGCCATGAGTGTTACGGGCAGGGGCGCGTGACGCGCCGCCGCAAGCTGAAGGTGCGCATCCCCGCCGGTGTGGATGATGGGATGAGTGTGCGCCTCGGCGGCGAAGGTGAGACGGGCGAGCGCGGCGGGCCGCCCGGCAGTCTGTATGTGCATGTGCATCTCAAGCCGCATCGGTATTTCAAGCGGCAGGGACAGCATGTGCTGGTGGAGATGCAATTGAACATCGCACAGGCAGCATTGGGCTGCAAGGTGCGCGTCCCCACCCTGCGCGGGGAGCAGGAGATCACCGTCCCGGCCGGGACTCAGCCGGGAACAGTGGTGACGCTGCGCGGTCAGGGCTTCCCTGACCCGCGTGGCGGACCGGCAGGCGATCAGCTCGTGGTCTTGCAGGTCACCATCCCCAAAAAGCTCACAGCCGAGCAGCGCGAGTTGTTGGAAAAGCTGGCCCAGACCATGGGGACTGAGGTCGGTATCACGCAGGAAAAAACTATTTTTGAGCGTATCGCTGAGGCATTGAGGTTTTAACTATGGAATGGCTTGAGATTACGGTAACGGTGGACCCGGAGCTGGCAGAGGCGGTTTCGGAGGTATTGTGTCGCTACATCCCGCAAGGGGTGGCGATTGAGTTGGGGGATGGCGAGACACCGGAAACAGTGGCCGTGCGCGCCTATCTGGCCGTGGATGAGGACATCGAAACGCGCCGCCGTGAGATTGAAGAGGCGTTGTGGCATCTGAGCCAGATTCGTCCCTTCGCGGAGCCGAGCTTCCGCACGATTGCGGATCAGGACTGGACGGCGACTTTCAAGGAGACGATTCCGGTGCTGCACATCGGCAAGCGCCTGGTGATTCGGCCTTCCTGGCGGGAGTATTTGCCGCAGGAGGGCGAGGTGGTCATCGAACTGGATCCGGGGATTGCGTTCGGCACGGGCCTGCATCCCACCACGCAGTTGTGCCTGGAGGCGTTGGAGGAACTGGTGCAGCCGGGGCAGCGCGTGCTGGACATGGGCACGGGGACGGGCATTCTGGCCATCGCAGCGGCGCGCCTTGGGGCAAGCGAGATTGTGGCCGTGGATAACGATCCCAACGCGGTGGTGGCGACGCGCCATAACGCGCGCAGGAATGTGGTGGAGGATCGCATCCGACCGGTGCACGGGTCCCTGGCGGAGACAAGCGGGAGCTACGATCTGGTGCTGGCCAATATCCTGGCGCCGGTGCTGTTGACCATGATTGCTGGGGGCCTGACCAGCCGCGTCAAACGCACGGGGACGCTGGTCCTTTCGGGAATTCTGCAGGAACAGGCGCAGGATGTGCGTGAGGCGCTGCACGCGGCGGGGATGATGCAGGTGCAGGAGCGACAGAACGGGGATTGGGTGGCGCTGATTGCGCGCTGGTAATCCACCCACCCCTCCTTGGCCCGTCCGGCCGTCGTCACTCAGGCACCCGGCTGAAAACGCATCAACGACGATTTCCATGACGGCCCCACGAGGGAGGCTAAACCGTTACAGACAAACAAAAAAACGCCCCCGCTCATGCGGGGGCGTTGCGTTTGCGTTACACCTCTTCGATGACCTCTTCGTCCATCTGCTTTTTATAGCGATACAGAATCCGGCCCCGATTCAGGTCGTAAGGAGACAGTTCCACCTTGACACGGTCGCCCACTAAAATACGGATGTAATTCCGGCGCATCCGACCCGACATGTAAGCCAGGATGATGTGCCCGGTATCGAGTTGCACACGGAATTGCAAGCCCTGCAAGGCTTCTACAATCGTGCCTTCAACCGTGATCTTTTCCTCTTTGTCTCCCATGCCTCAGCTCTTTTCGCTTAAACCTTTAGGCCTCGTCGGCAACCCCGCTGGCTTCAGTGCCCTCATCTTCTTCGAGGAGCATCTCATCCAGAACCTCTTCACCCTCTTCCGGCTCAACAGCGGGTTCGGGTTGGGCTTTTTCTTCAGCGCGCTTCTGCTGCTCGGCAGCCCAGCGCTCCCACTCCTCGCGGGTCACCTGCCTGGCGCTCAGGCTGACACGACGGCGCTCCGGATCCACATTGATGATTTTGACCAGGATGCGATCGCCCACCTTCAGTTCGGAGAGCTGGCCATCGGAAATCTCGGTCTTGTGCAGCAGCCCCTCGACGCCCGGCTCAAGTTCCACAAAGACGCCGAAATCGGCCATCTGACTGACCTTGCCTTCCACCAACTGCCCGGCCTGATAGCGCTGCTCGACCGTCAACCACGGATCGGGCTTGAGGGCTTTGATGCTCAGGGCGATGCGCTGCCGCTGCGGGTCTACGTCCAGCACCTTGACCTTAATCCGCTGCCCAACCTTGAAAACTTCGGCGGGGTTCTCAATGCGTCCCCACGAGAGTTCAGAGAGGTGAACCAGCCCATCCAGGCCGCCCAGGTTGACAAACAGGCCGAATTCGGTAATTTGTCCGATGCGACCGGAGCGCACCTGCCCGGGCTGCAGCTCGGCGAGCAGCTTCTTGCGGCGCGCCGCACGCCATTCCCTGGCCGCTTCGCGCTGCGAGAGGATAAGCCGCCCGCGCCGGCGATTGACTTCAATCACCTTGAACATCAGCGTTTGTCCGACAAGAGCGTTCAGACGGCGCTGCCGTTCACCCTGCCGCGCAATGTTCGAGAAGCCGATCAGTTGCGACATGGGCACAAAACCGCGCAGGCGTCCAAAATCTACCGTCAGGCCACCTTTATTGGCGCTGCTCACGCGCCCCTCGTACACGGCTTTGCTTGCCAGGAGTTCTTCGGCTTTGAGCCAATCTTCCTGTTCGCGCGCCTGCGAAACCGAAAGCTCAATCAGCTCGTCCGAGCCGTAGGTCTTCACCACGATAACCGGAATCTCCTGATTGACCTCGAAGGTTTCATCAAGTTTTTCCAGGTCGGCCTTAGGCACGATGCCATCGCGCTTGGCACCCAGGCCCACAATGAGGCCTTTATCGTTAATGTCAATGATGACGCCCCGGCGCAGCTCACCGCGCTTGGGTTCAGTCACCTCAAGCGCGTCCGCCAGGTTTTCCATTGATTCAATCATGCTGCTCTTGTCGTCCACGTAACTACTCCTCAATCTCCGACCCGTGATACAGAGGGCATAGGGTCGAAACAGTTAAAATTCCTGAGGCATTATTGTAACATAGCGGGCGATAATGTCAACCATTCGCGGTTTTTCACAGCCCGCACGCTGCTGTCAGGAACAGTCAGCCCAAACGCTGCTCAGGCGTTAGCCGATGCCGGTGATAGCTTCACCCCCGTCAATCGGGATAACCGCCCCGCTAAGCCAGGTCACACGCGGATCGGCCAGGGCGACAAGCAGATTGGCCACGTCTTCGGGTTGAGTGAGACGCTTCGCCGGATGGAAAGCCTGCACCGCTTCCAAAATTCGCGCGTGATCGGGGATGGCGCGCAGCGCGGGGGTGTCCGTGACGCCCGGCATCAGGCAGTTGACGCAGATGCCATGCGGCGCGAGTTCATAAGCGAGCTGCCGGCTGTGCGCTTCGAGGGCCGCTTTGGCTGCCGAAACTGCGCCGTAATTTAAGGTGGCACGCTGCGATCCGAGACTGCTCAGCGCGTAAACGCGACTGCCGCGACGGAGCAAATCCGCATAGAAAAGATCGCGCACCCAGTACACCAGACTGTGCGCCATCACGCGCAGCGTCATTTCCATCTGCTCCTCGCTCAAGGCGTTTTGCGCCTCTGCCGGGACGAAAGGCAGCAGGGAACCAAAGGCCAGCGAATGCAGCACAAAATGAATGTAGCCCTGCGGGTCGTCCTGCAAAGTCGCCTTGATTTGCCCGATCACCCGCTCGCGCTTGCGGGCATCCGCCGCGTTGGTGTTGAAGAGCACCAGCTTCACGCCCTGCGCTTCAATGTCGGCCTGCAGGGCTTCCACCCGGCTCCAGGTCGCGCGCGTGTCCAGATGGACGCCAAAGATATTCATCCCTTCTGCAGCTAACGCGCGCGCTGTCGCTGCTCCAAAACCGCTCGATGCGCCTAAAATCAAAGCCCAATGTCCACGTAAAAGCTCCATGGCTATCCTCCCCCAAAAAACGTTAGCCTCATCATAGCACATAACCCCAAGGCAGGCAAAACGATGCGAGCGCTATCTCCATGGAGCGAATGGTCAGTTCCAATCTCTGATCTGTGCGCAGGTAGATTTCAGGCGCCGGAGGACCCGTTCAACCCCATGTTCGACCTGCAGCGTCAGATCAGGTTGTACTCTTTTGGAATCTTGCATATAATCTTAATATAGTGTGGGACTGGGGTTACAGCAAAATCATACTGTGTAAAAGGCCTGCCTGTTTGAATTGGAAGGCATCTGCCTTCAGGGGTTTCTTCGTTCTCGGGTTCAGGAGGCTAAACCCATGTCCATGCTTGTTATGTTAACCCTGGAAGTACTCCTCGCGGCCATCGTCACCGCCCTTGTGGCGAGCCTCTGGATGGGACGTAGCGCCATCCTTAGAGTCTTAAAGATGTGTCGTACGCCCTGGATCATAACGCTCGCGTTCGCATCCTTCTTTCACCTGACCTCTATTTTCGACTACTCCGACCTCGATCCATGGATGACTCACCTGCCTGCCGGCACGTTGGGAACATACTGGGCAATCCTGGAGGCCGGCATCTGGCTCGCGATCATTTTCGCCATCCTCGATGTATGCTTTGAATCGGACAAGGCTAAGGCTCTAAAAATTTACCTGACCTCTCCAGATCTATATTTTCTTTCCTTTTCCTCCGTTGTATCCTCAGGCCTATTCGTTGCGTCTGTCCTGGCAGGGCTATTACAAATTTCCTGGCGCTATAACGGCCACGGGCTTCTGCTCGGCATGGGGACTTTCGGAGCGAGCACCTTTATTTTATACAAACCATGGAGATTGGGACGCTTGCCCCGCTTCAAACACCCGCTCTTGCTCTGGAGTGTCATATGGGGAGGCATGGGGATAAGCTATCTGTTTGCCGGGCGCTGGGGATTCAGTCTCGTGAGTCTACCCGCTATGCTGGCATACCTGATTGTCCTGGAGCGATTGGTCAGACATACCCTGCCCATCTCCCCTGAACAACGGATGCTCGCGCTGCGCGCCGCTCTCAGCCATCAATTGGGCACGAATTACCCCTTTTACGTCATCCGGGATTGGAAAACGAGCAAAAACGCGCACGAAGCGCTTCCGAAACCGTGCACACCGGGCAATCCCTTCTTGCAGTTCTTCGCCGGGCCGGGTATCGTCATCACCGACTGTGCCCACGCTGCCGTGCTCAACGATGGATTTAAGTACCGGGTTGCCCCGCCCGGCTTAACTTTCACCACGATTTTTGAGCAACTTTTCGCTGCGGTGGATTTGCGCCCGCAACTTCGAGTCACCACCATTCCTGCCGAAACCAGGGACGGCATCACCACCAAAACGCTGGTCTTTATGCCCCATCGCATCGCTACAGGCGGCAAAGCGGCGACGTTAGGCAACAGTTTGCCTTATGACGAACAGGCCATTCTCAAAGCAGTCTGCCAGAACGCTTACGTTGAGCACAGTTGGAGCCGCGATGAAAGCGGCAAGGCCACCGAAGAGGTCAAGCGTGTGCCCTGGGATGAGCTGGTCTTGATGATAGGACCGGCCATCCTCAAAGACGAACTGGTCAAGTACACGTGCAACGAACTCCATGATACGCAAGGAGGAGAGCGAGACCCGCGCGTGGAGATAGCCAACGCCTTCCGCAATCGCCTGCGCGCGCGCATGGCCGAATTCGGTATTGAAACGGTCGGCGGTGGCCTGAGCAACATCGTCCCCGACGAAACCGTCATCGCTCAACGCATTGACAACTGGGCAGCGAAGTGGAAGAAACACATCGAAGAGGAGCTTGGCACTGCGGAAGCTGAAATCACCAGCAAATTGGAACCTATCTGGTTAGAAGCCCAGCTTAACATGTACGAGGAAATAGCGGATATTTTAAGCCGGGCGGGTGAGCTTTCCGAAGATGTAATTGCCCTGCAGCTCATCGAAGCGCTGGGCGCCATTCCCCCGCGAGAGGTCTCCGAACGTCCGGAAGAAGCTTTGCCGGAATTCCTGCGCTCGATGATGCGCCGTAGCAAGTGAGGTGCGCTATGCTTAACTTTGAACAGATCGAAAGATACAGAAAGAAGTCCTTCTACAAGCTCCTGCCCTGGATAGGGGTCAGCATCGTCCTGACGATTCTGGTCCTCCTCCTGACCTGGCAACCCTTACCTCCCGCCATCTGTCTCGCGCTATTCTGGCTGGCTTATATTCAGGCGCAGCGTCAGGCAGCTCACTTTGCGAGCGGCGTTTATGGTCTGCCCCAGCAAGCTGAAAAAGAAGCAGGCGACATCCTCACCTACCGCTGGGTGGGGTACCGTCCCACATTCCATCCTTATGTGCTGGTGAAGGAGGGCGCCCTGGTAATGGGCAGCGATGCCCTGCGTGAGATGGGGGGACCGGGTGGCCTGGTGCTCTATCAGGATAGCGCCGTCGTATTGGAAAAACACGGTACGCTTTCGCGCGTGCTCATTGGGCCGAAATTCCCCGATCTGGAACCCTTTGAGCGCGTGTGGGATGTGATTGACTTGCGTCCGCAACGCTGGGTCTTCGACGTGAGCGCCATCACCGCCGATGGCATCCCTATTAACTACGATGCAGATGTGCACTTCCAGGTTGAACCCAACGAGGAAGCTGTCCTGAAGGCCTCCCTCAGCACCTGGGTTCGGGAAGCGCACCGCACCGAGCCGGATCGTCTGATGACCTGGACCAAGCGCGTGGTTATCGGCGAAACTGAAGGCGCGCTCCGCTCTATCCTGGCGCACTACACGCTGGATGAGCTGCTTGATCTTGAGGTGCGCGAGAGGATTCGGGAAGAGTTACGGCAAAAGCTGGAAAGCTTCGGGCAAAAGCTGGGGGTCAGGATTCTGGATGTCAACCTGAAGGACCTCAAGCTACGCGGCAAGGTGATCGAACAGTGGTTCGAGACCTGGCGCGCGGAACGCCTGCGCATCATGAACGTTGAGATCGCCGAAGGCAAAGCCGTGCATGCCCGGAGGCTCGAAGCGGCACGCAATAAAGTGCGACAAGAACTGTTGGAAAGCACACTCAAAGTTTTGCAAGCCCATGCAGCGGACGATAAACGCCTTTCTTCTCAACTGCTCATCCTCAGTTGTATCGAGGTCATCAAGCGCACGGCCTTTGATCTCAACATCTTCCTGCCGGCGGACCTGATCAAAACCCTGGATGCAGTACGTTCATCTATGGAATGTAAGGATAAGGGTACCGTCTCCAGTTAAGCTCTTCGGGTTCGTAGCAGCGCCTGACCGCGCTTTCTCAGTCCAGAGAAGGCGCGGTTTTTTTGCCTGCTAAGCCCTGCAAACGACACCCCTTCATACCAGGGTCAGGTGGATTCACAAACACGGAGTTGCTCCCCTGAGCGAATCCCTTATAATGGGGATGATGATAGCATACCTGTGGCCTTTATTGATTTCAACCGTCATCGCGGCGGGCTGCGCGTTTTACGCCTGGCGTAAACGCAAAAGCGGCGGCGTTGTGCCGTTTGCCGTGATGATGGGCATCATGGCGGTCTGGTCGGCCCTTTACAGCGCCGAGCTGGCAACTTCTGATGCGCACATCAAACGCATCCTGGCCGACCTGATCGTGCCTTGCTACGCCAACCTGCCGGTCGTCCTGTTAGTGATGGCGCTGTATCAGGTGGGACAGGAACGCTGGCTCACCCGACAGAAGCTGCTCCGCCTCTTCATCATCCCGCAACTCACCACCCTCATCGCCTGGACCCATCCCTGGCACGGCCTGTGGCGCGATCCGACGTTGGTCAACATCGGTCCCTTTACTGTTCAGGTCTGGCAAAATCATTTCTGGTTTTGGGTGCACGCGGCTTATTCTTACGTGGTGCTCCTGGCCACTTTTGCGGCGCTGGTAAGCGCAATCCTGCGTTCAACTTCCCTGTACCGGCGGCAGGCCTTGATCCTGCTGCTGAGCCTCATTTTCCCCTTGACTCTGAACTTCCTCTACGTGATGGGGATAAAGTTCCCCTACGGCTACGATCCTACGCCACTGGCGTTCAGCATTTCCGGCATCTTCCTGCTCTTGGGCTTACTGCGCTATCAGCTTTTGGAGACCGTGCCCGTGGCCCATTCGGCGATTATCGCCAACCTGGAAAGCAGCATTCTGGTGTTCGACGTGCTGGGACACCTGTTGGAATACAACCCGGCGGCGGGACAAACCCTGGGGTTAAATCCCACCTTTTTGGGAAAGAACTATCAGGACATCCCTGTTTTGCCCAAGGACCTGGAAGCGCTGCTCAAGACCCCCCGCTCTATAGAAATCGAGTTGAACTGGCGCGATCACATCTACGACGTGCGCGCTACCACCCTCACCCACCGCCACGGGGCCATGTTGGGGCGCCTCATCACCCTGCATGACATTACCGCGCGCAAACGCGCTGAGGAAGAAACGCAACGGCGCAATGAAGAGCTGGCCTTCCTCAACCGCATCGCCCTTATCGTCACCTCTTCCGCCGAACTGACGGATATCCTTTCTGCCATCACCCGCGAAATCACGACCCTCTTCAAGGCTTCGGGATGCGGCTTCGCCTTATTGGAAGCCGATGAACGCCACCTGCGCGTTATCGTCACCTCCGGCACCATAAGCGATCAGTTTCCCGTCGGCGCCATCCTGCACGCTCACGAAGACCCGCTGCTGGATTGGGTGCTGCGCAGCGCTCAGCCCATACAGCGCGAAGCAGAAGAAAGCCAGCCTACCATGCTGCTTGTGCCGATGAGCACGCGCGGGCGCGTCCTGGGGATGCTGGCGATTGTGCCGGACGACCCGCAACGCCGTTTTACGTTTGCTGAGATGGCCCTGGCAGAGACCCTGGCCGGACAAATTGCCGGCGCTATCGAAAATGCGCAGCTCTATGCGGAAACGCGCCGCCGTGTTGAAGAACTCGCCACACTGAGCGATATCGGCAAAGCCCTCAGCGCCACGTTAGATTTCAACTCCCTGCTCGACCTCATTTACCAGCAAACCCGGCGTGTGATGTTCGCCGAAAACATGTATATCGCGCTTTACCATCCCGAAAGCAACGAGATCGAATTTGTCTACAGCCGCAATGTGGACGAGGTCGCCCCCGGCACCGTCCGTCTGGCGACCATGGGCCTGACCGGCCACGTCATTCAGACACGCCGGCCTTTGCTCCTGCGCAGCGAGGATAGCGACCTCCGCGAACAACTCGGCATCGCCGTCATCGGACGCCCGTCCGCCGCCTGGATGGGAGTGCCCATGTTGATTGGGGAGCGGGTGCTGGGCGTTATTTCCGTGCAGCACTACGAAGACCCTCACATGTACGACGCAACGCATCTCGCCCTGCTGGAAGCCATCGCCAGTCAGGCCGCCATCGCGCTTGAAAACGCCCGGCTTTATACCGAAGCGCAACAGCGCATCACCGAACTGGCCATCCTCAACGAAATCAGCCGCGCCCTGGCCGGCCCGCTCAGCGTGGACGCGCTCATTAACGAGGTTTATCATCAGGTAGGGCGCATCTTCGACAACACCAGCTTCTACATTGCCACCTATCAGGAAGGCGATGACCACTGGATGATGGCGTTGCAGTACGAACAGGGCGAACGGATGCACACCGGGCGTCGCCCCGTCACCACGGGCCTGACCGGCTATATCATCCGCACACGCCGTCCCCTCCTGTTCCACACCGAGACCGAACTCAGCGCCTTCCTGGAACAGGAACAGATTCCGCTCCTGGGCGACATGGCGCGTTCCTGGATGGGGGTACCGCTGCTTTCCGGCGATAAAGTGTTTGGCGTGATGGCCATCCAGAGCTACGAACGCTCCTACGCCTACACCGAACACGACCTGGCCCTCTTCATGACCATCGGAGCGCAGCTTGCCGTCGCCATGGAGAACGCGCGGCTTTACGAAGCCATACAGCAGCGGGCCGAGGCCCTCGCCAAAGCCATGCAGGAGGCCGAAGAAGCGCGCGCCGCCGCCGAAGCCGCGAATCAGGCTAAAACCGAATTTCTGGCCACCATGAGTCACGAAATTCGTACCCCTATGAATGCTGTCATCGGTATGACCAGCCTGTTGCTGGATACCCCGCTAACCCCCGAACAGCGCGATTATGTGGATACCATCCGCACCAGCGGGGATGCGCTGCTGGCCATCATCAACGACATTCTGGACTTTTCCAAGATCGAAGCGCAGCGCATGGAATTGGAATGCCAGCCTTTCGATGTGCGCCATTGTTTGGAGGAAGCGCTGGATCTCGTGGCGCCGCGCGCCGCGGAAAAGCATCTCGATCTGGCTGCGTTTGTGGATGTCAACGTCCCCACTGCGGTGTACGGCGATGTCACCCGCGTGCGTCAGGTGCTGGTCAATTTGCTGAGCAACGCCGTAAAATTCACGGAACAGGGCGAGATTGTGGTCACCCTGAAGCTGACCCCCCTTTCCACCCCGGAAAAACCCGTGTTACATTACAGCGTCAAAGATACAGGCATCGGCATCCCGCCGGAGCGCATGGATCGCCTGTTCAAGTCCTTCTCGCAGGTGGACGCTTCCATGACGCGGCGTTACGGGGGGACAGGCCTGGGACTGGCCATCAGCAAACGCCTGGTGGAAATGATGGGCGGCACCATGTGGGTTGAGAGCGAGGTCGGCAAGGGGTCCACGTTCCACTTCACCCTCACCACGGAGGTGGCCGCGATGCCGCAGCGACTGCCGATGCAGTACCTGCCGCAGTTGCAGGGCCACCGCGCGCTGGTGGTGGACGATAGCCCGACTTACCGCGCGCTCTTTAACAACCTTCTCTCCGCCTGGGGCATGGACTACGTCGCCGTGACGAACGGCACCGAGGCACTGGCTTATTTGCGCAAGGACGCCGCGTTTGATGTCGTCTTCCTGGATATGAAGCTCTCGGATATGGACACCATCGCTCTGGCGCAGGCCATCCATGCAGAGAACCCCGCGCTCCCCCTGGTGCTGGTGACCAGCCTGGGCTACCGCGGACAATTGCACGCTTCCGAGCTGTTCAGCGCCGTGCTGACGCGACCCATCCATGCTTCGCAGTTGTACAATGTGCTGGCGCAGCTCTGGGCCGGCGTGACGGCAGCGACCAGCCTCACCGCCACATCCAGAGAGCAACCGCTGTTCGATCCAGAAATGGCGCAAAAAATGCCGCTGAATATTCTCCTGGCCGAGGATAACCTGGTCAATCAGAAAGTCGCCCTGATGATGCTGGAGCGCCTGGGCTACCGCGCGGATGTGGCAGCTAACGGTTTTGAGGTGCTCGCCGCCCTGCAACGCCAATCGTATGACGTGATTCTGATGGACGTGCAGATGCCGGAGATGGACGGCCTGGAGGCGACGCGCCGCGTGCGCGCCGAAATCGAAAGCTACCGCCAACCGCGCATCATCGCCATGACCGCCAACGCGCTGCAAGGCGATCGAGAACGGTGCCTGGAAGCGGGCATGGATGATTACATCAGCAAGCCGGTGCAGATTCGGGATCTGGTTGCGGCGCTGTACAAAAGCGGCGCGGGATTGGTCTCCAACGGACACGCGCGTTCCCGCCCTCAGCCCGCGCAGATGACGGCCACACCCGATGCCGCCCCGTCTGCCCCGGCCCCTGCGGAAAAGGCGGAAGTCCTGCACGAAGAGACGCTGCGTCAGCTCAAAGCCTCGCTGGGCAAACGCGCGGATAGCAAAATTCAAGCCCTGATTGATGCTTTTTACGAGAGCGCGGAACGCCTGCTCGGCGAAATGCGTGCGGCCTGGACCGCGGAGGATTGGGAAACGTTGGAACGCTCCGCGCACTCCCTCAAATCCACCGCCGCGACGATGGGAGCGCAAAGCCTTTCCTCCCTGGCGCGCGAGGTGGAGTTCGCCGTCAAAGAGCAGCGTTTGAGCGAGGTCCCGCCTCGTTTGGCGGCGATGGAAGTGCTGTATCCGCGCGTCCACGCCGCAATTGAGGCGATCCGGGGCACGTTGTAGCTCCCCTGGATAGCAGGCCGCGGGGCACAACACCCGGAGCACGCGCGCGTCTGGCTGCCTGCGCAGCGCTACGAACGCGCTGGGGTATTGCGTGTGGGTGCACAGGGCACCCACTATCCATCTTTATCTTACGCATAAGGAGGAAATCATCATGCAACGACTCATGGTTACGGGCGGAGCCGGATTCATCGGCAGCAACTTCGTCCGTTACATGCTGGAGACCTATACCGACGTATGGATCCTGGTCTACGATAAACTCACTTACGCCGGACGTTGGGAGAACCTGCAGGATTTGCCGGAGCGATTTGGCGAGCGCTTCGCCTTTGAACGCGGCGACATCTGCGACGCGGTAACAGTAGAAAACGCCCTGCGTGCTCACCGCATAGACACTATCGTCAACTTCGCCGCCGAAACCCATGTGGACCGCTCCCTGATGGAGTCGGGCGACTTCATCCGCACCAACGTCTACGGCACTTACGTCCTGTTGGAGGCAACGCAGCGCCTCGGCCTGGAACGCTACCATCAGGTCAGCACCGATGAAGTGTACGGACAGGTGCTCACGGACCGCAGCAGCGAAACCTCGCCCCTTGCGCCGCGCAGCCCCTACGCCGTGAGCAAGGCCTCCGCCGATTTGATGGTGCTGGCCTATTACGACACGCAGCGCCTGCCGGTGACCATCACGCGCGGCTCAAACAACGTCGGCCCCTATCAGTACCCCGAAAAAGTCGTGCCGCTCTTCGTCACCAATGCCCTGGCCGATCAACCCCTGCCGGTGTACGGCGACGGGCAGCAAATGCGCGATTACCAATACGTGGGCGACCACTGCGAGGCGATTGACCTTGTGTTGCGCCGCGGCAAGTTGGGCGAAATTTACAACGTCGGCACCGGTTCGGAAATCACCAACCTGGAGATGACGCGCATCATCCTGGAGACGTTAGGCAAACCGCTCTCCCTGATCCGCTATGTGGAAGACCGCCCCGGTCACGATCGCCGCTACGCCTTAGACGTGAGCAAGCTGCGCGCCCTGGGCTGGCAAAGCCGCCACACCTGCGCCGAAGCCATCGCCAAAACCGTGCGCTGGTACGTCGAAAACCGCTGGTGGTGGGAACCCATCAAAAACGGGGAGCATTACCGCGCCTACTACGAGGCTCAGTATGGACGCCGCCTCGCCGAATCCCGGCCCGCAACGGACCTCCCGTCGGCTTAGGCTGCGCAAGTTCCCTGTGCTGTTCCTCTGGCACCGCCCGGCGCGCCTTCCTTTTAGGCTGGATGAGGAAGGCTTTGTCGCCCTGGCGGACGTGCTACGTTGGCTGCACGGTTTGCCCAACTCCCGCCGGGTGACGCGCGCCGATGGACTCACGGCCATCGGCGTGCGCCGCGCCCCGTCCTTCGCGCGGCGCGCTGAACGCTTCCGCGTCCTTCCGCCCGACGCCACACCGGCTGCGGCCACCATCAACCCCGAAAACTGTGGTACAATGGAAAAAAATTTAGAATACAAGTTCTAATTCCAGGGGATAGCGAAAGGTATGACCCAACGTAAAAGCAGCCGAACCTCATCCGACGCGCGGCGCAAGAGCAGCGCGCCGTCCGCGCGCGGCAAGAGCACACGTAAGACCACGCCACCGCCCAAGCTCATCCGCCTCAGCCTTGATCAGCAGCTCGACATCCTCGGCATCGCGCTGATTTTTGTCGCGCTTTTCACCATCCTGAGCCTGATTTCGGCGCAACAGGGAAGCCTGACCGCGCTGTGGCTGGAGGGACTTTCCAGCCTGTTCGGATGGGGCATGTACGTGGTTCCGCTTTTCATCGGCGCGGTAGGGTTGTGGCTGCTGCTGCGACGCTTTGGGGATCGCATCCCCTGGCCAGAGCCGGAACAGACGGCGGGCATCGTGCTGGGCTTCTTCGTCGCGCTCACCACGTTCCACCTGATTCTGCACATCATCTACCCCACGCGCGACCTGTACGGCCTGGTGCGCGAGTTCGGGGGAGGCGGCTACATCGGCGCGTTCCTGGCCTGGCTGGGGCTGGAAGCAATCGGCACGCTGGGCCTCAGCATCGCGCTGGTGCTGCTGTGGCTGGTCGTCATCACCTTCAGCGCGGGGCTTTCCCCTGCGGATTTGGTCCGCTGGCTGATGGGCCGTTCCGTCGTGCCCGAAGCGCCCGCGGTGGACGAGGAGGATATGGACGAGCGCCCCACCCTGACGACGCCACCGCCGCCACCGGCGGAAGCCCCCCGTCCGAGCGCGCCGCCGGCACGTCCGGCGCGGGCCAAAGCCGGCAGCGACGAGCCGATTATCCGCGCGGCGGGACGGGTCAACGGCAACGGCGGCACGACTTTTGATATTCCTGTGCCCACCGCGGGCGCGCGTGCCTGGCCCATGCCGTCCATCAGCAAAATCCTGGAACCCGGCAGTGAGCAGGATTTCAGTCAGGAGCTTATCCGCAAGCAGGCGCGCATCATCGAGGAGACGTTGGCGAGCCTGGGCGCACCGGTCAAGGTCAAGGAAATCAACCACGGACCGGTGGTCACGCAGTTCGGCCTGGAGCCGCTTTTCATCACCTCTCGCAATGGGAAGCAGACCAAGGTCAAGGTGAGCCGCATCGTCTCCCTGGCGGATGACGTGGCGTTAGCGCTCTCCGCGCCGCGCATCCGCACCGAAGCGCCGGTGCCCGGCAAGGGGCTGGTGGGTCTGGAAGTGCCCAACGCCGAGCCGGCTGTGGTCGCACTGCGGGATGTGATGGAAACGGAGGCTTTCACCCGCCTGAAAGGGTCGCTGCGCCTGGCGCTGGGACAGGACGTATCGGGGCAGGCGGTGTGCGCGGACATGCGCGCGATGCCGCATCTGCTCATCGCCGGCACTACCGGATCGGGCAAATCGGTGTGCGTGAACGCCATCATCGCCGCCTTTTTGCTGCAGAACACGCCGGACACGCTGCGCCTGCTGATGATTGACCCCAAGCGCGTGGAGTTGACGCAGTACAACGGCATCCCTCACCTGTTGGCACCGGTCATTGTGGATGTGGATCGCGTGGTGCCCGCGCTGCGCTGGGTGATGCGCGAAATGGACGCGCGCTATCGGCGCTTTGCGCAGATTGGCGCGCGCAATCTGGAGGACTACAATCAACGGGTGCTGAAAGCGGGGGATGGCGAGCTGCCCCTGCCTTACATTGTCGTAGTCATTGACGAGCTGGCGGATGTGATGTTGCAGGCGCCGGAGGAGACGGAGCGCGTGTTGTGTCGCTTAGCGCAGATGGCACGCGCCACCGGCATCCACCTCATTATCGCCACGCAGCGCCCCAGCGTGGATGTGGTGACGGGCCTCATCAAGGCCAATTTCCCGGCGCGCATTGCCTTTGCCGTCGCCTCCTCGGTGGACTCGCGCGTCATCCTGGACACGCCGGGCGCGGAGCGCCTGTTGGGACGCGGCGATATGCTCTTCGTGCCGCCGGATGCGGCGCAGCCCATCCGCATTCAAGGCGCGTTCGTCTCCGATGCGGAGCTGCAGCGCCTCATCAGCCACTGGCGGCAGGCCGCCGCGGAAGGCGCTCACGACATCACCCTGGTCTCCCTGCCCGCCGCAAGCGACCTGACGCACGTCGAACAACCGCCGCTTTTCCCGGAGCTGGAGAAGCCGGAGGTGCCGGGATTTGAGTTCGAGGATGAGTTGTTGCCGACGGCGGTGGAAATCCTGCTGGCCGAAGATCGCGCTTCCATTTCCCTGCTGCAGCGTCGCCTGCGCATCGGCTACACGCGCTCGGCGCGGCTGATGGATGTGCTGTTGGAGATGGGGATTGTAACGCCGGAAATGACGGAAAGTCAGTTTCGTGGGGTGAATCACAGCGCGGCGCAAGCTTTTTTGGATGCGCTGCACCGCGCCAACGGAGAGCCGCCAAGCTGAAAAAGGCGATTCACTTCCGCCGCAATTCTGACCAGTCAGTCTTGCGTTTGGGATCGCTGGGCTTCTGCACCATCTCGTGCACGGCGCGCAGGATGTTTTCCGCATCCTCGCCCTGAATGCTCGCGCTGAGACTTTCGATTGCCGCCTGTTCTTCGGGCGTCAATGCGCGTCCTAACTCCTGCTCAAGCCGCGTGAGAGCCAACAACAGGGCGCGCTGATCGGTATCCAATTCCTTTTCGCCCTGCTTTTTGAGCCACGCCGCCTTGCCCGACCGGAAGACCTGTGCCTGTTCGTCTTTTGGGTCAGCCATCTCCCACCCCCCGGTTATGATGTCACCATTGTAGCATAAAATGGACAAAGCGCGTAACCGTTTCCCCTGGTCATGTTCCGGGCGGCAGCGCCCGGCGCGGCTTTAACCGCCAACCTGTCAGGGTGGGCGACGGCAATGCCGTCGCCCACCC
>DAOUBT010000015.1:0-70241 GCA_034432595.1 Anaerolineae bacterium | reverse complement strand
GATAGGCCAGGGGCGATTCACTTTTGCTGTTTCAAGCGCGCAGCAGGATACCACCCCGACTAACGGATTTCCATCACGTTTCTTGCTATCCCCTGCGGGAACTATTCCTGTGCATGATCGGCGCGGAATTCCGTGAATTGACCGGTCACAATGAAGATGACGCGCTCGCAGATATTGGTGGCGCGGTCGCCGATGCGCTCCAACACATGCGCCGCCCACAACAGATAGGTGGCGCGGGTAATGTTGCGCGGGTCCTCCATCATGTACGTGAGCAGCTCGCGGAAAATCTGCTGATAGAGCTGATCCACTTCATCATCGCGTCGAGCCACCTCACGCGCGCGTTCCGCGTCTTGCTTGACGAAAGCATCGAGAGCACCGCAAATCATCTCGCGATCGGCTTGCGCCATGAGGGGGATGTCAATGAGCGGCTTGAGCAGGGGCTGATCGGCGATGCGCAGCACCAGCTTGGCGATGCCCGCGGCGTGGTCTCCCATGCGTTCCAATTCCACCGCGATGTGGGTAATGGCGAAAATCATGCGCAAGTCAATGGCCATGGGTTGTTGCGTGGCAATAGTCTCGATGCACAGCTCCTCGATTTCGTGCCGCAGAAGGTTGATTTCCTCATCCCCATCCACCACGCTCTGCGCGAGGGCCGTATCGCGGTTCTTAAGGGCGGTCACAGCACGATCCACCGCCGTCTCCACCAGACTCCCCATCTGCAATAACTTTTCCCGTAATTGACGGATTTCCTGATCCAGCAAACTCCGTACCATTCTGCTCAGCTCCTTTCCTCTTGCGGACAGTGTTTAACCCATGCGCCCACTCACGTAGGCCTCGGTCAAAGCCTCGCGCGGATGGGTGAAAATATGGGGCGTTTCGTCGTACTCAATCAGCTTGCCCAGCCAGAAAAGCGCCGTGCGTTCCGAAACGCGCGCCGCCTGCTGCATGTTGTGCGTCACGATGACGATGGTGTACTCGCGGCTCAAGTCGCGCATCAAGTCCTCGATGCCCAGGGTAGCGATGGGATCGAGCGCGGAACAAGGCTCATCCATCAAAATTACTTCGGGCTTGACGGCGATGGTGCGGGCAATGCACAGGCGCTGCTGTTGCCCCAGGGAGAGGCTCGATGCGGGTGTTTTGAGGTCACCCTTCAGCTCATCCCACAGGCCAACGCGATGCAGCATTTCCTCCACCCACTCCGTCAGCTCCTTACCCCGCATCATGCCTAACGCATCCGGTCCCATAGCAACGTTGGCATACACCGATTGTGGGAAAGGATTAGGCCGTTGAAACACCAACCCCACCCGCTGACGCAACGTCACCACGTCCATGCCCATGATGTCTTCGCCATCGAGCAGGATGCGCCCCGTCAGGCGCGTGCGCGGGATCAAATCGTTCATGCGATTCAGGCAGCGCAGCAACGTGGTCTTGCCGCATCCCGATGGCCCGATAAAGGCCGTGATCTGCTGCGGCGCAATATCCATGGTGATGTCGAACAGTGCCTGCTTATCCTCGTCGTAATAGAAATCCAGATGCTCAATCCGGATTTTCGGCCCGTTATGATTCATGTGCTTCATCCTCAAAGTGTGACTTTACAAAAAAAGTATAAACAAGTTAGGCCAGAAGTCAATCCACCGCCCACTTTTCGCTCCAGCATCCAGTATCCAATCTTCAAGTTGCCCGCTAAGGAATCCACGACCGCTCCAATCGTTCAATCTGCTTCTGGTCAAAGAGACATCAAAAGGGGTGGGCGACGGCAGTGCCGTCGCCCACCCCAGTGCCGTCGCCTACCCGACGGCAGTGCCGTCGCCTACCCGGGTCCAGCTTCCCGTATCCAGCATCCAGCGAGCCGCCAAACTCATGCCGATTTCTAATGCTTTTCTAATACGCCTATGTTATAATCCATGCCATGGGGGGAGCCTGTGGCACAGCACAGGTTCATGCCAGATAAACTATAGGGGCGCTTCTGGAAAACGGAGCGAAAGTGAGGTTACACCATGATTCCCTGGTTCAACATGCAAGATAACCATTCATTAGATTTATTGGAGCAGCTGCCGGAGACGTTGCCTATCCTGCCGCTGCGCAACACAGTGGCCTATCCTTACGTCATCATGCCGCTGGCGGTGGGGATTCCGCGCTCGATTCGGCTGGTCGAAGAAGTAGAACGTGGCGATCGTTTAGTGGGTCTGGTGGCGGTCAAAGACCCCACCATCGAAGTGCCGGGAGCGGATGATGTGCATACCGTGGGCACGGTGGCGGTGATCCACCGCGTGATGCGCAATGAAGATGGCAATCTCACCATTTTTGTGCAGGGCCTTGAGCGCATGGAAATCCAGAAGTGGGTGGCGAGTGAGCCTTACCTCAAGGCGCGCGTCAAACTGTCCCCGGATGTGATGGACATCGCCGAGGATCCGGTCACCGCGGAAGCGCTGCGTCGCACGCTTCTGGAAACAACCGAGAAGCTCACGGAGTTCATCCCGCAGTTCCCGGACGAAGCCCTGCTCTTCTTGCGACAGTTGCAGGACCTGCGCTTGCTCACCTATCTCATCGCCTCCAACATGCATCTGGAGATGGAAGATGGGCAGCGCGTGCTGGAAGAAGAGCAGATGCGCCACAAGATGGAACTGCTCATCCGCCTGCTCACGCGCGAGTACGAGGTGCGCCGCATCGGGCAACAGATTCAGGAAAAGGCCAAGGAAGAAATCGAAAAGAACCAGCGCGAGTATTACCTGCGGCAGCAGATGCAGGCGATTCAAAACGAACTGGGCGAAGCGGATGACTCCCGCCGCGAGGCGGAAGAGTACCGCAAGAAAATCGAAACCTGCGGCATGACCGAAGAGGCCAAAGCCGAAGCCTTGCGTGAGGTGGCGCGTCTGGAGAAGATGCCCCCGCAGGCAGCAGAGTACTGGGTCATCAAGACCTACCTGGATTGGCTCACCTCCCTGCCCTGGCAGACGGTGACGCAGGACAATCTCGACATTGCTCACGCCCGTCAGGTGCTGGATGAGGACCACTACGACCTGCAGGATGTGAAGGAACGCATCCTGGAATTCCTGGCGGTGCGACGTCTGAAGCAGGAGCGCGGGGAAAGCGAAAGCGCCCGGCAACAAGACCTGCAGGGCCGACGCAACACCGGGGTGGGCGCCATTCTCGCCTTCATCGGGCCGCCGGGCGTGGGGAAGACCTCCCTGGGGCAGTCCATCGCCCGTGCTTTGGGGCGGCAGTTCATCCGCATGAGCCTGGGCGGTATGCGTGACGAAGCCGAAATCCGCGGCCATCGCCGTACCTACATCGGCGCCATGCCGGGACGCATCATGCAGTCCATCAAACGCAGCGGGGTGCGCAACCCTGTCTTCATGCTGGATGAGGTGGACAAAATCGGCACGGACTGGCGCGGCGATCCTTCCTCGGCGCTGCTGGAGGTGCTCGATCCGCAACAGAACCATACCTTCCACGACCATTACCTGGACGTGGACTTTGACTTAAGCGAGGTGCTGTTAATCTGCACCGCGAACACCACCGAGACCATTCCGGCGCCGTTGCTGGATCGCATGGAGATTATCCATCTCGATGGGTACACGGAATACGAAAAGCTGCACATCGCGCGCAACTATCTCATCCCGCGCCAGCTTGATCTGCACAGCCTGAAGGCGGAAGAGCTGGAGATCACCGATGCCGCGCTGCGTCGCATCATCCGCGACTACACGCGCGAGGCGGGCGTGCGACAGTTGGAGCGCGAAATCGGCAAGATTTGCCGCAAGGTCGCCACGCGCGTTGCGGAAGGCGTGCAGAATGGCCCGGTCCAGGTGGATGCCGGACAGGTCATCGAGTATCTTGGCAAGCCGCGCTACCGCTTCGAAGCGGCGCTGCGCACCGAACGTCCCGGCGTCGCGACCGGCCTGGCCTGGACGCCCACCGGCGGCGAGGTGCTGTTCGTCGAGGCGGCGCGCATGCCCGGCGAGGAGGGAACCCTCATCCTCACCGGCCACCTGGGTGATGTGATGCGCGAATCGGCGCGCATTGCCCTGAGCTTTGTGGAGGCCCACGCTGAACAACTTGGCCTGCCGAAGGATGGCTGCAAGGGCAAAATTCACCTGCACGTGCCCGCGGGCGCCGTCCCCAAGGATGGCCCTTCGGCGGGCGTGACCATGGTCACATCCCTGGTCTCGCTGCTCAGCGGTCGTCCGGTCCGCGGAGATGTGGGCATGACCGGCGAAATCACCCTACAAGGCCAGGTGTTGCCCATCGGCGGCGTGAAGCAAAAAGTGCTGGCCGCGCATCGCGCCGGCTTGAAGAAGGTCATCCTTCCCGCCCTGAACGAAGTGGACCTGGATGACCTGCCCGCCGAGGTCCGGGAGGACATCGAGTTCATCCTGGTGGAAGACATCTTCACCGTTTTGGAGCACGCGCTCATGCCCGTCTCCCAGCCGGAAGCTGAAGCCGTACCGGCTTAGGTTATCGCCGTAGCGCTTACAACAGGGCCGTCATGCCAGACGGCCCTGTTTTTGCCCTATCCAGGTTCCACTATACCCAACGCTGCTCAGGGGGTCGTTATGGTTACTTTTGCTGATCTGGTCCAGCGCGCGCGAGCCGTGCTTGCGCCACGGCGTCTCTCCGATCATGCCGAGGCAGGTGGGGTGGGCGCGGCCCTGCTCACAGCCGACGGGCACATCTACACCGGCGTCAACATTGACGCGGCCTGCGGCGTCGGATTCTGTGCCGAACACGCCGCCGCAGCCGCCATGATTACCGCGGGCGAGAGTCAGGTCGTTCGCATGGTCGCGGTCAACTGGGACGGACGCATCCTCCCACCCTGTGGCCGCTGCCGCGAGTTCATCAGTCAGCTTCACCCTGCCAATCTGGAGGCCGAAGTCCTGGTGGCCGAAGATACCGTGCTGCGGCTCCGCGAGCTTCTGCCTTACGACTGGAAAAACACGGCATAACCCGACTCAGCTGCGCTCCACCATCTGGAAACGCCGCTCAACCCCCGACACAAGGCGCGAAACCAGCAACGTGAGCAGGAGGTAGAGCAGGGCGACCAGGGTCCAGCCCTCGACCGGGATGAAAGCCGCGGAGATGAACTCGCGTCCGCGTCGCGTCAGGTCGGCCACGGCAACCACCGAGACCAGGGACGAGTCCTTGAGCAACGAGATAAAGTCGTTGCCTATCGGCGGCAGAGCCATGCGCACCGCTTGCGGCAGGATGATGACGCGCAGGGCTTGCGCGCGGCTCATGCCCAGAGCCAGCGCCGCCTCCATCTGTCCGCGCGGAATCGCCTCAAATCCGGCGCGGAAGACCTCTGTCATGTACGCGCCGTAGCAGAAGCTCAGCCCCATCACCGCGGCCCAGAAAGGCGAAAACTGCAGCGTCGCCAGGGCCTGCGCCCAGGTCCAGGCGGGAAAGCGCGCCGCCAAAGCTGCGCCGGCTTGATGCAAAAGTTGCGGGAAGGCGTAGTACAGGAAGAGAAGCTGAACCAACAGCGGAATGCCGCGCACAATATCCACGTACAGCGCCGCCAGGGAGCGCAGCGCCGCATTGGGGGATATGCGCCCCAATCCCCCCAGCAGGCCGATGAGCAGAATCAACGCAAACGCGATGAGGGTTACACCCACCGTCACCGCCAGGCCATCCAGCAAGAAAAGCGTCATGCGCCAGAAAGGATCGGGCCAGCGCAGCATGAGCAGCGCGAGCAGCCCGGTCACGCCCAACAGCAGGACGTGCCAGCGCTCGATGGATCTCCAAAGCCGTCCGATAGCCCGGCCTTCCGATGCGGCGGCGCGGTTCGTCATCCAGGTTAAGTGAGCCATGGACCACCTCCTCAACGTCAGGCCGACCTTAAGGCTGAGGCCCCGTCAGCCATTGCTGCACCAGGGCCGCAAATTGCCCGGAGTCTTGCACAGCGCGCAGGCCGCGATTGATACGCTCCAGCAGCTCGGTGCGCCCCGGTGCCACGGCGATGCCGTACCATTCATCGGTGAAAGGTTCGCCCACGATGCGCAGACGCCCCGCGTACTGAGCCACGTATCCCTGCGCCAGGGGATTGTCCACCACCACCGCGTCAATCTGCCCGTTGAGCAGGTCGAGGAAGGCCAGGTCAATCGTATCGTAGGTTTTGAGCTGCGCACCGGCAATTTTCTGAATTTCCATGGCGCCGGTCGTGCCGAGCTGCGCCCCCGCGCGGCGTCCGTTGAGGTCGGCAGGGGATTGGATGGCGCTCTCATCCGCGCGCACGACGATGACTTGCCCGGCGTTGTAGTAGGGATCGGAGAAGAGCATCTGCTGCTGCCGCTCCGGCGTGATGGTGATGACGGAGATGGCGGCGTCGTATTCGCCCTGTGCCACGCCCGCCAGCAAAGCATCCCAACTGACGTTGACGACGCGCACCTCGAAGCCTTCGGCAGCGGCGATGGCTTTGATGAGGTCCACGTCAAAGCCCACGATGGCCTTGCTCTGCTCATCCACATACTCAAAGGGCGGCCAGGTGGCGTCGGTCGCAACGGTGATGACGTTCGGCGCTTTGGGCGTGGCTGGAGCGCAGCCAGAGAGCAGGGCCAGGGCCGCAACAACAAGCAGTATCCAACGGAAACGATTCCAGTAAGCCATGAGACACCTCCTGATATGAAATGGGTGAGCCTTTCAGCCGCGCCGTGAAAGGCTGCATGACGGCTGAGAAACTCCTGATAAAAAAACTGCCAGACCCTGGGTTGGGGTCTGGCAGCGTTACACCGGGAAGAAGGTAAGCGCAGCTAACCAGACCCGCAGTCTGGGCGCTTCACCTTCTTATCCATGCCGTTAGCGATCATCATGAGCTTATCCTGCAACACAAAGCCCCCCGCTTTCAGGCGGGGGGCTTGGATTTACTTGAGCCTTTTCAGAGGTGCGCTAAACCAGCGCCCCCTCGCCTGCAACGGCGGGGTTCGTGCGCTTGGTCTGCTTCTTGAGCGTCAGCATCGTCATCGCGTCACCTCATGGGCTACATTACCACGATATGGCAAAATGTCAACGCCAACGCCTGACAGCTCCCCATACCGCCAGGGCCCCCACAAGCAAGAGCCACCCCAACGGAACCATGCTTACGGATTGAGCGCGCAGCGCCCGCAAGGTAACCGCCGAGGGCTTTGCCTGAATGGTTGCCGAGGCGTTGTTATTGGCGCTGTTCAGGTCGTATTCTTGCACACCACTCAAAGCCACGCTGTTGGTCAAGTCTCGCGTGCCGCTGATACTGGCATCCACCCGAGCCACGACGGTCAGGGTCACCGTGTTGCCGTAGGGCAGACTACCAAGGGTCCACACCCCGGTAGCAGCATCGAAATTACCCTGCGAGGGCCTGGCGTTGACCAGGATCAGGCTTTCGGGCATGGTTTCCGTGAGCTGCACCTGATGGGCATCCATGGGCCCAAGGTTTTCCACGGTGATGGTGAAGGTGACCAGGTCACCGGGAGCAACAACACTCGTAGAGGCTGTCTTGGTCACGCGCAGATCGGTGCTTTTGACATTGACGGCGTCGCTGGCCGTGTTATTTTCCGAATTCGTGTCGTTTTCGTTAGCCAATACAGCTGTATTGGTGACCACGGGGGCAGCAGCCGGCTCCACATTCACGCTGAGGGTGATAAGCGGCAAAGTGGCCCCCGGAGCCAACCCTCCGCTGTTGGCGTGAACACAGACAATCGTTTGCCCCGCGGATGAGCATGTCCAATCCGTACCGCTCACCGCGTTTAGCGTCAGGCCTGTGGGTAGCGTATCTGTTACCGTGATGGTCCCCGTGATGGTTTCTGTGCCCATGTTCTGCACTTTGAGCGTGAAGCTACCCGTCGAACCGACGACAAAATCACTGCTGTGTGTCTTGCTCAAGCGCAGGTCCTTCTGAGGGACTGGAATGATATCCAGGACGTTATAAACCGCCGGAACCGGGTAGTAAGTCCACAAATCCAGGCCTTTCCAGTTACCAAATCCCTGTCCAGTGCCGTCACCAAAGCTGCGTTGATTCGAGCGCGTGTCAAAGCCCGTTGCACCGCTATAATTGGTGGAAGGTGGATTTTTCGCATTAGTGTCCCCAGGCAGAGTTTGTCCGATGGTTCCAACCACCACACCCGTGGAAACGCGATAGCCCCGGTCGTCATAGAAAGCATGGTAGCAGGTTGCCCAGGGGCAGGTACCTCCTAAAGGATTAAGCAATTGGATGGTCGGGCCTCCCTCGCGGCTGTTTTCGACATCCAGCATGGGGAAGTGGTACTCCCCGGCGTGGAAAACGACCCGGAAGGGATAGTCCGTTCCCGTTGGGAAAGGTTGTCCTGCATTATCCAGGCCATCCCAAACCAGGGTATTGACGCCAATAGCGGATTCGGCGCGCAGAACGCGGTTATTGGGGTTGGTCGGCTCAAAGTCAGTTCCGTCGCGGCTGACGACAATTTCCATGATGCCCCCAACATTGCCCGTGTACTCGAAAACTCCACCGCTGGAAACGTAACTATCGTTACCCCCTGCCGTACCGTGAAATACCACGGTAGAAATCGAAGGCGTAACCGGCGTTGGCAAGACTTCCGGCGGCAGGGCCGCATCCGGCATAGAGAAGAATAATTTAGCCGTAGCCGGGGCCAGGATCACGCCTCCGAAAGGATTATTGAGTAGATTGTTATTCGTCATCAGATCGTGATAAAGGGGCGTTTTTCCATCAGGATCCAGGAAACCGACGCGATTGCCGTAAAAGATAAAGCCGTAAGGGTCCAGACCGCGCAAATCCACCTTGTAGATGAACCCATCCTGGGTCACCGCGTAGAGGGTGGAGTAGACCTTATACGCATCTCCATTGCCACCGCTGATCTGCGCCAGATAGTCCACGAAAACGCGCCCGCTGTAAGTCGTGTTTCCATCGGCGCTGCGCACGGTGATATCCCACATGGAAACGCCGCTTCTCTGATTGGTGTCTACCACGGGCGTGTCAATGGTTCCGGCCTGACCATCGGCATTCCCGTTGGGGCCATCGGGACCGTACATGGCGACCCAGTAGGTTTCGGTGGCGGGGGCAGTGTAAACACAAGGCGTATAGCCTCCGGTGTTGGGAAGAGGTCCAGCCTGTTCTTGCGCGCGCGTCCTCAATTCACCTGCGCCAGGGTTGGTCTGGCGATACACACTGCATTGGAATGCCGGAGTAATGGATGCCAGCGCGGCAGGAGCTATTTGAGAGCTGGTAATTTGGCTTTCCCGATAAACCACAATATCGCCCTGTCCTACCCCGACAGCGCTGGAGCCCATCAGAATTTGTTCACCGGCACGGGCATAGACGCGCAAAAACGTGCGGCGATAAAGCCCAGCCGTAGTTCCGATGCGCCATTCCGTGAGCGCGCGTTTACCGCCGTTTGTGTTGAGATTCCCGCTGCCTTCAGCCAAAACGGACTGAGAGCCCAATGGGCTTAAAAGTAAGCTCAGGACGACCCAAAAACTCAAACCGTAAATCAGCCACCAGGGATGTTGTTTCATAGTTCTCACCTCCTTATAAACTCTTGACATTCGAATGAACTACTTGCATGGCACCTTGACGCTCATGCATAGCACCTCAACGGTCAAAGAGCCGTGCATGAATCGAATGTCTATCTGTAGAATAACAAAAAAATGTTACAAATTCCATTACAAAGTGGCCAAAACAGACTGAAAATGAGTGAGAAAAATAGGATTTCTGTCCTATTTCCACATCCATCACAAGAGCAGCCATTCAAACCGTCTCCAGCGGCTTCCAGTCTGATGGCCGCCTGAAGATTCTTGCAGCGTAGTAGCGAGCAGGAGCGTCCGCGCGTCATCAAACGTCGGCTGAGGTTTTTTCGCACCGTAAAGCCGGGACGCACTTCGCAAAAACTAAGGTATAATTTCACACCATGGATAAGACACAACGTCATGTAACCCGTGCGGCCTTCATTGTGATGGTCGCTTTTGCCTTGAGCCGGGTGCTGGGGTTGGTGCGACAGGCCATCTTTGGGCATTATTTCGGCCTGAGCCTGGAGATGGATGCTTACGTCGCGGCGGCCCGCATCCCGGAGATGCTGTTCATGGTCATCTCAGGTGGCGCCCTGGGATCGGCTTTCATCCCACTTTTTAGCGCACGCCTGACCCACGGCGATGAGGAAGCGGCCTGGCGTCTGGCCTCCGCCATCATGACCTGGCTGATGATCGTCCTGATTCCCATCACTGCCCTGACGGCGCTTGCCGCGCCCTGGTTGAGCGTGCATGTGGTGGCGCCCGGCGCGACCGCTGCGATGCAGGCCCTCACCGCTCGCTTGATGCAGGTGATGCTCCTTTCCGTCCTCATCTTTAGCCTGAGCGGGGTGCTGATGGGCGCCCTCAACGCCTATCAGAGTTTCCTCATCCCGGCCCTGGCGCCGAGCGTGTACAACCTGGCCCTGATTGCCGGCGCGGTTTGGGGCGGCCTGAAGCCCATCGGTATCATGGCCGCGGCGATCATGATGGACGTGGGAGCGCTGGCCCACTTATTGATGCAGGCGCTGGCCCTTATCCACTACCACCCCCGCTACGCGCTGACCCTGGGACGGGGGGATAACGGGGTACGCGAAGTGGTGCGTCTGATGGGGCCGCGCGTGCTGGGTATCGCTGCGGTGCAATTGAATTTCGTCATCACCAACAATCTGGCGGCTCGTCTTGGCGAGGGTGCGGTTTCGGCGCTCAACTATGCCTGGAATCTTGTGATGTTACCTCAAGGCATTCTGGCGCAGGCGGTGGGCGTGGCCGTCTTCCCCACCTTCTCGGAACAGGCCGCGCGCAACGACTTGAAGGGCCTGGGGCAGACGCTCAGCGCCATGCTCCGCATGATTATCGTGCTCACATTCCCCGCGACGGCGGGCTTAATCGTGCTGGGACGCCCGATCATCGCCGTGTTGTTGCAACGCGGTGAGTTCGACGCGGCGTCCACAGCGGCGGTGAACTGGAGCATGAGCTGGCTTGCCCTGGGCCTCATCGGCCACGCAGCTATTGAAATTCTGGCGCGCGCTTTCTATGCGCGGCAAGATACCTGGACTCCGGCCTGGGCTGCTGGCATTGCGGTGGCGGTCAACGTCGCCCTGGGGCTTACCTTGCCCGCGGTTTTCACGGGCGCGGGATGGCCGGCCTACGGCGGTCTGGCCCTGGCCAACGCGGTGGCCGCGCTGGTGGAAATGGGAGTCCTGCTGGCGCGCATCGAGCGCAGCGTGCCGGGGTTGGATTGGCGCGGCATGGCGTGGCTGACCTCGCGCGCTACCCTGGCCTCGGTTTTGATGGGCGTCGTCATCATCCTGGGGTTGCGTTACGGACCTGGCGGCGCGCTGGTACAGACTGTGCTCGGCCTGGTCCTGGGGGTCGTCAGTTATGCGCTTTTCGCCACGCTGCTGGGTATCCGCGAGCTGAAAGAGGCCCTGCAGATGGCGCTCCGGCGAGGATGAGGAAGGGGTAAGGGTGGACGAAGGCAATGCCTTAGCCCACCCCAGGCCAACCCCAAGGGTGTTGAAATCATCGGATACCCTGGCTAAACCTGCGGTTAAAATCGCGCCAGCGGTGATTGCTCTGGCTACTGGTGCTGATGGGAAGCAGTTGCACTGAATATTGGAAACTGGAAGCTGGTTGCGGAAGGCGTAAGCTGAAAGCGGAGCTGGTTACTGAAAGCTTGAAGCTGGATATTGGAAGCTGAAAGCAGAAAGTTGGATGATGGGACGAGTACACCACAGGAGGTGGTCATGACGACGCTACGTTTTGCTATCCTCACCGCGAGTAATCGCGCTGCAGCCGGTATCTACGAGGACCGGAGCGGACAGGTCCTGCAAGAAGCTTTGAGGCAGGCCTTTGACGAGGTCGAAATCAGCGCTTACCGCGTGCTGCCCGATGACCGCGCCGCCATTGCTGAACAGTTGCGCGCCTGGGCCGACAGCGACGAGGTGGATGTGATCCTCACCACCGGCGGCACCGGCTTTTCACCCCTGGATGTGACGCCGGAAGCGACGCGCGACGTGATCGAGCGCGAGGCGCCCGGCCTGGCCGAGGCGATGCGCGCCGCGTCCATCGCCATCAGCCCGCACGGGATGCTCTCGCGCGCCGTGTGCGGCATCCGCGGCAAAACCCTCATCGTCAACCTGCCCGGCAGCCCCAAGGGCGCGGTCGAGAACCTGCGCGTCATCCTGCCCGCGCTGCCCCACGCCGTGGCCCTGCTCCGCTCCGACCCCAACGCCGAGGCAGGCCATCTCCACCCCAACACGCGCACCGTGTAGCTGCCTTCACCCGGCAAGGAGAACGCCATGCGTCTGGGTCAGGTTTTGGGGATGCGGTTACGCGCTCTGCCGGAGGACGTGCATCCGGCGGGGCTGGCCTGGCTCATCCGCGCCGGATATGTGCAGCGCCTGAGCAACGGAAGCCTGGCCTGGTTGCCCATGGGACAGCGACTGCTGCAACAGATCAAAGCCCGCCTCGATGCGCAGCTTGAGCAGCAGCGGGGACAGGCCGTGACCTTTAACGTGCGGCCGCGCGGCCCGTCCCTGGGCGATGAAGAAGGCGCGCCACCCATGCTGACGGCGTTGCAGGAGATTGGGCGGCAGCATATCCAATCCTATAAAAACTTGCCCGCCATTGTGTACGATGCGGGGGACGGAACGCGCCTTTCGCTGGCCGCCTTGAGCGCCGACGCGGCGGGGCTGGAGGCGTTATGGGACACGTTGAACGGCACTTTGTTTGAAACGGCGCAACGCTGCGGCCTCACCCCCGTCGCTGTGCGGGAGCTGACGGGGCTGAGCTTCTTCGCGCCGCTGCCCCATGGCGAGATGACGGCGCTGGTCTGTCCGCGTTGCGGCTACCGCGCCGCACAACACGCCGCGCGCACGCGCAAACCCCGCCCCGCGGATGAGGTGCCGCGTCCCCTGCAGAAGGTGGCGACGCCCGGCGCAAGCACCATCGCGGATCTGTGCGCGTTTCTGGGCATCCCACCGGAGCGCACGGCCAAGGCGCTGCTGTTGATGGGGAGCTGGCCAACCATGGAGCGCCTGGTCTTCGTCGTCATCCGCGGCGATGGCGAGGTGAACCTGGCCAAGGTCCAGCAGGTGACGGGGGCGCACGCGCTGCGCCCGGCCACGGAGGACGAAATCCGCGCCTGCGGAGCCGAACCCGGCTATGCTTCGCCCATCGGCGTGCGCGGGGCGCTGGTGGTGGTGGATGACCTCATCCCTCACGCGCCCAACCTGGTCGCCGGAGCGAATGAGGCCGGGTATCACTTCATCAACGTGACCTACGGCAGCGATTTTCAGGCGGATGTGGTGGCGGATGTGAGCCTCGTCCACGCGGGCGATGCCTGTCCGGAGTGCGGCGCAGCGCTGGAGGCCCATCCGGGCCTGCGCCTGCTGCGCGCCTGTCACTGCGGCGCGCAACCGGCCCAATATCAGGATCAGGATGGACGGATGCAACCCTGGCACGCAGCGCTTTGGGACGTGGATGTGGCGACCTGGGCGGTGGCCCTGGCGGACGCGCATCATGATGAGCAGGGCCTGCGCTGGCCGGTGAGCGTGGCGCCGTATGCGGTGCATGTCGTGGTGTTGCCGGGCAAGGGCAGCAGCGAGGTGGACGTGCAGGCCGCGCAGGTGTACGCGCGCCTGAAGCAGGCGGGTATTCCGGTGTTGCTCGATGACCGCCCCGAAAGTGCGGGGGTAAAATTCACGGATGCGGACCTGCTGGGAATGCCGCTGCGTGTGACGGTGAGCGAACGCGCGCTCAAAGCAGGCGGCGTGGAGGTCAAGCACCGCGGACAGGAGCAGGGCGCACGGGTCCCCGTGGACGCGCTCTTGCCCCACGTGTTGCAGGAGTTGGACAGGCTGCACAGGTCGTTAGATGCGACCGTTGTTCCCTGGGTGGCATAAAGGAGGGAGACCATGCGCGTTGTCAATGTGGATGAGATGCGGGCGATGGAAGCGCAGGCGAATGCCATTGGACACAGCTTTGCGCGCATGATGGAGCTGGCCGGTCAGAGCGTGGCGCGCGTCCTGCTGGAGCGAATGTCGCTGCGTGAGCGCACGGTGCTGGTGCTGGTCGGACCGGGCAACAACGGTGGCGATGGGCTGGTGGCGGCGCGCTATCTGGCACAGGCCGGCGCGAAGGTCACCGCGTATCTCTCCCATCCACGCAGCGATGAGGATACCGTCTATCAGCGTGCCGTGGAAAGCGGGGTGACGATGGTGTTGGCCGAGCCGGATGCCGACAAGCCGGAATTGACACGCCTGATAAACCGCAGCGACGTGTTGATAGATGCGCTCCTTGGTACAGGCGCGCAGTTACCCCTGCGCGGCGCCATTGCGGATATTCTGCACGGGGTGCGGCGGGCTTTAAGCAGCGCGCAGACCTCGCCGCTCACGTCACTTTCGAGCACCCGTCCCGTTCCATCCACGCGGCCCTTCATTTTAGCTGTAGACGGGCCGACCGGCATGGATTTCAACACCGGCGCGTTGGATCCCCTGGTGCTCACAGCGCATCTCACCGTGACGTTCGCCGCGCCGAAGTGGGGACATTTGCGCTTCCCTGCCGCCGCCGTGGTGGGCGAATTGATGGTCGCGGACATTGGCATCCCCGCCGAATGCTGGCCACGTCAAGAAGGGGTGGATGTGCTCACCGCCGAACAGGTGCGCGCCTGGTTACCTGCCCGTCCCGCCGATGCGCACAAAGGGACATTTGGCAGCGCCCTGCTGGTGGTCGGCTCGGCAGCGTACACAGGCGCGGCGCTTTTGGCGACGCAGGCCGCTTTACGCAGCGGGGTCGGCCTGGTGACGGTGGCGCTGCCCGCCTCCCTGCAAGGAGCGGTTATCGCCGCCGCGCCGGAGGCGACGGCGCTGCCCCTTCCCCACACGGAAGGAGCTTTCAACGCGGACGGTGTGCCGCAACTCGTGGAACAGTTCGAGGCTTACCGCGCGCTGCTGATTGGGCCGGGATTAGGGCAAAGCACGGAGACACAGGCCTTCATGCGGTCCCTGCTGGGCTTGAAGCGCGAGAAGCGCGGCACGGGCCTTTTGCAGCCGGTCGAAACCTGGAGCGTGGGAGAACCCCGCGCCTTTCCCCCTCTCATTGTGGATGCGGACGGCTTGAACATCCTGAGCAAAATCGCGAACTGGCCGAAGCTGCTCCCGCCGCGCACCATCATCACACCCCATCCGGGCGAAATGGCGCGGTTGACGGGCAAAACGGTAGCCGAGGTGCAAAGTAAGCGCGTGGATATTGCGTTAGAGGTCGCACGGGCGTTGAACCTGGTAGTCGTGCTCAAGGGCGCCTTTACCGTTGTCGCCGCGCCGGAGGGGTCGGCCACGCTGATCCCCTTTGCCAACGCAGGCCTGGCCAAAGGTGGGACGGGGGATGTCCTGGCGGGCCTCATCACGGGCCTGCGCGCGCAGCGGCTGGGCGCTTTTGAAGCTGCCAGCGCGGGCGCTTATCTGCACGCCCTGGCGGGAGAAATTGCGCGGCAACAGGTCGGCGAAGTGGGCATGACAGCGGGGGATGTGTTACGCGCTCTGCCGGAAGCTATCAGGCGGGTGCGGGGGTAGCCATCTCCATAGCGCAGAACAAAACGTAGCCCAGGATGAAACCTGGGCTACATTCTGAAGTAACGGCTTGCCTCCAGCAGCAGGACAGCGATTGAAATCACCGCCGAGGATTTGCAACCGGACTTGCGCCTGCTCAGGTTGCAACTGCGTAAGCCTTGGATGCCCGCAGGGAACTGGCACAAGTTCAACCGTCAGCCCAGGTGATTTCAACCCCTTGGGATGGGCTGGGGATGGACACAGGTGCCCGGAACTGAAAGCGCCGGTCCAGTCAGGCCAAAGTCTCTTTCTGGGGCTAAAAAAGGGCGGACGAAGACAATGCCTTCGTCCACCCTTGTCTGCTCTTTCGATATGAGCGGCTAAGCCGTTAACCTGATGAAGGACTACCCACCAAACAGATAGCGCATGACCAGGTGCGGCGTGATGAGCGCTTCGATATAGGCCGCCACCAGCAGGAGCGGAATCACCAAGAGCACCATCAGGCGCACAAAGCGCCCCGTCTCCACCACCATGCCGCTCAGACCGCCGCCGCGCGCCGGCTCACGCAACAAAATCGCCCCCATCCGCAGCGCCTGCGCGGTAGCGATAACGGCCAGAGGTAGCTCCAATACGCCGTGCGGCAACACCGTCACCGCAAAGAAGGCCCACGGATTGAGGCCCAGGATGCTCACCTGCGGCACCAGGTACACGATGATGGCAATCGGCGCGAGCAGCATCAATTGCGCGATGATGCCCATGCTGAAAGCGCCCAAAAACGCCGCGGCGAAGAGCGAGCGCACATTGTTAACCCAAATCGCCCAGCCGCTGAACGCCTCCAACAGCCCCGTCTGCACCACGGCCTCGCCGAGGTTCTCAAAATCTTGATAGGGCGCGAGCGACATCACATTGGGCGGAAGCGGGAAGCGCTGCAAGCCCCACAGCCCCACCACGACGCCGCCGACCAGCATCACCAGGACGGTCAGGGCAATCTCCAGGCGAATATCGCGCAGGTGCGCCCCTAAATCCCGATAAGCCTCGCGCAGCAGCGGGCGCGGGTCAAGGTACGTCAGGGGCACACGGCGCAACGTCAACACCAGCAGACCCTCCACCAGCGAAAGCACCGACAACACCCCAACAGCCTGCCAGCCGGCATTGCGCCAGAAAAGCAGGACCAGCTCCCATTGCAGCAGCACTAACAGCCAACCCAGGCCTTGCCGTGGCCATACCGCCTGCCGGAAGTTTTCCCACGTTTTATGCAGGTCAATGCTATCCAGCTCCCGCCCCAGGAGATGTTCCCGGTTGAAGACGCGCGTGCCCAAACGGACCAGCAACGCATCGAGCACGATCATGAACAGCGCCAGCATCCACAACGTGGTGTAATTGCCAAAGAGCAGCAGGCTCGCTTCCCACTGCACCAGGAAAGCCATCGGCAGGATGATGAAGCTCGCAAGCAGGTTGGCCGCGCGCACGCTTGTAGATTGGCTTGAGACGATGACCGCCGCCGTGACCATGACCAGCGCCTCCGTCGTCGAAAGCACCAGGGCGATGAGCATAATCTCCACCGGCGGCCACCAGCCCAGGCGGAAGCCCGTCAACAACACGTGAGCCAGCATCCCAACATAGCTGGCCAACACGGGCAGGAAAGTCGAGGCAATCAATTTCCCAAGGTAGAGCTGCCCGTCCGCTAAGGGGGTGGAGAGCAGCGGTTCCAGGCTGCGACGTTCCTTTTCGCCAGCGAAGGTTTCTAATCCAATAATGAGCGAGAAGGTGCTGGGGAAGAAGCCCACCACCAGAATGATGAAAGGCAGCAGGCGCTCGGTGATGAGCGTGGCCCCGTACTGACCGATGAACGTGATGCCGCGTTCAGCCACAATGTTGCCCAGGATGGGAAACACCAGCACCAGGGAAAAAATGGGAATCATAATGCGCCAATCGCGCATACTATCGCGGATTTCGCGCCGCGCCAGCACCCACACCTGCGCCCATTCACGGCGCCAATCCTGAACCTGCTGTGTCATCGTGCTCATGCCATCCCCTCCCCGACCACGCGCAGATAAACCGCCTCCAGGTTGCGCGGCACCTCACTCAAGGCCAACACGGGTACATCCGCCTCGTGCAAATGGCGCAAGATGAGCGGATTGACCTTTTCCGGATAGTCAGCCACGTAGCGCATTCCATCTTCGCGAATCTGCTCCACGTCTACCAGGGCACGGATGCGCTCAAGCACGCCGTTATGCGGTGGAGCGAGCCAGCGCAGCTCCATCAAGGGCGCGCCCAGGAGTTGCCGCTTCAATTCGGACAGCGTGCCGTGGGTCATGATCCGCCCTTTGCGGATGATGGCAATACGGTCCGCCAGCTCCTCTGCCTCCGGCAGGTTGTGCGTGCAGACAATGATGGTGCGTTTTTCACGGCGCAGCTCCAGGATGGTGTTGCGCACCAGACGGGCGCTTTGCGGGTCCATGGCCGAAGTTGGCTCATCGAGCAACAGCACTTTGGGGTCATGCACTAAGGTGCGGATGAGGGCGATTTTCTGCGCCATGCCCTTGGAATAGTAGCCCAGGCGGCGGTCAAGCGCATCGCTCATTTCGAAGCGCTCCGCCAGTTCGCGGATGCGCTGCTGCGTCACATCCGAGGGCACGCCATACATCTGCGCGAAGAACTCCAGATATTCCCGGCCCGTCATGCGGGTGTAAAGGCCCGGCGCCTCGGTAAGCATCCCCACCCATCGCCGCACCTCGCGCGCCTGTTCCACCACATCCAGCCCGGCCACGCGCGCCCGTCCGGAAGTGGGTTGAAGGATGGCGGAAAGCATCCGCACCGTGGTGGTCTTGCCGGCGCCGTTCGGCCCCAGCAAAGCCAGCACTTCCCCCTCCGCCACGGTGAGCGTGATGTCGTCCACCGCGAGGAGGTCATCATAGCGTTTTGTAAGATGCTCCATTTCAATCATAGCCACCTCATCTCTATTCAAACCACCGCGCCCGGTAAAAGGCTTACCGAACCCGGCTTCCCACGCGCTCGCTTCCCCCAAGCCCCGCCGAAAAATCTACACAGCCGGACTTACACCCCGATATTATACCACAGGTGGTAAGGAATTAGGAAGATAATTTTATTTTAATCGCAATCGCGGGTCTCTTTGCACGCCGCAGTTGAGCAGCCTGTCTTCCCTGAAAAGCCCCAAACGCCTCGCCCACCTGCCTCCCCATGGACCGGCAGTCGCAAACCGAAAATCCACAGCATGAAGGGTTTGCAACTATTGACAATAATTCTATAGTGATTTATAATATAGAAAAACAAGGAGGTAACGATGCCCGGAAGAATGCGCTGTCAAGGTGAGGGGGGAGGCAAACGCAAGCGTTGGTTTTTGCTCGAATCCTGCCTGCTGGTGTTGGTGCGTCAGCAGCCGGATTACGGCTATAGCCTCATGGAAAAGCTGCGCGTGTTTGGTTTCGAGCCAGAGCACATGGATATCAGCATCATCTACCGTGCCCTGCGCGACTTAGAGGACATGGGGTTGGTGGAAAGTTCATGGGATGAAGAAAGCCTGGGACCACAACGGCGCGTGTACACCATCACCCACGAAGGCGAACAAGTTTTAGCAGCATGGATCGAGGCTTTGCGCGAGCAGCGCCGTCAGATTGAGGCCCTGGAAGCGGCTTATGCCGCCACGTCACCCCAAGAATCGCTTTGAGAGGTACGCAGACCTGTTCACTTGAGCAGGCTATCAACAAACCATTTCACTTAAGGAGATTGAACATGCGTATAGCCATCACAGCTGAAACAGCGAATGGTCTGGAGAGTCCGGTGGCGGAACACTTCGGACACGCCCCCTATTTCGTCCTGATTGACCTGGGGGATAATGGACAGCCCCAACAGGTGCAAACGGTCGCCAACCCTTACGCCGAGGAGCATCGTCCTGGTCAGGTGCCCCTGTTTGTACGCCAGCAACAGGCTGACGTCATCATCACGGGTGGAATGGGTGAACGTGCCTATCAGGCCTTCACCATCAATGGCATTCAGGTCCGGCTGGGCGCATCCGGCAGCGTGCAGGAAGCGCTTAAGGCCTATCAAGAAGGTCGCCTCGACACGGATCCCTCCTGTTGTGGTCATGGTGAACACGGGCATCACCACGGGCACCACCATCACAACCCTTGAACGCGAAAGCTCACCTCAAGCAGCAGGACAGCGCTTGCAATCGTCTCTGATGCGTTTTCAGTCGAGTAACGGAGTGGGCAACAGCAGGGAGGACGAAGGCAATGCCTTCATCCTCCCTTGTTTGACCCCAGAAGGGAGCAGTTAACGCAGCTTGCGCAACGCAACAAGCGGAGCTTGCGCGTTCCCTGCACGCCAACAGGCACCGCCATCCCGTTGCGGACGCCGGGTCGTCAACAGGCCAGCGCAGACGTCACCCCACGGGCGACGCCTGCGCTCGAAGCTCCTCACAACGCGCGGGCTTAGCGCGTGCGCCGACGCATGAAAGCCGGAATTTCCACATTGTCCGGATCCACCGGCATGGGGGTTACCGGCAGCGTCTCAAAACGGCGCGGCGGTTGAGCCTGCTGTGTGGCTTCAGTGTTGCGCGGCTTGGGCCGTTCCTCGCGGTCGAAGCCCGTCGCCACCACCGTGATGCGCATCTCCTCACCCATGGACGGGTCAATCACCGCACCAAAGATGAGGTTGACCTCCGGATGCGCCGTGTCGCGGATGATGGAAGCCGCCTCGTTGATTTCGTGCAGGGTCATGCCCGGCCCGCCGGTGATGTTGAGCAGGACGCCGCGCGCCCCGTCAATCGTCACATCCAGCAGGCGGTTGGTGATGGCCTGTTGCGCGGCCTCGACGGCGCGATTTTCCCCGCTCGCCCGTCCAATCGCCATCAGCGCCGCACCGCCCTCGTACATGATGGCGCGCACATCGGCGAAGTCCAGGTTGATGAGGCCCGGCACGGTGATAACCTCGGTGATGCCCTGAATGCCCTGCCGCAGCACGTCATCCGCCATGCGGAAGGCATCCTGCAGGCTCACGCGCTTATCGGTGATGTCCGTCAAGCGGTCGTTGGGGATGACGATGAGCGTATCCACCACCTGCTTGAGCGCCTCAATGCCCTCCGCCGCGGAGCGCGCACGCTTGGCCCCCTCGAAAGCGAAGGGGCGCGTGACCACGCCGATGGTCAGGGCCTTGAGTTCTTCCTTGGCGATGCGCGCCACAATCGGCGCAGCGCCTGTGCCCGTGCCACCGCCCATGCCCGCGGTCACGAACACCATATCCGCGCCCTGCAGCACCTGACGAATCTCATCCGCAGACTCCTCGGCAGCCTTCTGCCCCATCTCCGGATTGCCGCCAGCTCCCAGGCCGCGGGTGGTGTTGTTCCCCAGACGGACGCGGATGGGGGCCTGCGAGCGCGCCAGCGCCTGAGCGTCGGTGTTCATCGCGATGAAATCCACCCCCTGCAGCCCCTCTGCAATCATGCGATCTACGGCATTGCTGCCGCCACCGCCAACGCCTACAACCCGAATCTGTGCGAAATTTTCTCCTGCGGTACCCATCTTAACCTCCTGCTGGATGGAAAGCTTGCTCCATGAGTGCTATGCCTTTTAGCCGGGCAGCAGGGTGCGCAGCCACGGCAAAACCCGCTTGAACCATGAGCTGCCTCCGCTGTATCGCCCGCCCGTTTCGTCCCAAAGCGGAGACCAACGCAGCAACCCTACAGCCACTGCCGCGGCGGGATTCTCGACCTGATCGGTGAGGCCGCTCAAGCCATAGGGTGTACCCACCCGCACCGGCAGCTGGAACTGATCGCGCGCCAGATCGCGCAGGCCCGGCAACTGCGCCACGCCGCCCGTCAACACGATGCCGGCGGGCAACAGCCCATCGTAGCCGGAGCGCTTAATTTCCTGTTGAATCGTCTCCAAAATCTCCTCGCAGCGCGCCTGAATGATTTCCGCCAGCTTCCAACGCGGCACCACCACCGGAACCGTCTCCCCATACGGCGAAATCGTGAACCGTTCCTCCTGATTGACCTGATTGGAAAGGGCATGACCATAGCGCAACTTGATGCTTTCCGCTGTCTCCGGCGGCAGGCGCAACCCGATGGCAATATCGTTGGTGATGTACTCCCCGCCCAGCGCCAGGGAGCGGGTGTGCCAGACCGTGCCCTCGATGAAAATGGCGATTTCGACCGTCCCCTCGCCAATGTCCACGAGCACGACGCCCATCTCACGCTCGGTCGGCGTCAGCACGGCGTTCCCGGCTGCCAGGGCAGAATAGACGATTTCGCTGGCTTCCACCCCCGCACCTTCCACACACTTGAGCAGGTTCTGCACCGCCGTAATCGCACCCATCACCACATGCGCTTCCACCTCCAGGCGGAAGCCGTGCATGCCCAGGGGATCGCGCACGCCGCTTTGCCCATCCACCGTGTAGGTGCGCGGGATAATGTGCAGCAGGCGCTGATTCTGCGGCAAAATGATGGCGCCCGCCGCTTCCAGCACCCGGTCAATATCATCCTCACTGATGCCGGTTTCGCGGCGCGTCACCCCCACCACGCCCTGACTGTTGCGCGAGGTGATGTGCGTGCCGCTCACGCTGACAAAGGCGCGTTCGATGCGGTAGCCAGAGCTTTGCTCGGCCTTCTCCACCGCCTCGGCAATCGTTGCCGTCGCCTCGGTCACGTTGACGATGACGCCTTTTTTCACCCCCCGCGAAGGCACCTGCCCCACGCCGACGATGCGCGCCTCACCCGCTGAATCGTTCACCTCGGCGACCAGCACCAGCGTCTTGGAACTTCCCACGTCAATCCCTACGACTGTTCGATCCATTCGTCCCTCCTACCAGGACCGCTCCATGGCATAGGTCGGCGCCTCCGGAACCCGCACATCCAGATTCCAGGGGAAGATGCGCCGCGCATCGAACACGGCCAGCAGTTGTTGATACACGGCCCAACGCGCGGCCATGCGCTCCGCGTCCACCCCAAATGCCACCCGATGCCCCTGCGGGTCATTCCAGATCAGGCCCCGCTGTGGGTGATACTCCAGCACGTCAACCGGACCGGTGAGCTTGAGCAGCGCCTCCGCCCCCTGCACCGCCGCCAGGGTCGCCTGCGGCGTTGCCGGCAGGGGACCACGCAGCACCGGCAAGTTTGTGACCTCGCCCCACGGAGTGAAAGCCACCCCTTCTTTGTCAATCCAGAGCACGCCCTGCCCCGTATCCCAGATGGCAACAGGCTTGCGCTCCACCACGCGGATTTCGCAGCTCGCGGGATAAGGATGGCAGGCCACATGGACATCGCTCACGGCGGAGACCTGCTCACGCACGCGCTGCGCCGCCGCTTCAGCATCGAGGCGCGTGCCGTGTTCCTTGAGCAAACCACTCGCCTGCACCACCTCCTGCGCCACCGCCCCGCGCGTGCCGTACAGGGTGATGGAGGCTTCCGTGACGTACCAGCGCGCATCAGCGCGCATCCAAACCAACACGGCAACGACCAGGCTCAGAACCAGGATGAGCGGCCACACCTGCTGCAAAGGCAAGGATAGCGTCAAGGCGCGTGAGGCAGCGCGCCGACGTCCACGCGGACGTACAGCCATGCTCACAGGCTGTGCCTGCAGCAAAGCAGCGGTACGACTGTAACGACGGTATTTCGTCATCCCTCAGGCTCCTTCCCGGCAGGGTCTCCCCTCTCGCCCGTGCGCCAGCTACAGTTTCGGGCGGTAAATGCGTTCCAACGCCGATACTTCGGCGTGGCGCTCCAGCGCCAGCTCAATCAGGCGATCCAGCAGGCGCGGGTAAGGCAGGCCCGACGCCTCCCACAACTTCGGATACATGCTGATCGGCGTGAAACCGGGGATGGTGTTGATTTCGTTGATGAAAAGCTCCCCCGTCACCCCGTTCATCAAAAAGTCCACGCGCGCCATGCCCGCGCCGTCCACCGCGCGGAAAGCCGTAACCGCCAGGCGGCGCACCAGCTCCATCTGCTCAGCATCCAGGCGCGCGGGGATGAGCAACTTCGAGGCCGCCTCGCCCTCGTCCAGGTATTTCGCGGCGTAATCGTAGAACTCGCGCCCCGGAATGATCTCGCCCGCAATCGAAGCCTCAATCGCGTCCCCGTTGCCCAGCACGCTCACCTCTATTTCGCGCGCGTTGGGGACGGCCTGCTCCACCAGCAGGCGCCGGTCATAGCGCGCCGCCTCGTGCAGGCCGCGCTCCAGCCCGGCGCGGTCACGGCATTTGCTGATGCCGACACTCGATCCCAGATTGACCGGCTTGACAAAGACGGGATACGTCAGATGCGCCTCGACTTCGTCCAGCACCGCCTGCGGTTCGGCCTGCCAACGCGCCCGCGTGAAGAGCAAGGAAGGGACGATGGGCAAATGCCAGGCGCGGCAGACATCCTTAAAGAGCGCCTTATCCATCGCCACCGCAGAAGCGAGCACGCCGCAGCCCACGTAGGGCACGGCAGCCAGCTCCAGCAGGCCCTGCAGCGTACCATCCTCGCCATACGTGCCGTGCAGGACAGGGAAGACCACATCTACATCGTAAAGCCATTCCAGACGCGCTTCGTCATCTTCTTTTTCGATGCGCCATACGCCCTTATGCGAGGGGTCGGCAAAGAAGACCACGCTATCCGCCAGCTCAATGGCCTCTCGCTGCAGGAGATCAACCAGATCGGCCCCCACCACCCAGGCGCCATCGCGCGTGATCCCTACCGGAATCACGATGTAGCGCTCCGGGTCTAAGGCGCGCATCACCGAGCTTGCCGAAATCAGGCTCACCTCGTGCTCACCCGAGCGACCGCCAAAAATAACCATGACTTTAAGCCTTTGCATAGCCCACCTTTGTTTGCAGAGTAATGAACAGAATGAAAATCAGCTCAAGCTGCTCACGATAGCCGGCGGCACAACTTACTGCAAAGCCGGATCCGTCGTCAATTGCGCCGTCAGGATTTCAATTTCCGGGCGCAGGTGAATGCCAAAGCGCCGCTCTACCTCCGCCTGCACCTCGGCGACCAGAGCGCGGTAGTCCGCCGCCGTGCCCCCCTCGTTGATGAAGAAGTTAGCGTGCACGTCCGAGACCACCACCCCACCGATGCGCCGCCCTTTCAGCCCCGCCGCTTCGATGAGACGCCCGGCATAATCCCCCGGTGGATTGGCAAACACCGAACCCAGGCTGCGCCCCGTCGGTTGCGAGCGTTTGCGTCGCAACATGAACTCTTGCGCGCGCGCTTCCAGAAGCTGCGGATCGGCGGGGGTCAACTGCAATTGCGCCGCAAGCAGCAGCCACGTGCCCGCCGTCTGCCCCTTCAGCACGCTGTGACGGTAGCTGTAGCCGAACCAGTCCGCCCCCACCGTGTGGCGCGTGCCATCGCGCGCCAGCAGTTGTGCGGAGACAAGCCGCGTCCCCACCTCTTCGCCGAAGGCACCGGCATTGTTAATGAGCGCTCCCCCCAGGGAACCGGGCAGGCTTACCGCCCAGGTCAGGCCATCGAGACCGCGTTGTACGGCCTCACGCGCCAGCGTGACCATCGCCACACCGCTTGCGGCGCTGACCGTCCCTTGCGCGGCATCCCATTGCACCTGCGCCGTGCGGTTGAGCACAACCAATCCGCGCAGGCCCTCATCAGGAATTAAACAGTTGGAAAGCCCCCCAAAAACGCGCCAGGGCACTTCCAGCGCCTGCGCCATCTGAACCGCCCCGACCAGCTCTGCTTCCGTGCGCGCCAACAGCAACAGGTCCGCCGGACCGCCCAGCCCCACCCAACTGTAGCGCGCCAGCGGCGCATCGCGCAGGATGGCGGGAAAGGCGCGCTCCAGCTCGGCCAGGCGCGAGGCGAGGTCCATCACCGCTTCCCTTTTGCCGACTTCTGCCGCGCCTGCACCTGCTCCAGGCGCACCCGCATCACTTCGGATTGATAGGCGCGGTAACGCCCGCGCTTGCGGGCCTGCAGGCCGGTGAACTTCTGTAACCATTGCACCAGACGGGTCATGCCGCTCCTCCGGAGAAAGCGCGCAACAGGGCTTCGCCCACAAGATACTCATTCCCCGCGCCCATCAGGACGACGACATCGCCAGGGCGCACGGTCTCCACCAGCATGGACGTGGCCTCATCCAGGCTCGCGCAGGGCCGCACCCGCGCGTGCTGGATCGCTGCGGCCAGTTCCGTGTGGCGGACGGTGCCATCGTCCACCTCACGCGCGGCGTAAATGGGGAGCACGAACACGGCGTCCGCGTCCCCAAAGGCCGTGAGGTAACTATCCCACAGGGCCTTGATGCGGCTGAAGGTGTGCGGCTGCCAGACGGCCAGGATGCGCCGCCCCGCGTAACGCTGCCGCGCGGCCTCCAGGACGTAGCGGATTTGCGTCGGATGGTGCGCGTAATCATCCACCACGGTCACGCCTCCCGCTTCCCCCAAAATCTGGAAGCGTCGTTCCGTGCCCTTGAACTCGCGCAGATACATGGCGGCCACGTTCCAGGGCAGCCCCACCGCGTCCGCCACGGCCAGGACGGCTAAGGCATTCAAAGCATTGTGCGTTCCCGGCACGCTCAGACGCATCGGCCACAGGGCCTGCCCCTGATATTGCACCTCAAAATCCACGCCACCCAGGTCGTTGGGACGAATGTTGAGCGCGCGCCAGGTCACGCCTGCGCCTTCCCCTTGCCCGTAGAGCGCAATATGGCCGCCATTGGCGTGATAGGAGGCCGCCAGGGCATGGGCAATCGGGTCATCGCTGCAAGCCACCAGCAGGCCCTCCGGTCGAATGCGCTCCACGAATTCCCCAAAGGCGAAGCGCAGATGCCGCAGGCTGGGGAAGCAATCCGGATGGTCGTATTCCACATTCGTCACCACCGCGATGCGTGGGTTGAGACACAGGAAGGTGTTCTGATACTCATCCGCTTCGATGATAAAGTGCTTGCCCTTGCCCAGGCGTGCGTTGGTGCCGAGGTTGGCCGAGATACCGCCGATGATGAAGCTCGGATCCAGATGCATCTGCGAAAAGACCATCGCCAGCATACTCGTCACGGTTGTCTTGCCGTGCGCGCCGGCGACAGCAATCACGTCATAACCGGAGGTGAGCCAGGGCAGAATGTCCGTGCGGCGTGTGATGGGTAAGCCTTGCGCGCGGGCGGCCTGCAATTCCGGGTCGCTTTCCGGCACGGCGGAAGAAGCCAGCACCACGTCGGTAGCCAGCGTCTCGCCCGGCGTGTAACCGATGCGCACGGGAATGCCCTCGGCGCGCAGCGCGATCACGGTGGGCGATTCACGCGCATCCGAACCGGTGACCTCAAGACCACGCGCTTTAAGCATGCGAGCGATGGCGGACATCCCCGCGCCGCCGATACCCACAATGTGCACTTTCCGCACAGCCTGCCAATCCAGCATAGCGCCTCCTCACACGAAAACTACAATGACGAAAACAAAAGCCAGCACCAGGGCCACGTATAAAGTACCGCCCCTCAGCCATTGCAAAGGCGTATATCGTAAAATATCCTGTGCAAAAGCCGAGGTGGGCGCCGAGATGCCCCAAATCCCATAGCCCAACACGTCCAGGAAGCCCCACACGGTGCCGATAATTAAGAAACCATTGAAAGCTCCAATGAAAAACCCCAAAAGCACATCCTGGAACTTTTCACGCCGTCCCCGCATCCCAAGAGTCGTAGAAATGACAGGCGAAGCATAGCCAAAGAAAATCATCAGCACAAAAATGGCCAGGCGCACGGTGAACCATTGCCGCGGGTTATTTTCCGCCATATTAATCAATCCGCCACCGATGACCGGGATGAAACGAATCATCACGTCTTCTACGGCACGGGCGAGGATGACGCTGAAGGACACGATCAGCTCTTTAGCCCACCCCCGCAAAGCGCCGGCTATGCCAAAGAAGATGACCAGCCCCCAGAAAACCGTTTCGAGCGGGACCATCACGCGCCTCCAAATTGCAACACCATGCGGGCGAGGGTTTGCGCGGCCTGAGGTTGCGCCAGGGCACGCGCGGCCTGCGCCATGCGCTCCCGCTGTTCTGCATCGCGCAAGAGCGTCTCCACCCGCGGCACCAGCTCATCGTTCAGGTCCTCATCGCGTACCATCAGTGCCGCCCCACGCCCTTCCAGCCACTGCGCATTCACCTTTTGATAGCGCCAGGCGTAAGGATAGGGGACGAGGATGGCAGGCAGGCCAAAATAGGGCACCTCACCCAGAATGGATGCGCCCGCACGCGCTACAACCAGGTCCGCCGCGGCCAGCGCTGCGCCCATCTCCTCATGCAGATAGGCGAAAGCGTGATAACGCGCTTTCTGCTCCGGCGGAAGGGCCTCCCGCGCGGCGGCCACTTCCGGCCAATCCAGCTCCCCGCTCAGGTGCACAACCTGCGCCAGCCCCAGCAAAGCGGAAAGGTTGCGCAACACAGCACGGTTGAGCGAGCGCGCGCCGCGACTCCCGCCGTAAACCAGGAGCACCGGCGCCTGCGCGTCGAGTTGTAAGGCGGCGCGTCCTTCGGCGCGCGTCCAGCGCATCAGGCTCTTGCGCAAGGGATAACCGGTCACCACCACCTTCGCTGCGGGCAGAAAGGCGCGCGAATCTTCCACCGTGACGCCAATGCGCTGTGCATAGCGCGCGATGAACTTCACCGATTGCGCCGGTTCCACATCCGGCACGTAGAGCAGCACCGGCACGCGCTGCACCCGTGCTGCCAGGGTGACCGGTACGCCCAGATAGCCGCCGGTGGTGAATACAGCCGCCGGACGCTGCTGCCGCAACAGGCGCAGGGAAACGCCAAACCCCCGCAGTTGCGCCAATGCACCACGCAGCGCCTTACTCACCCCCACCCCGTGCAACCCGGCAGCCGGGATGGTGAGCATCGGCAGACCTTCGCGGGGGATGATCTGCTCTTCCATCCCGCCGCGTACCCCGACCCAGGTTACCCGCGCATGCGCGTCAACGTCCTGCAACGCCTGCGCTACGGCGAGACCCGGGTAGATATGTCCGCCAGTTCCGCCACCAACGATCCAGTACTCCATACTGACGTTCTCCTTTCGGGCGTCCTTTGGAGATGCCCAGGAGCAAGCCCGCCCCCAGCAGCGACACAATCATTTCCGTACCGCCGTAGCTGAAGAAGGGCAAAGCCGTTCCGGTAAAGGGCAACAGCCCCACCATCACCATAACATTCAAAAGCGCTTCGGTGACCAGCATGGTCGTTACGCCGAAAGCCACCAGCGAGCCGAAAGGTTCGGGTGTTTCCAATGCGACGCGGTAGCCGCGATAGGCCAGAAGCGCGAAGAGCGCCAGCACCAGCAGACAGCCCACCAGGCCGACCTCCTCGCCAATCACAGCGAAGATGCTATCCGTGTGGGGGAAGGGCAGGTAACCGAACTTCATGCGTCCGTTTCCAATGCCCACGCCCCAGAAGCCACCTTCCCCGATAGACATGACCGCACGATGCAGGTGGTAGGGCATCTGCGCCGGGTCTTTGAGCGCGGCCAGGTAATCCAGCAAACGCCCACGCGCGTGAGGAAGCTGCCAGGCCAGCAACGCGAAACTGCTCCCTCCCACCAGCACCGATCCCAGGATTTGCAACGGGTCACCGCCGGCAAAGAAGAACATCGCCAGGCCGGTCACGGTCAAGAGAATGGCAGTGCTCAAATCAGGCTGCAAGGCGACCAACCCCGCCACCACACCCACGATAACGGCGAAAGGCACCAGACCCGTCCGCACCTCGTGAAGCTGTGTGCCCTTCGAGGCGAGCCAGGTGGCAATGTAGAGAATCGCCACCAGCCGCGCCACCACGCCCGGCTGTACCGACGCGCCGACGATGGTGCGCTGCGCGCCCAGAATCGTCTCGCCGAAGATCAACACAAAAAGCAGCCCGCCCAGGGTCAACACCATCATCGGCATGGACAGCACGCGCCAGACCGGGTAAGGGATGCGGATGAGCACCACCATCCCCAGCAGGCCCAGGCCCACCCAGAGCAGTTGCCGCGTCCAGAAATCCTGCCCCACATAAAACGTGGCGCTGTAGAGCATGAGCAGACCATAGGCCAGCAGGGCCAGCAGCAACACCAGCAGGACCCAATCTATGTTTTGACGTACTGAACGTGTTCGTGCCATGCCCTCACCGTCCGTTTCAATCCAGGCTCAACACCAAAGCCCGAAAATGCTCGCCACGCGCGGCGAAATCCTTGAACGCATCGAAACTCGTGCCGCCGGGCGAAAGGAGCACCACCTCGCCCGCGCGCGCGAGCTGCGCTGCAACCTGCACCGCCTCGTCGAGCGTCGCCACGCGCTGCAAAACTTCCAGGGTGGCCTGCGGACCGAGCGTCTCCAGGGCGCGCCGCAGATGCCCCTCGATGAGGCCACCAGCTTCGCCAAAGGTGATGATGACGCGCACGCGCTGCGCAGCTTCGCGCGCGAAATCTTCCCAGGGCAATTGCTTGTCGCGCCCGCCCGCCAGCAGCACCAACGGCTCCTCGAAGGCACGTAAAGCGGCCAGCACGCGCTCCGGCGCGGTGGCAATCGAATCGTTGACCCAGGTTACCCCGCGCAAAGTGCGCACCACTTCCAGACGATGCGGCACGCCCTCAAACGTGCGGATGACCTCGCGCAGCCCCTCCAGAGGCGCACCGGCGGCCAACGCCAGCGCCGACGCGGCCAGGACGTTCTGCACGTTGTGCATCCCGCGCAAAGGCACATCGGCGCGGCGGCAAATCTCGCGTTCGCGACCGTCCCAGCGTGCCATGAGCGCGTCCCCACGCAGGAAAGTGCCCACATCCGGCACCGTTTGCAGGCTGAAGAAAGCCACCTGCGCCGCCGTGAGGGACGCCAGGCCGCGCGCGTTGGGTTCATCGTGGCCCAAAATTGCCCAATCGCCCGGCTTCTGATAGCGCACGATGTTCGCCTTCGCCGCAATATAGGCTTCCATCGTCTTGTGGCGGTCCAGATGGTTGGGCGTGATGTTGAGGACCGCCGCCACCTGCGGGCTGAGCGTCATCAAATCGAGCTGAAAACTCGAAAGCTCCATCACCACGCGGTCGTTCGGTTGAATGGACGGGAGGTCGTCCAACAAGGGATTACCGATGTTGCCGCCCACCCAGGTGGTGAAACCCGCCGCGCGGATGAACGCCCCCGTCAGTGCCGTGGTCGTGGTCTTGCCAGCGGAGCCGGTGATGCCCACCACGGGCGCGGGACAATCGCGCAAGAACTCCTGCGCGTCACTCGAAAGCGGGATGCCGCGCTGCCGCGCCGCTTCGACGATGGGCACATCCAGCGGAATCCCGCCGCTCAGGCAGAGCAGATCACAATCGTCCAGCAGCTCCAGGGGATGGCCGCCCAGCACGTAACGAATGGGCAGACCGGCCAGCTCGTTCAGCTCCGCCTGTAGCGCTTCCGCCGGACGCTTATCCGAAACGATGACGCGCGCGCCGCGTTGCACCCAATAACGCGCTAAGGCCTTGCCCTGCCGGGCGAGGCCCAGAATCACCACCGCGCGTCCTTGCGTTTCGTTCATGCTCATGTCCTCATACCAGCGCTAAGGCCACGCCGGCCATCGCGGCCAGCAGTCCCACCAGCCAGAAACGCTGCACCACCTGCGTTTCCGACCAACCCAACAGTTCAAAGTGATGATGAAGGGGCGCCATCTTGAAGATGCGCCGTCCCTCCCCGTACTTGCGTTTGGTGTACTTGAAGTATCCCACCTGAATAATGTCGGAAAGCGTCTCGGCCACAGGGATGAGCATCACCACCGGCAGGATGAGCCACTGACCGGTCATCAGGGCCACCACGCCCAGCGTAGCCCCCAGGGCCAGCGACCCCGTGTCGCCCATAAACAGCTCCGCCGGATGCGCGTTGTACCACAGGAAAGCGAAGGTCGCGCCCACCACGGTGAAGCAGAAGCGTGAAAGGTAAATCTGCCCCTGCAACTCAGCAATGACGGCATACGCCGCAAAGGCGCTTGCCATCAGAATCCCGTCCAGGCCATCCAGGCCATCCGTCAGGTTAGAAGCGTTCGCCGCGCCGATGATGATGAACATCGCCACGGGAATGTAGAACAGGCCGATATCAATCTTTTCCGGCACGCCCGGAATAGCCATGCTGTGCAAATCCAGGCCAAAGTACAACACCAGCGCCACAATCAAAGTCATGGCCAGTTCGATTTGCATCTTAAAACGCGCGGTGAACCCCTCTCCGCGGCGCATGCCTTTCACCCCGGCCCAGTCATCGAACGCGCCCAAAATCGCATAAGCCACCATCACGCCCAGCGGGACGAGGATGGATTTCCCGATAACGGTACGCCCCATCAGATTGTAGATGTTCAGCGCCAACGTGATGATGAGCACCGGCAAGGTGATGAGAATCCCCCCCATCGTCGGTGTCCCCATTTTGATGGAATGGCCTTCCGGCCCATCTACGCGGATACGCTTACCCACCTTGTACTTGCGCAGCAAGTTGATGTAAGGCCGTCCCCAGAACACCACCATCAGGAAAGAAATACTGGCTAAAATCAGCGCAAAACCCATCTCATGACTCCTCGGTCAAGGCCTCGACGACCTGCTCCAGATGCATGGCGTGCGACCCCTTGACCAGAATAACATCCTGGGGCTGTACCTGGGTCCGCAACCAGGCAATCGCTTCTTCGGTCGTATCAAAACTGTGGATAGCTTCGGGCGGCAGGCCGCACAGACGCGCCTCTTCGGCAATCCAACGCGCGCGCGTGCCCACCGTGACCAGCACCTGCACCACCGCGGCAGCGCGTCCGCCCACCTTGCGGTGGCCTTCCTCCTCGTAGTCACCCAGCTCCAACATATCGCCCAGCACGGCGATCTTGCGCCCGTCCAGATCATGCAACAGGTTGAGGGCGGCCAGCGTTGAGGGAGGACTCGCGTTATATGTGTCGTCAATCACCAGCGACCCACGGATGCCGCGCACCGTCACCAGTCGCAGTTGCGCCCCCGGCGCACGCAGCCCCTCGACAATCTCCTGCCAGGAGAGACCTTCCACCAACCCCACCGCCGTAGCACGCAGCACGGTGTGGACGCTGTGCTGTCCCAACAGCGGCACGCGCAGGTAGAGCGTCTCCCGTCCGTAATGCAGGCGCATGCGGATGCCCTCCAGGCCCAACCCTTCGACGTTATCCGCCCACAAGTCAGCCACGTTGGAAAGGCCGTAATAAAAGACACGCGCCTGCGTCGCTCCAGCCATGATGCACACGCGCGGATCATCGCAGTTCAGGATAGCCACGCCCTCCGGTGCGGGCGGCAGCGCCTCCACCAGCTCCTGCTTGCCGAGCATGATGTCGCCCAGGCGTCCGGCGCGCTCGGCGTGGACCGCTTCCACCACGGTGACAACGCCGATGTGCGGACGGGCAATTTGCGCCAGGGCGCGGATGTCGCCGCGCACGTACATACCCATCTCCAACACCACGTAATCGTGTTCCGGCGTCAACTCCAGCAGCGTGAGCGGCAGGCCGATTTCGTTATTGAACGATCCCTGCGAGCGCAACACGCGATAGCGCTGCGCCAGGACGCGGGCAACCAGCTCCTTGGTCGTAGTCTTGCCCACGCTGCCGGTGATGCCCACCACGCGCGGATGGAACTGCTGCCGCCAGAAGCTCGCCAATTGTTGCAAACCGCTCAAGACCTGCGGGACGCGCAACACCAGAGGCGGCTGCAGTTCCGACGGCAGGGGCGCGCCGGATGTGAGGTCCACAACCTGCGCGCCGGGCGCGTCCACCGGACGCTCAACCAGCGCCGCCAGCGCCCCATTCGCCAGGGCCTGCGCCACGTAATCGTGCCCATCCGCTTTTTCGCCCTTAAAAGCCAGGAAGAAAGTGCCCGGCTCAGCTTTGCGCGAATCCAGCACAGGGCGCACCGGCATTTCCAGCCCCAGAGGGCGAGGGCCTGCCAGCCCCTGCACTACATCCGCCAGAGTCAACACACGCTTTGTCATCGTCTTCTGCTCCTCGTCAAGGACGCGCCTGCGCCTGTTGCGCGGGCGGGATGCCCAGCAGCGTGAAAAGGCGCGGTGCCATCTGCGCGAAGAAGGGCGCCGCTGTCTGCGACCCCCAGCGTAGCCACGGCTCGATGCCGGGCCGATCAAGTTTAACCAACACCACCACCTGCGGATCGGGCAACGGTCCGAAGGCAATGAAAGAACCAATCACCTGATCCGGTTCGTAGCCGCCCAGGCCGGGGATTTGCGCCGTTCCGGTCTTCCCGGCGATGCGATAACCGGGTACCATGGCCTGCGGAACTTCTTTCTCCACCGCGCGCGCCATCAACTCGGTCAGGGTGTCCGCCGTGGCTTTGGAGATAGGCTGCCCCAGCGGACGGGGCGCTATCGTCACCGATGTGCCGTCAGGATAGCGCCGCTCAGCGATGATGTGCGGCTGCATCATCACGCCATCATTCGCTACAGCGGAAAAAGCGGTAATCATCTGCAAAGGCGTCACCGCGATGCCCTGACCAAAAGCATTGGTGGCCAGGAAAGCATCCTGCCAGTCCCAATCGCTCGGCTGATGGACCACGCCCGCCGCCTCACCCGCCAGCTCGATGCCGGTGGTCTGTCCAAAACCGAAGGCGCGCACGTAGCGGTAGAACAGGTCAGGCCCCATCACGCGCGTCGAGAGCGTGGCCGCGCCCACATTGAGGGATTTGGCCAGCAGTCCCTGCAGGTTCTGCTGCCCATAAGCGCGCCCGTCCCAGTTGCGGATGATGATCCCGCCGTATTCCAGACCGCCCGCGTCGTAATAGGACCAATCCAGGTTCACCGCGCCGGAATCCAGCGCCCCCGCCACGGTAATCACCTTGAACGTTGATCCGGGTTCGTACAGTTTAGTCACCGCCGGATCGTTGAAAATCGCCGTCTCCCCACGGGCCGCGTACTCTGCATACTGCGCCGGGCTGTATGTGGGCCAGGAAGCCATGGCGAGCAGCTCGCCCGTGCGTGGATCCATGACGATAATGGTGCAGCCTTCCGCCTTATACTGTTCGGTCGCCAGCCGCGCCTGCTCCTCAACGTAGGCCTGAACGGTGCGATCAATCGTCAGGCGCAAATCCATGCCCGGCGTCGGCAGAGCGGCGCGCTCTACCCGCGCCAGGGTGTCGGCCATCGGTGCCGTGTCGCCGGTCACCTCGCCTTCCAGCGCGCCCGCTTCCCCATGCAGGAAGGCCCACTGACTCCCCAACACGCCGTACCCGTTCCCCTCCTCGTTGACAAAACCCAGCACATAAGCGGCCAGGTCCCCTTCGGGATAGAAGCGCTGCCAGGTCGGCGTGAGGGTCAACCACGGCAACTCCAGCTTGCGCAACGCTTCCGCCTGCTCCGCGCTTACCTTTGTGGCCAGGGGACGCCAGACGATGTGTCCCTCATCCAGATTGGCAGGCGGGGTGAGGGTTGCCACCAGCTCCCCCAAGGGGATGTTCAGCACCGGTGCGAGGGCGCGCGCCGCAGCCTGCGGGTCCCTGATCATCGAAACTTCCGCACCCACGTCAAACACCGGCTCATTGCCGACCAGCAAATCCCCGTTGCGGTCATAGATACGCCCCGGCGGCGGCTGCGGCAGCGTGTACTGTCGGTAAACCAGCGCCTCCACCTCATCCTGATACTGCTTGTGGTCCAGCACCTGAAGGCGCACCAGGCGGCCCAAGGTCACCAGCGTCACCAGGACGAGCAGCAAGGCGATGAAACGCAAACGAACGTCAGGGCTGCGCAACATCCGGCACCTCCAGCACCATGTAATCCACCTGTTCCGCTGGCAGGTAGCCCAGGGCACGCGCGCGTTCCTGCAACTGTTCCAGGCGCGTCATCCAGGCAATAGAAGCCTCCAGGGCCTGATTGGTGCGCTGCATCTGCGCCAACTGCTCCTGCATGTGCCAGATATCGCCCGCCAGGCGTGCGTTATGCGCCACCAGGTTGAGGTAAGCCCCGCTCAGCAGGGTGAACACAACCAGCGCCACAAACAACACGAGCGCCAGCATCCGTTCTTTGTGGACCTGACGTTGTTGTACCCCATGGGTTTTTTGTTGCCAGATAACGCTCATACGTCCAAAGCCTCAGCGACGCGCAGCTTTGCGCTACGGCTGCGCGGATTGCGCATGACCTCCTCGGTGGAGGGGGTAATGGGTTTGCGCGTGATCAGGCGTAAGCGCGGACGATGATCGCACGTGCAAACCGGCGCTTCCGGTGGGCAGATGCAGCTCTGTGCCTCGCGCTGCATCCATTGCTTGACCAGCCGGTCTTCCAGCGAATGAAAAGTAATCACCGCCAGACGTCCGCCAGGCCGCAACACCTGTAAGGCCTGCGGCAAGGCCACGGCGAGCAGCTCCAGTTCACGATTCACGGCGATGCGCAAGGCCTGAAACGTCAGGGTGGCGGGATGAGGCCCGCCACGACGCGGACGCCCCGTCGCCGCGAGCACCACCTGTGCCAGATGCGCCGTGCTGCGAATGGGACGCGCGGCGACAATCGCCTGAGCGATGCGCTGACTGTGCGGCTCCTCGCCGTAAAGCCGCAAAAGCGCGGCTAATTCTACCACGCTTAGCTCATTCACCAACTCCTCAGCGGTAGGCCCGGGTTGCGTCGGGTCGTAACGCATGTCCAGCGGCCCATCGGTACGAAACGAAAAACCCCGCTGCGGATCGTCAATCTGGTATGAAGAAAAGCCCAGGTCAAAGAGCACGCCATCGGCGGGGACAAATCCATGCCCCCGCGCCATGTCCTCCAGACGGTCGTAAGCGCTGTGCACCACCACAGCGCGCGCGCCAAAAGGCTGCAAGCGCAAACGCGCCCGCTCCACAGCTTCCGGGTCCCGATCCAATCCCAGGACTCGCCCATCCGGGGCGCTGCGCTCCAGCAAAAGCGCGCTATGCCCTCCACCGCCTACGGTAGCATCAATGTACTGCCCTGCGGGCCGCGGCTGTAAGGCAGCAAGCGTCTCCTCCAGGAGAACGGGAGCGTGGTGGGTTAAATCTTCAAGCTCTCCCATAAGGCCGGGTCCGCTTCGATGGCTGCTAACTGTTGAGCGTTAAAATCCTCCCAGCGTTGCGGATTCCAAACTTCGAGGTAGCGATTCAATCCCACAATAACGGCGTTATCGCCGGCCTGCAGGCCAGCGTATTCCCGAAGGCGGTCGGGGATAACCACCCGGCCCTGACGGTCGGGGGTGACGTTGACCGCCTCGGCAAACATCAAACGGCGCAAGGCGCGCACGCGCGGATCGGTCATGTAGAGGTCTTCCATCCTTGCGGTGATGCCTTCCCAGACTTCCAGGGGATAGATGGTGAGGCAGCGATCCAGGCCGCGCGTGATGACAAACCCGCCTTCCAGGCCCTCGCGGAAACGCGCCGGAATGGTCAGGCGATTTTTGTCATCCAGGGTATACTCATACTGGCCTAAAAACATGTTTGCCTCGCTTTAGCGCTTGCCGGTGGAGCTAAATACCCCATTTATCCCCACTTATCCCCACTGTTTCCCACATTATACACGATTTATCCCACAAGTGCAACTGAATTTTGGGAAATAAGGGAGTAGCCCTTTAGTCCTATATCGGCAGGACGCTGCAGCGATGCATTCAAACGTTACGGCGATATTCACCACGCAGGAAAGCCGGGAGCGGAGGTGGTTGACTACCGCCCGCAACGGCGTGGTTCCCGAAAAGCATCCCCGATTAGCGGTTAGCAGGTCATGGTAAGCATCTTAAAAGGGGTGGGCGAAGGCCATGCTATCGCCCACCCCAGGCAAGGTAATCAGGTACCCATGGACCTCAGTATTCGCCTTCTGCCCCCACTTTGCCACGGAACAGGCGATAGATGTAGGCGGTATAGGCCAGCACAATGGGAACGCCGATCAGGGCGATCACCGCCATCACCGTGAGGGTGCGCTGCGAGGCGGAAGCGTTGTAAATGCTCAGGCCCGCGTAACCGGCAATCTGCACGCCGTTGCTCGCCGGCACAAGGTAAGGGAAGCAGCTCGCGCCGAACAGGGCCATCAGCGCGCCGATGCTCAGGGCGGAAAAGGTAAAGGCTTTACCCGCGTCTCCACGGGCAAGATGGAAACGGGTGAGGCCCAGCATCCCGGCCACGAGAAGCGGCAATCCCCAAATCGCCACCGGTTTGTCCGTGTAGCGCTCCGGCGCAGCGAAAGGCGCGGCAACCATGGTGAGGAGCGTCAAAGCCAGCCAGGCCGCCCAGGCGCGTTTGGCCCACTGTTCTGCGCGCTGCGCGACCGCGCCTTCCGTCTTCATCATGAGGTACAAGGCGCCGTGCGTGACAAACATCGCCAGACCGGTCAGGCCGACCAGCAGCGCAAAGGGATTGAGCAAGGTGAAGAAGGTGCCCGCGTACTCCATATCCGCACTCAGCGGCACGCCGCGGATGAGGTTGCCCACCGCCACGCCGGTAAGCAACGCGGGCAGGAAGCTGCTGCCGCAGAGCACCGCATCCCAAAAAGCGCGCCAGCGCGGGGATTCCACGCGGCTGCGGAATTCAAAGGTTACTGCGCGCAGAATCAGGGCGAAGAGGACCAGCATCAAGGCAAGGTAGAAACCGCTAAAGACGGTAGCGTACACGTGGGGGAAAGCGGCGAAGAGCGCCCCACCCCCCGTGAGCAACCATACCTCGTTGCCATCCCAGAACGGCCCCAGCGCGTGGAGCACCTGCCGTCGCTCCTCATCTTTGCGCGCCACCAGGAGATGCAACACACCAGCGCCCAGATCGAAGCCGTCCAGAATGGCGTAGCCGGTCAAGAGGACCCCAATCAAAAGAAACCACAAGGTCTGTAAAAAGCTCATGGCCATGCTTCACCTCCTCATGCTGCCGGCGTGCCGTTGTCCAACTGCGGACCACGGAGCACTTCCTGACGCACCAGATAAATGGCCAGTGCCAACAGAGCGGCGTAAATCAACACGAACAGAATGATGGTGGCGAGAATCTGCCCGGCAGGGACCACCACCGAGACCGCGTCCTCCGTGCGCAACAGGCCGTACACCACCCAGGGCTGACGCCCCACTTCCGCCGCCATCCATCCCAACTCCATCGCTACCCAGGGTAAGGGGATGGAGAAGAATAGGGCTTTCAGGAACGGTTTCCAGGTGCTCAGTTTTTTGTGCAGCAACAGGTACGCCCAGCCTATCACCAGGAACCAGCCCCACAGCATAATCATCACTTTGTAGGGATAGAAGCTCAGGGCAATGGGGGGCCATTCCTCACGCGGGAATTGATCCAACCCGGTGACGGTGGCATCGGGCTTGAAATACACCAGCAGGCTTAACATCCTGGGAATGGCGATTTCAAAATGAACTTTCTGCTGCTCCACATCCGGGAACCCCCAAAGGCTGAGAGGGGCGCCGGCGCGCGTCTTGAAGAGGCCCTCAAAAGCGGCCATCTTGGCCGGCTGCGTGAGGGCAACCTGCACCGCGTGCATGTGCCCCGTCGCCAGGGTGAGCAGCGCCACCACGGCCACCATGGTCATGCCCAGGCGCACAGCGCGCCGCGCAAATTGCGGATGCCGTCCGCGCAAGAGGTACCAGGCGCCAATCCCCGCCATGAAGACGCCACCGGTGATGAGGGAGGCAGCGAGGGTGTGGGTGTAACGCGGCAGCGTGGACGGGTTGAACACGGCAGCCCAGAAGTCGGTCAACTCAGCGCGCCGGAATGCCCCCTCGCCCACGATTACGTAGGCGGTGGGTGTCTGCTGCCAGGAATTAGCGACGATAATCCAAAACGCTGAGAGGGTGGAACCGAGGGCCACCATCAATGTAGAAAATAGATAAAAACGCCGTGAGACGCGCTTGCGCCCAAAGATGAGCACACCCAGGAAAGTGGATTCCAGGAAGAAGGCAAAAACGCCTTCCGCGGCTAAGGGCGAGCCGAAAATGTCCCCGACAAAGCGGGAATAGGTTGCCCAATTCGTGCCGAACTGGAATTCCAGGGTGATGCCGGTGGCGACACCAACAGCAAAGAGCAGGGTGAAGATGCGCACCCAAAAGGTCAGGGCTGCGTCATCTTCCGGGTCCTGCGTGCGCAGGCTGCGCCAGGCCAGAAGCACGATCAGCCAGGACAGGCCAATGGTCACCGGCGGGAAGAGGAAATGGAAGGCCGCCGTCAAAGCAAACTGAATCCGCGCCAGCAGTACTGCATCCATAGCACCTCCATATCACGATATGATTTGCGGTGAGTTAAACGGGGTTACCTGACTATTATAGGTATTTCCGAATTTTTGCAAACGTAGCGGACCCGGTCAGCATGGTCAAAAACGGTAAAACAGACCGGCCAACGCGGCGTTGTGGTGGAGCTGTGCGTTAAAAAAGCACACTCATCTCATACTTGACCTCCAGAAATTCGCCTTTATACTATAAGTAAACTTAACGCTTTGTTTTGGTAAGATTATCATACCGTTCAGGAAGACAACATCACGTCATCCAGCCAACACCAGGAATTGAAGTCAACTCATAGGGCAAGCCGTGAACGCAGATCTGAAGGTTTATATCGAAAAGCTATACGAGAAAATTGAAAACGACGAGGAACGGCGCCGGCGGATGCTGGATGCTTTCTTGTTGGGCACCGTCGTGCTCACCAGCCTGGTGGTGGTGCTGGTCATCCTGGCCGAGCAGAAAGGGCTGGCCGGACCGGAACCCCCCACCGTGATTTACGTGAGCGGCGCAATCGTGTTGTTCTCCAGTTGCCTCCTGTATTGCCTCAGTCGCCGTTTACCCACCGACTGGAGAAGTGTAGCATTTATTTTGCTCATCTTCATTTCGATTTTCCCTTTGGAAAAAATCGAATACCTCGTCGAAGGCCGCAGCACCTATCTCTGGCTTTTGCCCATTATCCTTTCCAGCGTATTGCTGCGCTCCTGGGCCAGCTTTGTCACGGCCACGCTGGAAAGCTTTATTTACGGTTATTTGCAGGTCGGCGTGATGCATGAAGCCCTCCCCAATCCGGCGACCACCGCCAGCTTTTACTTTGTCGCGTTGGCGATGTGGCTGGCCACCGGCAGCCTGGAACGGGCTGTACAGGAGTTGATTCGGATCAATCGCGAGCTGGATCAGCGCGTTGAGGAGCGCACGCAGGCCCTGCAGAGCCTGAATCAGGAGTTGCTGCGGCGTAACGAGGACCTGGAGGCTTTCGCTCACACGGTAGCGCACGACTTGAAGGGGCCGCTTTCCTCGCTTTTAGGGTTCAGCGAGGCGCTTCAGGATAACCTGAACGATATGTCTCAGGAAACGTTGTTCAATTACTTGAATCTCATCGGACGCAGTGCGCGCAAGCTCACCAACATCGTGGATGAACTGCTACTGCTTTCGAGCTTCAGCAAAGTGGAGGTGCTCTCCCGTCCCGTGGCCATGAGTCCCGTGATTGGGGCGGCGTTAGAACGCCTGCGTGACCCGATTCAACAGCGCAAAGCAGAGCTGGTGATCCAACCTGTCTGGCCGCCGGCTTACGGGTACGCCCCCTGGCTGGAGGAGGTGTGGGTGAATTACATCAGCAACGCGCTCAAGTACGGCGGCAATCCTCCCCACATTACTCTGGGTGCCACCCGGCTAAACGATGGCATGGTGAAGTTCTGGATCAAGGATAACGGCCCTGGCCTGACAGAAGAGGAACAGCGCCGTCTCTTCATCCCCTTCACGCGCCTGAGCCATGTCCGCGCGCAGGGGTATGGCCTTGGACTTTCCATCACGCGCCGCATTGTGGAACGCCTCGGCGGACGGGTCGGCGTGGAAAGCCAGCCCGGCGAGGGGTCAACTTTCTACTTTACCCTGCCCGCTGCTCCGGAAGAAGATGCCGGCGAGCGTAATCTGGCCTCGCAATCTCAATCTGACGCCGTTAAAGCGTAACTTTCCCCACAGCCAAGGCCCTGCCGGACTGTAGCGGCGCTCACCGACGGGCCGGACTGTTTTCTCGCGTCAATCGCTGAGACTACCCCCTGACAGCATCCTGTCAGGGCCAGCTCACAAGCCCGCGCCTATTCCCTCCGCCACGCGCTGCCGCAGCGTCACCTCGTCCAGCACCAGACGTGCCACCCCCTCCGCGATGGCAGCCAGCGCCGTGGCCACGGCCACTTCGCGCGCGGTTTCGGGTTCATCCAGGGTGGGCAGGAGATGGTCCTCCCGCAGCCCCCGGAAGTCCGCACAGCGCGCCAGGGCCTGCGCCGCCGCCACAGCCATGCGGTCGCTGATGGTGCGCGCACGCACATCCAGCACGCCGCGGAAGATGCCCGGAAAAGCCAGGGCGTTGTTCACCTGATTGGGAAAATCGCTGCGTCCCGTGCCGACGATGCGCGCGCCAGCGGCTTTGGCCACGTCGGGCCAGATTTCGGGCACGGGATTGGCTCCCGCAATGACGATGCCATCCCGCGCCATGGCGGCGATGTGCTCCGGTAACAGCGTGTCGGGGCCGGGGCGGCTGAAGGCGATGAGCACGTCCGCGCCGCGACAGGCTTCCCGGATGCCCCCGCGCCGTCCCTCGGCGTTGCTTTCCAGGCAGACGCGCCACTGCGGCGCCGCATCGGCAAGGGCGCGCAAGTCCTCGCGTTCAGGATGCAGGATACCGCGCTCATCGCAGACCACGATCGCGCCCGGATTAACCCCCGCCGCTTTGAGCAGGCGGTACACGGCCATGTTCGCCGCGCCCGCCCCGATGAGGCTGATGCGCACCGCGTCAGGCGTCTTGCCCACCAGCTTGAGCGCGTTCAGTACCGCGGCCAGCACCACCGTCGCCGTGCCCTGCTGATCGTCGTGCCAGACCGGGATGTCCAGACGCGCGCGCAGGGTTTCCAGGATGCCAAAGCATTTGGGCTGCGCGATGTCCTCCAGATTGATGCCGCCGAAACTCGGCTCCAGGGCGGCAACCACGTCGCAGAAGCGCGCCGGGTCGCGCGCATCGAGCACCAGCGGGATTGCGTCCACGCCGCCGAGGAGCTTGAACAGTAACGCCTTGCCCTCCATCACGGGCAGCGCGGCCCGTGGGCCGATGTCGCCCAGGCCCAGCACGCGCGTACCGTCGGAAATGATGGCAATGGTGTTGCCGCGATTGGTCAGTTCCCAGACTTCCTCCGGATCGGCGGCGATGGCGCGGCAGGGTGCCGCGATGCCAGGGGTGTACCACACGGCGAAATCCTCCACCCCACGCACGGGGACCTTGGGCCTGAGGGTAACTTTGCCGCGATAGCGGCGATGCGGCGCAAGTTCGCGTTCATCCACCATGTTCAGCTCCTTGTTACTGCGTGGTTCCAGAAATTCAAAGGGCTCCCCGCCGCCTGAAGGTTCCATACCTCAGGCATTCATCCTGCGCCAGGGTGTTCCTGCTCCCAGCCCCTACCGCCGCTTCGCCCGCTCCCGTGCCTGCCGCAGGCGCGCCAGGGCATCCTCCTCAGCAGGCGGGGGCGCAGCCGGTGGAACGGACGGGGGAGGCGCTGCCGGCGGGGTCTCGTCGCCGCGCGGCATTTCCGGCGTCACTGGCCGCACGCCACGCCGGCGCGCCCGTTCGCGCGCGCGGAACAGGTCGCTCAACACCTCCGGCTCGCCACGGCGACGCTGACGCCGCGTTGGGCGCAGATGCTCATCCAGCCAGCGCCGCAGACGCGCCCAATCCGAAGGTTGCAGCCGCAAACGCCGCAGGGCCACATCAACCGGGAAGGCCAGCGCCGCCAACAGCAGGAGCGCCGGCCACAACGGGACGGCGCGCCGCGCCGGATGCGCCGTCGGCGCAAAGACCTCCTCATAACTCGCCAGCTCCTTGCCGCCGGTGAGCTGCGCCAGCTCGCGCAACAGCCCCTCACCGCTGCCGATGCGCTTGTACTCCGGCGAATAGGGCACGACCAGGCCGGTGGTGCGCTGCGCCACCGGATTGCCCTGCGCGTCGCGCTGCACCACCTGCACCAGATAGGTGCCCGCATCCCCCAGGGACGTTGTGCCTTCGTAGTGCCCCGCGCCCGTCTGCTCCAGCTTCACCGTCGCGGTGACGAAGTCCGGGCTGACCAGGGTCGCCGTCGTTTCCAGCAGGTCGCGCGGACGGCCCTGCTCATCGGTCGAGTCCACCACCAGCCGCACGTCCGCGCCGTCGGATTGAGCGCTCACGCTCAGGTTCTCGTCGAAAGGCGCGGGCAGGGTCCAGTTGATGAGCTGCGCCGCGAAGACGTTGAAGCGCTCCCAGGCAACCCAGTCCACCGCCCACTGCGGCTTGAGGTCCGAAGTCCAGGCCACGGCGCGCCCAAGGCCATACTGCCACTGCGCCAGCACCGGATCACCGCGCGCGCTGAGCAGCACGACCTGCGCCGTCTGCTTGGGCGTGGCCCCGTTGTAACCGAACAGCGGCGGCAGTGCAGCCGTGTCGAAGCCGCGCAGAATGGGCGAAGGCGCCGCGGGGAGCGGGTAGAACGGCTCCTCGATGATGTACTCGCCCACAGCCTGTACCGTCTCCTTGAGGAAAATCTGCGGCACGTCCTGCATCGAGGGCGCGGGATAATAGCGCCCGCCGCCCTTTTCCGCCAGTTGCTCCAGGTACTCCGCCGAACCGCCACCCGCCGCCACAATGGAAAGCGTAATCCCTTCGTCCGCCAGACGTTGAATCATCTCATCATACTGGCCCGAAGTGGACCAACCATCGGTAAGCAGAATCATGTGCTTGACGCGCGCCTCGACGGTGAGCAGCGCCTTTTCAGCTTCGGCCAATCCAGCGTAAATGTTGGTCTGCCCTTCGGCCTGAATGCCACCGATCGCCTGCTGAATCACCATGGTATCGGGCAGGCGTTGCAAAGGCAAGGCCCACAGCGCGTTCTCGTTGAAAGCCACCACGCCCAGATAGTCGTTGCGCCCCAGCGCCTGCGTCGCCTGCAACACCGCGTCCTTGGCGATGTCCACCTTGGGCAGGCCCACCTCGACGCGCTGATATTCGCCGGGTTTGGCGTTGGGGTTGTCGCAGTGACAGCGCCCCATGCTGCCGGATTTGTCAATCACCATCACCAGGGCGATATTAGCCTCGCGCGTGCGGCTGCGCACTTCCATGTCCACCGGCAGCGCCGCCTCGACGGGTGTGCGCAGGTAGTTGCCCGCGCCGAAGCTCTCCTCACCGCCGAGCATCACCAGGCCGCGTCCCAGCTCGCGCACCACCACCGGCAGCGCCTCCATGGCCCCCTTGGGAAGTGTTTCCGCCGGGACGTTGGCCAGCACGATACTATCGTAGCTTGCCAAAGTGGCGGGGTCAGAGGGCAGCGCCTCCGGCGACGTGATGAGCACCTCCATGCCGGTGGACTCCAGGGCCGCGCGCAGCGCCTCCACCTCCGTGGCGGCGCGCGTCACGATCAGGACGCGCGGCGGGCCGTACACCATGGTGAAGCCCGAAGCCAGATTGTTCTGCGGCAGGGTGTCAAGCGGCGCGCTCAGTTCCACGCGGTAACGGCGGAAGCCCGTCTCCTCAGCGGTAAGGCTCAACAAGATGCGGTTCACCCCCACCTGCAGGCTCACCGTCCGCGTCTGGAGCAGGCGCCCGTCGCCGAACAGGCGCAAGGTCGCCTCCTGCGCCACGCTGCTCACCACCGTCGCCGTCACGTCGAAGGCCTGCCCCTTGCGCACCGCGGCGGGCGCGGCCAGCGCCTCCACGTACACCTCCTGCTCGGCGGGGGGCGTGGTCAACGGCACGACGGCGATCTCCACCCCGCGCACCGCCGCTAATTCCGCCTGACGACGCGCCTGCCCCACGTTCTCCAGGCCGTCGGACAAAATCACCATGCGCTTCTGTGTGCCTTCGGGGAAGAGGGCCAGCGCGAGGCGGATGGCCGCGCCGATGTTGGTGCGCTGCGTGCGCGGTACCGAAGCGATGGGGGGCAGGTCACGTTGAGAAGAGGCCAGCCGTTCCACCAGCGCATCCTCGCCAAAAGCGACAATCGCCGCTTTGGCGTTGGTCGGCATCGCCGCCACCGCCTGACGGACGAAGGCCTCGGCGCGCGCCTGTTCCGCGGCAGGTACGCTATCGGAAAGATCGAGCACAAAAACCACCGCAAGTTCATGCACAGGTCGCTGCCACTGCATCCCGGCCAGGGCCAGAATGAGCGCCCAGCCGATGAGCAGGCGCAGCGCGGCTCCACTCCAGCGCGTGGCCGGAATGGCGCGCAGACGGGCACGCCACGATCCGCGCGCGCGCAGCGGCCCTGATCCAACCAGAGCTAAAGCCGAAAGCAGCGCGAAAAGCGGCAACAGGGCTAACAGGGCGGGGTAGGTGAAGGTGATCATCGCGCCTCCCTCCCCTGTAACGCGCTCCACAGCAACGCGATATGGCCACGATACTGCAATAGCCACTCCGCCACCAGCAGGGCGAGCGCGGCCCAGGCCACGGGACGCCACCACTCGCGCGGGACGGGCTGCTCGGAAACCACCGCCTGCCCGCCGCCCGCGCCCAGAGGCAGCTCGGCGCGGGGCGCAATCGCCGCTTCCTGCGCGCTGTAGGGCGTTACCGCAAAGCGGCCCAACAGGTACGCATCCCCCTTCTCATCCTCCCACTGCACCTCGTACAGGCCAAAATCTTGCGTCTGGTCGAAGAGGACCCGCGCCTGCTCCGGGGTCGCCGTGAGGCGCACGCGCTCGCCCGCCGGGGTGAGGACGCGCAGCGCCTGTGCCTGTGGGGGCAAGGGAATCTCCAGGGGCTGCCCCACGGGCTGCGCCGCGGGCAGGAGACTGCCGCTGCCCGGCGCTAAATACTCCACCAGGTGCGCCCACAACAGCGGATAAGCGACGCGCAACGGCAAATCCGACTCGCGCGGGTCGAAGGCGAAGACGGCCAGCCGCCGCCCGCCGATTTCGCCCACGGTGAGAAGCGGGGCCGCGCCATCGCCGGCCTTATCGGCGACAATGACGGGCCGTCCCCACGCGGGCAGGGGAATGCGCGCCGCGCGCGCGATGACCACGTCGCTCAAGTCCACGTAGCGCAGCAGCGGCTCCGCGGAACTGGCGGGCACGGGCGTGGGCAGGGTCAACTCGCCGGTCACGGAGAAGAACTCCGTGGAACGGACCGGCGCGATGAAAGCCAGCGCGCCCGCCGGATAGTGGCCCGGTTGCGGCAGCACACCGTCAAAAATGGTCAGCCAGGTGGCGCTCACCTCGGTTTGGGTGATGGCCTCCGCGCTCCAGGTGCGTTCGTACTCGTCTAAGGTGATGCGCGTCATGTCCACGCCGGGGAGGAGACCCAGCGCCGCCTCCAGGAAGCGGTTGCCCGGTCCCACAATCTGCACCTGCGCGCCGGCAATGACCGGCGTCACCGCCCAGGCCACGTCGTCGAGCGCCAGGTCGTCAGTCCCTTCCAGGCGCGCCTGCACGGCCAGCGTCTCTGGAGGCAGGTCGTTGAGATTGAGGCTACGTGATTCACCCGCGGGCAGGTTCAGGTCGCGCACGGCTACCAGTTGCCCCTGACAGGCGGGCGGGAGGCAGACGGTGTAGGCGGTGAGGGTGAGGCGGCGCGTCACATTGGCCGCGCCCTCATTGCTCACGCGCACAAAAGCATTGACGTTCTGACCGGCGTTTTCCAACGTCAAAGCCAGCGCAGCAATCGCCTGATTTTCTGCGCTGCGGCCAACGGGAAGATAGCGCAGCGGGGCGGATGTGCTCACGCGCTCCGGCAGGCTCACCCCGCCATCGGAGAGGATGACGATTTCCGCATCGCCCTCCCCCGCCGCCAGGGCACTTGCCAGCTCCAGCGCGCTCACCATGTCCGCGCCGTCGGGGCCGGGTTGGAGCGTGTTCAACGCGCGGAAAGCCGCGCCACGGTCGGTGCTGCCGGCCAGCAGGACCTGCGCCGTCTCCCCCGCCGTGATGACGGTCACGCGCGCTTCGGCGGGCAGGGCCTCGATGAGGCGGCGCGCCTGCCGCGCGGCTTCGCTCAGGCGATTGGGCGCCACATCCGTTGCGCCCATGCTGGCAGACGTATCGAACACGAGGATAAGCGCGTTGCCGGTGGTGGCGCGCGTCCAGGTGAAGGGACGCGCTAAAGCGAGCATCAGCGCGATGATGAAGAGCAACTGCAGCACGAGCAACCAGCTCACGCGCAGGCGCTGCCACGGCGCATTGGCTGCCGTGTCGCGCACCAGCTCCTGCCAGAGATAGGTGCTGGAAATCGTGACTTCTTCCCGCCGCAGTTTGAGAAAATACAGCGCCAGGATAACGGGCAGCAGAGCGGAGAGCGCAAACGCTGCGGGCGTCAAGAAATTCATGCGTCACCTCACCACGTCGTAACGGCGCAGGTAAGCCAGCATCAGCTCCTCCAGCGCCGAATCGGTCACCATGGGCACGTAATGCGCGCCGAGGGCGGCGGCCTCGCGGCTCCAGCCCTCGCGCCAGGCCTGCACGCGCTCCTGATAGCGGCGCAGCAAGTCGAAATCGGCGGTGATCTCTACGCCGTCGAGACTTTCCACATCCACCAGCCGCACGTCCCCCTCCAGGGCGGGATGCAACTCCTGCGGCGCGAGCAGGTGCAAAATCGAAAGCTCAAAACCCTGTCCGGCCAGGGTGCGCAGGCCGCGCTCCCAGCCGGGGCCTAACAGGTCGCTGATGACGAGCAGCGGTCCCGAACGGGGCGCCTGTGCGGCGTAGGCACGCAGCTCCGCCTCCGGGTGGACGGCAGCGCCGGGGTTGAGGGAAGCGAGCCAGGAAAACCACCATAGCGCCTGTTTCTTGCCGCGCACGGGACGGAAACGCTGTACCGCCTCGCCCGCGCAGCCCAACGCCGCGCCGGTGATGCGGTCCATGCTCACCAGGCCGATGTAGCCCAAAGCGGCAGCCAGCCGCTGTGCGTAGCGCCACTTCTGCGGCTCGCCCCACACCATGCTGCGGCTACCATCGAGCAAAATGTGGATAGTGAGGTCTTCTTCCGCCACGAAGAGCTTCAGGAAGAGCTTCTCCAGACGCGCGTAGGCGTTCCAATCAATCATGCGGAAATCGTCGCCGGGCGCGTAGGTGCGGAAATCGGCAAATTCAACGCTGCTGCCGCGATTGGGGCTGCGCCGTTCGGCCTGCATCTGACCGGCGCGCAGCCGTCGGCTCACCAGCGTCAGGCGGTCAAGTTGAGCCAGGAAGGCGGGTTCGAGCAATAATTCAGGCATAGGTTACTTCACGGGCACGAGAACGGCTTCCACCAGCTCTTGCACAATCGTATCGGTGGTGATACCCTCCGCCTGAGCCTCGAAGTTGAGGATGAGGCGGTGGCGCAAGGCGGGCAAAGCCGCCGCGCGCAGATCGTCCAAAGCCACGTTATAGCGTCCGTCGAGCAGGGCGATAATCTTGCCCGCCAGAATCAGCGCCTGCATACCGCGCGGACTGGCGCCGTAGTTGACGTAGCGCTTGACCACGGCGGGGGCGCTGGCGTCGTAAGGCTGCGTGGCGCGGATCAGGCGCGCCGCCGCCTCGGTGATGTGGCGAGCAATGGGCACGCCGCGCGCCAGGGTCTGCATGGCGATAATCGTTTCCCCGTCCACCACCGACTGAGGTTCAGGCGTCGTCACGCCCGTGGTGCGGTCAGCAATCTCCACCAACTCCTCCACGGACGGATACTCAACGTTGAGCTTGAAGAAGAAGCGGTCGAGCTGCGCTTCGGGCAACGGGTAAGTGCCTTCCATTTCGAGCGGGTTCTGCGTGGCCAGGACGAAGAACGGCTCCGGCAGGCGGCGCGTCTGTTTGGCGACGGTGACGCTGTGCTCCTGCATCGCCTCCAGCATGGCCGATTGGGTCTTGGGCGTGGCGCGGTTGATTTCGTCGGCCAGAATCAAATTGGCGAAAATCGGCCCCGGCTCGAAGCGGAAGCGGCGTTCCCCACCCTCTTCAACGATGATGTTGGTCCCGACAATGTCGGCGGGCATCAGGTCGGGTGTGAACTGAATGCGGCTGAACTGACAATTCACGGCGCGCGCCATGCTGCGCACGAGCATCGTTTTACCCAGGCCGGGCACGCCCTCCAGCAGGGCGTTCCCGCCCGCCAGCAAAGTGATAAGCGTGTTACGAATCAGCTCGCGCTGACCGACGATAAGCTTGCTCACCTCGGTCTCGATAGCGTGCGCATAGTCGGCAAAACGTTCGGCAGTCAAATCTGGCATACATTCCCCCTTGTGCTCCTCGCCGGTGAACCGGCAAGTTATGATGACGAAGAAGCTTTACAGACGGCCAGGGCCGCCTGCTCCGCGCTTCAGCAAAGACCGGAGCAACCGACCTTTCCGGTCAGACTCATGACGTTTAAGCGTAACGGCCAACCACCAGCATCAGGGCAGCGATGGCCATCGTCTCTGGCGCGATTTTAACCGCCAGCCCGGATAGGGTATCCGATGATTTCAACCCACGGCAGGTGGGCAAAGGCATGGCCTTCGCCCACCCCTATCCCACTTGAATGGCGTACCGTAACCCGGACAGGTTGAACAGTATCCAGCTTCCAATTTCCAGCATCCAGCTTCCAGTATCCTGCTTTCTGCTCCCGCTACGGCTCCAACGTCGTGAAGTACTGTTGAATGTACGCCTTCAGCCCCGCGGGGACGTACTCACGATTGAGTTGATTGGCCGCCGCAGCGATGTAGCTCGCGTAAACCTCGCTGTAAGGGACGCGCGCTGCGCCCAGCGCGCCGGGTAGCGGCGTCTGATTCTGATGCGTCACGTCCTGTCCCTGCCCGGTCTGGCGTCCGGGGATGAAATCCGGGTCGCCGGGCTGTCCCTGCTGCACGGGCGCAAAAACCGAATCCAGATTGCCGGTCTGATAATCGCGGTTGGGATTGACCGGCGTGCCCGCGCGTCCGGTGCGCACCGCCGGCGGCAGGGTGCGCGCGCTCGTGCCGCCACCGCCGCCCGCCTGCTGTCCCTGTCCCTGACCTTGACCCTGGCCCTGACCTTGCCCCTGGCCCTGACCTTGCCCCTGGCCCTGACCTTGACCCTGGCCGGGTTGCTGCCCCTGACCGGGTTGCTGTCCCTGGCCGGGTTGCTGCCCCTGACCGGGCTGTTGACCCTGCCCCGCGCTGGCCTGCTGCTGTCCTTGTCCGGCCTGCGCCATCGTCTGCGCGGCCTGTTGAGCCGTATTGAGCGCCTCACCCAGAGCCTGCTGCAGGGCCAGAGATTCCGCCGCCTCTTGCAGCGCTTCGCTCGCGTTCTGCTGGGCATCCGCGCTGACGGCGCCGGAACGCACCTGCTGCGCCAGTTGACTCAAGGCTGAGGCCAGGTCGGGATTGGTGCCCGCGAGCTGCGCCGCGGCCTGTTCCAGCGCCTGTGCCAGCCCTTCACGTTCCTCCGGCGTCATGCTATCCAGATTTTTGAGCGCCTCATCGAGAAGTTTGGCCAGCTCATCCAGCTCAGGAGTATTTTCCTGCTGATTGAGGCTCGCCAGGGACTGGGCCAACTGCTGCAAGGCATTGCGCTGCGCCGCGGCCTGCGGATCGAGGCGCTGCCGCAACTCCTCCTGCAGGCGCGCTAAATCAGCCAGCGCTTCCTCGCGGTCGCCGGGATTGCGGCGCAGGCGCTCGGCAATCTCGCGCAATTGACGTTGCAAGGCCTCGCGCTGAGCCGGGTCGAGGGTGGTCTCTTTCTCCAGCTCCTGCGCCAGCCGCTCCAGTTCAGCCGCCTGTTGCTGCGCCGCTTGCGCGATGGCCGCGCGCTCGCGCAGGACCGCATCCTGCGGATTGGGCAGCACGGTTAACGCCAGAGCAGCCACAGCCAGCACCGTGATGGCGAGCAACGCGCGGCGCGGCCAGCTAAAAGGCAGGGCCAGGCGCGGATGCAGCGCGCGCAGCGTTTCCCACGCGCTGTGGAGCTGCCGCTGCAACAAGTCGGGGTCAAAACGTTGCGGCGCATCGGGACGACGCAGCAAATCCAACGCGGTGGCGAGGCGGTCACGCAAGCCCAGCTCCGCATCGAGACGACGCGCCACGTGGAGCGGGGGCAAAGCGCGCACGGCGCTGTAAGCCAGCAACCCCATCAGCCAGGTAGCGGCAGGCAGCCAGGCCCACAGGCGGTAGTTGGGAAGCGGCGTCAGCCGGCTCACCACGAGCACCGCGCTCACCACCAGCAGCGCTATCCAGGCCTGAGCCAGGAAGCGCTCCTGCGCGTCGCGCCAGCGCAAGCGCCGCCCAAAAGGACGTAAAGCCCGCACAAAATCGTTCATCTGTGTCATCACGCACCTCTTTAACCACGCGCTGGGCCACGGATGTGGCCTGCGCTTTCAAGACGCCCGCGCGCTGGGGAAAGTTCCAGAGCCAGGGTCAGGATAAGCTCAAGCCCGGCCTGCATCAGCCACGACTGTAAACACGAAAGCGATCAGGACCGCTTATCCTGCTCCAGCAAGAGTCAACAGGGTAGCGCCGTGCACCCTATCATGCCGATCGGTCTGGTCGAGAAAGCCGCCCGCCCCGCTTCGGCGGGGTTCGCAGTCGTCTTGACCTGCCCTCTTTGCCCGATGTTTTCAGCGCCAAACGACGCTCATTTTCTTAAGCTTGATAAGCTTGAGTTCCATGGATGCCAGTTTACGGAGAAGCGATGAAGGTTGCCTTAGCCTTTTCCTCCAGCTCGCGCCGCAGCGTGTCCCAATCCACATTCAAGCTCCCAGGATCGGTCCCATCCAACGTGGATTCGGCCAGTGTCCACTGCGTGCCATCCCACAGCAACATGGCTTTCACTTCGTGCCGTTCCTCGGCTTCGATGTTCACCTCGCCATCCGTGCTCACCGAGAAAGAAGCGCACAATATCGCGCCCTCTAATTCGACCTGGGTATCTGCATACGTACCCAAAAAGATGGAAAAACGACACAGCGCCGACTGATCGGGAAAGAGTTTGGCGGCCAAAAACGATTCCAGAACCGCCTGAGCCTCATCGGGATCGGCGGAATTTTCCACCGGCAGGGGAGGCGGTACAACCTCCACCGGCTCCTCGCGCCAGACAGGCACAGGCGTGAGCGTCGGCACCCCACCTTGAGCCGCCCCCGTCGAAGCCCAGGTGGTGCCGAACGTGACGTAACCCAATCCCGCCACGGCGATCAGCACCAGCGCCACCTGTCCCAGCTCACGCCGCGAAAAACGCCAGCGTCGGATGGGTTTAATGGTCTGCGTCGCCAGCAGGTAGAACACCAGGGTGAACATCACGTAAAGCGCCATGGTGTATTGCCACAAGGGGCGCTTCATCCCAACCGCGTACTGCATGTTGAACGGCCCCGCCGAAGTGAACAGGCTGAAGGGGAAACCGTAATACATGTCCCCCAGGCCAAATCCCAAAATCGCCGAGCCTAAAGCACTGAGCGGATTCAGATAAAGCACGTAAGGCGTAAAGGTGTAAGGTGAGCCGGTGTTACGATTCGCCTGCAAGGCCTGCAATGCCCAGATGAACATCGTCCCAAACAGGAGCAGCACCACCATGATGTAAGCCACCACGGTAGCGCGCCCGGTACGGCGCACCGCGCTCGAAAGCCACAATGTCATAGCCCCCAACATCACCGCGGAAAGGGTGAGGATGACGATCACCTGCACCATGTCCTTAATCGTCACGCCGCCGAACAGAAACGCGATGCTGAAGGTGGGAATCGAAGCCAGCACCAGGAGGAAAGCATACGTCATGGACGGGATGAACTTACCCCAGAACACGGCGGAGGCGGAAAGCGGGGTCGCGACCAGCAAATCATACGTTCCACGCTCATGCTCGCCGCTCAACGCCCCCGCGGTCAGCGCCGGTGTGACAAAACAAATCAGCAGCAGGTCAAGATAAGCCAGCACAATGAAGAGCAGCTTACCAATCATAGCGCTCTGCACGGCAGAAGCGTAGCCGTAGTTCTGCGCCAGCGTCGTAGAGGTAAGGCGATAAATCCCATACGTCAGGCCACTCAACGCCAGCAAATAGGCGGTGATGATGAGAAAAGCGCGCGGGCCGCGCATCTGCGCGCGCAGTTCGCGCACAATCACCGGATTCAACCGCAAGCCGAATTTCCGTCGCGTCTCGCCCGTCATGCCGCTTCCTCCTCGTAAACCTCATCCGTGGTCAATTGCAGGAACAGCTCCTCCAGCTCATTGCCCGCCTCGCGGAACTCGATGAGGCGCACGCCTTCTTGCACCGCGTGAGCAAGCAACCCCGCCACCTCATCCAGGGAGCCGGTCACATAGGCCTCAAGCCACGTGCCGGGGTGCTGTCCGTTCGTGCCGTTCGTCAGAGCATAAACCTCTTCCACATGGGGATAGGCTTTCAGCGCTGCGAGGGCCGCTTCCGGATCGGAAATGACGTGCAGGCGCACCATGCGACCGGGGCGCGCCGCGCTGCGTAAGGTGGCCAGCGGCCCGCTGGCGACGATTTTGCCCTTCTGAATGATGCCGATTTCGTTGCAGATCTCCGCCAGCTCGCTCAGAATGTGGGAGCTGAGGATAATTGTCTTGCCCATGGCGGAAAGCTCACGCAACAGCTCCCGCATCTCCACGCGCGCCCGCGGATCCAAACCGGAAGCAGGTTCGTCCAGCAGGAGCACCTGCGGATCGTGGACCAGCGCGTGCGCCAGACACAGGCGCTGCTGCATCCCGCGCGAAAGGTGCCCCACGTCCTCATCGCGTTTGTGGCTCAGCCCCACCAGTTCGAGCAGCTCATCCACCACGCGCTTGCGATACGCCGGAGAAAGGGCATGGCAGCGCGCGAAGAAGTCCAGGTACTCCCAGGCCGTCATCTCGTAGTAGAGGCCGAAGCTATCCGGCATGTAGCCGACCACGTGATGAATGGCGCGCGGGTCCTTGTGGACAGCCTGTCCGGCAATCCAGACCTCGCCCTGCGTTGGCTCCAGCAAGCCGGCCAGAAGGCGCAGGGTCGTGGTCTTACCCGCGCCGTTGGGGCCGATGAAGCCAAACAAAGCGCCCTGAGGCACGCGCAGGTTTAAATCCTCTAAAGCCCAGGGGGCGTTTTTCCTGTAGCGTTTGCTCAAATGCCGTGTTTCAACAATATCCACACTCATGCCTCTTCCTCCTTACGGCATCTGTCCCGTGAGGCCAACCTGAAATTCGTAGCAGCCCTTACCGCCCCAATCCTCAAAGGAAGCCTGCAGACGGATGACACTGCTGACCGGGCTGAGGAAACGCTGCGGGTCAGGGACTTCGGCGGCGACGTAGTCCTGCAACGGTTCTAAGGGAACCCATTCCTGTTTGGCCCAATCGTAGAGCGCCACGGCGGGCAGCCCCGTGATGCCCGGATCAGGGCGGCCCAACACCTGCAGCGAAGCCATGTTCAAACCGCGGACCTGCGTGGGCAACTGATAATCCACGACGACCTTGCCGCGCGTGAGGTAAATGCGCCCTGGCCCACATTCACCGCCATCCCCTTCGGAGCTGACAAAGCGCCCGATCACGCTCCCAAAGGGCAGCGTAATCTCACCCGCCTGCACAGGCAAGGGCATGGAGTAGGCAATGAGCGTGGTCTGCAAGGGTGCGAGGCGCAAGCGTGGAATCGCAACATCCAGCACGGGCATGTCGCTCCACCCCAACAGGAGCAGGCCTGAAGGCAGTTGCGGCTGCCCCCATGACGTGCCAAAATAGGCATCCAGAATGCTTTGACGCAATTGATTATCACGCGCCACGGCCTGATCGTTGCTGCTCCAGTTGAATATCGCGTTGTAGAGCGACCAGGGGAATTGATTGCCGGAAGTATCCGTGCGCCAGGTCGTATCAAACACTTTTTCACCGTGCGCGGGGATGGTCTCCAGGATCGTAAAACTGGAGCCGTTCACCAGCACGGGTTGCCGCAGGTCGTAATCCGTGTGGTTGCGAATGGTGCCGCGTACCCGCGTCACCCCCGCGGTCTCCACCTCCACCTCAAACGGCGGCGTCTCGGTCTGATAGAGCGTCTCGGCCTTGAAGCTCTGCATCGCCCACTGATTGATGCTCAAGTTGCGTACCAGCGCCGGGTCGCCCTGCAGCACCTCAAAGCCGAGAGTGCCGCCGGTTTGACTCTCTGGACCGCCCGGTACAGCGGGCAGCGGCATATCTTTTACCCCCCAAGTCCCTCCATAGACCGCCGTGATCGGGCTAAGCAGGGGCGATCCGCTAACACGCACTTCATACGTGGTGGCGCTGGGCGAAACAATGCCGACATAGTTACGCGCCGGGTTGCGGGTGCTGCCGGGCGTCAGGTTGAGAATCGAGATGCGGTTGATAACCACGTCATTGCCGCGCGTGAGATAGCCCACGTAGAACGCCCCCGCCGCAAACGCCACCGTGAAAAGCGGAATCGTCAGCCAGGCCCAATCCAGTTTGCGCAAGCGCCGCAGGACCAGGTAGTTCAGCGGTCCAATCAGCAAAATGTAGAGACCTAACACCAGGGCTAAAGTCTTCATCGAGGGCGGATCAAGAACGGGCAGGTTTTGCAGGGCATAGCCCATTTGCTCCGCCTCAAAAGCGGAAAGCGGAATATCCACCGGCGCATAGGGGGGATAGCGCAGGTCAGCTTCGAGGAGCAAGCGCCAAAAGGCAGGCGTGCCAGCCCAGGCATCGAAGGGGCTGGCGGTGGGATCTAAAGCCAGGTACATCACCCACCCCTTGCCCAGGGTCAATTGCGTCACGTAGGTCTGCCCGTCCGCATGAATGATTTTTGCGCCAAGGACTTCATCCGGGAAAGTGGCAACAAAGGGGCCGCCCACGCGCAGCTCGTAACCGGTGAGCTTCTCCAATACGGACAGGTTCTCTAAGTCGCGCGGAGCCTGCAGGGTGACGGGGCGCAGCGCTTCCGGGATGCCGGCGAAAACCCGTTCCGCCGCGCTGCCACCGCCCAGCACCAGATGGCCGCCCTGCTCTACCCAGGCCGTTAAGGCGTCGCTCTGCGCGGGGGTGAGGCGCGTGGTGTCCACATCGCTCAGCACGAGCACATCAAGGCTGCGCAGCGCTTCGTAGCGCTCTGGCAAATCCTCCAGACGCAGCGGGAGAATCGAGGTTTTGTCGCGCGTCGAAAGCTGCATCCCGCTCAAAAGACTGAGCGCATCCGCGCGGGAGCTGATCACGCCGATCAGGGTTTCGCTTTGCGGGTGTAGCTGCACCTTGACCGACTCGCGCAGGAGTTCTTCCTGGCCGCTGATGAGCCGCACGTCCAGACTGCGGCTAAACGTCGCCGGTGGGACGTAGAGAGTCACCTCCTTCCGCGCGCCGGAGGGCAGAGGCACCGCGGCGGCATACACCGCCGTCCCTGCATTGGTGGGCACTTCGACGCGCACCTCGGTTTCCAGATCGGCGCCGCTGTTGCTCAAGGTGACACGCAACGGCAGCCACTCCCCGTATTTGGCATGGCCCGCCATGAGCGGGGTTACCGTCATCTGCACAGGAGCGCGTAACGGCGCGCCAAGCGACTGTTGCACCCCCCACGCCAACAACGCGATGAGGGTCAACCACCCTGCAATCTGCCGTGTAAGCCTCATATCCGACCTCGCCTTCCGCAATTCAAAGTCAGGCGCGCGTTCAGGTGAGCGCGCCTCATCAAAAAAACGCCAGGAAGAGATGAAAAGTTCCAGTACCTGCTTACCTTCTGCACCAGAATAGCCACCGCTGGCGCGATTTTAACCGCAGGTTTGGATAGGGTATCCGATGATTTCAACACCCTCAGAGGGCTTGGGGTAGGCGAAGGCAATGCCTTCGCCTACCCTTGCCCACCTCGGCGTCAAGTCTGGAGCCATGGCTATAACGCATGGAAGCCCGATGTTCATCCATCTGCGCAATGCACACAGAAAGGCGTGATTCAATCCGCGAAAATCCGTGTTCAGCCGTGCCCTGAACAAGCGGACCTGAGCGATGCCCAACCCTGCGATCTGCGAGCTGGAGTTCGCCTGCACGGACTTGCCTTTGGCACTTCGCTCACAAGCCGCGAACGCGGGCGCGGCGCTCGCGCCATTCCGCCAGGCTCGCGGGCAGCGTATCCGGCCCGGCATCCGGGCGGCGGACCAGGCTCAGCGCATCGCTGGGGCACACCAGGATGCACTGCCCACAGCCTGCGCAGCGCAAAGCGTCCACGCGCGCCACGTCTTCCACGGTGATGGCCATGAAGGGACAGCGGTCCGCGCACGCGCCGCACGCGATGCAGGCAGCCTCATCCACCTGACTGATAAAACCGGAACTGGCGACCACGCCGCTGAGACCTAAATCCACCATGCCGCGCAGGATGCCGCAGGAGCAGGTACAACAGTTACAGATGTACCACAAGTCCTCGCGCGAGTTGCTCACGGAATGCACCAGCCCGGCGTCGGCAGCGCGGCGCAGGGTCGCCAGAGCCTCGTCCAGGGTGAGCGCGCGGATGCCCTCGGCCTGATCGAAAGCGCCGGGGGTCTGGCTCAGAATCATACACACGTCCAGCGGGTGACCACAGGGTTGGCCGATGAGGGCTTTTTGTTTGCGACAGACGCAATCCAACACGCCCCAGGCCTGCGCGGAGCGGACGATGTCCGCCGCGTTTTCGTAGGGCTGGACGTTAAGTTCGGTCTGGATGCTCTGCTGCACGGGAATGACGCGGTGCACCGGCGGGTTAATCGCAGCCACGCGCCCGAAAGCCTCGTGGTAATAAGCCTCAAAAAGCTCCGCTAAGGTGCGATCAATGCGGCTACCCTGCATTTCGTAGATGCCAACGACAAAGGGAAGCAGGGCATAGCCCAGGCCGCGCGGGGTACGTTCCGCGCTGATGAGGCCGCGTCGCACCAGGTCCTTGAGCATCTGCCGCACCTCGCGCGCATCACGTCCGGTGCGTTGCGCGAACTCCGGCGCCGTCTCCGGCGTGAGGGTGAGATCCGCCACCAGGGCCGCTTCCGCAGGCGTGAAAAGGTGGGCCAGCAAGCGCAACTCCACACCACTGGCCGTAGGGGGAAAGCCCTCCGGCAGGCTGTCGAGCCGCTGCGCTAAGCGCTTGTAGGCCGGGTCAAGGGGTGGATGAGTTTCCACGATTACCTCCAATTACAAATCATCTGACGTCCCGATTATACCATGCTTTCCAAACAAGTGGGCTGTGCTATACTATCCGTGAAACGCAGAGGAGGAGAAGCGGCATGACAGACTGGTTAGGTGAACTCAATCCCGTGTTGCAAGGGCTGCTGGGAACGTTGTTCACTTGGGGCATGACGGCGCTCGGCGCGGCGGGGGTGTTCCTGGCGCGCGATGTGAAGCAGAAGGTGATGGATAGCATGTTGGGCTTCGCCGCCGGGGTGATGATCGCCGCGAGTTACTGGTCGCTGCTGGCCCCCGCTATCGAGATGGCGCAAGGTGGCCTGCTCCCGGCCTGGGTGCCGGCGGTGGTGGGCTTCCTGGCAGGCGGGGTTTTTCTGCGCGGCGTGGATAAAGTGTTGCCGCACCTGCACATGGGCGAAGCGAATCCTGAAGGCATCAAGACCCGCTGGCAGCGTGTGACCCTGCTCATTCTGGCGATTACGCTCCACAATTTCCCAGAAGGCCTGGCCGTAGGGGTGGCCTTTGGCGCTACAGCAGCAGGGTTGCCCTCGGCGACCTTAGCCGGCGCCATGGCCCTGGCTTTAGGCATCGGCATTCAGAATCTGCCGGAAGGTCTGGCGGTGTCCATGCCGCTCCATCGTGAGGGCGCTTCGCACCTCAAGAGCTTCTGGTATGGGCAGCTTTCCGGCATGGTGGAACCCATCGCGGGCGTGCTGGGTGCTGCAACCGTGCTGGTGGCGCGTCCCATCCTGCCCTACGCCATGGCGTTCGCCGCGGGCGCGATGATTTTCGTCGTCGCCGAGGACCTCATCCCCGAAGCCCAACAGAGCGGCAACACCCACGAAGCCACCTGGGGCGTGTTGCTGGGCTTTGCGATCATGATGTTCCTGGACGTGGCTTTAGGGTAAGCCACTGTATATCAATCAACCTGGAGGAAAACCATGATTAGCGAGAAACTGCTGGCGATCCTGCGCTGTCCGGCATGTGTGACGCAACCCCATGAGGCCACCCAAGACCCAGGGCGGCTGGAGTTGGTGGCCGGGGGCCACTGGTTGGTGTGTCAGGATTGCGGGCGCAAATACCCTGTGCAACAGGATATTCCGGTGATGTTGATTGAGCAGGGCAATGCATGGCAGGCCATGCCGGTGGAAAGCCTGCCCGTGCCCCCACCCCGCGTCGAGTAAACCATGAGCGCGCGCCTCATCCCCTGGCTCAGCGCCCTGGGTCTGACGTTGACGCTGTTGGGCCTGGTGACTTTAGCCCTGCCCTTTGAAAGCGAGGGGCCGAGCCTGTGGGTCCTGGACGCGCAGCACAGTATCACCTTGCTCGACCTGTTGAGCACGGGGTTGATGGGGGTGGGCGTTTTCCTGATTTTGCTGAGCGCTTATTTGTGGCAGAAGTGCTATGGCCCATCCCGACATTGAAAAGGAGCTGCTCCATGCGGCACAAGTCCTCAAGCGCTGCGAAAAGCTGGCCGTGTTGACCGGCGCCGGCGTCTCGCGCGCGAGCGGATTGGCCACCTACCGCGACGCGGACGGCGCCTGGCAGCGCTACGACCCCAACCTTTACGCTACTTACGAGGGCTTTCTGAAGCATCCACGCGAGGTGTGGGCCTGGTACAATCAACGCCGCCGCCATATTATGGCGGCGCGCCCCAACCCGGCGCATGAAGCTATCGCCGCACTGGAGGACCTCATCCCACAGGTGACGGTCATCACGCAGAACATTGACGGCCTGCATCAGGCGGCGGGGAGCCGGCGTGTGCTGGAGCTCCACGGCAGCTTCCGCCGCTTCAAGTGCAGCGCCGCCTGCCGCGGCGAACCCACGTTGCTGCCGGAGCCGCCACTGGACCTGGATTTTCCCCCACCCTGCCCCTACTGCGGCGCCTGGCAGCGTCCGGATGTGGTGTGGTTTGGCGAGATGTTGCCCTCGGATGCCTGGGGGGCTGCCGTTGAAGCGGTGCTCGAAGCCCAGGTTCTGCTGATTGTGGGCACATCGGGCATGGTCGCTCCGGCGTCCCATCTCCCCGTCTGGGCGCTGGAGTACAAGGTTTTCTGCATCGAGGTGAACCCCAACCCCACGGCGCACACGCCTCTGGTGCACATCAGCCTGGCCGGGCCGGCGGAAGAGGTGATGCCGGCCCTGATCGCCGCCCTGCAAGCGCGCTAACGCCGCAAGAAGAAGGGCACATCAATGATGGCGCGCCCCCGTCCATAACGCCGCCGCCGGTACAAAAGCGCCATTTTGAACAGCCACGCCGTCTGATTGTGCAGAGGCACCTGCCACCAGCGCGCCGGGACAAATTCCGGTAGCAAAACCGTTGCCAGTTGTCCGTCGTTGTGCTCATTATCGGTGCGGTCGAGGAACTCCAGGAAGGGTCCCAGGGTGGAACGGTAGGGAGATGGCAAAACCACGAGGGGAATGTCCGGCTCCCATTGCTCCCAGGCACGGCGGACCTTTTCCGCACCTCCAGGCATCACTTCCACATACACGGCTGTTACTTTGTCGGAAATCGAAAGCGCATAGCGCACGGCTTCGATGACGCCACGATGAACGCCGGAAATGGGAATCACGATGCGCGGTTTGGCAAGAGGACGAATGTCGGGGGGCAGCCCATGCAGCGTCAATTCGCGTCCAATCTCCACGTAGTGCGCTTTAATGGCGCGGAACAGGGCCACGAGCAGCGGAATGGAGACCAGCACAATCCAGGCGCCGTGCACAAACCTGCCTATCGTCACCAGGGTCAGCGCCAGGCCGGTCATGACGGTACCCATGGCATTCATCAACATACTCACCTCCCAGCCACGGGTGCGCCGTCGCCACCAGTGACGAACCATGCCCGCCTGGGAAAGCGTGAAGGCCGTGAAAGTGCCGACTGCAAAGAGCGGAATCAACGCATGGGTATCGCCCCCAAAAAGCACGACCAGCACCATGGAAAGGGCCGACAGCAGTATGATGCCGTTGGAATACACCAGACGGTCGCCCAGAAAGGCAAGTTGACGCGGCAAAAAGCCATCCTGGGCCAGAATGGCGGCCAGGCGTGGGAATCCGGCGAAGCTGGTGTTGGCCGCGACGGCGAGCATGACTAAGGTGACCCCCTGCACGAGGTAGTAAGGAAGCCCCGATCCCACCAGCCGATGTGCCAGGGCGGAGAGAATGGTTTCGTGCTCCGCGGGAATCACGGCGAAATGCTGGGTCATGCCTACCGTGCCCAGGAACAGGAAACCCATCAAGAGTACCATCACCAGCAACGTCTGCCCGGCGTGACGAGACTCCGGGGGCTTGAAAGCGGGCACGCCGTTGCTGATGGCTTCCACACCGGTCAAAGCCGTGCAGCCAGAAGCGAAAGCGTGCAACAAGACCCCCAACGTCAACGGCACCAGCGCCGGCGGCGCAACGGTTTGCAGCGCTGCGGTTGGTTCGATGCGCATTCGCACCAGACCTATCACGACGAGCAGAGCGTAAGTCCCGACAAAAGCGTAGACGGGAACGGCCATCGCCCGGCCCGATTCGCGCGCCCCGCGCAAATTCAGAATCGTAATCACACCCAACAGGGTGAGCGAAAGAATAACGCGATAAGGCAGCAGGACGGGGAAAGCCGAAGTCAACGCGGCGATGCCCGCAGTCGCACTTACCGCAGCGTTGAGCATGTAGTCAATCACCAGAGCTCCTGCTACCACCAGGCTGGTCGTCATCCCTAAATTTTCTCTGGCGACCGTGTAGGAGCCACCTCCTTGCGGGTAGGCTTGAATAGTCTGGTAATAAGAAAGGCCCACGATGACCAGCACGACGGTGATCGCAAGGGCGATCCACAACGACGAGGCTAACCCGGCGGCGCCAGCTACCACCAGGGATAAAAAGATCTCCTGGTTGGCATAAGCAATTGAAGACAATGCATCGGGCGAAAAAGCCGCCAGGGCCTGGATCTTACTCAGGCGTTCCTCCTGCGCAAGTTGGGTGGGCAGCGGTGGCCCGATTAACCAGTCTCGCAACATAACTCTACCTCCTCAAACGGCACATAGGATATTCGCATCATACACCCGAATCAAGATTTTAGAGAGATAACCGTACCTGCCTGCCACCCCATAGCGGAGCAATCGTTGAACGCGCTGCCGATGCGTTTTCAGCCGGAGAACAGCGTGATGAAAAATCGGGTGGGCAAGAGCCGGGGAACAAAAGCAGCGTAGGCGAAGGCAATACCTTCGCCCCCCTACCCCGCCCGCATGTTCTATGGCACCGCACTCCCAATAGGCTCAACCCTTTGCGCCTTTATCACCTATGGTATAATTTCAGCGTGTGGCATGTCAACAGTGGGGAGGCTGAAAAATGACGCCTTTCGATGGATTGTTGCTTATCCTGGTGTTGCTTTTTGCGGGCTGGCAGGCTTATCAGCGCACCGTGCGCGCAGCCCTGAATGTGTTCAGCCTTTACCTTGCTACCGGTGCGGCAGGGCTGCTCTACCGTCCTTTCGCCGTGTACACCAAAGCGATTAAAATGGGAAGTGTGAGCCTGCGCGAAGGAGTGGAATTCATTTTCCTGGTGGCGCTGTTCTACGCGGGTGTGTATCTGTTCCTGCTCTGGGCTTTTCCGGATACGACCCTGCCCAAACTCGGCTTCCTGGATTACGTCTTCGGCGGGCTGATTGGCTTGATTTCGGGCGCGCTTATCCTGACCCTGCTCTTGCAGGGGCTGGAAGTGGCCGTCTCCATGCAGTGGGTGAATCTGGAACGGTGGAGTTTTTATTACGATTTGTACACCCGCTCCGGCTTACGCCCTTTTACCGATGCTGTGTTAAGCATCTTGCGTCCCTTGCTTTATCCATTTTTCTTTAACGGCTACCCGCCGGCTTTGCTCTAACGCACGAGGGGCAACTTGCGTTGCCCCGTCTGTTTCTATGCTTCTGAAGGCACAGGATTCATGAGACACCTGGAAACGCTTGAATATCCCAAAATTCTGGCGCGCTTGGCGCGCTATGCCGATTTTTCCGGCGGGGCGGAGCTGGCCTTGCAGTTAACCCCATCGCCGGATGTGCACGCGGCGCGCGATGCCCTGCGCCTGACGCGCGAAGGCCGTTCCCTCCTGCAACAGCGCCCGGATTTCTCTTTAGGTGGCATCACCGATATCCGCCCTTACGCGGAACGTGCGGAACACGGCGCGCTGCTTGACCCGCAAGAACTGTTGGCGGTGCGCGCCACCCTTGAAGGGGCGGAGCGCCTGCAACGGGCCCTGCTGCGTATAGAAGAAAGCTTCCCCGGCCTGGCCGATATCGCCGCGCGCATCGTCCCCCTGCCCCACATTCCGCAGGCCATCGCGCGCGTGCTCGATGACCGCGGCGAAGTGCGCGACGACGCCTCGCCCGAACTGGCGCGCATCCGCAGCGCGCTGCGCGTGACGCAGGAGCGCATTCAGGAGCGCCTGCGCCGCCTCATCGCCGATGCCGATACGGCACGCCACCTGCAGGAAACCGTCATCACCCGCCGCGAAGGGCGCTTCGTCGTGCCGGTGAAAGCCGAAGCCAGAGGGCACATTCAGGGCGTGGTCCATGACCGTTCCGCAAGCGGAGCCACGCTTTTCATCGAGCCGCTGGCCGTCGTGGAACTCAACAACACGCTGCGCGAACTGAAGCTGGCTGAGGACGAGGAAATCTATCGCCTGCTGGCCGAGCTATGCCATCACATCGCCGCTGCCGCCCGGCCCATCATCCACACCCTCGATGCCCTCGCCGAGCTGGACCTCATCCTGGCTAAAGCGCGCTATGCGGAAGCGTTGATGGCGACCGAACCGGAACTGCTCCCTATTCCGGCCACCCCACCCACGCCACAGGGCGACAATCTGCATCCGGGCACGGTGATACGTCTGCCCGGCGCGCGCCATCCGCTGCTGGACCCGCGCAAGGTGGTGCCGGTGAACATCGTCTTCGACGCGGAGACGCATATTCTCATCATTACCGGCCCGAACACCGGCGGCAAGACCGTCTCGCTCAAGACCCTGGGCCTGCTCACGCTGATGGCGCAGGCCGGTATGCACATTCCGGCGGACGAGGGGGCGGCGCTTTCGTGTTTCGAGCACGTGTACGCCGACATCGGGGATGAGCAATCCATCGAGCAGAGCCTTTCGACCTTCTCCGGCCATCTGGCGAACATTCTATCGTTCCTCACGGCGCTGGATCACCGCGATCTGGTGCTGCTGGACGAGCTGGGCGCGGGCACGGACCCGACCGAGGGCGCGGCGCTGGCGCAGGCGCTGCTGGAATACCTGCGGCACAAGCGCGTCACGGCCTGCGTCGCCACGCACTACCCTGAACTCAAGCTCTACGCGCACGAAACGCCCGGCGTCACCAACGCGGCGATGGAATTCGACGTAGAAACGTTAGCTCCCACCTACCGTCTGGAAATCGGCCTGCCGGGGCGCTCCAACGCTTTTGCCATCGCGCGGCGACTGGGCATGCCGGAAAGCATCATCGCCGCGGCGCAGGCGCAAATTTCCGGTCAGGCGCGGCGCGTCGAAGATATGTTGGACGATTTGCACACGCTGCGCATCACGGCCGCCCGTGAACGTGATGCGCTCTACGCCGCGCGCCGGGACATGGAGGAGCGCGCCGCCGCCCTGCAAGCGCGCCTCGCCGCCATCGAGGCGGAGCGGCGGGCGGTGTTGCAACAAGCGGCGGAGCAGGCTCAGCAAGAGCTGGAGGCGTTGCGGGAGGATGTGCGCCGCGTGCGCGCGAAACTGGAGCGTGTATCCTGGTCCACCCCCCCAGAGGTGCGGGAAGAGGTGCGCGCCCTGGCTGCCGAAACCGAGCAGCTCGTCGAAAAGCTCCCGGAAGTGCCCGCACCTCCCATGGCCGGGCCGGTGGATGATGGTCCGCCACGGGTGGGCGATACGGTGCGCCTGCGCACCCTGGGCGCCGAGGGCGAGCTGATCAGCATCGAGGATGGCATGGCGCAGGTGCGCCTGGGCGCGGCGCGGATGCGCGTCCCGCTGGAACAAATCGAGCTGGTGGCGCGCGCGGCCCCATCGGAAGAGAGCCTGCGCCTGCCCATCAGCGAACGCCCTGCCTCGCCGGGTTTGCAGCTCGACCTGCGCGGTCTGCTCACCGAGGATGCGCTGGCGCGGTTGGACCGCTACCTGGATAGCGCGGCGCGCGCCGGTCTGCCCTGGGTGCGCATCGTGCACGGCAAGGGGACGGGGGCGCTGCGGCGCGCCGTGCGGCGTTTCTTAGATGAACACCCGCTGGTGATGTCCTACGAGGTAGCCCGTGAGGCCGAAGGCGGCGATGGGGCCACCATCGCGCATTTGCTCCGTATCTGATTTTACCAGACCTGTCTGAGCATCTGGCAAAAAGAAAGGTAGCACGAGACTCAGCCTGGACTACCCTTTGGAAGGCGTCAACATGAGGAGCGGAGGCACGGCCTTCCCTACCCGGTCAAGGGGCAGGGAGCTGCCTCGCCTCTAATCCGCCCGACAAAAAAGAGGCCCCGCTCAGGGCGGGGCCTCTTGGGTTGAAGAACAACTACTCTTTGGCCTCGTTGGAGGCTTTGGCTTGCGCTGCGTTGGCCGGCTTGGAGGCGTTTTCGGTGTCGCTGTGCTCTTTGCGGGTGCCCGGCATGGCCGTCGGCGACTTGGAACGGCTATCGGTAACGTAAAAGCCCGACCCCTTGAAGACTATCGCCGCAGGCTGAATCAGACGGAAGACCTCACCGCCGCACTCTGGACATTCTTTCAGAGGCGGCTCGGAAAAGGACTGCCGGCGCTCGAAGCGCAAGCCACAAGCGCGACACTCATACTCATATAACGGCATACGATTTCACCTCCCCACACTTTCCAACCGTGCGCCCCATTATAAAACGTTTGGATGAAACCGCAACCCCTCAAAGGCCGTAGCGCTCGCACGCTGCATGGAGAATGGTCTGAATCAGGTCTGCATAGGTCATGCCCGCGGCGTAAGCCGAGCGCGCGAACCAGTAGGAGGGATCAATGCCCGCAATGGGATTGAGTTCAAGGACATAGAGCTTCCCATCCGGACCCAGGCGCATCTCCAGACGAGACCAATCACGGCAGCCCAGGGCACGGTAAGCGCGCAAGGCGGTTTCTTCGATGGCGGCTTTCAGGTCCGGCGTCACGTCCGCCGGGCAGACGGGCTTATGGCGAGGCTGCGGGAGCGGCTTTGCGCGCAGGTCCGGAAAGCGTTCCAACACAACGTCATCGGGCGAGAAAAACACGATGTCCCGTGGTGAAGGGAAGACCAGTTCGATGATGGGCAGGACGCGCGGCGGATGGTTGCCCACAATGGGCACGGTAAACTCACGCCCGGCGATGAACTTCTCCGCCAACACGGGTTCGTGATAGGTGGTGAGCAAGCGAGCGACCTGACGGCGCATCGCTTCCTCATCATCTACCACGGAATCGGGTGTCAGCCCCATGCTGGAGCCTTCACGCAGCAGCTTCACGATAAGGGGAAAACGCAGGTCGGGAGAAAGGGGGTCGCGCGCGTCCCAAAAAATCTGGTAATGGGGCGTGGTCAGGCCATGATAGATCAGAATTTGTTTGGCGCGGCCTTATCCAGACACAAAGCCAGGGTCAACGGGTCGGAACCGGTGTAAGGAATGCCCAGCATTTCGCAAATGGCCGGGACATGTGACTCGCGGTACAGGCCACGCAGCCCTTCGGCGATATTGAAGACGATGTCGGGGCGCGTGTGACGCAGGTTTTCCGCGATAGCTTCGTCCGCCTCAAGCAGGATCACCTCGTGGCCGTCGGCCTCCAGGGCTTTTTGGACGGCTTCCACTGTTTCAGGGGAATCATATTCGGCAATGGCATCTATGGGGGCATTCGGTTGCAGGATTTCGGGATGGATGAGGTTATAGACCAGGGCAACCTTGAGCATGGAACCTCCTTTCGTAAAGAAAACAAATTGACAAAAGCGCCTTATTGTACCAAGCAATGAAGAGAGCACAACTTGAAGAGAAATGAGGTTGGACGCGGAAAGATAGGGGGCGATGGCCCGGCATCATGGCCTGCTTTCTGCGGTTAAAAGCGCGCCGGACGTCCACGTGGATGGGCGTCCGGCTAAAACCTCAAGAACAAGGGTAATGGTTGCCCTGGCGTGAGATAACAGGCGGAGCTTTCAAAAGACCGCTATGCGCTGACGCCTTCGGACGAAGAAGCAAAACCACGGTGCAGCGCCTTGTCTATCAGGCGATACAGGTCCTCCTGAGCGACGGGCTTGATCAGCCAGCCCGCCAGCTCATCGCGCAGGGCTTCCAGTTCCGCCTCGACAGCATGGCCCGTCAACGCGATGACCGGCGTGGTGAAGCCACGCGCGCGCAAGGCTTCGATCAGCGCTTTACCGCCCATCTCCGGCATCACCCAGTCCGTTATCACCAGCGCGATGTCGGGATACTGCTCCATCATCTCCAAAGCCTGCCGACCGGTGCTCGCCTCTAAAGCCCAGTAGTTGGCCTCCCACAACGTATTGAGCAGCGCTTTGCGCAAAGCTTCGTGATCTTCCACGACCAGAATGACCTGACCGGAACCGCGACTTACTTCCTGAGCAAGAGACGAACTTGCGGCTTTATCGTCGCTACCGTAAGCCGGGAAATAAAGCGTGAAGGTCGTCCCGACTCCCTCCCGCGTCTGCAAAGCGATATGCCCCTCATGGGAGGTTACAATACCGTATACCTGGAGTAGCCCCATGCCCGTGCCCTTGCCGGCAGGCTTGGTGGTGAAGAAAGGCTCAAAAAGATGCGGTATGATGGCTTCGGGGATACCGGTGCCATTATCCCGCACACTCAACACGATCCATTCCTGAGGTTGGGTCACATCCCCACAGAAGTGGCACACCAACGGTCCACGCCGACGGGCCAACGTCAGTTCCAGCAGGGCCGAAGAGCGCCCTTCCAGTGCATCGCGTGCGTTAAAAACCAGGTTGAGCAGGGCCTGTTGCAGCCTTGTCGGATCCCCCAATATCGTGTAATCGTCCTCGCTTTCATAGTTCAAGCGCACGGTGATGGTTTCCGGCAAGGTATGCTCCAATAATTTGGTCAGTTCTTTGACAAAGGATTTCAGCATCAAAGGCCGCCGTTCCATCTCGGAACGACGGGAAAAATCCAAAATCTGCTGAATCAAGCGCGTGGCGTGTTGCACTTCTTCCGCCACGATTTCCAGATTCTCCCGCGCCGTTTCGGAAAGCCCTTTCAAACGCAATGTCGCCTGCGTGTAGAGCGCGACGACGGTCATGATGTTGTTGAAATCGTGCGTGATACCCGCGGCAAGCTGCCCTACCACGGCCATGCGTTCCTGTTGCCGCTGATAGTGTTCCTGTCGGCGCTGTTCGGTCACCTCATGCAACACCAGCACCGTCTGCCCATACACGGCGTTAATGACCGGACGCGCTTTCACTTCAAAGATTCGTTCCCCCCAATGCCATTCATGCCATCCATGCGTTGTCGGCGAACGGCGTAAAGCTTCCATCGAGTAGTCGCCGAGCCGCTGCAGGGGGCGTTGCGCCCAATCGGGCCCCAGCAACGCCTCCAGATAGCGATGCGCGGCCTCGTTGAAAAGGAGTACCCGTCCGTCCGCATCCACGACCACCACGCCTTCGGGAATGGCCGCCAGAACACTTTCCAGGTGGCGTTTCTGCTGCGCGAGCGCTTCCGACGCGCGCTCACGCTCCAGTTCGGCTTCCTTCTGCGCGGTAATATCACGGGCAACGCCCTCGATGGCGATCAAACGGCCTTCCTCATCCAACACCGGCACGTTGCGCTGTTCCGTCCAGATGGTATGCCCATCTTTGTGGACCCAACGAAATACCGCGGGCCGACGCATGGCTTCCAGGGATCCGGCGCGGAGCTGTTCCAACAGGGGAAGATCGTCGGGATGCACCAGCTTCACGCCCAGGTCCGGGTCAGCGTAATGCTCCTCTGGCGTGTACCCCGTGATGGCCGTCGCCGCGGGGTTGACATAGCTGAAATGAGGCGTGGGGAAGAAATCGTAGCGGTAAATCAAGTCGGCGGCATTCTCCGCTAAACGACGGAAGCGCGCCTCACTTTCGCGCAGCGCCTCCTGCATCTCATAGAGAGAGGTTAAATCGCGCACGACAACCAGATAAGCAGGCTCCCCTTCCCAGGTCACCGCCCTGGAACGTATTTCGAGGATACGGGAGGATGCGGGGAAGCGGACTTCTAACCGTTCGGCGTCCAACCAGGCAGGGTCGAGATACGTGCCGCGCGCCCGTTCCGGATCCAGGCCCAATAAATGGCAAGCTACAGGATTAGCAAACAGTACATACCCCTCCCGTGCAGCGATCATCATGCCATCCTGACTGGCCTCAAACAACAGACGCCACTGCTGTTCCCGCGCCCGTGCGATGCGTTCGTTTTCCTTGGCGCGCAGGTGCGCCCGGATGAAGGCCAGAAGCACACGGTTGGAGATGGGACGGGTGAGATAGGCATCCGCCCCCTCCAACAAACCTCGCTCGATGCTGAGGTCGTCGGTCCTGGTGCCACTGAGCACAATAATGACCGCATCCGCGGTTTCCCAATCCATGCGCAGGCGCTGTATCACTTCAAGACCGCCCAATTCGGGCATGACCATGTCCAGCAAAATGAGATCCGGGTGATGCTGGCGCGCTTTTTCCACAGCTTCCTGTCCGTTGGCCGCTTCAAGCACACGATAGCCAACTTTCTCCAACGCAGCGCGCGTCGTCTCGCGAATTAAAGCGTTATCTTCAACAACGAGAATGGTAGCCTGTGACATGAGACTCATGCTCTACCCCGCTTTGAACTCGAGTTTAGACAAAATTCGGGGCGGTTCTGCCCTTGAACAAAACCGCACTCTGTAGATACTTGAGGTTGTGAACACTCAAGAGCT
>DAOUBT010000014.1:0-13085 GCA_034432595.1 Anaerolineae bacterium | reverse complement strand
GAGCGCGTATCCTGCTTCTGAGCGACCGTAGCCAGGGCCAGAAGCGCACGGACCAAGAAGTTGCCGATGCGGTCTTGTGCAGCAAGGGCACTGTGCGCAATGTACGCCAGCGCTTCTTGCAGGACGGGTTGCGGGCCGCCCTCTATGACAAGGGATGGCCGGGGGCGCCGCCCAAGTTCACCGGCGAAGTCGAAGCCAAGCTGACCATGCTGGCGTGCAGCGATCCGCCGGAGGGGGCGGCGCGCTGGACGTTGCGTCTGCTGGCCGACAAGATGGTCGAGTTGGGCTACGTGGACTCCATCAGCCATGTCACCGTGTGGGAGAAGCTAAAAAAACGCGCTCAAGCCCTGGCAGGTGAAGTCGTGGTGCATCGGCAAGCCCTCGGGTAGCTATGTAGCGAAGTATGGAGGACGGCTTGGACGTATACCGGCGGCCTTATGATCCGGCCTATCCAGTCGTCTGTTTGGACGAAGCCGGCAAGGAACTGCATGACCCACCACGCGGCGTCCTACCCTTGCAGCGCAAGCAGCCGATGCGCCAGGACTACGAGTATGAGCGGCACAGCGTGGTCAACCTCTTCCTGGCCATCGAGCCTTTGCGCGGGTGGTGCAAAGTGCGGGTCACTGATCGGCGCACGCGCCATGACTTTGCTGAACAACTGCGCCTGCTGGCGGATGAAGACTACCCGCAAGCCCAGCGGATCGTGCTGGTGGTGGACAACCTGAACACCCATGGGCCGGGCGCGCGCTATGAGACCTTTGCGCTGGAAGAAGCCCATCGGTTAGCAGCGCGCTTCGAATGGCATTACACGCCGGAGCATGGCAGTTGGCTGAACATCGCCGAGTGCGAGCTCTCGGTGCTGGCAAAGCAATGCCTGGACCGGCGTATTCCGGACAAGGAGACGCTGATTTGCGAAGTGGCGGCATGGGAAAAGCGTCGCAACCAGGCGGCTGTCAAGGTGGTATGGTAGTTCATCACCGCCGATGCCCGCATCAAGCTCAGGCGACTCTATCCGGTTATAAAAGAGCAGGATCTAACCTGACGAGGCAGTAGACTGCTCGGACCTTCGGTAGAAAATGGGTATAGTTAAGGCACGGAATGTGGGTTCTCGCTTCCATCCTTTCGCTCCCTGCTTCCAACATCCAGTTTCCGGCTTGTAATCTGATCATGCCGTCGCGTTGCCCGCTGCTGCACCCGCTCGCTGGCTTACCGGCGAGCTAGGGCTACAAAGGCGGCCAGGGTCGCCTCAGCATGCTTTAGCGAGGTTCGCAACCCTCTTCCCACTTCCAGCTTCCCGTTTCCTGCTCCCACTTGACACCCCACCCGAATATGTTATAATTTTTCATATAAAAAATACGGGATTATAAAAAATCCCTTCACGTTCAGGAGGTTTGAGATGGCTTTGTTAAACGACGAGATTCGCAATGAAGTGAGCAAGATGCTGGCGGAGATGACTTCGCCCATCAAGTTGGTGACTTTCACCAAGGAGCAGGGCTGTGAATACTGTGACCAACTGGTTCAGCTCCTTGAGGAAGTGGCCTCGCTTTCGGACAAGGTGACGCTGCAAACGTACACGCTGGAATCCGCCGCCGATGTGGCGCAGAAGTACAACGTGACCGCCGCTCCTGTGATTGTTTTCGAGGGCGCAAAGGATTACGGCATCCGCTTCCACGGCATTCCGGCGGGCTACGAATTCTCGACCCTGCTGCACGGGATGCTGGCCGTGAGCCGCGGCGAGTCCGAACTGGACGAGCAAACCCTGTCCTACCTGAATAACCTGCAAAAGCCGGTGGACCTGCAGGTTTTCGTGACCACATCCTGCCCTTACTGCCCGCGCGCGGCCCTGCTGGCGATGGAAATGGCGCTGGCCAGCGACAAGGTGAATGCGCGCGTGTACGAGGCTACTGAATATAACGACCTCTTCATGGATTACGACGTGATGGGCGTACCCCTCACCGTGGTCAACGATCGCGAGCGCATTGAAGGCGCCGCGCCGGCCCCCATGGTGGTGGACGCGATTCGTCACGCACTCGAAGGCTAAAGCCTTTCTGCCGCGCGGTCTGCTTCCGGGCAGGCCGCGCGTTAGCTTGCCACAAGGAGGGAGCTATGTTCGATTTTGTACTGCCTAAAGAGGGACCTAAAACATCCGGGCCGCAACTTTACGATGTGATCATTATCGGGAGCGGGCCTGCGGGTCTGACCGCGGCGATTTACAGCGCGCGCGATGGTAAAAAGGTGCTCGTGTTGGAACGCGCCATCGTCGGCGGCCTCGCCGCTTCGACGGAGCATATCGAAAACTACCCGGGCTTTCCACAGGGCATCAGCGGGCAGGAACTGATGGGCCTGTTCCGCGAGCAGGCGGAGCGCTTTGGCACAGAAATCGTCGAATTTACCGAGGTGACGCGCCTCCATCCCGTCAAGCCGGGCCTGATCGAGGTGTCTACACAGGACGGCGCGCTCTATCAGGGCAAGGCCGTGTTGCTGGCGACCGGTAGCGAGCCGAAGAAGCTGGGTCTGCCGGGTGAGGCGGAGTTCTATGGGCGCGGCGTCTCTTACTGCGCCACCTGCGATGGGCCGCTCTTCCGCGGTAAGCGCGTTGCCGTTATCGGGATGGGCAATTCCGGCCTGCAGGAGGGCCTGGGCTTGCTGGAGCTGGCCGAGAGCGTGGCCTTTGTGGAGTTCTTGCCTACCTCTAAGGGCGAGAAAATTCTGCAGGAGCGCGTCATGCAGCATCCCAAAAGCTCCATCTATCTGTACCACAAGCCCCTGGAAATCAAGGGTGAGGAGCGCGTCACAGCGCTGGTGATTGAAGATCGGGCCACGGGCGAGCGAAAGGAGCTGTCAGTAGACGGCATCTTCATCTACGTGGGATATGTGCCCTTTACTCAATTTGCCGCGGATGTGGTAGAATTGGATCGCCTGGGCTACATCGTCACGGATGAGCACCTGCAGACGCGCACGCCGGGCATCTTCGCCGCCGGGGATGTGCGCAGCGGTAACATTGCGCAGATTGCCGTCGCGGTGGGCGATGGCGCACGGGCAGCCCTGAGCATCAAGGAATACTTGCAGCATCTTGAGGCCTGACATGTGCGCTCCGAATATCCACAGTCCGTTTGAACGTTTCCTGCGCTTTGCGCTGGGGCTTTATGCTGTGGTCCTGGGCGTGCTCTTCATTCAAGGCACGGCAGGGATGGCGCTGGCGGTGCTGGGGGCTTTTGTGACCATCACGGGCGCGAGCGGTCGCTGCCCTCTCTATATGCTACGCGACCGCGGGTGCGCCATCACCCCTACCCAAACGGATGCTAATCCGGATGAGACGCAGGACACGACCCCCGCTGCTTGACGGCGGGGGACTTTTTTCATCTCAGGAGGGAACGATGATCGTCAAAGAGGTTTCGCAGGTGCCTTTGGATCCGGTCATGCCGGGGGTGGGCATTCGCTGGGTTTTGACGCAGGCCGATGGCGCGCCCAATTATGTCATGCGTGTCATCGAGCTGGCGCCCGGTACGCTTTTCAAACCCCACCATCACCCTTATGAGCACGAGATTTACGTGTTGGAGGGCGAGGGCGTGTTGTTGGACGAGCAGGGCGAGGTCGCTTCGTTAAAGCCCGGTCAGGCGGTCCTCGTTCCGCCTGACCGGATGCACGGTTACAAAAATACCGGCACGGGAACGCTGAAATTTATCTGCGTCATCCCGGCCAAAGACTCACCACGCTGATTGAGGAGGATGAAATGGGTTCTAAAGCACAGGTGACCTGGGTTGGCCCTGGCTTGCGCCTTTTGGGCGAAGCTAACGGTGGCCCGGCTATTGTTTTGGATGGGCATGGCGAGCAACAGACGGGTCCGACCCCGATGGAGCTGGTGCTGATCGGTCTGGCGGGCTGCACGGCGATGGATGTGGTCTCGATTATGGCGAAGAAGCGGCAACCGCTCACCAGCCTGCAGGTGCAGGTGGAGGCGCAGCGCGCGCCCAATCACCCCAAGGTCTACACCGAGATTCACATCAAATATATTGCCTACGGCGAAGGCATCAATCCGGACGCGCTACAGCGCGCGATTGAGCTTTCGGAGCACACTTATTGTTCGGCGAGTGCGATGCTGGGCAAGACGGCGACCATCACCACAAGCTTCGAGATTGTCTCCGACCGTCCCGCTCCAAACGTGCCCGCGGATCTGGTGGGCTAATCCACATGCATCACGGGGGCGTAAACACCGACGCCCCCGTGATGGTTTTGTAAGGTCGTTGCTCCCTCAGACGTAACGGCTTCCCATCCCCCATCGGAGCGGCCATAGCCATTGCCGCCAGCGGATTTTCAGCCGGATGCAGGCAATAGTTACTCGCGGACGCCCCAAACGTTATTTATACCCGTGATACCGCTTGAAGAGTTCGCCGACGCTGCGGCCCTCGTGCACGTCGCGGATGACATCTGCAATGAGGGGAGCGACGGACAAGATGGTCATGTTGGGCAGGCGCTTTTCCGGCGGCAGTTTCACCGAATTGGTGGTGACGATTTCCGTAATCGGCAGCGGGCGCAGCTTTTCCACCGCGTTGCCGGAGAACACGGCGTGGACGAAGCAGCAGTACACCTCACGCGCGCCGTATTCCTTCACGATCCTCACGGCGTTCGCCATGGAGCCGCCGGTATCCACCTCGTCATCCACGATGATGGCCGTTTTGCCCTTCACATCCCCGATGAGGGTGAGCGCTTCCGCGCCGGCGTCGCTGCGGCGCTTCTCGATGAAGGCCACCGGCAGGTCCAGTTCCACGGCAAAGTTGCGCGCTTTCTTGGCGAAGCCCAAATCACACGAAACCACAACCGCATTGCGCAATTGCTTATCGCGCATGTAATCTGCCAGTAAAGGGAAGGCGGTGAGCGTGTCGCCAGGGATGGAGAAGAAGCCCTGCAACTGTCCCGCGTGCAGATCCAGGGTGATGTAGCGGTTTGCGCCCGCGATTTGAATCATATCCGCCACCAGCCGTGCCGTGATGGGCACACGCGGCTGGTCCTTTTTATCCGAGCGCGCGTAAGCCAGGTAGGGGATGACGGCGGTGATGCGTTCGGCAGAGGCACGCTTGAGCGTGTCCAGGAAAATCAGCAGCTCCATGAGATTGTTGTTCACGGGCGAGCTGGTGGTCTGAATGACGAAAGCATCCTTGCCGCGCACGCTATCCCTGAGGCGCACGAAGATGTTTTCATTGGGGTACACAATCACATCCCGGTCGCTCAAGGGCACCGAAAGGCGCGCACTGATTTCGACCGCCAGGTCGTAACATCCCGTGCCGCCGTAGATAACCAGGTCTCCGTAACTAAAGCCCACTTCCGGCCTCCTCTTGCTTTCTACTGGCCTCAAATTCATCGGCCAGAATGCTCATCATCACAACGTTTACGTATTGTCCGTCCACAAAGGTAGCTTCGCGCAGGACCCCTTCGTGCTTGAAGCCCGCCCGCTCATAGGCGCGAATGGCGCGTTGGTTGTCTGCGTGAACGCGCAGGTAAATGCGGTGCAGGTTGTACCAGCGGAACCCGATCTCCAGCATGGTGCGCGTCGCATCGGTGCCGTAGCCTTGACCCCAGTACTCCGGCTCGCCAATCGTGATGCCAAATTCGCCTGTGCGGTCTATCCAGTTGATGTCGCGCAGGTCGCAAATGCCGATGGGCGTGCCGTCGCTGCGCAATTCGATGATGAAATACAAGGTGCTGGGTGGACGGCGGCCAGCGGTTTCGAGTTGCTGTTCGAACCACCGCTCTTCCAGGGCCAGGGACATGTAGCGGATGGTGATGTACTGGCGCATGGCGGGATTCATCAGCCAGCGCTTGTAGAGAGGAACTTCAGCGCGTTCCGGGGGGCGTAAACGCACAAGTTTCCCGTCGTAATACATGACCTCCTCCTTCTCCTCTGATGAAAAACTTACGGGGCGTCTATTCCGGCTTCGCGCAGCAAGGCGCGCGCTGCGCTCAGGGGGTCGGCTTCACGGGCCATCACGCGCCGCACCTCGTCTTGCAAACGGTTGGCTCCCAGGCGCGACTCCAGGGTGGCGATGAGGAAACGTTGCAGCCAATTCTCCAGGTCGGCGCGGGCCTGCCGCTCCAAGCGCTTTTGCCAGAGACCACTCGTTTCCAGATAGTGCCGATGGGCGCGGATGGCCTCCATCAGCTCTGGAATGCCCATGTTCTCCAACGCGACGGTCTCTAAAATGGGCACTTCCCATCCCGCGCCGGCGATGTAGCTCGTCTCCACACCGGCTTGTGGGCCGTGATGGCCGCTGCTGCTCACGTCGTGCAGCACCGCGCGCAGGGCTTTCACCGTTTGCTGGGCTTCGGGCCGGTCGGCTTTGTTGACGACGACAATGTCGGCGATTTCCATCACCCCGGCTTTGAGGGCCTGAATTTCATCGCCCATGCCCGGCGCTTCGACGAGCACGACGGTGTGCGCCACGCGCGCAATGTCCACCTCGGATTGTCCCGCGCCGACGGTTTCGACGAGGATGATGGGACAGCCCAGCGCATCGAACACGGCTACCACGTCGCGCGTCGCACGCGAAAGGCCCCCGCTCTGTCCGCGCGAGGCCATGCTCCGGATGAAGATGCCCGGATCGTTGCTCAGCTCCGGCATGCGCAGCCGGTCACCGAGCAGCGCACCGCCCGAAAAGGGGCTGGATGGGTCCACGGCAATGATGGCCAGTTGCGCGACCTGCTCGCGGAAGGCGCGCGCGATGCGCCCTACCAGGGTGCTCTTGCCGGCGCCCGGCGCGCCGGTGATGCCGATGACGTGCGCCTGTCCCGTGCGTGGATAGAGGCTTTGCAGCGCCGCTTCGCCTTCCGGCGTGCCATCCTCTACCCAGGAAAGCAGACGCGCCAGGGCGCGTTTATCGCCGTTGGCCGCGGAAGTGATCCAGTCTTTCAAGCCGACACGACCTTGTTGATGAATTCAACGACCGTCTGCGTGCTCGTGCCGGGGCCGAACACTTCGACCACGCCCATGGCCTTCAGCTCCGGGATGTCGTCCGGTGGGATGATGCCGCCCACGAAGACCGGTACCTCGCCAATGCCGCGTTGCTTCATTTCATCCAGCACGCGCGGGACGAGCGCCATGTGTGCGCCGGAGAGAATGGACAGCCCCACGACGTCCACATCCTCTTGCAGGGCGGCTTCGGCGACCGCCGCCGGAGTCTGCCGCAGGCCGGTGTAGATGACCTCCATGCCGGCGTCGCGCAGCGCGCGCGCGATGACTTTCGCGCCGCGATCGTGCCCATCCAGGCCAGGTTTGGCAATCAGCACACGAATTTTTTTGTCCACGTTTGAGCCTCCTCCGCTTCTTTGAGTGTAGGGTAGTCAGGGTTGGGTTTAAAATGGGATGCCGCAGCGGGCGCAGCGTTGCGCGCCGGCTTCGTTGAGGTAGCCGCAGCGCGCGCAACGGATGGGTTGATAAGCACCCAACGGCGCTTTGCAGCCGGCGCATTCCAGTTGTCCCACCGGATTGCCCCGTCCGCAGTAAGGGCAGACAACCGTCTCCAGGGTTTTACCGGAGGCGGGCTGCATCCCCAGCTTGCGGCAATAGGTATCAATCGCATCCCAGACCTGCTGCCGGAGCTGGAGACGGCTCACGTTGCGTGCGATGTTATCGGCCTCGTGCAGCAGGCTCAAGGGACGCAACAGGGTCAGGATGCCGCTGCGCGCCAAATCCGCCATCACGCCTAACCAGGCCTGCTCATCCATGGCGATGGTCACGCCGCCTTCGGGGATGGGGGTGATGTACAGGGTCAGGGCTGTGGTGGGATCGGTGGGCTCGCGGCGCAGCGTCTGGATTTGGACCACCGCGCTGCCACGTTCACCGCGGAACCACTGCGCGCGCGCCAGTTGCGTGTTGAAGCTGGTCACCAGCAATTGCGCCAGGGTTGTCGGATCAATTTTTCCCGGATACGTCCGCTGTTCGAGCGGCATGGGTTACCTCCTGATTTTATTGCGCTGCGGCACGCGCGGCATGCGCGGCCAGGTGACGCGCGGCATGCGCACGTGGAGTTGTGCGGTGCGCGCAACGGTCAAACTGAACAGCACTGCAGTCACGATGCGCCCACCGGCTGAAGTGAAAAAGACGGGCAGGTAGCCATAACGCTGGGCAATCCATCCGCCCAGGGCTGCGCCACAGGCCATCCCTATGCCCAACGCGGTCTGATACACAGCCACGTAAGAGGGGCGCTTATCGTCGGGCGTCATTTCCAACAACAGGTTGAAGGACGCCAGATTGTAGCCCGCCCAAAGAAAACCGCTCGTCGCTTCGATAAGGATACCGTGCCAGGGTTGCCGCATGAATCCCCACACCAGCGGGATGATGGGGATCAGGAAGCTCAGGGTGCGCTGCACCTTGACGGCTCCCCTGGTATCCGTCAAAACCCCGAACAGGCGCTGACCGGGGATCGCCGCCAGGCTGCCCGCTGCGCTGATGATGCCCACTGCCATAGCCGAAAATCCCGCGCCGTCCACCAGGAAGATGGTGAAGAACGGCCCACCGATTTGCACCGAGAATTGCCAGAGCGCTGCGGTCATTGTCAAAGCCCAAAAGCGCCCATCGTGGCGCAAGGCTTGCCAGAACGCGCGTCCCGCCCCCTTCTGGCGTGGGGTGATGGGATGCGGCGGTTCTTCAATCTGCGCGAAGGCGAAAACCGCTATCAGGCCCGCCAGCATCGAAAGCCCCAGCGCCACCTGATAGCCCTGTGGCTTGCCGATGGCGTCAATCAACCGCCCCACCAGACCCAGGGTGAGCACGCCGGCAATGCCCATGAGGATGTTGCGCGTGCTGAAGTAGCGTCCACGCCATTGCGCCGGTACGATTTTGCCCACCAGCGCGGTCCAGGCCGGCTGAATCAGGTTCATCAGGAACACGCGCGCGATGATGATCGCGATGCCGACCTCGATGAGCGACCAGCGTGTCGAGATGAAGGACAGTACCATCAAGGGCAGGATGAGCAGACGCCCTAACAGGGCCGGAATCACGACGCGCGGCTTGTAGGTGGTGCCGCGCAGCGCCAACAGCGCCGCGGGCAGCATCGCTAAGGCCAGCATCAGGTTGGAAAAAGCGCCCAGGGTTCCGATTTGAGCGCGCGTGGCGCCCAGGGCCATCAGGTACAGGGATTGATAGGTGAGCAAAATCGTGTCGCTGATGTTGGCTCCGATGCCGTCCACGATAAACCAGCGCAGCGAACGCCGTGTCGCAGCCGTGACGTGCAGGCTCCATTCCCCGCCGGAAAGGAGCTGCCTCAGGGGCGCGAGATTGATGGAACGCGAGGGGCGGTGACGCGCTGTCATGCTCGGTCTCGTGCTTCAGCCAATCTGCGTGAAATCCTCGGCCTGGACGATAAAGATGGTGGCCTTGTGTTCCCCCTGCTGGGGAGGGGCGCAGGCAGCTTCGATCAGGCGCAACACCTCATCCACCTGCTCTGCCGGAACGCCGATGAGCAGGGTGGCGTTGCCGCGCCGCCAAAAACCGCCGGTGCTGGCAATGCGCGTCACGCGTATCTGATGCTCAACCAGAGCATCAATCACATTCAGCGCGTCCGAATCCTTGACGATGGCGATGATCAGTTTCATGAGCGCACCTCACAGTTGGATAAAGCGTTCGACCTGAAGGATGAAAAGCGTCGCTCCGCCGATACGCGCCTCAATCATGGCCGGGTAACCGGGCAAAATCGAGCTTTCCACGCCCATCGGGACGTAGTACATGCGGCTTGGGCAGTAGAGACGCACCAGTTCGATAAAGCGTTCCAGGCGTTCGGCGGGAAGCCCCGCCAGTAACGTGACCAGAGCCTCGTGAAGTAACCCGCCGCTGGAATTGATGAGCGTGGCGTGGAAATCCTCGGCGTTCAACGCGCCGAGCAAATCGCGCGCCTGCGTTCCATCCAGAATGGCGATAACCATTCGATTGTTTTGCGCTTCGGTCATGGCTGCCTCCGATTTGTCGCTAACCTTACTCTGATTATAATCACTTCAGGCTGAAATCAAAATCGCCCTGCGCCAGCCGGCGCTGACGTTCAGGGCGCTGAGAAAAGGGCTTTATCGCCAACCGACGGCATGAATATGACTGAGGGACATCGTTCACCTCAACATTCATAAGGGAGAAAAAGCATGGGAAGGACGATTCAAGCAGGGGATATTGTGCTCGTGGTCAGCAACGACCGGCACGAATTTTTGGTGCGCGTCACGCCCGGCAACCGTCTGGAAACGCACCGTGGCATGGTGGAGCATCAAGCCATGGTGGGCCTGCCCTGGGGGAGCACGCTTTATACCCATCTGGGGCATCCTTTTCTGTTGCTGGAGCCATCGCTGGAAAAAATCATCCGCTCGGTCAAGCGCACCACGCAAATCGTTTATCCGAAGGATATTGGCTATCTGTTGCTCAAGCTCAACGTTGGGCCGGGTAGCGTGGTGGTGGAAGCCGGGACGGGCAGCGGCGGGTTAACCCTGGCCCTGGCGCGCATGGTGCAGCCGCATGGTCACGTCTACACCTATGAGGCTCGTGAGACCATGCAGGCCCTGGCGCGCAAAAACCTTGAACGCTTCGGTTGGGATCCATACGTGACCTTCAAGCTGCGCGACATTGCCGCAGGCTTTGATGAACGCGATGTGGACGCGCTTTTCCTTGACGTGCGCGAACCCTGGTTCTACCTTGAGCAGGCCCATGCTGCGCTCAAGCCGGGGGGATTCTTTGGTGCGCTCGTGCCGACCACCAATCAGGTGAGCGCCTTGCTCGCCGGTCTGAATGCAGCGGGATTTGGCTTTGTGGAAGTGGAGGAAATGCTGTTGCGCGCCTACAAACCGGTGGCGGAGCGGCTGCGTCCACAGGATCAGATGGTGGCGCACACCGGTTATCTCATCTTTGCGCGCGCGCTGGTCAAGTCGCCCGATGCGCTCTTGCCAGACGCGGCTGCCGAAGCCGATGAGGAGGAGGAAGAGACCGCGTGAAGAAACTCTGGTTTCGTCTGCGACAAGCCGTAAAGTCGCCGTGGTTCTGGCTCATCCTGGCGGGCTATGCTTTGCGCGTGCTGCTCATGCCCATCACCGCGCAACACGATGCGCTTTTTATGCCCTGGATGACGCACTTCATGTTGGATGGGCACTGGAACCTTTACGCCTATCTCTACGATACGTTCGGTCCGGGCGTGATTAAAGGCCTTTTTGTCTGGGCGCCATATCCTTATGGTTTTTACCTCTACACCGCCGGCTGGCTCTGGCTGTGGGACCGTCTGCACCTGCTCACCCTGGCGGGATGGGAGCAGGTGTGGGGCCTGCCCCATGTGGCGCGGCAGCTTTTCATCGCCAAGCTGGCCTACCTGCCCTTCGAGCTGCTGATTGCGGCTATGATGTATCGGGTAGGTGGGCGCAAGACGCTGGCGCTATGGGCCTGGTCCCCGCTGGCGTTTTATACTCCTTTTGTGATGGGACAGAATGATCTTTACGCTACGGCTCTGGCGGCGTTGGGCGTTCATGTCGCTGCGCGCGCTGTAAGGACGACCCGCGCCTCACGCTACATAGCCATCTCCGTGCTGGCTTTAGGGATAGGGAGCTGTTTTAAGCTGTACCCGCTGTTTTTGCTGCCGCCGCTTGTGCTGTGGATGGAAGCCCGCTGGGAGCGGCGCGCGCTCTGGCTGGCGTTGGGCCTGACCCCGCTGCTGCTTTCTATCCTGCCTTTCCTGCGCACGACGGCTTTTGTCGAGGGCGTGCTCTTCAGTCCCGAAGGTGTGCACATTTTTGACACGGTATCCTGGTTCGGCGTGCCGGTCGCGCCTTTTGTGGTGAGCTATGGCCTGCTCCTGGCCTACCCGTTGTTCAATCGGGTTCGGACTGAGCAAGGGACCTGGGCTTTATCGGCGCTGGTGCTGTTGGTTTTCTTTTTATGGGTGAAAGGGGCTTTCTACTGGCTTATCTGGCTCATGCCCTTCATCGCCATCCTGACGGCCTATCGTCCCAAGGCCTTGTGGGGATGGGGCGCGTTGAATCTGGCCTGGGCGGCGCTGCTCCCCACGCGCCACTCGGACTTGGGCGCCGGTCTGGCTAAGAATGTGATTCCCGCGCTAAACCCGGTCAATCTTTCCACGGCTTTAGCCCTCACGCATCCCGATCTCTATCGGATGACGATTAACATCGTAACGCCCGCGTTGAACAGTCTGTTGCTGGTGGGATGGGTGCTGCTCATTTGGGAAGCGGTACAGCTTCTGCGCGAGAGCGTTGCTTCCAGCGCCCCGGTCTGGATGGAGGGGCGTTCACAGACGGCGCAAACGTCCGAAGCTGGCGAAGGTCACCCTGTGCCCTGGCCGGAGCGGAAGCTCTGGCGTGCAGGGTGGCTTTTGCTGCCTGCCGCCGCGTTGGTGTTGGGGCTGGCAATCAATATCGGGTTGGCGCGTCACCTGAACCTGGCGCTTTTTTCGGTGCGCTACTGGGAGAAGTTCACCCTGCAAAGCGGGCAAACGCTCGTACAGGCTCTGCCGGTCGAGGGCGGAGTGCCCCTCAACGGTTTGCGTCTGCGCATCGAATCCACCTCCGCACCGGTGGATGTGGAACTCTGTCTGCTGGAAGCGCCTGATGCTGAGCCGTTGCGCTGCGTGACGCGCAGCACGGCGCAGCTTCTGGACGGGGTTTACCTGTATGCCCTGTGGGAGCCGATCACCTTGCCGGAAGGAAGCGCGCCGTATGGACGGGTGCGCGTGCTGGGTGAGGGGGCGGTGACTTTGCGCTGGGGGCGCGGCGTGGCTTTCGACGTGCGCCTGGATGGCGCTGCGGCTGACGGTGCGGCGGAGCTGTTCCCCTTAACGTCGCTTCAGGCAACGCGCGTGCTGCGTCAAGCTCGCGCGGCCCTGAGCGATGGGGTCCTCATCACCTTGCAAAGCCTGACGCTTTTGGGGATGGCTGGCTTTTTGAGTTTTCTGAATGTGGGACGGTCAGAAGCCGGTGTTGCCGATGCATGAGCCTGCCGGACAGGCGCCGGGTCGGTGGATACGCGTAGGGCTTATCAATACTCATACTGACATTAACCAAGTCAACCCGCGGTCAGAGCGGGCTGCTGCGGCGCGGTGTCCATCAGGCACATACCG
>DAOUBT010000013.1:0-59663 GCA_034432595.1 Anaerolineae bacterium | reverse complement strand
TCCAGATGAGCGCCGAGGACTCGGCCAACCTGATTGACTCGCCCGCGGCGAGCAAACTCGGCCCGTACCGGGCGCTCTTCTACGACGAGGAGGAGGGCCGGCTGGAAAAATTCCGGCCCTACGGTGTGCCGTCGGCGGCGTGGCTGGAGCAGGTCAAAGGGTGGTTTGGCGCCAGGCGCTAAGTTGCGTCCCAAACTGCCTGCTTTCTCAAACTGCTTTGTTTTTCTTAAGTAAGCGTCAGTTTGGGATAAGCGTCCCGAAGACTGAGTTCTGTCCACCTCAAGTCGCTTCGTTTGCACAAAGTCTTCGGGAGGTTCAAGAGGCTTATCCCGAGTTCAGGTTAAGGGGAATTGCTTAGCCTGATTGGTCTGATTGAACTGGCCAAATTCGCGTCATGTGGTGATAACTGACCTTCTGGCAAACTTGACAAGTTCAGAAACTTGCGTACAATAGCCCCTGTCAATCCTCGGTAGCTCAACAGGCAGAGCGGCCGGCTGTTAACCGGTTGGTTGTAGGTTCGAGTCCTACCCGAGGAGCTGACACAACAAAAACCGCCCTCATCAGAGGGCGGTTTTTGTTGTTGGGTTTAGCGTTTCAGCCACTGAATGATGTCAGCTTTGGTCGGCAGTCGGCCTGCGGACTTAACCACCTCGTCAATCACCAACGCCGGCGTGCTGGCAATGGGGTAGCGTAAAATCTCGTCAATATCGGTTACCTTGATAATCGTCGCCTTGACCCCAGCTTCGGCAATCGCCTCGCGTGCCAGTTGTTCCAGACGCTGGCACTTGGGACAACCCGTCCCCAAAATTTTAATTTCCATAACTCTCCTCCGAACTCATGAAGTTTAATGGTAAATGTTTACCTTTTCAGGGCAGGCGAAGGTATTGTCTTCACCTGTCCTGCTTTTGCTCTCTGACTTTCGTCTACCCTGCTTTTGTTACCCGGCTTTATCCACTCATTTACCCGACTGAAAACGCACCAGCGGCGAGTTCAACGGCTGCTCCGATATGGGATAGCAGGCCGTTACGTTTAATGCACAACTAACCCGAAAATCAGCCCGGAAAGGGTACTGAAGACCGCCACCATGGCCACATAAGTCCAGGCCTTTTTCTTGCCGATAATGGATTGTGTGATGAGAATGGATTGCAGACTCAACTCTGGATCCGCCAACAGGTAGGCCAGGAGCGGACCGCGCTGCATGCCGAGAGCCAGGAACGTCTGCGCGATAGGCACCTCGACCAGCGTGGGGAAGTACATGAAGACGCCGAAGGTTACCCCTGCCAGGTTGGCCAGCAGCGTGTTGCGTCCGGCCACCGCCGTAACCCATTGGGCCGGAATCAAAGCGCGCGCTGCTCCGGCGAAGAACACCCCCACCAGCAGCAAGGGCATAATCTGCTTGACGAAACGCCACATTTCCCACAGCCAATCCTGGATCTCGGCCGGCTCAAAGACTTTGAGCGCCAACCACCATAAACCTGCCAGCACGGCTGCCTCGGCCAGGAATTTACCCGTGACGCCCAGGAACAGGGTTTCTTTGGTAACCGTGACTTTCAGCGATGCAACAAGCAGGGTGAGCGTGACCAGGCCCAGGGCTACAGGCGTCCAGCTGTTGAAGGCCTCATCCACGTGTTCCAACCCTCGCCATGACGTGACGCCAATCAGCATCAGCAGGCCGATCAGGAAGACACCCTGTACGCTCACGCCCTCGACACCCAGCGCCGGATTCGGCGGCAGGACGCGATCCAGCCAGCTTTGCAGGGTATAAGCCCAATGCACCGGTGCAACTTGTTCACTTGCTGCTATGACGGATCCGGAACCCAGGGGCAGCGTCACGTAACTGCGCGTGAGCGGAGCGATCTGCAACGTGCCCGCCATCAAAACGGCCAGCAGCAGCGCGAAGAACGCCCACGTCCGCGCCGGGACGGTTTCGCGTGTGGCAAAGGCATCCTGCGCTGTCGCTACCTCATGCGCGATGTCCTCCTTGCGGAAAATCCACGCCATCAGCAAGCCGATGAGGATGCCGAAGGTAATCGAGAGAATAATGCGCGCCAGGGCGATATCCGCGCCGACAGCCACGCCGGTGAGCGAAATCGCCAGGATGTTGACCGCCGGCCCGACAAAGAGGAAGGTAATCGCCGGTCCCAATCCTGCGCCCTTTTTGTAGATGCCCGCAAACAGCGGCATGATGGTGCAGGAACACACCGCCAGCACAAAACCGCCCACCGCTGCTGCCGGATAGGAAATCCACTTGGGGGTCTTGCGCCCCAGATATTGCGTGATTGCGCCTTGCGGGATGAGCGCCGCCAGCGCACCCGCAATCAGGAAAGCCGGTAGAAGGCACAATAACACATGGGCGGCCAGATAGGATGCCAGGCTGCCCAGGCCGGACTGAATGAACATCCCCAACGTTCCTACAATAGATGACATTCCATACCTCCGAAATAATATTCAAAAATGCGAATGCAATTATATGTAAAAGGAGCTAAAAGTCAAGGACAAAAACTGGGTGGGCGACGGCATTGCCGTCGCCTACCCCGTTGCTGTCTGATGCCGATGACTGACAGCAGCTCTCTAAACCATCCAGCGTCATTTTGTGCCGCCGGCCTGTGGTTGGCAAGGAATCCAGGCAAAGCCTGGAGATACAGCCGATGGCTGACGGTAGTTGTCTAAACCATCCAGCGTCATTTTGTGCCGCCGGCCTGTGGCCGGCAAGGAATCCAGGCAAAGCCTGGAGGTACCTGATGGCTGGCAAGGAATCCAGGCAAAGCCTGGAGGTACCCGATGGCTGGCAAGGATTCCAGGCAAAGCCTGGAGGTACCTGATAGCTGGCTGGGATTCCAGGCAAAGCCTGGAGGTACCCGATGGCTGGCAAGGATTCCAGGCAAAGCCTGGAGATACCTGATGGCTGGCAAGGAATCCAGGCAAAGCCTGGAGATACCCGATGGCTGGCAAGGAATCCAGGCAAAGCCTGGAGGTACCCGACGGCTGGCAAGGATTCCAGGCAGAGCCTGGAGGTACCCGATGGCCGGCAAGGAATCCAGGCAAAGCCTGGAGGTACCCGATGCCCGGCACATAGTCCAGGCTTCCTAACCGGGTAGGCGACGGCATTGCCGTTGCCTACCCCTTCCCTTTTTCCAAATCCAGGGGGGCGACGGGTAAGTCCGCGATGCTCGCACAAAAAAGGACGCTCCGCGGGGAGCGTCCTTTTTGTCAGGTGCCTGGTTTGCTATGGCGTTGGCGTCGCTTCCGGCGTCGGCGTGGCCTCCTGCTCCGGCGTCACCTCAGGCGTAGGGGTTGCGTCCACCAGGAAATCTTCCACCGTCTTCTTGATGAAGCTATCCGCTGTGTAGGTGGGGATGCGGACGTAGTAAGGCGAGTTGGATGCCCTGGCGACATAGCCCCCTTCTACCGCTGCACCGATGGTGAGCGTCACCGTCTCGGTGATGGTTTTGAAGGTCACGATAGCCTGCGGTGCAGCCATGCCATAGGCTGGATCGTCGTCCTTGCCCAGGGGGGCGGCCATCCGTAGCTTGGCCGCCAGCGTAACCCAACTGCTGATTTTGTTCTGGTCGGGCAGGCGCGGTAAGTCGCGGTTGGGAATGCGCCACAAGTCAATATCGTACACCAGACGCACCGTGTCTTGCGCGTTCTGGAGCGTGACCTCGGTCAGCTTATCCACCGGCAGGTTGAGATAGGCCGTGTCTACCCACGTGCCGGGATCGGGATTGAGCGACCAGACGCTGAGATTGTCCGCCTGATAGACCTGCGTCTGATCCGCGCGACGAACGTGCGCGCCGGAACCGACGCTCGTGCCCACATAGAGGGTGTAAGTCTTGCCATCCTGCGTCTCCCAGGTGACGCGGCGCGCAAATTGCGTTTCGGCCACCTGCAGGCGGAAATAGCTGCCGCTGCCTTCGGCGACGAGGCGCGTCGCCTTCAGCTCGCGCAGCCGATCGAATAAACTGGTCAGCGCGGATTCCTGCGCCGGATAATCCCCGTAATCCGGCAACACCCAGCCGCTTTCTCCACGCACCAGGGTGAGATGTTTATCCGCCGTCTCGATGGTGACGCGCTTGACCTGCTCCGCGTCGAACTCCGGGAAAAGCGCCGCGCTGTTCTGCGCCGAACGTGTGCCGCGCGGCCACAAGGTCACGCCCGTCAGGATCAGTTGCACCAGCAACAGAAAAGTCAACACCTTCTGTATGCGGTTCATTTTCACGCCTCCTCATCCAAAGTTGCCCCGTCTACCAGCGTCAGGGGCTGCATCCGCCGCCGCTCCCATTGGGTGACCGCGGCCAGCACGAACAGGCTGCCCAGGGCCAGCAGCAGGTTGAGGTTCGTGACGAAGCGCATCCCGTTGCGGTCCAGCGCTTTGAGCACGCGCACCGCCGTTCCGCGCGTGCGGATGCTGAGCAGGTCCGTATCTTCCGTTGCCCAGTCAATGGTGTTGAGCACGAGTTGCAGGTTGTTGTAAGTGCGATCTCCGTTGAGCTGCGTGCCGAAGCGCAACACCACATCGCTCACGAACTCCGAGCTGCCGATGACCACCAGCCGCGCCGTTTCGGGCGAGGCCTCCAGCGTCGCGGTCGGGGTGATGTCCGTGCCAGCCTGCACGGGGGCTGCGCGCCCGGCGAAGTAGCTCGTGAAGCTGCCCTGCAGGCTCACGCCCACGGTAAAGGGCTGCGTCGCTTCGGGCACGGCGTAGCCCAGTTCCGGATATAACTCGTAGTTGGGCTTGATGTTGAAGCCTTTGCCCAGCCAGGATTTGGGACTGGAGCGCAGCAGGGTTGTGACCTTCAGGGTGGAAGTCGCCTGCGCCGTCACGGTGAGCGGCGCGCTCCATGCCAGGGAGACCGCTGGCAGACCCGCCACCGCCAGATGACCGGGCGCCATCGCGTCCGAACGGACATCCATCAGATAAGGATAAGGCTTGACGAGCAAGTCTTGCACCAACTGCCCCTGCACCGAGCGCGTGTAGGGGATGATGAAGAGCTGATTCTGCAGGTCCATCACCACCGGCGTATCGGTCTGTACGCCGTAGTGCGCCAGCAGGTCATCCACGCGCCCCTCAATCGGCATCAGGGTCAATTCCCCGCCGCTATCCAGGCCCAGGTTGTAATGGGTCAATAAGATGATGACGGACCCGCCGCGCATCAGGTACTGATCAATGGCGTAAAGCTCAGTCTCGCCCAGGTTCTGGGGCGCGACCAGCAGCAGCGCATCTATCCCCTCCGGGACTTGCCCCGTGCTCAGGTCAACGCGCGTAACCGCATAGCTGCTTTCCAGGGCCGAGGCCAGCGTCTCCCAGGAGGAGAGGGGCTGCGCTGAGCCGAACATGCTCTGGTTTGCGTTCAGGGCCGGCGTCCACAGGCCTACCGTCTTGAGGAAGCCCGGCGTGAGCCGCTTGAGCGCAGCTTCGATGGCCGAGCGTAAATCGGCGTTGGTCATTTGCTGACGCGGGTAAATCACCTCGTTCCGCCCGTTGACTTCCAGCACCAGATAGAGATAGAAGGTGTCTTGCGAGAACAGGGAGGCAGCGACGGGACGCAGCCCGTAGCGCTGATACAAGGCGTCGCGCGTCACGCCGGAGGCCGGGTCGTCTGGATTGAGGGTGGTGTAGTTGAGCTTGCCCGGAACGCGCGCGTTGATTTCATCCACTACGCTCTGCACCATTTCCGGGAAGGAGGCGAACGTCTCCGGCAGGGTGGCGGGCGTGATGTAAAGCGTGAGCTGCGCGGGTTGGTCCAGGGTCGTCAAGACCGCTTCCACGCTCTGGAAGCCGTACACCACCTTCTTGATGGCGCGCGTCAGGTCGTATTCCAGGTTGCGCAGGCGCACCTCTACGTCTCCACTGCGCGTATCTTGCACCTCAATCAGGTCCTGGAAGTTCAGCCGGGTCCACTGATCGCCATAGCGCACGACAATGTCGAAGTAGGAGTTGATGATGGACGCCTCGTATTGTCCCGTGACCTGGAAGGGCGTGGGCTTGATGCCGTACACCTGCGCCGCTTCAGCTTCGGCAGCCTCATCCTGTGCCGGATCCACCCATTCCACCGTCACACGCCCCCGTCCGGCTAAGCGGTACTCTTCCAACATATCGCGCACCACGGGGACTAAGGGCGCCAGTTTGGGATGCGTGCGCGCGCTAAAGTAGGCGCGGATGAGCAGTGGCTCATCAAGTTGCGCCAGCAGGTCGCGCGTGACGGGCGAAAGCGTGAACTCGCGCTGCTGCGTCAGGTCCAGCCGCAGGGATTGCAGCGGATAGATCCAGACGTTCATCAGCAAGAGATTGGCTATCATCAAGCCCGCCGTGAGCGCCTGTCCGCGCCGCTGCGGTAGGGTGTGATGTGTTTTACTCCAGCGCTTGCTTTCCAGCGAGAGCACGTTCAGGGCGATGAAGATGCCGCACAGGGCAAGGTAGTAAAGCAAGTCGCGCGCGTCAATGACGCCGCGCTCGATGCTGGCAAAGCGGCTGCCCGTGCCCAGGGCGCGCAGCACCTCACCGGTCCGCGTGCCCATGAAATCCGCCACGGCGGGCGAGCCGATCAGGTAAAGCACGCCGCCCACCGCCACCGTGCTGATGAGGGCCACAATCTGATTATCGGTGCGCGAGGAGATGAACAGGCCGAGCGCCGTGTAGGCCGCCGCCAGCAGCAACGCCGCGAGATAGCCACCCAGTACCGGTCCCCAATCCAGGTTGCCGATGAATCTCACGCTGATGGGGATGAAGAGGGTGAGCACCAGCGCTACTGCGACGAGGGTAAGCACGGCCAGGGCCTTGCCGATGACCAGGTCAAGGCTGGAAACCGGCAGGGTGAGCAGCACTTCCAGCGTGCCGGAGCGCTGTTCCTCGCTCCATTGCCGCATCGTCAACGCAGCGACGAGGAAAAGCAGCAACAGCGGCATCCCCGCGAAGAGCGGGCGCACATCGGCGATGCCGCGTGTGAAGAAGCTCTGCAGCCAGAAGAAGTTGAATAGCGTGGCTGCCAGGAACGCGCCCAGGAAAATGTAAGCCATGGGCGAGTTGAAGTAGGTGTTGACTTCTTTGCGTGTCAAAGCCAGGATCGGTTTCATGGCTTACCTCCCCTTTTCCGCGGATTGGGCCAGTTCGGCGAAGACGGATTCCAGCGTGCGGATGTCGCGCCGCAGTTCGCGCACCGGCCAGGCCTGCGCGCGCGCCAGCTCGAAGAGCGCCGGGCGCACATCCACCCCCTGCGCGGCACGGATGCGATAGCCTGGACTCCCTTCCGTGTCGGTAAAAGGCTCCACATCCAACACCCCAGGCAGAGCACGCAGTTGCGCTTCGCCATCGCCTGGGCGCTGGGTGAAGGTGATGCGCACATCCGGGGTGGCGGATAGGTCCGCAAGGCGCGCATCCGCGCGGATTTCGCCGTTGATGAGGATGAGCACGCGGTCGCACACCGCTTCCACCTCGGAAAGGATATGCGTCGAGAAAAGGATGGTGCTGTGCCGCGCCAGACGACGGATGAGCTGCCGCACTTCGACAATCTGCGTCGGATCGAGGCCTACGGTCGGCTCGTCCAGGATGAGCAGACGCGGACGATGGAGGATGGCCTGCGCCAGGCCAACGCGCTGCCGATACCCCTTGCTCAATTGACCGATGGGTCGGGTCAGGTGGGTTTGGAGCGCTGTCGCATACACCGCGGCGGAAATGCGCGCCGCCTGCTGCGCGGGCGGGATACCGCGCAGTTCGGCCATCATCAACAAATATTCCTGTACCGTGAGTTCAGGATAGAGCGGTGCGGTTTCGGGCAGGTATCCGACTTGTGCCTGCACTTCGCGCGGATGGGTGAGCACGTCCAAGCCGTTCACGCGCACCGTGCCCCAATCCGGGTGTAGATAGCCGGTGAGGATTTTGATGAGGGTGGTCTTACCCGCGCCGTTGGGGCCGAGCAGACCGACGATTTCCCCTGCGCCCACGCTAAAACTCACGTCCCGCAGGGCTTCAATGGGACCATACGACTTGCTGAGATGCGAGACTTCGATCAAGCTCCACCTCCTGTACGATGTAAGGTATCTCCAACGTCGCAAAGGATGCCGCGCGTCGCCGCTTTCTTATCGCTTAGCGTCCTACGCTGACGTTTAGATGACATAAAATAACCAGCGAGGCGGAATTTTAAGCCAGGAGCGCACTTTCGTCAAGTGGTGCCGGAGTCGTGGGCAACGCGGTGTAACGGTTTACCGCCTCAGGCGGGAAAAGGCATCGTCCTTGCCTGCCCGGCTTTTGCTCACTCAGTTATCCGGCTGAAGGCGCATCCGCGGTGAGTTCAACGATGGCTCCGATAGGGGATGGCAGGCCGTTACTCGCCGGCGCTGGTTGCGCTGGTGCGGGATGGTAGTGCTGGCGGAGCGATGGCTTTCCCTCAGTTATCCTCAGCGAGGTGGCGTTTTTCCACAGCTCTGTCCACCGTTATCCACAATTTAACGGGAAGTTATCCACAGGGTAACGTCTTGAGGCCCTGTTTCAGACTATCCACAGCCCCATGATTCCACAGTTCTATCCCCTCTTATCCACAGCCTGATGGGAAGTTATCCACAGCACCCTGGCTTTTTTTTGCCCTGGCGGAGTTTTCACGATATGCAGACAGGCCTGACATAGACGAGCAGCGCCATGACAACCCTCAGGGTGGAGACGATGGGGAGAGGGCATTGGAATTTTTGGCCAAAAGCCTGTACCGGATGGCGCAATACCGGTGGACAATCTTCCACTTTATGGTAAATTTACCCTATCAGGGCCGTTCCCACTTGGGCACGGCTCGATTTTATGCTTGAGGATAAACGATGAACATTATTTTAACAGGTTCCATTGCGTTTGACTATATCATGTCCTTTCCGGGGCATTTTCTGGATCACATCCGGCCGGACCGGCTGCAAAAAATCAGCGTGAGCTTCCTGGTGGACACGATGAAGAAGCAGCGCGGCGGATGTGCGACCAACATCGCCTACACTTTAGCGCTCCTTGGCGAGCGTCCGCGCGTGATGGCGACAGTTGGTGAGGACTTTGCCGAGTACCGCGCCTGGCTCGAAAGCTGCGGCGTGGATACGAGCCTCATCCGTGATGTGCCGGGCGAGTTTACCGCGTCCTTCTTCGTCAACACTGACCTGGATCAAAACCAGATTGCCACTTTCTACGCCGGCGCCATGCTGCGGGCGCGCGAGCTTTCCTTCTACGACGTGGCAGGGCCGGTTGACCTGGCCGTTATCTCGCCCAACGACCCCGTTGCCATGGACCGCTACGTGGAAGAGTGCAAGGCGCTTGGCATCCCCTATCTGTACGATCCCAGTCAGCAGGTGGCGCGGGTGGATGGGAAGACCTTGCGCGCGGGCTTTGAGGGCGCAGATATGCTCATCGTGAACGACTACGAGTTTGAACTCATCAAGGAGAAGACCGGCCTTTCCGCCGAGGCCATTCGCGCGGCGGTCAAACGCGCGCTGATCGTCACGCAAGGCCCGGAAGGCTCCCTGATCTGGGCGGATGAGCCGATTCAAGTCCCCATCGTCCCGCCCCAGCGCATCGAAGATCCCACCGGCGTGGGGGATGCCTATCGCGCGGGCCTGCTCAAGGGCCTGAGTTTAGGCCTGCCGTGGGAGGTGTGCGGACGCATCGGCGCTTTAGCCGCCACTTACGTTCTGGAACAGATGGGGCCGCAGTCCCATCACTACACCATGGCGGAGTTCGTCGCGCGTTATCGTCAGCACTTTGGCGAGGATGCCTTCGTCAAGGCGATGGCGGACTAACGATTTTGAGGAACGACCCATCAAACGCAGATACAAAGCTTACCATTCACCATCCAACTTGCAAAGGAGTCAGCTATGAAGTTTCACGTTAAAGACCTGAATTTAGCCCCCGGTGGGCGTTTGCGCATCGAATGGGCCGAACGCGAAATGCCCGTGTTGCGCGCCATTCGCGAACGCTTTGCCGCGGAACAACCGCTCAAAGGCGTGCGCATGTCGGCCTGCCTGCACGTCACCACGGAAACCGCCAACCTCGTGCGCACCCTGCACGCCGGCGGCGCGGATGTGGTGCTCATCGCCAGCAACCCGCTCAGCACGCAGGATGACGTTGCCGCGGCGCTCGTCACCTATGACGAGATTCCCGTGTTCGCTATCAAAGGCGAAGATAACACCACCTACTACGAGCACATCCACGCCGCGTTGGATCACAAGCCGCACATGACCATGGACGACGGGGCGGACCTGGTGAGCGTGCTCCATTCGCAGCGCCGTGAGGTGCTCCCCGGCGTCATCGGTGGCACGGAAGAGACCACGACGGGCGTTATCCGCCTGCGCGCCATGGCCAAAGAGGGCGCGCTGGCCTACCCCATCATCGCCGTCAACGATGCCCTCACCAAGCACCTCTTCGATAACCGCTACGGCACAGGCCAATCCACCATGGATGGTATCATCCGCGCCACCAATGTCCTGGTGGCGGGCAAGACCGTTGTAGTGGCCGGTTACGGCTGGTGCAGCCGTGGCATTGCCATGCGCGCGAAGGGGATGGGTGCCAACGTCATCGTCACGGAAATTGACCCGCTCAAGGCGCTGGAGGCGGTCATGGATGGCTACCGCGTCATGCCCATGATTGAGGCCGCGCCGCAGGGCGACATCTTCGTCACCTCCACCGGCAACAAGAACGTCATTGACCGGCAGCACTTCGAGGTCATGAAGGATGGGGCCATCGTGTGCAACTCCGGGCACTTCAATGTCGAGTTGAACCTGCCCGCGCTGGCCGAGCTGGCCGTAGCGCCGCCGCGCCGCGTGCGCCCCTTCGTGGAGGAGTACACCCTGAGCGATGGGCGTCGCATCCACGTGTTGGCCGAAGGCCGTCTCGTCAACCTCGCGGCGGCAGAAGGCCATCCCAGCGCGGTGATGGACATGTCCTTCGCCAATCAGGCCCTCAGCGCTGAGTACATGCTGCGCAACGCGGATAAGCTCGAAAGGACCGTCTACTCTGTGCCGGAAGAGATTGATCAGGCGATTGCTGCGCTCAAGCTGGAAGCGATGGGCGTCAACATTGATGTCCTCACTGAGGAACAGCGCCTCTACCTGCAATCCTGGCACGAAGGCACGTAAATCAGGCTGCAAAGTCAGGTTGATGAGGACTCACGCACAACACCGCCCCCGCAAAGCGCGGGGGCGGTGTCTGTTCAGGCTGAAGTTCAGGGGCGCCCACTACCGGATCCGCCGGGGTTGGGATTCGGGCCGGGGCCTTGCTGTCCACCCGTGGGCGTGCAGGTCGGTGAAGGCTCCTGTCCGCTGCCGCCCGGATTCGGACCCGGACCGTTGGGACCCTGCGGCGTGCTGGTGGGATTCGGGCCAGGACCTGCGGGGCCTTGCTGACCATCGCTGCCGCCCGGATTCGGACCGTTGGGACCCTGCGGCGTGCTGGTGGGATTCGGGCCAGGACCTGCGGGGCCTTGCTGACCACCGCCGCCGCCCGGATTCGGGCCGTTGGGACCCTGCGGCGTGCCGGTGGGATTCGGGCCAGGACCTGCGGGGCCTTGCTGACCGGGCGTCCCATCCTGCCATTGCTGCTGCAAGCGCTCGCGTACCTGCTGCTGCGTCTGGAGCATCTGTTGCAGTGCCGCCTCGGACTGCGCGCGCGTCTGCACCCGCTCGGCGAGCTGCGTCATGGTCTGTTCGTGTTCGGCCAGGCGCGTCTGCAGGCGATCCATCAACTGCTGCCGCACGGGTTCTTCGCACGTTCCAATCAGGCGTTCAGCTTCCTGCACATGGGCCTGATAGCGCTGCGCAAGAGCTGTGGGCACGTCCTTGCCTGCCGCGGCGAGTTTTTCCGCTTCCTGCAAGCGCGTCTGCGCCATGGTCAACAGCCGCTCCACCTTTGCCTCCGGTTTCGTGGCCAGATTGAGCTGAGCCTGCTCCCAGGCCAGCTTGACGCCGTAGAGCGGATCACCGGGCACGCTGTTCTGCGAGGCGCTCACCGTCCCCGCCGACGTGCCGAACATCAGCGAAAAGATCAGCATCAGTTTCAACGCCGTAACCATAAGATTTCCCTCCTTCGCGAACCAGAGTTTGAATCCCCTTTTGGGTGATTCTTGCTCTTTATGACGCGCGGAAGGCGCAAAGGTTACGGCCGCAGGACGTTCATTTTGCGCTTGCTGTAAAAAAGCTGCGCGGCGTGCGGCCCAGCGTTCCGCGTCAGGCGGTGGGACCTCACGCAACGACGCGAAAGCGCGCGCCACGCTTTCGGGCAATTCAAGCTCCTGTTCCGGTTTCATGGTCTTCCTCCAGAAGGCTACGCAACGTAGCAATCGCGCGGTGCTGTAACGCCTTGATGGCGTTGACTTCGCGTCCCAGCAACTGTGCGACGCTGTTCAAATCCCATCCCTCCAAAAAACGCAACATCACCACCTGCCGCTGCAAGGGGGTGAGTTGCCACAGTGCCCGGCGCACCCGCTCCGCTTCGACGCGCTGTAAAGCGACCTCGGCGCTGCAGTCGGGCGCAGGCAGAGGCGAGTCCTCATCCACAGGCACAGGTTCTTGCGGGATTTGACGGCGGTAGGTATCGGTGATGAGGTTGTGGGCGACGCGATAAAGCCAGGCCTGTAAATTCTCCTGCGGCCCCTGCCCTGCCTTGAGCGCGCTCAGCAGGCGCTGAAAGGTTTCGCTCACGATGTCTTCAGCCTGTGCGACATCGCCTACATGACGCCAGGCGTAGCGATAGAGCGCCGGGGCGTAAAGGTCATACGCCTCGGCCAAAGCATCCAGCTCCCAACGCTGAACGCGGCTGAGCAGGTCAGGTTGTGCTTTCACATGAATTATGACGGCGTGGCGAGAAAAAAGTTACGGCATGGTAGGCGTTGAACGGCCCACCTCGTCCATCACGCGCAACGGCGTCACGTCGCGGCTTTGCAAACCCGGATAGGTGCGACGTGCTGTTATCACCACGAGACCGTGCTGACACAGGTCTTGCATGAAACGCGAAAACCCATCCAGGCCTGAATGATCTATGCCAATAAGGGGATCGTCCAGAAGTGTAAAGGGCCTTTGCAGCACATAAGCAGCAAGTAGTTGTACCCGTCGCTTTTGCCCCATGGAACAAATTTTAATTGGACTTTGCGCTAAGGCGGTCAGGCCCAGCAGCTCCAATCCTGCCTGTAAACGTTGTGCATCGGGGCGGGTACGGTAAAACTCTGCCATGAGCGTCACATATTCGCGCGGGGTGAGAAACTCCGGCAGTTCTACCTTTTCCGGCAGGTAAAAAATAGCGGCAGCGAGGGATTTCGTCTTGTGAACAGAACGCCCGTCGTATAGGACAGCCCCGCTCAGTGGGGGAAGCAATCCGGCAAGGGTTTTCATGAACGTGCTTTTGCCGCTTCCGTTGGGGCCATACAACACCAGATGTTCACCCTCGTTCAATGTAAAATCAACATGGAGTAAAGGCTGCTGATAACCGCTGTAGAGATTCTGAACTTGTAAGATCGTCATGATTCTTGTTTCCTCCACAAAGTCATGCGATACCACTCGAAGCAATCAAAAGGCAAGGAGATGAAATGCAAAAGCCAGGGCAAGGCTATGAGCACATGGTAACGCATCAGCCATAAACCGAACGCGGGCAGGAGTAACCCGGGAAGACACGCCGAGAGCAAGGCACGCCCCGGTGTGGGGAGGGGTTCGTTCAGGGTTAGTGCAAGGCAAAATGGCGTTCGGATGATCGTATAGCGAGTTTTTGCGGGCAAGGGCAAGGCGTGGAGCATTTCGTGCATCAAGAGACTGATGGGAATCGAGAGTATGGCAAGCTCTATACGGATGAAGAGCCATGGCCCGACCCACAGGAACGGCACAGCCATGAGGGCAAAAAGCCACCAGGGGGCAAGTTGCCATACGTTAACGAACAATATGGCTATGAAAGCTTTGGAGGCCATAGAAGACGATCTATATCGTACAAGAGAACGGTACTGATGAAAGCCCCAACCAATAGCGTCAAGGGAGGCAGCAGAGGCGTCAGGTTGATGGCAAAAAGGTAAACGATAGCGGTGTAATTGAAGGCCGGATGATGCTCTTCGTTAGGCAAGATGGCATTCATCCATGCTCCTAAGATGAGCAAGTTGAAGACGCTTTTCCAACCTATGTCCATGAAACGGAAACTCATCAACACAGGGGCAAGCGGTAGATTGAGGAGCAAAGCGAAACCAAACGCTAAGGCACGTCTTGACCAGGGTGTGCTCAGGCGCTTCAGGCTTGTGGCCAAGACTGTTTCAGCGCTACGCAGCCCAAGCCCATTGACGAAAGGGAGGTAGGCAAAAAGCATGAACATAAAGAGAAGGACAGGAAAAAACAGGGTAAATTCGGGCTGATCTACCCCTACCATCCGTTCGGAGACGACAAACCGCATCGGCGTTTTAAGCTGAAGATAAACGGCTTCAAGGAGCAGGAGTCCCGATAGGACTGCCAGAGAGTAGCGCGGAGCGTAACGAAAGCCATGCCAGGTAAACATCCTGATCTTGCGAGTTCCATAGAGCGCTGCGGCTACCGCATAAGGTAATCCAAACAAGAAAAGCGTCATGGTGCGGTAAGTCTCACACTTGAGCAAGGGCGTGACTAAGACAAACGGCAGAAAAGCAAAGGCAAAAGAACTTCGAGCGCTCAAGGCGCCAATGAGCCCCAGGCTGATGCCGTAGAATAAAATTTGAGGTACTGCCCCCCACAGGATGAAAAGCGCGGGCAACAACGTCATGCTCAGTGGGATCAGGATGAGAGCGGCCATTTTTTCTCTTGCATAGGGCAGCCCCTCGATAAACTCCGAGGTACGAAGAAGGTGTTGCGGTGCGATAAAATTGGTCAGGAGCAGGGCCAGGAACACGAAAAGCAACGGCATCGTAGGGGTATCTACAGGAGCACCTCGCCCTGTCAGGGCCATGCCCCAGAGCAGAAGCGAGAACACCATATATCCCCTTTGAAAACGTAAAGCTTTTAGATAGAGCCGAAGCAAAGACAGCATACTTGATTCCTTATGGTTTTTGCTATGGTTTCTATTCAAGTTTTACGCTTTCGGTGCGTTATCCTCAGGCGGGAAATTATAGCGCACCGGGAGCTTTCCGCAAGCCCGGGCAAATCAGAAACAGCCTGTCCTGTCACCCCAGGTTGAAAACAGGTAACGGCTTCCCTCCTCAGGATAGGCGCAGGCAACGCCTTCGCCTATCCTGCTTTTGCCCTGGCCTTTGCTCACGCAGTTAAAAACTTATCAGCGGCGAATTCAACGATCGCTTCGATAGGGGATGGCGGTCAGTTACGAAAAAAGCCAGAAAAAGTCCCCGTCATTGGCCTGGCTCCATGCCACCGGGTAAGCTTCAGAGACTGCATGGCTTGGGAGGGAAGTGTCTGGCGGGAATTCCCCGGCACTTAGATTAAGCCAGCTATAAACCCGGGCAGAGCCTGCGCGCAGTTGCAGTACAATTCAAACAATGTGAGAGTGATTTGTACGTTAATTCCGCACGAAGACACGTGCGAACAAAACGATGTTGCACATGCTTTACAGGCACTTGCATAGAGCAGAAAAAAAGTGAAACTTATTACCAGTACAATCGGTAGAATGGCCATGAAATAGTAAGCGGAAGAATGTTTGCGCATGGCCAAAGCATGGGTACTCAGAGTGATAATGGCTCCAAGCCATAAGCCGATGGGAACGGTGGCGACATGATTGACCGCGTATCCGCTCGGCACGGTCTGAACCCATGGAACAGACACGCCCTGCATGGCGAGGAAAACACTAAAGAAAGTGACCGCCGCGATGCTCAGGACGCTCATCAGAGCACCGTAAAGGAAAAGCCACCGCAGTTTCATACTCCTTCCCCCCAATGAAGTGTGAAATTGATCAGCTATTCCCGCCAGACGCTCAAAGATTATACATGTTTTTTTTTGCAAGCCTGGATACAGGCTGCATACAAACTGTTACCCGCAAACTCAAAACCTTTCGGCCTCCTTGCCGTTACCCACCTTCCTGTCACCAAAGCGGAGCGCTTCGCCAGGAAGCGCTCCGCTGCACCCAACGGACGCAAGGTGCTCACTTCTTCTTTTTCTTCTTTTTGCCCTCCTCGTCCGGTTTCGTTTCGCCTTCGTCCTTAGCCTTGCCTTTCCCCTTCTTTTTATCGTCGGCGATGACGGGCGCTGGCTCGTAATCCAGGCCTTTGGAAAGCGTCTCGACCAGGACTTGCAGGGTGCGCACGCGCGCGTAGAGTTTATCGTTGCCCTCGACAATCGTCCAGGGGGCGTAAACCGTGCTGGTCTTGAGCAACATCTCCTCAACCGCTTCTTCGTAAGCTTCCCATTTGGCGCGATTACGCCAGTCTTCATCGGTGAGCTTCCACGAGCGGTAGGGGTCGTTCTGCCGTTCCATAAAGCGACGATATTGTTCGTCTTTGCTGATGTGAATCCAGAATTTGACCAGGAAGATGCCGTGGTCAACGAGCTGCCGCTCGAATTCGTTAATCTCCCGATAGGCGCGCCGCCAGGCCGCTTCGCTGCAGAACCCTTCGATGCGTTCCACCATCACGCGCCCATACCAGCTCCGGTCAAAGATGAGCACCTGTTTCTCTTCGGGTGGAACTAAGCGCCGCCAAAAGCGCCACAAATAGTGATGGGTGCGGTCCTCGCCCTGCGGGGCAGCGATGGGCAGCACCTCGTAGCCGCGCGGATCGAGGCGCTCCGTCACGCGCTTGATGTTGCCCCCTTTGCCCGCCGCGTCCCAACCTTCGTACACCACGATGAGGGTGCGCTTCTGCACATAAAGCTGATAGGCCAGCTCACGTAACTGCAATTGATAGCGCACCAGCTCGCGCTTGTACACATCCGGCTCAAGCCGCTTGCTGAGATCAATCGTTTCCAGCATCGTGCACCTCCTCCCCGTCCGCGGGATCGCCGCCGTTATCCTCGGCGATGGGAGCTTCCGGCGGCAGGGGCTTGCCGCGCAGCTTCAAAGCCTCCTCCATCCGCCCGATGATGGTCTCGAAGACCTTGACGCGACACCAGTACCGGTCAGTCGCCTCGACGATGGTCCAGGGCGCCCATTCCGTCTCGGTGCGCGCCAGCGCGTCCTCGATGGCCAGCAAGTACTCATGATACTTGCGGTGGTGCTCCCAATCCTCTGGCTGCACGTGCCAGCTTTCCAGGGGGTCTTTTTCCAACTTTTTGAAGCGCCGGTATTGCTCTTCTTTGCTGATGTGGAGGAAGAACTTGATGATGATGTAGCCATCATCGGCTAAGGTGCGCTCGAAATCCACAATGTCCTGATAGCCCCGGCGCCATTCTTCCTCCGGCGTGAAGCCTTCCACGCGCTCCACAATGACGCGCCCATACCAGCTCCGATCGAAGATAGCGATTTGGCCGTAATTGGGCACCTTGAGCCAGAAACGCCACAGCCACGGCATGTGACGTTCGTACGTGCGCGCGCCTTGAATGGCGTACAGCTTGAAACCGCGCGGGTCCAAGCGGCGGGTGAGCAGGTTGATGGTCGTGCCTTTACCCGCCGCATCCCAGCCCTCAAAGGCGATCATGGTGGGGATGAGGGCGTCCCAGCAGGCCTTCTGCAGGTCGTATAACCGATTTTGCAGGCGCGGCATCCGCGCTTTGTAATCGGCTTTCGAAAGCTTCCGGGTGAGGTCTACTTTCTCTAACATCGCCCCCTCCCCACGCTTGCGTTACACCTGCGCTAAGGCTGCCATCAGCGCCGCTTCGACCTCCGGGATGGGACGATTACCGTCAATGTCCACCAAAACGCCCTGCGCGCGGTAGTAGTCAATCAAGGGACTGGTTTGTTTCCAGTACACCTCTAAGCGTTTGCGGACGGTTTCCACCCGGTCGTCATCGCGTTGATACAGCTCGCCGCCATCGAGGTCACAGACGCCCTCGACCTTGGGCGGATTGAATTTGATGTGGTACGAAGCGCCGCAAGTGCGACAAAGACGGCGCCCCGTCACCCGCTCCACGAGCACATCATCGGGTACGACAATGTTCACCACCAGGTTGATGCTGAGACCCTTTTCCGCAAGGGCTTTTTGCAGCGCCTCGGCCTGTGGAATGGTGCGCGGAAAGCCATCGAGTAGCGCGCCTACCGCGCAGTCCGGACGGGAGAGGCGTTCCATCACCATGCGGATGGTAATGTCGTCGGGCACCAGTTCGCCGCGGTCCATGTAGGCCTTCGCCTCCATGCCCAGAGGCGTGGCGTTCTTCAAGTTCTCGCGGAACAAATCTCCGCTGGCCACGTGCGGAATGCCCAGGGTCTCACGGATGCGCGCCGCCTGTGTGCCCTTCCCCGAAGCGGGCGGGCCTAAGAGAATCACGTATTTCGGTTTGTTATCGGTCATAGCAACTCCTTTCGCTACTCATAGAGGTATCGTTGGCGTGAGCAAAGCCCATCAACAGCCTGAGTGCTCCTGAAAGCCATCAGGCTCATCACTTGATTTCCACCTTCAGGGTATAAGTCACCGCCTTATCGTGGCGCGAAACCACTTCGACGATGTAGTGCTGCGTGGCGGGCAAAAGGCCTTCCCAGCTTGTCTCCCCCGCATCGGCTCGCAGCAGCGGCTGCCCATCTTCATAGCCGTACAGCTCCAGATGCGCTGTAGCGTTGGCCTCCAGCTTGAGATTTATGTGCTGTCCGGCATTCGCCGCGAGGACGTAGGTGTGAATGTCCAGCGCGGGCAGGGTCGCTTTGATGTCCTTCTTTACGGCACCGGCATCAAAACGAATCTCGCGCGGCAAGGTCACGCGCAGGGTGTAATCCGCGGCCTGTCCCGCTGCCACGGCCTCGATGAGGTAATCCTGCGTGGTGGGTACAAAACCTGACCAGAAAGGCTCTTCCGAAACGGCCCGTTTGTACGGATTCCCATCATCATGCCCTACGATGGTCAGCCCTACCAGTTGTTGGGAAAGGATATCCACCATCAGGAGCTGACCGGCGGGTACTTCCAGCGCGTATTCCTTAACCTCAAACGGCTCCAGATGGCCCTGATGTTCAATCACCGTGCGCTCCGGGTCCGGTTTCAGGCGGCGCGGGATGATGATGTTCAGCGTATAGCGCGCGGGTGCGCCATCCAGGGTGGAGACGGTGATGGCGTAGTCCTGTGTGGCGCGCAGCTTACCGCTCCATCCCGTGGCCCCCATCTGCGCCCGCGCCAGCGGTACACCGTCGTTCAGGCCGACAATGGTGATGTAAACGCGCTCCAACGGCGAGGTGACGAGCACCGTCATCAGTTGATCCTGCATCGCGTTCACCAGGTAGGTGCGGGTTTGATTGCGGAGCAGGGCATCCTCAGTCGCCCACGAGGTGGCGCCGGGCGCAAATTGCACGCGGACACTGTTCTCCGGTACCTGTACCGTGGCGGATGGCATAGCCGTCGGGGCCGCGGTCGGCTCGGACGTGGGCGTTGCGCTGGGCGGCGACGTGGGGGTTGGCTCAGACCCGGTGGTGGCGGTCGGTGCGAAGGTTGCCGGCTCAGTCAGGGTAAGCGTCGGTGTGTTGGGTGTGGCCGTGTTTTGGACAAGGGCGCAGGCTAACGAAAAAGCTATCAGTAAAGTGGCGAGTATCCATCGCCTGACCATGCTTTCCTCCCTTATAATGAATGAAGGTTAAACTTCCGCGATTCCGCATAGATCGGATCACGGGCCGACACTTGATGCGTTCGTGCATGAAGCTCGTTCCGCAGGTTCAGTCGGTGATACCTTGGGCGCATCGGGCGTCCGTACAAGATGGCGCGCTTTTTTGCGGGTGAGGATGCGCGCGCGCCTACGGCACGCGGAAGCTGCGTCCTTCAAGGCCGCGCAAGGCGAGGCGCAGCTCGGTAACGCTCGGCGCTGCCACCGTGAATTCCGTCATCACCAGCCCGATGCCATCTAAAAAGTGCGCATCCGACGACGTGATGAGGGGCACATCCGCCGGTAAAAAACGGTAACGCTGCCGCGCCTGCGAGGGGCGCAGATTCGGCGACACTTCCGCTGCATCTGCCGCTAAGCCCGGCGGCCACAGGCCCAACACGCCCATCAGCCCCTTCACGCGCCGATCAATGTGCGCCGGAATGGCCAGGCCGCCCAGACGCTGCACGGCGACGATGGCCGCTTCCAGACCGATCTGCGCGGGGATCTGCCGCATGCGCTCGTCCTCCGCCACAAAGTCACCCTTTGCATCCACCAGGTATTGCGGACCAAAGCGTTCGACATCGTTCGGTAAAGGTGCCAGGCAGGCATCCACCTGCGCCTGCCAGCGCGCGGCCTGCTCCAGGGTATCGAAGAGGCAGAGCAGGTCTACTTCCTCTTGCGTCTGCAACTCCATGCCGGGCAAGACGTGAAGCCCAGTGCCTTCCGCTGCCGCTATCACAGAGGCTGCGTTGGCCGTTGCGTTGTGGTCCGTGACGGCGATGAGGTCCAGACCGCGCTGTAAAGCAACGTCAACAATCAAAGGGGGGAGCATCTCCACTTCGGCGCAGGCCGAAAGGACGGTATGGAGGTGCAAATCCGCCCGCACGATGCGCATGGCTTAAAGGCCCAGCGCCACCGCCTGTTTGACGGTTTCGTACACAGGATGGGGGCTGCGCAGCACGACCACGCCCTGTTCATTGGCCTTCTGGATGGTATCCGCGGCTACTGTGGCCCCCTCGCAAATCACCACCGCCGCCACACCGGTCAGGGACGCAACGGCGACGATGTTGCTATGCGTCTGCAGGGTAAACCAGAGCTGTTCCGGCTGCGCGCCGGCCATGACGCAGCTCAACAAATCGGCCACGTAACCGCCATTCGCCTCACCCTCCAGGGCTGGCATCGCTTCGGTCAACATCTCCCACCCTGTTGCCGCTATCCATTCCCGTACTTTCACGTTCAACCCTCCTTCATGCTCCTGCGGCGGATAACTTCCCCGCCTGGCAAATTACATGCCTTGAATTTCCTCCGGGGGTACGTAGAAAATCATCTCTACGCGCGTTCCAACCCCTACCGCTGACCAGATATTGACTTCATCGGCGCATCGTTCGATATTAGGGAGACCCATGCCGGCGCCGAAGCCCATCTCTCGCGCAATGTCCGAGGCGGTTGAGTATCCGGGTTGTCGCGCCAGATCCACGTCAGGGATGCCGGGGCCGCTGTCATGGGCCACCACGGTGATACGGTCGGGGTGGATTTCCGCCACCATGTAGCCGCCATCGGTGGTATGGATGATGAGGTTGATTTCGGCCTCGTAAGTCGCAATCGCCACGCGCCGCGCAAATTTGGCCGAGGCTCCAATGCGGAGCAGCGCCTGTTTGATGCGCGCCGAGGCATGTCCGCCATGGGTGAAATCGCCAAAACGCACGCGGTAGCGCAGGATCAGGCTGGTATCATCGGATTCAAGCGCCTCAAAAAAGTAATGCGGACGGCGTTGTTGTTCAAAGTTGCTGTAAGCCTGTTGCAGGGCATGGAGCAGCCCTGTAACGATGTCTCCGCGGGTGAGCACGCCGCGCAATTTGCCTTCCGCATCCACGACTGGCATGCGTCCCACGCCGGTTTTCTCGGCGCGCCGCAGCGCTTCCAGGATTGGCTCATCCACACGGGCGCAGACCAGTTCGCGCGTCATGTACTCCGCAACCAGGGCGTTTAAGCGGCCCTCTTCCAGGGCGCGGATGAGGTCCGCCGTGCTCACCAGGCCCACCAGTTCGCCATCATCCACCACCGGCAGGCCGGATATTCGATGTTCGCGCATCGAAATCTTGACCGCGTCCATCGTTTCCCACGAGCTGACGGTGTAAACAGGCGAGGTCATCACCTGCCCCACGTTAATCTCGCGGATCAGCTCGTGGATTTTAGAAAGCGACGCGCCCGGTCCAAGGCGCGCCAGCACATCCAGGCTATCTTTCATGGTGTTTATAAGCCTTGAATTTTGCCCTTACCGCGCAACCCCGCCATGTAGAGCAGGCCGCACGTTTCGTACATGGTGTAAGGCGAAACCAGAATCGCAATGCCGGTTTCGCGCGCCAGTTCCATCATGTCTTCGGTGGGATGTTTCCCGCGCACAAACAAAATCGCGGGCATATCCGCCATCTCCGCGGTCCGAATGGATTGCCGATTGATGAGGCCGGTAATCAACAACATGTCCGAGTTCGCCAGAGCCAGCACATCGCTCATCAAATCCGAAGCAAAAGCTTCTTCGATGTCCAGATCGAACGTCGGGTTGTAAACGATCTGACCTTCAACGACGCGTGCAATTTCATCCAATTTCATACTTGAATCCTCCTTGTTCAGGTCTCAGCATCCGCTGGGGCCTGATTCGGTCAGCTATCCCCATACACGGGCTTCTTATTGTAGGGTGATGTGAAGTTATTTAATTGTATCTCAATTTCAGGAAAGATAAAAGAGGCGTTCTGGATTCCCTCCAGGGAATCGCTTGCCTGGATTGAAGGGATGTGAGAGGCCCGGCATGGTCTGCCCCCCATCCCGGATACGGAATGAGGGCGCATGGTGGTGGCGCCCTCATTCCAACTGTTTTTGGGCACTACAAAGGGCTAAGCGCGTTTCTTTTCCTGTGCCGCTTTGAGCAGCTCTTCTTCCGTGCCGATGAGGATGCCCCAACGCGGCAACACCACGCGGTGCAACCAGAGGATCAGCCCGGCCAGCGCGAAAGCAATCACAAAGATAAGCAGCGACATGCTCAGATCGCTCATCAAGCTGGGATCAATGAGCATGACCGCAGACAGGACCAGCATCAGCATCCCACCGAAGAGCTTAAGCACGCGCCCGTGTTTCTCTTCCAGCTTACTCGCGCGCATGGTAATCACGGCAGCGGCATAAATGCCCAGTTCGTCAATCTGATAGATCAGCATATAAAGCAGCAACAAACCGGCAAAAACCAGAGGGGTCACCTTTTGCGCCGCGACAAGATTGGTCCACACCACCGGAAATCCTGCCGTGCAGGAGAATTCCACCAGAGAAACGCCCGCCCCCAGGCCAATGGTTGCCATAACCATAGCCGGTAGCGAATCGCCCGCCTGCAGGACGCGGCGCATCCGTTTGTAAAGGCCGGGTTTCTTGGCGTCGTCAATGGTAAAGGAAATGCCCTCTTTATACCAGAAATAATCCTTAATGTTAACCACGGCAAAGAAAAGCGCCAGCAGAGACACCGCCACCTGAATCCAGCCCAGGAAGCGCATCACCGAAAGCATCGTGAACAGGCCCACGATGAACAGCACGTACACCAGCGCCGTCACGGTGATGTACACCAGGCCGATAATCGCCAGCTTTTTGCGGGAACCGGTATGCAGGCTCAGGGCGATGAGCACTGAAAGCACCCACAGCGAACAGGGATTAAAGCCATCCACAAAACTGATGAGCAGGGTGCTTACTGCGAGCGAAGTTGTGCTCAAGTCCACCGTGCCCAGAATGGGCAGCGTCAGGGTCGTCGTGGGCCCGGTGGGGCCGCAATCCTCAACCGTATCTGGCAAGCACACATCGCCGCCGGGGGTGGGGGATGGGGTGGGCTGCGGGGTGGTGATCGGCGTCGGTGTGGGCTGCGTCGTCACCTCATGGCCGGGGATGATGCCCGCGCCAGCATCCGGCGCTCCCGTTACCACGTACTGCGCCACAGCGCGCGCAATCTCATCGCGGATAGTATGGTTATAGCCAATCCAATACTGATCGCCGAGGAAGATGGCAGGAACATACTGCGCTTTGAAACCGTGGGTCTCGCTCATGCGCTTATACAACGTCTGATTTTCGACGTTGTACCACACCTCAAACGCCTCAATTTTCAGCGTGGGATATTGCTGCGCCAGGCTTTTCAAAAACGGCTCGGCTTCCGCGCAGTGAGGGCAACCATCACCCCAGAAGAAATAAAGATAAACGGGTGTCTCGCTCTGTGCCTGTACCCGCGCCGGGACCTGCATCCACAGCCCGCTTACGATAAGCAGGAGCGCTAACCATGGGTAAATTCTCTTCATCAACCACCTCCAAAGTTAAACGCGGCAAATTATACCTTAAAGCCTGCGGGAAAACAAGGTGTTACCGTTTCCATTCCAGGTTTCCAGCATCCAGCTTCCAGCCATTGAGTTTTATGCTATCATAAGGGAGCAAGAACATTTCAGTGAGGATGACCGTGAGAGGATCAACACATTTAGTAGGGGGATTGGCAGCCGCTTTGGTGGCTGAACGTCTGGTGGGGCAGGTAACATCCTTGCGAGCGGTGTACTACGTGGGCGATTTTCCCGTCTCGCAGCTTCTTATTGGCGCTGCCGTGGCCGCATTGGGCGCGTTGCTACCGGATATTGACGAGCCGCATTCGACGGTAGCCAACCTGCCGCGCAAAGCTGAACAAATCATCAAACCGCGCGCCAACGACCCCATTGACGTGGCCATTGGCACGACCATCAAAGGAGGAGCCAGCATCCTTAACATTCTCACGCAAACCCTTTCCGGCTTCATCCGTGCCCTTAGTGGCGGTCACCGCGGTGCCACCCACTGGTTGATCATTGGGGCCTTGCTTACCGCGGCAGCGTGGGCTTTGGGCATCCGTCTGGACTTGCCGCGCATGGGCCTGTGGTTCGGCGCGGGCTATGCCAGCCATCTGATTCTCGACATGCTCACCACCAGCGGATTGCGCCTGTTCAAACCCTTCTATTCCAAACCCATCCATCTCCTTCCCAAGCACCTGCGCGTGCGCACCGGCAGTTGGGCCGAACAGGGCGTGCGCGCCTGGCTGCTCATTTCCGTAATCTGGATGGTATGGAGGCGTTGATGGAAAACTCGCTCCGTCGTCCTTCCCGCATCCTCATCGGTCCACGCCTGCAGCTCAATGCTCTGACGCCGGAAGACATCAAAACGCTGGTCACCTGGTACGAAGATAGCGATTTTCTGCGCCTCTTCGACACCTCGACGGCTACGCCTTTGCCGCTGGAGCGGTTACAGCACTACATTGTCACCCGGCAGAACTCCAACACAGATTTCGTCTTTGCCGTGCGGCGTCTGGACGACCCTGCCATGCTTGGGTACATCGAGCTGGTCAACATCGAATGGAACAACGGGGTCGGGCAGGTAGGCATTGGCATCGGTGACCCGGCGCAACGGGGCAAAGGCTACGGGCGCGAAGCGATGACGTTGCTGCTCGACTTCGCCTTCGCGGAGCTGAACCTTTATCGCGTGCAACTTTACGTCATTGCCTACAACGCCTGTGCCATCCATCTCTACGAGAAACTTGGCTTTCAACGCGAAGGGGCCTTGCGCGCCTACGTCCATCGGGATGGCGCGCGCTACGACCTGTACGTTTACGGCCTGCTGCGTCCCGAATGGGAGGCGCGTAAAAAGTAGTTATCAGGCATCTTTTGGGGGATGGTGGCGCACGGTTTTGTGCCTGTTTCGCGTACCCCTCCGATAAACGCTCATCCCCCTGCTTGATGATGCGCGCCACCATGCGCGCGGCAGCGTGAGCATCGGCAAGACCCTGTTCCTCTCCGCCAGAGAAGTGCCGGAACACGCTATTCCGCATCATGCTCTCCCAATCTCGTCGCCTGTATCCTTTCTGGCATGAGAAATTGGGGGGCGTCATGGGACGCTCCCACCGTTGACTGCAAGTCAGAGCAAAACCTTACGCTACCGCGCGCGTTATGTATGGGCTTTGCGCTGAGCTGAATCCCGTGGTTCAGGCGTGTTTCCTCCACGGGAACAAAAAGGGGCTTTTTAACGTATTCCTTGTCAAGGGAGCTTTTAAGCTTTCAGGTTTACCTTTCAGGTTCGTTTCATTCAAGGAGGCTATACCATGGTACGCAGAAGCTGGTATGGGCTACTGCTCCTCATGCTGCTGATGGCCTGTTCGCGTCCCACGCCCACCCTGCCGCTCGCCACAGCTACCGCCACATCCACCGCGCCGGTCCTTCCCTCCTCGCCGACTGCTACGGTGGAGCTGCCCACCGTCCTTGCGCCCACCGATACGCCCATCCCACCGACGCTTGAGCCTACCGCTACCGGCGTGCCCGCATCCCCAACCCCGACCCCAGGCCAGGCACGCCCAAGCGCCACACCCAACCCGCGGCAGTTGCGCATTACCTATCCCGCTCCCAATCAATCGGTGCGCTGCCCTTTCACGGTACGGGGCGATTTCACCATGGCGCCCTTCGAGGCTACCTATCGCTTGCGCATCTACGATGCCGCGGGCAACGTGCTCTACGAAGCGCCGCTCATGGTTCAGGTCGAAATGGGCCAGCCGGGCAGTTTCGTCTCGGTTGTGGGCTGTAACGCGCTCAGTGGCAGGGGCGTGCTGGAAATCGCCGAGCTGAGTATGCGCGATGGCTCTATCGTCGTCAGCGCACGGGTGGCGCTCAATTTCGACTTCAGCACGAGCGGCACCATCGAGGTGCCCGCAGCCGATGAGCAGGTGACGCTGCCCATTCGCCTGCTGGCGCGCGTTGGCGATGCGGGCCAGCGTGTGCGCGTGCGCGTCATCTGGCAGGATGGCAGCAGTTTTGAACGCGCTTTCGACACCCTGCCGGGCCTCGACGGACGCGGCTTCCTCATGGCCGTGCTCGATGGTGAAGGCCCCCGGACGGCTCAGCCTGCCCGCATCGAAATCTACGACGATCAGGACGTGTTGCTCGCGCGCCAGACCGTGCAGTATCTGCCCGCCGACGACCCCAACACCATGGCGATTAAGGTCGTCTGGATCAAGGGTGAGGAGCCGGTGACCGCGACGGTGCGCATTCCCAAAACCGTAGCGGTCGGACGCGCTGCGCTCAACATCCTGCTATGGGGACCGCCGCCCGGCAATCCGCAGGGCTGGACTTCCGCCCTCCCCACGCCCGCACAGGTGGCGGAGCACCGACGGGAGCTGAATCCCGATTGGGGCGAATACGTGCAGCTTCGCAGCCTCACCATCAAGGATGGCGTGGCGTATGCCGATTTCTCACGGGAGTTGGAGACCTGTCCCTGCGGCGCTCTGCGCGGTTCCCTCATCATCAAGCAGATTCAAATGACGCTCCTGCAATTCAGCACCATCCAAAAAGTGGTGATTTCGGTCGAGGGCCGCAGCGAGGACATTTTGCAACCGTAGGGCAAAACCCATCAAAGCGCAAAAACGGGGCGCGCCGCATGACGCGCCCCGTCAAGCCTTGTCTGGCATCAAGCGGTGATAGCTTCTTCCGCGGCGGGTGCGACTTCATCGCGTGGCAGGCGCAGGACGCCCAGGGCCGAAAGCCAGGCCGTCATCCCGCCTGCGATGAAGGCCAGACGCAGCGACGTGTGATCCGCTAACCAGCCCCCACACATGGGCCCAATGCTGTTGGCCAACGAAACCGCCGTTGCATCCATGCCGTAAGCCATGCCGGTGTGCTCAGGCGGGGTCAGGCGTCCGATGTAAGCACTGATGGTGGAAAGCGTTCCGCCGATGGCGATGCCCACCAGGATTTCCCACGCCAGCAAAAACTCATAACTTGGTGCTTGAGATTGCAACATCAAGCCCAGGCCGGCCAGGAGCGCGCTTGCTAAAAGGATGCGTCGGCTTCCGCCCGGATGGCGATCAGCCCAGCGTCCCAACAGCGGGGCAGCGATGGCACTGCTCAATCCAGAGACGGAGACCAATACCCCGGCCGCCGAACTCAACCATGGTGAGTTCGGTGGCAAAAGAGATTGTGCCAGTCGCGGCAAGAGCGGGGAGGACATGCGCAGCCCCAGACGCAGCGAGAAGCGCAGCACCAGTATCAGGCCCAGCAGCGAACCGCCGAAAAAGAGAGCGTAGGTCTGCTGCCAACGCGCACGTCGCGAAAGCCCATCATGCACGCGCGGTTTTGGGGTAAAGCGCTCATGGACCAGGAAAAGCACCAGCAGACCGGCTATCAGGAGTAACCCCGCTGTAACGATGAACACCTGCCGGTATCCCAGGGTGTCTGCGATGACCCCGCCTGCAATCGGCCCCAGGGACTGCCCCAAAAAGATGGCCAGTTGCAGTTTGCCAAGCGTTTCCCCTAAATGCTCTTTAGGTGTGGCGCTGGCGACCAGGGTCGTCGCCGCGGCCACGGAACCGGTCAAAGCACCCTGCAACAAACGTAGGGCGGCGAGTTGCTGCACATTCTGCGCCAACCCCATCAGGCTGATGATCAGACAACCGCCCAGTAAAGCACGTTCCACCATCAACTTTCGCCCTAAGCGGTCGCTGAGCGCGCCCCAGATGGGCGACATAAAGGCCATGGCAAAAGCTGGCGCGGCGATAACCAGCCCCGACCAGGTGTTGATTTGATCGGGGGGGACCCCCAACATCTCAACGTAAAAGGGCAAAATGGGCATAAACGTTGCGAAACCGATAATAGCCAGAAATTCTGCCACCCAAACGGCGTAAAAATTGCGTCGCCAGGTTTTATCCATACTTCTTTCCTTATCACGCTCATGTGCAAAGTTTTCCGGATTGTAGCACAGACCGTTAGCCTGGCAAATCAAATATCTATGTTGGTGATTGCCTTTCATGCGAAATAGGCTAAACTGTAAACGTGATCATCAGCCGTGAAATTGTCCAGCACTATGGAGGACACATCTGGGCAGAAAACCGTCCCCATGGCGGGGCGAAGTTCAGTTTTGTATTGCCGGTGAGGTAACCATGGAGCAGGATTTTGAGACCTTCATGGGATTAGAACGTGCGCAACTTGCGGAGCGCATTCGTGCGCAGGGCTTTCCACGCCTTGGCGTCTACATCCCCGATGGCACGCGGCGCCTCACCCTGGCCATGAGCGACTGTCCGGCTTCCGGATCAGCGTTCTTCCAGGCAGCGCTGGAGCTTTCCGAGAGGTATCTGTATCAGCAACTGATGCGCTTCTTTGAGAGCGGCCTGTGGGGGATGGTGGTACCGCTGTTCAGTCAGCGCGTCCTATCACGCAGTGAGGCCTATGCGCGCGAGTTTGCGCTGCCCGCTCTGGAGAAACTGACCTGTTCCCCGGCCTGGCTGGACTTCTATCATACCCACGGTTTACAGGTGCACTTTTACGGTGTGCAAAATCTGCAAGGCGATGCCTTTTGGGACGCGCCGCGGGCCTGGATGGCGGCCTTGCAGGAGGTCACTCAGCATCACACTGCCGGCGTCCTGTGTTTGGGTGTGGGCGGATCGCCCGTTCTGGGGGAAGATGCCCTGGCGGTTGCGGGCTGTCCTGACCTGGATGTCTGCAGCCAACGCTTGTATGGCGTGGCGCTTCCGCGCGCCGATTTTGTGATCATGACGGGGAAAATGGGAGGCCTTGGCGCGCTACCTCCTTTCATTTGCGATGGGGAAACGGCGCTTTACCTCATGCCTGCGCCGGGGTTTTTGCTCAGTGAAAGCGGCTGGCGTGCCATCCTGTACGACCTGCTCTATCAGCGACACGCAGAGGAAATTTACCCCCTGAACGCGGATGAGCGCAGGGCGTTGGGGGTGGTTTATCAACAGGGGGCCGATGTGATCCTGGGTTTAGGTGAACGGCACTATGGCCTGTGGATGGCGCGCGAACTCTACGCCACCGTGAAAACACGTTCCGATCTTGGCGAGGGCGACCAGACGTAACTCGTCGCGGGGCGCAGGAGCGCTTCAGCGCGGCATCCTCCCCGGCATGTGGCTCTAAATCCACACGTGCGGCACGTTTCCGGTACCCAATTCCGCCACTGTTGCGTGGCCGGAGTGGCGAGAATTTCCGGTAGCGTCTGGCTTTGCAAATCTCCCAAGACCACAGGTGCGTGATTGCAGGGCCGCACCTTCCCCCACGGATCTATCGTCACAAAAGCTTCTCCGGCGAGGCAGGGTGAGGCTGCTGCTTCAGACTGGCACAGGCTGAGCGGCACACCGAATTTGACGGCGGCCCCACTCCGTTGAGCAGCTTCGATGCGTTGCAACGCTTCGTAAAGTTGAGCGGGAGTTGGCTCTAATTCCGGCAAGGGTGCGCCGATATAGCGATTGAATGCTACCCCTTCCGCTCCCAACCTCTGCGCCAGCTCTATCATAGCCTCAATTTGATCCCAATTATGACGCGTGATGACCATGCTCAGTGTGCACGGAATGGCCGCATCCAGGGCCCGCCGAAGGTTTGCCAGGGTTTCAACAAAAGACCCCGGCACACTGGAGAAAGCCTCGTGCGTCGGGGCCGTTACCCCATGCAGTGAAATGAGCAGGCCCTGTAACCCAGGCGCATGACGTAAAGCTGCTACCAGGGTTTCTGGTGCGTGCCAGCGGGCATTCGTGAACAGCGTGAAGGGCAGGTCTAAGGCTTCCAACACCTCAAGCAGACGCGAGAATGCCGGATACAGCGTCGGCTCCCCACCGGTGAGCTTGACATAGTCCACGTAGGGGCGGATGCTCTTCAACAGCGTTTCCCAGGCCGTGACGGGCATCGCCGCGGCCTGACGCTGATCGAGATAGACATTGCTGCAGCCGGAGCAACGATTGTTGCAAGCGGGGGTGATTTCCACAAAGGCAAACACCAGATGCGAGGCATCTTTCAATTCCGGGGCATGGCAGGCGCAATCTCTATCTAACATAAAAGCCTCCTTGAATGAAAAAAAGAAACCCATCGCGCCATCCGCATAAATCATTATAGTTGGCTTTACAAACAACGCAAGAAGCAGCCCTCAGTGCAAGAGCTGCTTCTTAATGTGGGGGCCTATTCGATGGGGAGCTATTCAGTGGCCCAGAGCTTCAATTCTTCTGGCGAGAGGTAGGCTTCCGAAGGGCCAAAGTTTCTCTCCAAAAAACGAATCATCAGGGTGCGATTCCTCGCATGGCTAAGGGAGCGCGGTAAGTTGTACTGGTGGGCTGTGCGCCAGGCTTCGCGGTAGATGGTTTGCAGATCATGATAGGGGGTTTTCTTCAAAACCCGATACACAGCATCCTGTCCCCGTTGGGCGCCAAAGGAATCGGGAGAGAAAAGCTCATCGTAAGCCATGGCAAGGGTCAGATATTCGCTGATGCGCGCCAGATCGTCGGAGCCTTGACGCCGCCACAGCATTTGAGCGCGCGTCATGTATAGCTTACCCAGCGCTAGCCAGACTCCTTCTTCTCCTGCCGCAGGAGGATAGGGGCCACCAGGTGTCAAACGATAAGCTTGTTCCACCGTGGCTTCTGCTTTCTCTAGCCAAGACTTAACGTCCTGGAAATTTTCCAGGTAAAGCTCAAGCAAGGCCAGATTGATTTGAGCGTCTATGAGGTAGTAAGAGGGGATCGTCTGTGAGGGCTGAATGGCGTCTAAAAAATAGCCGCGCGCTTTCTCAGCCAGCTCAGGATCGCTCCGAAGCCAGGATGGTGGAACTCCAAAACCTTCTCTTTCAATGCGAATGCGATCACGCAAGACACAACCGGCTTCAATGAAGGTCTCGATGCGCCGGATGGGTTCATTATAGCGTGATGTGAAAATCTCCACCGCCTTTTCCACCTCTTGGCGGGCCTGCTCAATATGCTCTCGTTGCTGGCGCGGAATGTTCACCTTTAGCGCCATGCGCCGATAAGCGTTGGCCAGGGCAAGAGAAGCCAGGCCTTCTCCACGAGCATTGTCCAGTGATCGGAAAAGCTCCAACGCTCTGCGTGCCGGGATCAGAGCATCTTCAGGTTCACCAGCCCGGATTAAAATTGCAGCCTTGGTGTTCCTACTCAGACCCTCCAGGTAAGTGGCGCCTTCACGTTGTGCCAATTCCAGAGCATCATCTATCAGGCTTAGCGCATCACGCGCTTCTCCCGACTCGGCCAGACAAAAGGCCAGATTTTTAAGAAGATCCGATAGCTCATAACGATTATCCAGAGCACGAATGAATGGTATGGCCTTTCGGTATGTATCGGCTGCGAGCCTGTTCCTGAATTGAAGTCTTAGAGCGTACCCCTTACTATTGTAAAGGACGATTTTTAAGCGCCGGACAAAGCGAGACTCATCCTGGCAACCGGATAATATGGTTTCAGCCTTCTCAAAAGCCTCAATGGCTTCCCGGTAATGGGCTTCCTCAAGAAAAAGATTCCCTTTCCAAATGTTCCAATGGGCCTCATGCAGAGGACCAGGAATCTCGTGTTGCAGATCTTCCAATAAAGTTCCGGCTTCCCTTTTGTTGCCCTTCAACAGCTCCTGTCGTACCTGAGCCAGTTTTAATTCCCATAGCAATGGGGCTCTAACCTGTTCCTCAGACACGCTTTCCGCGTAATCGCGCACTTCGCTCTGGAGATACCCATCCAGAATTGGGTTCCAGGCGGTAAAGGCATCAATGCTGTATTCAACAAACTGTGCCAGGCCTTCCTGCCATTGCCAGCGCAGCAGGTAATGAACTTGTTCGATCTGGACCTGCTGCAATTTTTGTACCCATTCACGAACGGGATCTTGTTGTTGGTTGGCATTGCGAATCCGATCCAAAAGCTCTTGCCGCTTTTGACCATACCACTCCGCTATTTTTCTCAGGTTGTTGGCACGTGTCTGCGGGTTGGGATAGCTTTCGTTCAAAAGGGCATAGAGTTCATCGTGAAGGTAAACACGCAGTTCAGATTCAAATGGACGTTGTTTAATTAGCGTGAGATGCGTAAGGCGTTCAAGTCTATCTGCGGCTTCATTCTCATCAATATTCTGAAGGGCAGCCAGCAATTCTTGACTCATCCCTTTAGTCGTCAGAGCCAGCAACTCCAGGGTAGAGCGCCAGGGGTCCCTTAAAGCCCAGAGCTGCCCCAGAATGGCAGTGCGGGCTTCTTCCTGGAGTTCACGCAGTTGCTCCGGGGACATAGCCCGAAGTTCATCCAAAGACTTCTGGAAGATCTCTGGCCATTGCCCGGCGGAGAGGAAACATTCCGTGACCAACGCCAGGAAGATAGGTCGTCCTCCGGTAAGCAAAGCCAGTCGCTCGCGATCTTCCGCGGTAAGATTCTTTAAGCGGTCAGCTTCACGGGCATGTCCTTGTTCTTTTAGAAGTTCAGATAAGGAACCCAGATACTCCCCAATGGCCTCTTGAGAAAGGGCACCGACATTGATGTTCTGAAGCGCGCTGCCTGCGCGTTGCTTTAGAAAGGTTTCGATGCCAGGAGAAGGGCGCCCTGCCAGCAATAAAGTAATGCCCTTATTTGCTTGCTGCAACCGGTCAAATAACCAGCTTAAAATGTCATGCTGAGGGTCAACACGTCCCAGCACCTCGAGCGTATCAAAGGCCATCACTAAGGGATGGGCCTGGGTTAATTTAAAAAACCCATCTTCAAAATATACTTTTGCGTTCTTGTACCACTCCGTGGCACGCTCTACATTCCCTTTGCGCTGAGCTTCCTGAGCTTTATTAAGGGCGTCATCATAGAGGCCAAAATAAAGCGTGCGCGCATGTTGTGGGAGAACGGCCCGGATTGCACGCATCAGTCCGTCAATGGAGTGAACCGGATAATGGTAGAAATCTATCGGCTCACTGAAGACAATCAGCCCGGTTGCCTGTGTTTGGGCATCCCGCGCATACTTCAAGATCTCCTGTTCCAGACGAGTTTTACCGATGCCGCCCTGGCCATGAAGATAAAAAACCTTGAAGCCGACAGGCGGAATATGGGCAACGATGGTGTTGAAAGGGTCTTCACGCCCCACCATGTGCGGCAGGGCTAAAGCAAATTGCAGGGGAGACCAGGACTCAGGCATGTGTCACCTCTCTGGATGGTTACATTCTGTGTTCAGGATATCGCGATGATAAGCGGCTTCCTCATCCCAAAACCGGGCTGTTTGAGGGAATTGCCTTGACCAATCTTCATAAAGCGCGGCGGCTTTCTGATGCAATGCACACCACTTGTCAGGCCACTGATGGCGTCCCACCTGACCCCAAAGATGATGAATATTCTTGTCAAGAACGTACCCGCGTTTTTCTTTCCTGTAGGCAATCAGGTTCAACGTTAAGAGCTGATCCATCATCTGCTGTGCTTCAGCAGGTGAAGCAGCTAAAGTCAGGCGATCTTCATCAAAAACGCGCAAGGCAGCTAAAATGAGCCATCGTTCCAAAAAAGATTCCGTGGCTTTGGTCTCGATTCCCAGAGCGTCATACAAGGGTTTCAGCATAAAATCCAATGCCGGAATCAGAACGTGATCCATCAACTCTTTAACCACAGCCTGCTTTTCAGAAACGACAGCTTGCTGTTCAGGCCCGGTTTTTGCCTGCGATTCGAAATACTTTAACAAAGCGCCAACGGAAAGAGGATACCCGCCGGTTAATTCATGAATTTTTTGCACATTTATATGTCGGCTTACTAAATCTACGTTGCAGCTTGTTAATAAACTTTCCACGTTTGAGGTGTTAAAGGGTTCTAGTTCTTTGACCTTTGCTGTGTATAGTTCTCGCGCGCGCCACAGGGGATAGGGACCATAACCAGCCATGATGATAACCACGCCTTCTTGAACGGCCAGCGGGGCCAACACATAGCGCTCCAGCACGTCCAGAAACTCCCGTTTGCTTTCATACACGCTATCCACAAGCAACACAAAAACCCGTTTTTCCCCCACGATGCGGCGGATATCTACCACGAGCCACTCACTCCACCGCTCAAGAGGAACCGTTTGCATTGTGCTTTTATCTACTTTTGAAGCTTGAGAGCTCATGGACTCCGTTAAGCGTTCCAATAAACGGCGTATAAATGAATCAGGAGAGTCTTTTTCCTGAGCTATTTGGGCTATATCCAGATAAACACAACTGAATCGTTTTTCTAACTGTTCATTGATCCTTTGCAAAAGCCAGGTCTTGCCGATGCCTCGCTGTCCCGCGAGGGGGATCACACGCCCGGCCATAGCTGGGACACAACTCACCTGCTCGACCAGGCTGGTGATTTCTTCGAGTTCAGTTTCTCGATTGACAAACAGTCTTTGATCATATTTACGTGGGGTGGTGAAATCAGCTCCCATAAACTGGCTCCTTGGTATAGGCGCCCACGACTTCTTCGACAAGGGCGGACTTGAAACGGGATGGATGAGAAGCATGGGCCTCGATGACCCGGTTGACGAGGACCAGCAGCTCGCGTGGCAACAATTGCGGCAAACTGCGCACCAGGCGTTCATCTAAATCTGAAAGGGCCGGTTCAGCCAGAGCTGAGAGGGCATCGAGGCGACCACAACTGGCTGCAAGCATCCGATGTTTGAGGATGTCCATCAGAAGAGGCTCGGACCAGGTGATTGTTGCTACATCCAGTTGAGACGAGGTTAAATAAGACGCCGCATCTGCCGGCAGGAAAAGCTTCAGGTAACATCGCTTAGCAACCCAATCCGGCGCCTTTTCTAAAACAGCCGCTATCGAAGAAACCAGGGTTTGAGGAAATTTCGCCGTCTCAGGGAAAGCGTCCAACCCGTCCACCAGAACATACACGGAAGGACGGTGAAGGAGCTCTTCAACCCAGTGCAGAAGGTCGGTCCATAAACTATCCGGTTCGGCCGGTACTAAGGCCTGATCGGAATTTGAAATCAGTCCGCGTAAAGTAAACAAAAAAGCCAGCCATTCTCTGCGTTCTTCGTGCGGAATCTCCAGGTCGTACCCAGGGTCGTAGGGACGGTTGAGTGGAGCAAGGGAAACTTCTTCGCTCATTTGCTCCAGCAAAAAGTTCACCATCGGCAAAGCCTGGCCGAGGAATGTTGCAAATTCTTTTTGAAGTCGCGGCGAAGCTTCTAAAAAGCGACGTGGATAACGGGCCAGCGCCAGCAAAACCTCGCGGGCGCCGTGGGCAACGATTTCTTGAAGGTGGGCGCGAAAATCAGAATGGAAAGCCGAGGGGAGATAGACCAGAGGAAATGGCCGTTGTTCAATGGGCGGTGCCCAACATTCCTGCGTCAGGCGCACACGTAAGGCGCTCTTGCCACCGCCCTGCGGCGCCAGAAAAATGGAAGGTTTCGGTTCCCAGGCCAGCTCAAAAACGCCGGGATTGCCAACCCAGTACATCCACAGCCGCGCATCGCGATCAGCTTGAAGCGCTTCAAAAGGATCAAAGCTCAAGCCGTGTTGTTGAAGCCAGAGAAGCTTCGGGCTGACCATATAACAGATAACCTGCTTTCTGAATACCAAAAGGCCTTTAGACCAGGAGCTTTATCTTATCTGGTCTAAAGGTCCTGCTAAGGATATTCAAAAGATAGTCTATGTAGCAATCTTTAAGTGAGCTTTTTTTATGCAGTTATCTCACACAAAACTCACAGGAGCAGTGTTTTTGCAAAACCCGGTCAGAGTTCCAGGCGCACCCCTTTACCTCGCTGCGTGATGATAAAAATTGGAGCGTCGGGATCAGGCTCCAGGGCTTCGCGCAGGCGATAAAGGGCAGTATCCAGGATGCCTCGGGTATCCGATTGCAGGATCTTTTCTTGTGGGGTAAATTCATACAGGGCATTCACGTAGGCTTTATAAAGCTCATCGCGTCCACAGAGTTTGCCGCGTCTTTCCCACAAGTAACCAAACAGCGCATTTTCCCCTTGACTTAAGGTAACCTTATAAGATCCCAGGGTCACGGTCGCGGTTTTATCATCATACGCCATAGGGGGCAAATGCCGCTTACAAAAGCTGCGCCATTCCTCCTGTGTGAAAGGGCGCACCTCTCTTGTATGCTCGCAAATCTGTTCATGTTCAAACAACAATGGGGCCAGCGTTGCTAACCAGCCACGAGGGGTGTCGCCGCCGAGCCGGGCTAACCATCGTAAGAGGGCAGGTTTTTTGTAAAATCGTTCGAGTGCATTTTCATCGTCAAATACGAGTTTCAGTCTCCGGGTCACGATGGACTCTAAGGCTGGCATGCTCCATTGAAGTCTAGACAAATCGGCCCGACGACGTGTGATGACAGGGCTTTGCTCTACAATGGGGCTGAGCTCTGCATCTACAACGATCTTAAAAGTCAATCCTTGAACGTCAAAGACGACCAGGGTACTGAGAAAATCGGCAAAAAGCTCTTTAAGGCGTGGGTCAAGCGTCAGGGAAGGGACAATATCATCAAATAATACTACCACACCCTGATATCCCGCTTGACGTAGCAAGGAAATAATATAGGCCGCTTCTGCGGTAGGGGAGAGCGCTTTTGACCAGGACGGAGCCGCTTTTATCTGCTCCAGGCTGGTCTGTGCCAGCTCTTGTTGTTCCGCGGGGAGCGTGATCAGCCATGGTTGAGGTGAGATGAGGTAGCGTGACCAGAAAGCTTGCAACCACTTTTGCACGCCCGGTGTTAAGCCCGACCAGCGTACTTCATCCAGACGAACCTTAATGAAGGCAAGGCGAGCTATCTCTTGAAGCAGGCTTTCTAATAAAGTGTGCTGAACTTCCAACGCACTTTCCATCATCCAGGCAAAGGGATCCCAATGCCACATCAGGGGGAGATAACCCTGACGTTCAGCCTCTTGAGCCGCCCAGGCCAGGAAAGCCGACTTACCGCTTCCCTTTTCTCCTACCATGATGCTCGACCGTGTAAAATTAAACGCGGTTGGATAGGCAGGCGGGACGTAACAAGAGAGCAGCCATGGCTCAGCTTCGGCGTGCAGGGCACCAAAAATTTCATGAGTCGAAAGCCCGGTGGTGCTCATCATAAAACTCCAATCTCGCGAAAATGCTCTTGGGTTAGCTTTGTTTCTCCGCTACGTTCCCAGACTTCCATAAGCTGATTGCCCAATTGAATGAGACGACGCGGAGAACCTCCAGCGGCGGTAATCAACCGATGGTCCGGGTCTTCAACATCGCGGGACCACATGGCAAGACTTGTGTTTTTTCTTTCTGAGGCCATCTCGATGCGATGCTGAAGCATTTCAGTCAGGCTTACCTCTAAATGGACACAAGGAATGTTTGCGCGCGGAGGTTCTGAGCGTTTTTCCAATATTTTGACATAAACGGCACGGGGTTGCCATAGCCGGGCATGAGATTCAAGAAACTCACAGAGCCGCGGCGAAAGCGCCCTATTGGTTTCCAGCAGGATGTAAAACGCCTTAAATCCAACCGGCAACGCCAGCGGAAACCAATCCTGAGCCTGCTCAGCGCTCAATCTGAGGGGAGTTGCCATTTCCAGCGTTTGTTTGAGCCATAAGCCAGCCCCTTGCTCGAAAGAAACTCTCGTTTCTCCTTCAGACTTATCAAGGGCCTGTAAACGCAACATTTCCTGATGGAGCTGTTCGACTTCCGGGAAAGCACTGCGTACCACACGCGCCATGGCGCGTTGCCGTTCAGGGGAATGTGCTAACAGTCCATACGGATTCCGGACGACAAATTCCAGGATGCCGCGGGCCGTGTTTCTCAGGAGATCCATCCAGACCTGAGATTCGGTTGCATCTGCGGATAATACCCCGTAAATGGGGAATATGTCAGGGGACGTTAAAACGTCTTTGAAGCGAGACCGCATGAATTTTAAGGCGAGCGCGGTATGGCCCGAGCCTGAAGGCCCCCAAATCCAGCTACTGCGCTCCGCTTCTAATTCAGTCCAGCTTATAGGGTCAACAAAAAATTCTGGATCTTCCAATTCCGCTTGTTCTGGGCCAAAGGGGTTCCTGGAAAATCTTCGTTGTTTTAGAAACGGAGAAGCATGAGCATGGTTGCCCGATACCTCTTTCCAGGGCCTGTAGTCATATCCTTCAGTTTTAGGAGCCAAGTCTTCAGGTAACTTTTCTTTAACTTGTCTTAATAGATAGAGCGCCTCCAGTTTGGTGCTTTTTGCCAAGTCATTGAAAGTAGAGCAAATAGAAGCCGGAGCAGGTGAATTTTTGTTTTGCTTTTCCGGAGATGCTGGCAACTTTTCTGCCCATGTTTTTAAAAGTTTGACAAGGAGACGCTCGGCCGGGCTATGAGGTCCGCCTAAGAATATATAGATGTTTAAAATTTCCTCTACTGATAATATTTTTGTCTCCTCACGTTGATCTTCTCCTTGCTCTTCGTCTGACGCTCTGACTGCTTTGCATAGCACTTCTACGGATTGGGATAACGCTTTCGCGCTATCAAACCCATATGATTTAACTAACTCTAACCATTCTTGGGCTTCTCCTTTGTTATCACGTTCCCAAGATTCTAAAGCTTGCTTGAGGGCGACATACTCCCAACCATTAAATCTCACAACCCTTCTCCATAATTCTTCAGCTATAGTTTTATCTTCATGCGTGCAAACCAGATATTCTTTCAATCGTTCAATACCTTCGGCCCTGTTTCTAAGGCGTTCAAGCATGACTTCGCGTTTGCGTTCTTGTTCTTTCTGAATCCAGGGGCCAAGAAGATTGGCGACTGAAACGAAACCTGCAATCAGCGCTGTCCATGGCGATTGTGCCAGAGCTTTGACCCAGCCGCGAAAAGCATTGACACGATAAGTTTCCAGAGCCACAGGCAGATGGTATGGTTCTTCGCCAAACTTTAACGTTAATGTGATCGAGTCAGCCCCTCCGTAAAGAGAAAGCTGTTGGACGGTCCAGGTACGTTGCATCGGGAGAGACGGGTTGGTTTGTGTGATGATGTCCTGGGGCGTTACAATGATTCCGGCGTGTGGTGGATCGAGTTCCAGGGTGGCTGTGTAAAAAGCAGCGGAATCCATTGAGCATTGAGAGCTTGATAAAGGCCTCAGCGTTACCGTTAACGGTTCGTTGAAACGCGTTGCTTTAGGATAAGTGATTTGAAAACACTCTGGTGGCTTTTGTTCGGAAAAGATATTAAACTGCGGTACATCCACTTTGTAGACTAACAAAAAAGCCAGATAGGTGGAAAAAATGATGCTCGCGATAATAAGTGGTCCGTTTTTTGGGGAAAGCCCAAGGAGAATTACAAAGCTTGCCAGGCCTGATAGTAGAAAACTGAAGATCACCAAATAATACGTCCCATTTTCTTTTGGAACAGACAGCAAATACAATAAGATTACGATTAAGATTGTGATTAAGATGGGTATCAGATTTTTAACTTGTTTCCTACGCATTTCTTGCTCCTTGCTTCCAAGGCAAACCCTTACATAAAGATAATAGGCCAAAATTTGCCAAACGTCAAACTCTCCTTGCGTTCGCCCCTTACCTCGTTTATAATCTCCTCCATGAAACACGAACCCTATGGACAAATCGCCCACGTTGCGCCGCGGAGCGCAGCCGCGCGGGCCGGATTGCGCGGCGGGGACCGGCTGTTGCGCCTCAACGGACAGGTCTTACGCGACGTGATTGACGTGCAGGTCTACGCCGCCGAGCCGGAGCTATCTTTCTTGATTGAGCGCAGCGGCGAGCGTCTGACGCTGCGCGTGCGCCGGCGTTACGGCGAGGATTTGGGCTTGACTTTCGCCGAACCGCTCTTTGATGGCAAGGTGCGCGTGTGCCAGAATGCGTGCGATTTTTGCTTTGTCTCGCAGATGCCGCCGGGCATGCGCGATCCGCTGTACGTGAAAGATGATGATTACCGCCTCTCTTTTCTCCAGGGAACCTACATCACGCTGACCAATCTGCGCGAGGCGGATTGGCAACGCATCGCGGAACAGTATCTTAGCCCGCTGTACGTTTCGGTCCACGCCACCGAGCCTGAGGTCCGTGTGAGCCTGATGCATAATCCGCGGGCCGGGCGCATCATGGAGGATTTACGTCGCTTGCTCGATCTGGGTATCACGGTGCATACGCAGGCCGTTCTGGTGCCCGGACGCAACGATGGGGCGCATCTCGATCGCACGATTGCTGACCTCGCGGACCTGTATCCGGGGGTGGAGACGCTGACCGTTGTACCCGTGGGGTTGACGCGCTTCCACAACGCAACCTGCCGGCCTTATACGGATGAGGAAGCGTCCGCCGTGTTAACGCAGGTGCTGGCATGGCAGGAGGCGCTGCTCCCCCGCCTGGGCGCGCGTTTTGTGTATCCTTCGGACGAGTGGTTTTTGCGCGCGCGCGTCCCCCTTCCTCCCACTGAAACCTACGGCGAACGCCTGCCTGCTCTCATCGAAAACGGGGTGGGCCTGACACGCCTGACGTTGGAACGGTGGGATGCTATCGAAAAGGCGCTGCGCGCGGCGGGCGGACCCCGGCAAACCTGGGTGACAGGAACGTTGTTCGCGCCTCTGTTACGCGACCTGGCTGCTCAGTTCGCCCAGGGTACGGGGCTGGATGTGGAGGTGCTCGCCGTGCCTAACCACACTTTTGGCGAGACGGTGACCGTGGCCGGATTGTTGACCGTGGCCGATGTCGAGGCGGCGTTGCAAGAGCACGCGCCGGCAGACGTGATTGTGTTGCCCGCGGTGATGTTCCGCGGGCCGGAAGGGCGCGCACTGGACGGCCCGACGGTTCAAGAAGTCGCTGCCCGCTGGCGGTGTACCGTCATCACACCCCCACCAGTTGAAACCTGGTAAAGGAGGTTCTTTATGGCCATGATGAAACGTGGCATGGTTTTGTTGCTTGTTTTGAGTGTGATGTTAGCGGCATGTGGGCAGCCCGCGACTACACCGACTGTGACGCCTGTGCCTCAGGCCAGTGCGACGCCAACAGCGCGTCCCACGTCTGCGCCCACGGCAACTCCGACGCGCACTCCGGAGCCGACCTTCACCCCGACTCCGACGCCGGACCCTTTTGAAAATGTGACGCCTGCTACCCGCGTTGTCGTGTGGCATGGGCTGACCACAAAGAGCCATGTGCAGGCCCTGCAGGAATTGGCCGATGACTTCTCGCGCACCAATCCCTGGGGGATTCAGGTGGAGCTGGCCGCGACCGGTAGCACCAGCGAAAGCCTGAGCAAAACCAAACAGGCCATTGCGCAAGGCAACCCTCCAGATGGTGTGATAGCTTATCCCAGCAGTCTGGCCGAGTATGCTCAGGCGCTTGTCCCATTGGATACGTTTATCTCTCATCCGCTTTACGGCTTCCAGACGGCAGGGCTGCACAAATACGCGGGTTCAGAGCCACCGTTCGATGTCTATCCCATGGCCAACTACGACTTTTTAAGCCTGCGCCTGGGACGCCGTTACTGGTTTATGTACTATAATGCCTCCATGTTAAAGGAATTGGGTTTCACGGCGCCACCGGGCACCTGGGACGAGTTGCTCCGTCACTGCAAAGCGGCGGCCGAGCAGCAGATCCGTTGTTTAGCCCTGGTGCCGGATGCGACGGTGCTTGAAACGTATATCTGGAGCAAGGGAGCTGACCTTTTTGACCGGGACGGGAACGTGACGCTGGGCGGTCAAACCGGGCAGGAAGGCCTGGCTTTCTTCCAGCAACTCATCAAGGATGGATTGGCTTATTACGCCGGTGATGACTTCGCCGAGCAGAAGGATTTTGGCGCGCAGAAGGTCCTGTTTACATTTGGCACAACGGCCAGTTTGAGTTATTATGAGAAAGAGGTGCGAGGCCGATTCGAGTGGGGCGTCGCGCCTTTCCCTGCGGCGAGCGAAAGGCCGTATCCTATGATTGTAGGCTACGGTTTTTCTGGGGGCATCCTGGCGCAAAAGCCGGAACAGCAGTTGGCTACATGGCTGTTCCTGCGCTATCTTCAGGAGCCGGGACCTTCAGCGCAGTGGGCTGCGGTGACGGGTTATCTGCCCGTGTGGGTGGAAGGATGGGATGTGGCGATGGGCCAGGAGAGCGTGGCCGCCATCCCTCACATGGAGCAGGTGCATGAGGCCTTGATGGTGGAAACGAGCATGGTTGACGCGCGCGATGAGCCAGCGATAGCAGGCTGGGGCATGGTGCGGAGCATCCTGGGTAAAGCGCTAAAGAGCCTGCTCGAAGGCCAACCCGCCGAAACGGTGTGGGAGAAAACGCTGAGCGATGCGCGCAAAAGCGTGCGCCCTTAGCCCGACCATGGGCTTCGAGTGCGGTTGATGGTTTGCTATGCGGTGAGAGTGGCCCGCTAGCAGGGGAAAGCATCAAGCACGGCTGCGAGGGATAAGGGCTGTATTCCCTGAGCGTGCTAAACTTTTGTTTGAAGAAAGGAGGTGGTGCATAGGAGTATCTGTTTCTTGGGGGAGACAGCGCCAGCCCCGTCTGCGGACGGGTGACGAGGAGGCGATGTGTCGAAGCGTCGGCGGATCTCGCCGGGGGAGTGCCCACCCCCCATCTTCCCCCTTTGAGCAAGCCGGGAGTGAAACCCGTCGGTGACGACGACCCAAACTCACGGCACGGGCATCTCAGTCAGGGCTTCTGGTCTTGGGACCTGAGGGTGAGGGGCTTTTTTTGCCCCGCAAAAGCTTTATTACTCAAGGAGGAAACGATGTGTGGCATTGTAGGGTATGTTGGCCCGCAACAAGCGGCGCCATTGATTCTGGATGGATTGAAACGCCTGGAATACCGTGGGTATGATTCGGCGGGGATTGCGGTACTCACTCCCGAAGGCCATATCGAAGTGCGCCGCGCCGTGGGCAAGTTGGGCAATCTGAGCAGCGCCCTGGCCGAGGCGCCTGTAGCGGGTCATTTGGGCATCGGACATACGCGCTGGGCGACCCACGGGGGCGTGACCGAGCGTAACGCTCATCCGCACGTGGGCAATCATCGGAAGGTGGCCGTCGTCCACAATGGGATTATTGAGAATTACGCCACCTTACGTGCGGAACTGGAAGCGGAAGGTGTGAGTTTTGCTTCCGAGACGGATACGGAGGTGGCGGCGCATCTGGTTGATACCTTCATGACCGGCGGCCTGGATTTGTTCAACGCGGTGCTGAAGAGCCTGCCCTATATTCAGGGCGCCAGCGCGTTCGTTTTCCTCAGCCCGTTGGAGCCGGATCGTCTGGTGACGGCGCGCCTGGGCAACGCGGGCGGTATCGTCCTCGGTCTGGGGCAGGGTGAGAACTTCATCGCCTCGGATATTCCGGCGATTCTGGAGCATACGCGCGATATGATTTTCCTGGAAAACCGCCAGATTGCCGTGGTGACCCGTGATCAGGTGCAGCTCTACACCGCGGAAGGGCAACCGCTCAGTGGGCGCGTGCATACGATTCCCTGGGACCCGGTGGCGGCGGAACGCGGACAGTACCGCCACTTCATGCAAAAGGAAATTGCTGAACAGCCGCGTGCGATTACGGATACCATCCGCGGACGGGTGGATTTCCGCAACGGACGGGTGCGCCTGGAAGCGCTTGCGCTCAGCGAGGAAGAGGCGCGTGCGTTGCGCAAGATCACGATTGTGGCTTGTGGAACCTCCTATCATGCCGGATTGGTGGGCAAGTTCATGCTGGAAAACGTGGCGCGCATTCCGGTGGAGGTGGATTACGGCTCGGAGTTCCGCTATCGCAATCCCATCATCGGGCCGGAGAGCGCCGTGCTGGCGATTACCCAATCCGGGGAGACGGTGGATACCCTGGCTGCCATGGAGGAGGGACGCAACGCCGGCGCAAAGCTCTGGTCTATCGTGAACGTGCTGGGCAGTCAGGCGCAGCGCATCGCGGATGGCTACATTCTGATGCAGGCCGGTCCGGAAATCGGTGTGGCTTCGACCAAAGCGTTTACGACCAGTCTGGTGGATCTGTACCTGCTCTCCCTCTACCTGGGTGAATTGCGCGGGACCATCGGTGGCGAAGCGCTCCGCAAGGCGGTGGATGAGCTGGCCCGGCTGCCCGAACTTGTCGGTGAGGTGGCCGAGGAGCTACCTGTCTATCAGGAGCTGGCCGAAATCTTCCACCGTCGCGAGCATTTCCTGTTCCTGGGCCGCGGCTACAACTATCCCGTGGCGCTGGAAGGCGCGCTCAAGCTTAAGGAAATTTCCTACATCCACGCGGAAGGCTATCCGGCGGGGGAAATGAAGCATGGCCCCATCGCTTTGATTGATGAGCAGATGCCGGTGGTGACCCTGGCGCCGCGTGATAGTGTGTACGACAAGATGATCAGTCAAATCGAGCAGGTCAAAGCCCGCGGGGGGACGGTGATCGCCGTGGTGCAGCGTGGGGATGAGGTTGCGCGTGCCAAATCGGATTACGTCCTGGAAGTGCCCGCTGCGCCGTCGTTCCTGTCGCCGGTGATTAACGTCATTCCTCTGCAATGGCTGGCCTACGCCTTCGCCGTGCGGCGGGGGGCGGATGTGGATCAGCCGCGGAATCTGGCCAAAAGCGTAACCGTGGAATAACTGGGCTTGCGGGGGCGTGATGAGCGCCCCCGCTTTTTTGAATCCGCATACCTGCTCAGCAAGCCTGGGCAACGGTGAGCCGTGGCGTAGGGTTAATCCTGAGCTATGGTGCAAAGACCATGCTGGCGGGATAGGAGCGGGTGAAGGCATGGCTTTCGCCTACCTGCCGTGTGTTGAAATCACGGGATACGCTATTCAGGCTGGCGGTTAACATCGCCCAGCGGATGCCCTGGTGCTGAGGGTAAGCCGTTACGAACGCGCGTGGTTTTTCCCAAATTTGGTCTTGACAATAGAACATTTGTGCGATAAAATTGGGATAACTTGGGATAACAGGAGGGACACCATGGCGCGCCGGGTCAATGAGTATGTGCAGAAGACGTTGAGCTTTATACAGGAATATACCGATCTCAACGGCTATCCGCCCTCGATTCGCGAAATTGGGGAAGCTATTGGGGTCCGGTCAACCTCGCAGGTCACCTATTACCTGAAGAAGCTTGAACAGGGTGGCTACATTATGCGCGATCCGGAAACGTCACGCGGTTTGCGCCTTGTGGGTTCGCCCTCCTCAAAAACCGTTGAATCCCGTGTGATGGAATCTGATCGCTCCATCTTAAGCATCCCCTTCTGTGGCACAATCCGTGCCGGTGCACCCGTGCGTTCCGAACCCCTACCCGGCGATGAGACGATTGAGGTGACGCGCGCCCTGTTCGGACGCGATGTTTCGGATCTCTTCTGTCTGCGCGTGGAAGGCGATTCGATGATTGACGCGCTCATCAACGACGGGGATCTGGTGGTTCTGCGCCATCAAAACGAGGTCCACAACGGCGAGATGGCCGCCGTGTGGTTGACTGACCGCGAGGAAACGACGCTCAAGAAAGTGTACTACGAAGGGCGCATGGTGCGTCTCCAACCCGCCAACCCGCGCTACGAGCCGATTTATGTCCCGGCTTCTGCCGTGCAGATTCAGGGTAAAGTCGTGCTCGTCATTCGCCGCACGGGATAGGCACACAAAAAGTAACGGCTTACCTCCAGCACCAGAACCGTGATGAAAATCGCCGCTAAGGCTTCAGCTGGACTTGTGCGTCCTCAGGTCGCGCCCGTGCAAGTCGTAGTCGTAGCTATCCGCAGGGTCCAGAAAAGACCCTGCACGCCATAACGCGAAGAGCTTTTTTTCTCACCCTGAATTTGGGTGGGCGATGGCAGGGGGGGACGATGGCCTTGCTGCCGCCACCCCATCTACGCTCTGTGCGGTTACGAACTCCAAATGACGACGGGCGTTTTTTATTGGACAATCCTCATCTTCTGATTATAATCGTCATAAGGTTAACCTGCCTCCTACACGATGTAGAGTTGCGCTGACAGGGGCAGACTTATGGCGCGTACTCGGACCTGGGGAAGCAGGTACCCGATTAGGGATGAGACTTAAAAAGGAGGCCCTGAGCCATGACACTTTCGATTGACGAACAACTCGAAATCCTCATGCGGGGCGTGGAGTACGGCGATCCGCAAATCTACGCCACGATGCGCGCCGAACTGCGCGAGCGCCTGATAGATTCCGCGCGTACCGGTAAACCTCTGCGCGTGTACTGCGGCTACGATCCCACAGCCCCTGATTTGCACCTTGGGCATACCGTGACCATGCGCAAACTGCGGCAATTTCAGGAGCTGGGACATCAGGCCATCTTCGTCATCGGGACCTATACCTCCCTGATTGGTGACCCTTCGGACAAGGATAAGGCACGCCCGCGCCCTACCGAAGAAAAGGTCATGGAAAACGCGCGTACTTACACCGAACAGGCCTTCCGCATCCTCGATCCCGAAAAAACCGAGGTGCGCTACAACGGAGAGTGGCTCAGCAAACTGACCTTTAAGGAAATTATCGAGCTGGCCTCTAATTTTACCGTGCAGCAGTTTTTGGTGCGCGATAATTTCGCCAAACGGTATGCCAAAGGCGATCCCATCTGGCTGCATGAGTTCTTCTACGCCGTGATGCAGGGCTACGATGCGGTGATGCTGGAGGCCGATGTGCAACTTGGCGCTACGGAACAGCTCTTCAACATCATGGCCGGGCGCAAGTTGCAGGAAGTCTTTGGACAGCGCCCGCAGATCCCGGTCACCGTGCCGATTCTGGTCGGCACCGACGGCCATGTCCGCATGTCGAAGAGCCTTGGCAATTACATCGGCATCAGCGAGCCGCCGGAAGTCATGTACGGCAAGGTGATGAGTATCCCCGATGAGGCCATGTCTAACTACTTCAATCTGGTCACGCGCTGGACGCCGGCGGAAATTGCACGCCTCGAAGCGGCCATCGCTTCTGGCGAGCTGCATCCCATGGAGGCGAAAAAGCGCCTGGCCTGGGAAATCGTGGACATCTTCTGGGGCGCCGCCGCTGCTGATGAAGCCGCGGCGCACTTCGCGTGCGTCCATCAACAGCGCGAGCTGCCGGAAGACATGCCCGAACACAAGTTGGAGGAACCTGCCAAACTGGTGGATTTGCTCTGCACCTTGGGGCTGGCCTCGAGTAAGAGTAACGCACGCCGTCTCATTCAGCAGGGCGGGGTAAGGATGGACGAGCAGCGCATAGACGACATTGAGGCGCTGGTCGAGCCGGGGGAGCATATTTTGCAGGTGGGGAAACGTAACTTCGTCCGCCTGCGCTGAGTCCACATCCACAAAAAATAAAAAATTGGGGTGTTGACATTCAAAGAGGTTATGCTACACTAATTTTGAGCATTCGTAAGGGAGGTGCCGAGCATGGCCGAGGAACAGAAGATTGAGCAGACCCCAACCCAACCCGGCAAGCCGGCTGAAGGGAAGCGCTTAGTCGTCTGCATCGAAGATGAGCCGGAAATGATTGAGCTTATCCGCCTGATCCTGGCGCGCAAGAATTTTGAGCTCGTCGGGGCGGTGGGCGGACGGGAAGGCCTGGAAACGGTGCGCAAACTCAAGCCCGATCTGGTGTTGCTGGACTTGATGATGCCCGACATGGACGGGTGGGAAGTCTACCAGCAGATGAAGGCCGATAAGGACTTGCGCGATATTCCGGTCATCGTGGTGACGGCCAAGGCGCAGAGCATTGATAAGGTTCTGGGCCTGCACATTGCCAAGGTGGATGACTACGTCACGAAACCCTTTGGCCCGCAGGAGTTGCTGGCCAGCATCAACCGCGTGTTAGGTACGAAGGAGTAAGCAGTGTGCCGCGCGCCAAACTACTTGCCATCGGCAACGAACTTCTGAACGGTGAGGTGCGCGACCGGAATCTTTACACGTTGATCACGTCCCTGACGCGCTCAGGGATCACCGTCGAGGCGGCGGCGCTGGTAAGAGACGATTTACAGCGCATCGCCGCCTCGCTTTTATGGTTGCTAAGCGACGCGCCGCATGTTGTCATTCTTTGTGGTGGATTAGGGCCCACGGCAGACGACGGGACGCTTGCTGCCGTGGCTTATGCGCTGCAACGGCCTTTACGGGAGAGCGCCGCCGCCCGCGAGCTTGTGGAGCAGCACTATCAGCGGCTGATAACGGCCGGTTATTTGCAGGCGCTCAGCCCGGAAGAGCCGCGGCGCAAGATGGCGACGCTGCCGGAGGGGGCGGAGCCGCTGCCCAATCCGCGCGGTACAGCTCCCGGCGTGCGTTTGCTTCACGGCGAAACCCTCATTTACTGCCTGCCCGGCGTCCCTGAAGAGATGGAAGGGATGTTGCACGAGTCCGTGCTGCCGGAGTTGCGGGCACGTTTCGAGCTGCATCCCGAAGCCCGCGCGGAAATCGTCATCCATGTGGATGACGAAGCGTCTCTGGCGGCCTTGTTGCGCGAGACGCAGGCCCAATTCCCCGACGTGTACCTGAAATCCTTAGCGCGCGCGTTTCCCGCCGCGCGGGTCGAGGGCATTCGCGTGATTGCCGTGGCCGCGGAGGCGGAACGTGCCGAGGCGGCGCTTGCCGCTCTGCAGCGGCGCGTGGCGTGAGCAGGGTTGGCTTGCCTACGTTGGGATGAGCGTCCTCTTCAACGGTTGGACGCCATTCGGCGGGGCGGTGGCTTGTGAGCGTGGTACGACGACAGAACATTTTTATCGTGAGCTAATGGGAGGTGCGTATGGAGCTTAAACTTGACCTTGTCCCCATCGAAAAGCCGGAAGCGTTGAACTTCATCCTTGGGCAATCCCACTTCATCAAGACCGTGGAAGATGTGCATGAAGCGCTGGTCAATGCCGTGCCGGGCATCAAGTTTGGCCTGGCTTTCTGCGAAGCTTCGGGCAAGCGCCTGATTCGCTGGAGCGGGACGGACCCGGCGCTGATTGAGCTGGCACAGCGCAACGCGGAACGCATCGGCGCGGGGCATACGTTTATCCTCTTCCTGGGCGAAGGGTATTATCCCGTGAATGTGTTGCGGGCCATTCAGGCCACACCGGAAGTGGTACATCTGTTCTGTGCCACGGCCAACCCCACTCAGGTGATTGTGGCCGAAACGGAGCAGGGCCGCGGCATTTTGGGCGTGATTGATGGCTTCTCGCCTTTGGGCATCGAGGGCGAGGCCGATCAGGCCTGGCGTAAGCAGTTTTTGCGTCAGATTGGCTATAAGGCGTAAAGGAGAGCCATGAGCGATTCGCGTGTTTTACCTTTACCCGCCCCGCGTCTGACGGGCAGCATGTCGGTGGAAGAAGCCATCGCTAAGCGGCGTTCGGTGCGGCGTTATCAGCCGCAGGAGCTGACTCTGGAGCAGATCGCGCAGTTGCTCTGGTCGGCGCAGGGCATTACCGGACGCAAAGCGCAGTTCCGCGCAGCGCCCTCGGCAGGCGGATTGCATCCGCTGGAGTTTTACCTCTGCCGTCATGATGGAATCTGGCATTACGAGGTAGAGCAACATCAGCTGAAGCAAACCTTCAACGAGGATGTGCGCAAAGCGTTGGGTGAGGCCTCGTGGAAGCAGACCTTCATCGGGACCGCGCCGTGCGTCTTTGCGGTGAGCGCGCAGTTCCGGCGCTCAACCACGACGTATGGCGAGCGCGGACGGTTGCGCTATGTCCCGATGGATCTGGGCCATGCCGCGGAGAATCTGCTGTTGCAGGCGGTCGCGCTGGGCCTGGGCGCTGTGGTCATTGCCGCTTTCGACGATGAGAAAGTCGGGCAGATTTTGCATTTGCCGGCTAACGAAGAGCCGCTTTATCTCATCCCCGTCGGATATCCCGGCTGATGGGCTGGCTTGAGGTGATGCGTCGGGATCCAGTGCCCTGGTTGCTGGATCCCGTCAATCCTTCGGCGCGCGTGCTCACGCTGCAGTTTGTCTTTGGCAAGGAAGAAGCGGAGCTGCAGAAAGAGCGGGAGGCGCTGCTCGCCTGGAAGCCGGTGGTGGAGATTTTCCGGCATTTCAGCGCGGAGAATTTCTGGGGCTGGCGTGAGAATCCTTATCACGGCAGTCAGATGGGTACGTTTGGGACGTTGGTGACCCTGGCGCAGTTGGGCGTGCCGCGTCATGACATCATCGAGCTGGCCTGCGAGAATCTGTTGAGCGCCGGGCGCACGGTGGACGGGCGTTTTAAGCCGCCGGATCTGCGGGATTCGATGTGGCTTTGCTACACCGGCATGGCCCTGCAGACGCTGTGCCATTTTGGCTATCGGGATGATCCGCGCGTGCAATCTGCCCTGGCGGTGCTGGTGCAGGCCGTGGAACAGGGGCCGGCTTATTTGAGCTGTGCCGCAGCGGGCGGGCTGTGTCAATGGGGGCTGACCAAGGCTTTGGGGGCGCTGTTATGCATTCCCCCTGCGCAACGCACGCCGGCTCATGAGGCGGCGATCCGTGGTTTGGTCGAAAGCCTCATCAACCACCCCTATGATTTTGAGCGCCGCGATGCGCCCTGGCTACAGCCTGCCTTTCCGCGCTATTATGACGCCGATATCATTGAGCTGGCCATGCTCGTCTCGCAGACGGAGTACCGCGCCCATCCCGCCTTTTTGAAGTTGCTCAAAATCATGACCGGCCTGCAAAATGAACAGGGCCAATGGGTTAAGTTGCGCAAAACGCTTGCGTTTACGGTGGAGAAGGTGAACGAGCCAAGCCGCTGGTTGACTCTGCAGGCCATCCGCGCGCTGATTCAGACTTACGGAGGGAATGAATACGATGCGCGCGGATGAGCACGGTGCGGATACTTCGGCCTATGCGGTGATTCCGCGCACGTTGGTATTCCTCACGCGCGGGGATGAGGTGCTGTTGTTGGAGGGGGCGCCCGACAAGCGACGTTGGGCGGGGCGCTTAAATGGTCTGGGCGGACATGTGGAGCCGGGTGAGTCGGTGTGGCAGGCGGCACGGCGCGAGGTGCGCGAGGAGTGTGGCCTCGACGTGACGGCGCTTGATTTGCGCGCGGTGATTCACATTACCCTTCCTCAGCCACCGGGGATTGTGATTTTTGTGTTTGTGGGGGCAGCGCCGGAGGGACAGGCGCCGCAGCCTTCACGGGAAGGGACGCCACGCTGGATCCGGCTTTCCGCTCTGGAGGGTTTGCCGCTGGTGGACGATTTGCCGCAGTTGTTGCCGCGCGTGCTTGCGCCCGGCCCGCTGGTCTATGGCCGGTATATCGCCACCGCGGAAGGGACGACGTTTGTCTTCGAGCCGGGGTAATGCCCGTTGCCAACCTTAGGGGCCGCTCTGCACGACGCAGAGCGGCTTTTTTTCGGGTGCCGGCTTACCTCCAGCCGCAGGCCCGCGATGGAAATCGCCGTTGAAGACTTTCAACTGGACTTGCGCGTTTTCAAGCTGCAACCGCGCAAGTCATAGATACCCGCAGGGTATTGGCGGGATGGGCGGAGGCATTGTCTTCGCCCATCTTATGCCGCCTGAAGGTTTTATGGCATCAGGCTGAGCCGTTCCTTTTCCGGGTCATACGGGCAGGGGTATGATGCGATGGGTTTACGGCCCGACGGTGATGTAGGGTTCAATCGCAGCGAAGATCGCAGGTCCGATGCCGGCGACTTGTTGAATATCCGCGATGGTTTGAAACGCCCCATGTTCCTGTCGGTACGCGATGATGCGTTCCGCCATGGCTGGCCCGATGCGCGGCAGGCTGGCTAAGGTGGCGGCGTCCGCGGTGTTGATGTTGATGAGCGTCGTCGGCCCGGCTGTGGGGGTTGGGTGGCTTGTGGTGGAGGCTGCGGAGGTAGGCGTAACGGAGCGCGCGGGGATGGTGATGTGTTGATAGTTTTGCAGTGGGGCGGCGAGGTTGACAGCGTCGAGATCGGCGTTGGGTGCCGGACCACCGGCAGCTTCCAGGGCATCTACCACCAGGCTGCCCGCGGTGACGGTGACGACCTGCGGCGTTTTGACCGCTCCGCTCACGTACACGTACCACACGCTGGCGTTTGTTTCGCCTGTTGCGCTATCGGCCACGGTGTTGGGGAGGCACAGGGGCGCAAAGGTGGCCGGGGGCGGAAGGGTGGGCTTGCCGGAGGCTGCCTCGGCAAAACGCCCCAACAATACTCCCGTACCCAGGCTGACACAGGCGACCAGGATGAGGTACCAGCGCAGCCGTCGCCAGAAAGCGGGAGGGTCCTCCGTGGGTGGGGAGGGAATGAATACCTCTGGCGTTTGTTGGGTCATGATGATGCTCGTCTCGGTTGCGTGCAGAACGTCCTTATGCCAGGAGCCTTGCGTTTCTTCAGGCTCGTGCTGACCAGGAAACTATGTAAAGAGCGCAAAGCTCAAGGTTCTTTGCGCTCTTTGCTGTTCAAGACGGGTTCGTTCCCGCTATTCCTCTTATCGCTCCCGCACCCCTTCCGGTTGCGGCGCGGGGTAGAGCACCAGACGATCGGCCTCCACGTCAAGCAAAATCACATCACCCGATGAGCATTGACCGCTCAGTAAGGCCTCGGAGATGGCGGTCTCGACTTCCTGCTGAATGAGGCGCTTGAGTGGACGCGCGCCGTACTCTTCGCTGTAGCCATGGCTGGTCAGCCAGGCGTAGGCTGCTTCGGTGAGGTGCAGGTCAAGGCCCTGTTCGCGCAGGCGGACGCGCACTTTTTCGATTTCGAGGTGCACGATGCGCCGCAAGGCTTCGCTATCCAACGGGCGGAAGACGATGATACCATCCAGCCGGTTGAGGAATTCGGGCCGGAAGAGGCGCTTGACCTCCTCTTGTAACTTGTGGCTCATCTCGGCATACTCCAGCTCCATTTCCTGTGCTGCCGCGGGACGCGCGAATCCCAACCGCCCCTGCCGACGCAGTTCCTCGGTGCCCAGGTTCGAGGTGAGGATGATGAGCGTGTTGCGGAAGTCCACGCGCCGCCCCCGCGCGTCGCTTAGTGCGCCTTCTTCCATGATTTGCAGGAGCATGTTGAAAGCATCGGGATGTGCTTTCTCAATTTCGTCAAAAACCACGATGGAATAGGGCCGCCGCCGTACCGCTTCGGTGAGCTGACCCGCATCCTCGTAGCCGACGTAGCCCGGCGGCGCCCCCACCAGCCGCGCCACGGTATGCCGCTCCATGAATTCGGACATGTCCAGTTGGATGAGGGCCTCATCACTGCCAAAAAGGAAATTGGCCAGGGCTTTGGCCAGCTCGGTTTTGCCTACACCGGTAGGTCCAAGGAAGATGAAGGAGCCGATGGGCCGATGCGGATCTTTGAGGCCAGCGCGGGCGCGCCGCACCGCCTGTGCGATTTGCCGGATGGCCTCATCCTGCCCCACGATGCGCTGTTGCAGGATGGATTCCATGTGCAACAGACGGGCCGATTCTTCCTCGGCAATTTGCAGCAGCGGGATGCCGGTCCACATGGAGACGATTTCCGCGATGTCGTCCGGGGTGACCACCAGCCCCTCGTCCTCGCTTTCCTGCTGCTCGCGTAGATGCCGCATCGTCGCCTCTAACGCTTCTTCCTGCGCCTCAAGGATGGGAAGTTCGTTGTAGTTCCCCTCGCTGGCCAAACGCGAACGCTTGAGGCGCACCGCTTGCAACTCCTCGAAGGTCTTGCGCAGGTTCAGGGCAATAGGGGATTTGTACATGCGCACGCGCGAAGCGGCCTCATCCATCAGGTCAATGGCTTTATCGGGCAGGTAGCGCCCGGAGACATAGCGCGCGGAGAGGCGCACGGCGCTTTGCAGGGCCTCATCGCTGATGCGCAGGCGGTGATGTTGCTCGTAGGCGTATTTGATGCCGCGCAGGATTTCGAGCGCTTCTTCTGGCGTGGGTTCTTCCACGAACACGGGCTGGAAACGCCGTTCCAAAGCCGCATCGGCTTCGATGTACTTACGGTACTCATCCAGGGTGGTAGCGCCCACACATTGGAGTTCGCCGCGCGCCAGTACGGGCTTGAGAATGTTCGCCGCATCCACCGAGGAGCCGGCCGCACCCGCACCCACAAGCATGTGAACCTCGTCAATGAAGACGATGGTGTTGGTGCCGCGCAGCTCGTCCAACAGGCGCTTGAGGCGCTCCTCAAACTGACCGCGGTACATGGTCCCGGCCAGCAAGGAGCCAATATCGAGCTGAATGACGCGCTTGCCCAGAATCGGACCGGGGACTTGTCCGGCCACGATGCGCTGGGCCAGGCCCTCGACGATGGCGGTTTTGCCCACGCCCGGTTCACCGATGAGGGCCGGATTGTTCTTGGTGCGGCGCGCTAAAATCTGGATGACGCGCTCGATTTCCTTTTGCCGTCCGATGACGGGATCGAGGCGGTTTTGACGGGCCAGCTCGGTTAAGTCGCGGGCGACCTGACTGATGATGGAATCGCCGTTGCTGGAGCGGTCCTCGCGCCGCATGCCCTCAGGCAACATGCCCAGCACCTGTTCGACCCGGCGCCGCACAACTTCCACCGAGATGCCGGCTTGAATGAGGATGGCTACCACCAGCGCATCCTGTTGGCGCAGCAGGGCCAGGAGGAGGTGCTGGGTATCCACGTTGGTACTGTTCCAGCGGCGCGCTTCCTCAACCGCGAGTTGGAGCAGGGCCTTGGTGCTGGCGCGCAGTTCCGGATCGGTGGCGGGACGCAGCGGGGGCGCGCCGGAGAGGCGTTCGACGGATTTCTGCGCTACCTGAGGACGAACGCCCAAATCGCGCAAAATGCGCCCGGCCAGACCATCACTTTCCAGCAGCAAGCCCAGGAAAATGTGTTCAGGGCCGATGGTCGCGTGCCGCATCCGGGTGGCTTCCATGCGTCCAAAGCGCAGGACCTCCTGCGCCGCCGGGGTAAAGCGCTCTAATCCGTCAGACATATCTCACCTCACGTCGTTTCATCCATATTCTCTATGCCGCACTATGTTATCTGTATGATACCCCGAAGTGGTAAGGTTTGCAATCCCCAGAAGGGGGGATTTTTGAATTCGTGCGCAGGGTGCGGCGAACGCCAGACTCATGCCTCCAGCGTGCGCAGGCGCTCTTCCAGCGCGCCAAAATCCGCGCGCGAGGTGAGATCCAGCGAGAGGGGGGTGATGGAAACGCAGGCATGAAGCCGCAACGCTGCAATATCCGAGTCGGGTTCGACTTGCGCCATATCTTCCAGCACCGTGTAACCGGGGCGTCCGTTGCCGTTGGCGCGGTCAGGGGCGGTGGGGATGAAATAGCGCGCTCGCGAAAGGCGCGTAAGGCGCCAGGGCGTGTCCGGTGTCGCGCCGGCGGGCACATTGACGTTGAGCATGTCCACATCAAAAGGCAGGGCGTGCGTCAACAGCCAGCGCGCGCAGCGATAGGTGTAGGCGCGGGCGCCGCTGTACTCCGCCGCATGGTTCCCTTCGGCATGATAGTGGTAGTCTTTCTCCATCGCCAGGGAAATAGCCAGTGCCGGGATGTGTTGTGCGGCGGCTTCGAGGGCCGCGCCGACGGTGGCTGAGACGGTGATTTCCGTGCTCACGTTTTCGCCGCTGTTGATGCCCGCCACCACCAGATCGGGACGCCGCGGCAGAATTTCATGCGTGGCGTGGATGACGGCTAACGTGGGCGTCGCATCCACGCTGAAGGCTTTGATGTCTGTGCCGTTGATGGCGTAAGGGTACGGTGTGATGCGTCCGCTGACGCTGCGAAGCATGGCACGCCCCGCGGCTGACCACTGCTCCTCCGGTGCCACAATCCACACCTCACCTAAAGGCAAAAGCGCCGCTGCCGCTTCGCGCAGGCCACGCGCCGCGATGCCATCATCATTGGTCAGTAAAATCAAAGGACGCATCCCCACCTCCACCGCTGGTTTTGTCCCAACTCTACCAGAGAATGCGCGCAGCGCAAGCCTGCAACCGCGCGCGTCGTCCATCCCACGCGCCAGTTGGAGTATAATCAGGAGCGTTATTGTGGGCGTAGGCGGTCGTCATCTTAAACACTGAGGAAAGGATTACGCTATGTTGAAAAAAGGGATTCAGATGGTTCTGTTGCTGGCTTTGATCAGTGCGTTCTTAAGCGGATGCGCACTCCAATCCCAGGAAGCGGTCACCATCCGCGTGGGCGTTTTGCCCATCCTGGATACGTTGCCCCTCTACGTGGCCGAAAGCGAAGGCTATTTTGCCAAAGAGGGTGTGACCATTGAACTCGTGCCTGTCGCTTCCGCGGCGGAACGCGATCAGCTTCTGCAGGCCGGACAGCTTGACGCTACCATCAGCGATTTGGTGGCGTTGACCCTGGCCAATCAAGAGAGCGTGCGCCTGATCGCTGTGCGCACGGCCATGGTGGCCACACCGCAGTTCCCGCAATTCCGCATCCTTGTACCGGGGACGAGCGCGCGGCAAAGCGCCACGGAGCTGCGCGGTGTTGCGATTGGCGTCTCGCAGGGGACGGTCATCGAATACGTGACCACGCGCCTGCTCCAGACGGCGGGCCTCAGCAGCGCCGACATTGCCACGACCGCGGTGCCCAAAATCAGCGACCGCCTGGCCTTGCTCCAATCGGGTGGCCTGGAAGCCGCCACTTTGCCGGAACCGCTGGCTTCGTTAGCGGTGGAACAGGGCGCGCGCGTCCTGCTCGATGATACCAGCGCGCCGCAGTACAGCACAAGCGTCTACGTTTTCGACGCGGCTTTTGTCAAGGCCCATCCCAATGCCGTGCGCGGCTTCCTGCGCGCTGTGGATCAGGCGGTGCAGACCATCAACGCCGACAAGGGACGCTGGGGCGACACCCTCAGCACGCAGAAACTTGTGCCCGCACCCGTGCTCGGTACGTATGTGCTGCCGGATTATCCCGCCGCCGGAGTCCCGACCGCGGAGCAGCTCGCCGATGTGGCGGCCTGGTTGAGCGAAAAGGGCCTTCTGAGCAAGGCTCCTGTCTATGCGGACATCGTCAAATCCGACTGGTTGAAGTAAATGCTGGACGTTCACGACCTGACCTACGCCTATCCGGGTAAAGCGCCACTGTTTGAACATTTCTCCTGGCACGTGGCGCGCGGTGAGCTGTGGGCTGTGCTGGGACCGTCCGGATGCGGCAAAACCACCTTGTTGATGCTCCTGGCGGGACTGTATCAGCCCCAAAGCGGTGCTGTGGTGGTGGACGGGGAGCGCCTCACGCGCCCCCGTCCGCGCACCAGCGTGGTGTTACAGGAGTACGGCCTCCTGCCCTGGGCCACGGTGCGCGAAAATGTCCGCTTGGGGTTGGATATTCGCCGCTTCTACGGTCCGGATGGGCGCCATGCGCCGCGTGAACCCCTGGACCCGCAGGCCGAAGCGCGCGTCAGCCTGTGGCTGGAGCGCCTTGGCATCGCCGACGTGGCGGAGCACTACCCGGCACAGATTTCGGGTGGACAGCGGCAGCGCACAGCCCTGGCGCGCGCCCTGGTGTTGGAGCCGGACCTCCTGCTGTTGGATGAACCTTTCGCCTCGCTGGACGTGCCCACGCGCGAGAGCCTCCATCTGCTCACCCTGGAGCTGGCGCAGGAGATGGGGGTGACGGTGATTCTGGTCACCCACGCGCTGGAAGAAGCGGCCTTTTTGGGGCAGCGCCTGCTCCTTTTAGGACGACCGCCGCATCGCACGGCGCGCGCTCTGGATAACACCCATCCCATCCATGCGGACTTCCGGCACAGCGCGGCCATGCAGGAACGCCTCGAAGCGCTGCGGGCGGAGGTGCGCGCCTTATGAACGCGCCGCGCCGTCGAGAATTGCTCAGCGCCCTGTTGCTTCTCTTTTTGCTCTGGCAGCTCCTGGCGCTGGTGGTGCAACGTCCCATTTTGCCACCGCCCACGCGCGTGCTCCTCACCTTCATCCGCGAATTCCCCGGCGCGTTGGGACGGCACACGCTGGCGAGCCTGTACCGCGTGGTGCTGAGCATCGTGCTGGCCATCGTGTTAGCGGCGCCGCTTGGCCTGGTTTTAGGGCAGAGCGCGCGCCTGCGGCGCTGGAGCGCGCCTCTCATCTACCTGCTCTATCCGGTTCCCAAAGTGGTGCTGGTGCCGCTGGTGCTGTTGTTTTTTGGGATTGGGGAACTGCCCAAAGTTTTAATCATCACGTTGGTGTTGTTCTTTCAGGTGCTGGTCCTGGTGAGGGATAGCGCCGCCGCCTTGCGTCCAGAACTGGTGTTGAGTGTGCGCACCCTCGGCGCGGGACGGCGCGCGCTGTTGCGTTTTGTCTACCTGCCAGCCACCCTGCCGGCCATCCTGACGGCGGTGCGTCAATCCATTGGCACAGCGGTGGCGGTGTTGTACGTGGCCGAGCTGTTCGCCACGCGCTACGGGTTGGGCTACTACATCTACTACGCCGGGAGCACGCTCTTCGATTATCCGGCCATGTACGCTGGCCTTATCGCGATGAGCCTTTTAGGCTTTGGTTTGTATGCTGTTGTGGATGCGCTTGAGCGTAGGTGGTGCCGTTGGTGCCGTTCTGCACCTGTCCCATAAAGCGCACCAGGCAATCGGGACAGATGCCATGTGTAAATTCGGCGCCGGTGTGTTCGGTGATGTAGGTCTCAAGATTGACCCAGTGCCCCGGTTCATCCTCGACTTTGCGTCCACACCAGGCGCAGATGGGGAGTAGCCCCTGCAAGGTCTTGATGGTGGCCATCGTCTCTGCCAGTTCCGCGTTACGCGCGTTCAGCTCCGCATTGACACGCGCCAGCTCTTCCACCTGTGCTTGCAGGCGCATGTTCGCTTCCGCAAGGGATTGCTTGAGATGGTAAATCTGCAAATGCGTGGCGACGCGCGCCAACACTTCGCGCGCCTTGAACGGCTTGGTGATGTAATCCCAGGCTCCCGCCTCAAAAGCGCGCACCTTATCTTCAATCTCAGCCTGAGCGCTGATGAAAACAATCGGTACATCGCTTAACTGTGGGAGCTGCCGCAGCTTCTGCGTCAGCGCGATGCCGTCTTCATCGGGGAGCATCAGGTCCAACAAGATCAGGTCGGGCGTCGCGCGTGAGACAAGCGACAGCGCAGCCTTAGCATGAGAGGCCGTCAGTGTCTCATATCCACCCAGGGTCAGGATGTGTTGCAGGATCTCGCGCACCGCGCTGTGATCATCCACCACCAGGATTGTGCCGTTACCCTTTTCTTCCATAAAATGCCTCGTGAACAGACTCGGACCGGGTTTGAAGCGCGGCGCGTATCGGGCGTTCGGGATTGCGGCGTGCCGTTTTCAAGCCCATCAGAATCGTTGCTCCTTAATTTATTTTTTCCTTCGCATGGCTAACTATAACACAGGTTGGCGAAAGTTGCAATAGGAAGGTGAGAAAAAAGTTAGTATCCACGCATGGAATCACGAATCCCCGAATGCATCTGTTGTGGACTCTGTGTTCTACGGGGTAAGGGTCATCCCTTGCCCGGAAGTAGGCCTCATGGATGGGGTGGGCGACGGCATTGCCGTCGCC
>DAOUBT010000012.1:0-15934 GCA_034432595.1 Anaerolineae bacterium | reverse complement strand
ATGAACGCCATCCGCCCGGATGAGACGCTGGATAATCTCCATTCTCTTTACGTGGACCAATGGGATTGGGAACGTATCATGCTGCCGGAGGAGCGCAATCTTGAGTTCCTCAAGATGATAGTGCGCCGGATTTACGATGTGATTGTGCGCACGGAAAAGTACATCGCGCACCATTATCCGGTGATTCAACCCATGTTGCCGGAAGCCATTACGTTTATCCACAGCGAAGAGTTATTGGAGCGCTATCCGCATTTGCCGCCTAAAGAGCGGGAGCGCGCCGCCTGCCGTGAATATGGCGCTGTATTCGTCATCGGCATCGGGGCGCCGTTACGCAACGGTCAGCCGCATGACGGACGCGCGCCGGATTACGACGACTGGTCTACGCCCACGGTGAACGGGTATCGCGGCCTGAATGGGGATATTCTGGTGTACTATCCGCTGTTGGATTGCGCCTATGAGTTGTCCTCGATGGGCATCCGCGTGGATGCGGACGCTCTGTTGCGGCAGCTCGAGATGCGGGGGGAGCTGGCACGGCGCGATTTGTGGTTCCATCGCCGCTTGCTCGCGGGGGAATTGCCGCAGACCATTGGAGGTGGCATCGGGCAATCGCGTTTGTGCATGTTCTACTTGCGCAAGGTCCATATCGGCGAAATCCAATCCAGCCTGTGGCCCGCGGACATGGTGGAGGCTTATCGGCAAATGGGGGTCACGCTGCTGTGAGGTGGCGGTCTGCGCGTAAAGGCGCGGTGGCGATACGTAGCGGAGGCGCGGTCCGTCCTGCGCCTCCGCTGTGCTGGGCGACGGCTTTACGATAGGCCTGCTGGTGCTGCGGCCCTAATCCCCAAAACAGGTGCCGACTAGACGCGCGGATTCGATCCAGGGGTGATCGGGCGGTACGGTGCGCTTGCGCCCGGCCACTTCTTCGAGCGGGACGGGTTCGCAACGGTCACCCTTGACCGCAACCATCACGCCAAAGACGCCTTGCTGCACCAGACGCGCGCAGCTCGTGCCGAGGCGCGTGGCAAGGAGCCGGTCGGCGGGGCTGGGTCCACCGCCGCGTTGCAGGTGGCCTAAAGCGGTCACGCGCGATTCCAGGCCGGTGAGGCGCTCCAGATTTTGCGCCAGGCGCAGGCTCACGCTGCTGAAGGGGCCAATCGGTTCCGGCGGCGCGGCTTCGGCTTCTTTTTCTTCCTTTTCCGCCTTCTTTTTCTTCCCCTGCTTTTCTTTTTCGGCTTTCTTTTTCTTTTCGGCTTGCAGGGCCTCGTCGCGGGCGCGCGCTTCTTCAACGGAGAGGGCGCCTTCGGACATGGCGACGATGCTGAAGCGTTTGCCGCTGTGACTGCGGCGCAGCACGGCTTCGGCGACTTTTTCGATGGAGTAGGGGATTTCGGGGATGAGAATGACGTCCGCGCCGCCGGCAATGCCTGCGCCAAGGGCTAACCAGCCGGCATTGTGTCCCATGATTTCCACGACGATGACGCGGTGATGGCTCTCTGCCGTGCTGTGCAGGCGGTCAATGGCCTCCGCAGCAATGGTCATGGCGGTGTCGAAGCCAAAGGTCACGTCGGTGCCCCAGACGTCGTTGTCAATGGTTTTGGGAAGGGTGATCACGTTCAGCCCGTGTTGCATCAGGTGGTAGGCGTTTTTCTGCGTGCCACCGCCGCCAAGGCAGATGAGCGCGTCGAGGTGTTGTTTGTGATAGTTGGCCACGGCGATGGCGGTCATGTCCATGTAGCCAAGTTCGCCCGCGGGCATGCGATAGGGTTTGTCGCGGCTGGTGCCGAGGATGGTGCCGCCAAGAGTGAGGATGCCGGAGAGGGCCGCCGAGTCGAGGCGCTTGAAGCGGTTTTCGACCAGGCCATGAAAGCCGTCGAGGTAACCGATAATCTGCATGTCAAGCGAGTGGGCGGCTTTGCCAACGCCGCGGATGGCCGCGTTGAGGCCGGGGCAGTCGCCCCCTGAGGTGAGAATGCCAATCATTTTTGTCGCCATGTTGTCCTCCTGTGGGTGGGGGATACGGTTTGTGCGTCGGAAGGGGAGGGGACGCGCCAACGCTATACCTATTATAGCGTAATTTCCGGCTGCGGGTGGCGCGGGATCGAGCCGGCGCTCTGGCGTGTCTGGATGGCGCGTCGCACTGAACTATTGCACAGACCAGATTTGACAGCATGTTAAAATGAGGTTAATATGGGAGTGTTGCCTGTACCGCAGGCCCATTTTTAGCCCAAGGGAGTTTTTATCATGCGTAGACGGGATGTGGTGAAAATCGTCAGCTTCTGGATTCTTTTTTTGGTTTTAACGGCTGTTTACCAGGCTTTTCCTGTTGCACCACTCAAGGTCATTTGCCCTATTTATGAAAGCGTTTTCCAGCACATGAAGGGGATCTTTTACGCCTACGCGCTGGTTAACATGGCGGAATACGCACTGCGACGCAAGGCGCTGGAGCAGCGCGTGGCTTTTGTGTACGCGCGGATGCTGACGACGATTATCATCCCGTGGTTGATGTTCCTCCTCTGGTACATGGGACCGGCGTATTACGGGCCGATGCCCACCATCCCTCTGGAGGTTGTGTACGCCAACGTGATCATGGTGTTGATCGGCATTTGCGCGGTGTTGTTGGAGCGGGGTTTCGAGACGATGCGATACGCGCGCGAGTTGAAGCTTGTTATCGTTCTGCTCCTGATCATCTCGATTTCGCTTTACACCATTTTCACTTTCAAATTGCCCTGGGCGGATGTTTTTACGCTGCCTGCCGGGTGGGAGTGACGGGATGAGCGACATCTATCCGCTGGAGCTTGCGTTTTTGGATGCGCTCCCGCCGCTGATCTTCGGCGTCGGCTTAGGGTACCTCATCCGCGCGGTGCAACGTTTGGGCGATGGAGCAGCCGTGCGTCTGACGACATGGGGGGGCGCGTTGGTGTTCATGGGCGGTTTTCTGAAGGCGTGCTGGAAGCTGCTTATGGCCCTGCAGGTGGCGAATGTGCAGGTGTTGAGTGATCAGCAGTTTGTGCTGCTTGCGCCGGGCTTTCTCCTGCTGTGGTGGGGCACTTTGCAGATGTTGCGCGTTTCACCCCGTGGGGCGGTGGTGACAGCGATAGCGCCGTGGAAAATCCCCCTGTTGGCGCTGATGACCCTGGGGAGTTTGGGCGTGCATGTGACGCTTGCCGTGCTGAGCTTCAGACGAGGCCTGCGCCTTGCCGGGTCGCTCTTTATCGTTGCCGTGGTGTGCATGTTCGCCATGTCCGGGATGGCGCGCGGCGAGCAGCGCATCGCCTTGCAGTGGATTGAACAGGGCGTCAATATCCTCGGCCAGAGCACCTTTGCTCTGGGGTGCTGGCAGGTGCAACGCAGCACCAGGATGGTTTAGCCCTCCTCCATGACCTTTTGGGTTTCGGGCCAGGCTGCGCGCCAGAGATTGGCGCGCAGTTGGTTTTGATCGCGTCCGAAGCTGGCCAGGAAGGCCGCGACGTGCTGACGCCGCGTCATGTGCGCATGGGGACAGGTGGCTTCGGGTGCGCTTTCCCAACCACACGCACGGGCATAGCGCGCAAGGTCCTGCTCCTTCACGTAGATGAGCGGGCGGATGACCGTGAACAGGCCGCCGAAGAAAACGCGCCGTGGTGGCAGGCTTTCCACGCGCCCCTGTTGCAGGAGATTGAGCAGCGTTGTCGCTGCGGCATCATCCGCATGGTGGGCGAGGGCCACTTTGTTGCAGCCGAAGCGCTGCGCAGCCTGGAAGAGCGCCTTACGTCGGTTGAAGGCGCAGCGGAAGCAGCTGGGCGGGCGGGGTTCGTCATCCTTCAGCTCCAGGGGGACGAAAGCGTAAGGGACACCCAGCGCCTCAAACCACGGCTGGAGTGCGGGCTTGAGGTCGGGCAGGCCAACCGCGGATCCATCCACATGGACGGCAAGGATGGAATAGGGGCCTCCGGGCAAAGCCAATTTCGGATCGCGTTGGGCCGCCACGAGCAATTCCAGCAGCGCGAAGCTATCCTTACCGCCGGAGACCCCCACGACAATGCGATCCTCCGCTTCGATGAGATTGAACTCCCGACAGGCTTTGGCTATCTCTTTGAGGAGGTAGAAACGTTGTTTGGCGATGTCGCTCATGAATTTTGGGGTGCTATCTCCTGACAATAGCGCGCGTAAAGCGCCTTAAGCGTTGGATAGCGCCAGAATTCGGTGAGGGAATAATGGGGAATCAATCCCTCCATTCCACTCAAAACCTGTTCCAGCGCCAACGAGTCTAAACCCAAATCGCGGGTCAGGTCAGTTTCTTCATGCAGTTGCGTGATGGGTACGTTTGCCCATCTGGCTATCAGGTTTGTGAATTCGTCCCAAGTTAACATAGCCTTTCCCATCCCACAGTATGATGCGGTATTGTAACGTAACTTCGGCACATGGCAAGGTGGCCATTTTGAGCTTGAGCTGGTGAGAGGGTTCGGGTGTCTCGATCTTGACATTTCTCCCGCTCTGGATACAATATAGAGGCATTAAATTAAATATTTTTCTTCCTTAATGGGAGCTTATGTCGTGATCAACAGCGTGTGCTTGTGTTCAGGGCGGGGTCTCTGACCGCCGCTCTGAGATAAAACGTTAAACGCCGGTCGGCGACAGGGACGGCGGCGGAGGCCCCGCGAACTTCGCGTTCGCAGGCGCTTTCTGCGCCGTCCTTTTGTTTTGTCTGCTGACCGGCGTTTTGTATGCTCTGGTGGAACGGGTAAGGCGCAGATGTTCAGGCGGGGTAGGGGTGGGCGAAGGCATGGCCTGGGTGGGCGAAGGCATGGCCTGGGTGGGCGAAGGCACTGCCTTCGCCACTACTCAGGTGAGGAAGCAGTGACCATTTTTTCTTCAGGAGGGATGTGATGCGAATAGCTCATGACGTGACAGAACTGATTGGGAATACGCCCCTGGTGCGGCTGCGGCGCGTGACGCAGGGCTGCCGGGCGGAGGTGCTGGCCAAGCTGGAGTTCTTCAATCCGGCGCACAGCGTGAAGGATCGCATTGGTCTGGCGATGATTGAGGCGGCGGAACAGGCGGGGTTGATTGGACCGGAGACGATCATCCTTGAACCGACGAGTGGGAATACGGGCATCGCGTTGGCGATGGTGTGCGCCGCGCGCGGGTATCGCTGCGTGTTGACGATGCCCGAAAGCATGAGCCGCGAACGGCGCATGTTGTTGCGCGCTTATGGGGCGGAGGTTATCCTCACTCCCGCCGCAGAAGGGATGGCCGGCGCGATTCGGCGCGCTGAGGAGCTGGCCGCTTCTGATGCGCGCTACTTCATCCCCAATCAATTCGCCAATCCTGCCAATCCGGCCATGCACCGCCGCACCACCGCCGAGGAAATCTGGCGCGACACCGATGGGGAGGTGGACGGTCTGGTAGCCGGGGTCGGGACGGGTGGCACGCTGACGGGCGTGGGCGAGGTGTTGAAAGCGCGCCGACCGGGCTTTTACGTGGTGGCGGTGGAGCCGGAGGGGTCGCCCGTGTTGTCCGGTGGGGGTAAAGGCCCTCATCGGATTCAGGGCATCGGCGCGGGGTTTGTGCCCCCCGTGCTCAATACGCAGGTTTATGATGAGGTTGTGCGCGTCCCGGATGAGGCCGCGTTTGAGATGGCGCGTCGTCTGGCGCGGGAGGAAGGTATCCTGGCGGGGATCTCCGCGGGCGCGGCAACCTGGGCCGCGGTGCAGGTCGCGCAACGGGAGGCGATGGCCGGTAAGCGTCTGGTGGTCATCATCGCCTCGTTTGGCGAGCGCTATTTAAGCACAGATTTGTATGCTGACCTGGGAGCTTAGGAGGGCAGGATGAGCAGTGAGACTCTGGCACGTTCACAGGTCCTGACTCTGCCGCGCGTGGTGATGCGTGGTTGGCAGGTTTTGCGTCGGGATATTGAGGCGGTTTTTGAGCGTGATCCAGCAGCGCGCAGCGTGATGGAGGTGCTGTTGTGCTATCCGGGTTTGCACGCGGTGTGGGGCTACCGCGTGGCGCACGCGCTCTGGACGCGCGGCTTTAAGCTGGCCGGGCGTTGGATTTCCCATGCGGTGCGTTTCCTGACCGGGATTGAAATTCATCCGGGTGCGACGATTGGGCCGGGTTTCTTCATTGACCATGGAATGGGGGTGGTGATTGGAGAGACGGCGGAAATCGGCACCGACGTGACGTTGTATCACGGGGTGACGTTGGGTGGCACAAGCCTGCAGAAGGGCAAGCGCCACCCCACGATTGGCGATCGGGTGGTTATCGGCGCGGGGGCCAAGGTGCTTGGCGCCATCACCGTCGGGCATGATACGCGCATCGGCGCGAATGCGGTGGTGGTCAAGTCCGTTCCGCCGAATGCCGTGGTGGTTGGGGTGCCGGGGCAAAATATCGCGCGCAGTCAACCCCATCGCGCGGTGGATGCGCCCGACTTGAACCATACCGCCTTACCCGATCCGTTGGGAGCCACGTTGACGGCGTTATTGCGGCGCGTGGAGGCGTTGGAGGCGCGTCAGGGGATGGAGACGCGCGCCGATATTCAGCTTCCGCAAGCGGGGTTATGGCGGGGAGAGGATTTTTCCATCTGAGGCGAGGGTCCTCATCAGCTTGAAGTAGGGCATCTCTGTCACGGGGATGCCCTATTCTTGCGTTACTGAAACTCTGCACTATACTTAAAGCATGAAGCCAGCAGCCGGATTTCCAGCTCTGTTGAAGACGCGCTTTGGGGCGCGTTCTCTGCGTCTGCGCGTTATCAGCGGGATCGTGCTCTCGGTGCTCGCGCTGCTGCTGATCCTCTTTTTCCCCTTGCGGGCGATTCTTCTGGGCAGTTTTAAGACCCTGGAATGGAATGATGTTCAGCGCACGGCACAGCAGTTGCAGCTTTTGGTGCGGGTGCAGCAGAATGACCTGGCACGGATCGTGCGCGATTACGCCTGGTGGGATGATACCTACAATTACATGGCCGATCGGGATGCGCGTTATCTGGAAAATTACGCGCTGGATACGCTGTTGAATAACGACATGGATGTCGTGGTGCTGCTCGATACGAGTGGTGCGCTGGTTTATGGGCGTATGGTTTCGGCGGAAGGGGATGCGGCGTTGCCCATGGCACCGTCCATGGTAGAGCCGCTGACGCTGGCTTCTAAGGCGGTTTGGGGGCAAAGTGTGCCACAGGCGGTGGTGGATGTGGCGACTTTGGATGAGGGGCGTTACCTTTTAGTGGCTGCAGCGCCTGTTTTGAAAACCAATCATGAAGGCCCGCCGCACGGTGTGATGGTGTTGGGCCGTTGGGTAGATGCGGCGATGTTGGAGCATTTTTCGGCTTTATTGGGCTATCCTGTCACTATGGTAAGTCCATCTCCTCTGGCAAAAGAGGATATGATGTTTTATCCGCTGGATGAGGAGAGCCTGGTAGGGGTGTGGACGGTGCGGGCGACGGATGGCACGCCCGTTGTGGGTCTGACCTGGACGCAACCCAGGGCCGTGTATCAGTATGGACAGCAAGCGCTCACGCTGATAGCCGTAGCGTTGGCTGTGGGCGGTTTGTTTGTGGGCGGTTTGTTGCTCATTATGTTGGAGCTGGTGGTGCTGCAGCGTTTCAAGGTGATGGCGCGTGAAGCGGAGCTGATCACGCGGAATATACAGGACCTGGATTACGCGGGTCGTTTGTCCGTGTCGGGTGAGGATGAGATCGCGCATCTGGCTCAACGCATCAACACGATGCTGGAGACGATGGAGGCCATGCAGCAAGATCTGCACGAGCAGAAGACTTTGCTGGAGAATCTGGTGCAGGTTGCGCGCACGATCGTCGAGGGGCTTGACCTTGACTCAACGTTGCGGAATGCTTTGCAGATTGCGCTTTCTTTAACCAATGCGCGACAGGGAAGCCTGATGTTGGTGGATGAGTTTCTGCGGGTGAAACAGAACTTAGTTGTGCGCGATGAAACTTTTCTGCAGGAGTCAACAGCCCTGTGTCAAATCTTTATGGATCGCGGTCTGGCAGGGTGGGTGGCCCGTCATGGTTTGCCAGCATGTGTGGATGACATTACTCTGGATGCGCGCTGGGTCGTGCGCGGGGATGCCGGCGCGCCGACGCAATCGGGTTCGGCGCTTTCTGTACCGGTGATAGGAGCTGGCAAGGTTCTGGGTGTGCTCACGCTGACGCATCCCGAACGTGGACATTTCACCGCGGCGCATACCCTGATGTTGCAGGCGGCGGTGGAGCAAATCGCCCTGGCCCTTCGTAACGCCAGTTTTTACGAAGAACAGCGGCGTGTAGCTGAACGGCAAAATGTGCTCTACGAGATGCTGCGCGCCATTTCGGGATTGGTGGATCAAGATGAAGTCTTGAAAACTGCGATTGGAGCTTTGCGGCGTCTGACGCATTGGCAGCACATCAGCATCTTCTTGCCGGATGAAAACTTGCAACGGTTGCACTGCCGGGCTTCTACACGTGACGACACTCAGGTGACCATCGCGGTGACGGAAGGGCTTGAGGGGCGCGCTTTTCGGGAGCGGAAAACGCAGTATGTGCCGGATGTGTTGCATGATCCCGATTATCGCGCGATTAACTCCAGCACCCGCAGTCAATTAAGTGTGCCTTTGCGCCGCGGCGAGCGCGTGCTGGGAGTTTTGAGCCTGGAAAATGATGATTCGGATGCTTTTACTCAGGAAGATGTGACTCTGGCCGAATCTACCGCCGAAACATTGGCGATGGCGTTGGATGGCGTGTACTCTCATCAGGAAATGCGCCATTATCTTGCCAACCTGAACGTGATGTTCGCCCTGGCGCGCATGGTCAATCAGACGTTAGACCTTACCGAGTTGCTGGGGCAGGCGCTGTACACGCTCATCAATTCCATGGGCTTTGAAAGCGGGGCAATTTTGCTGCAGCCTTTGGACCAAAATGGTGTTAAGCTGGCGGCGAGTTATGCTTTACCGGCGGAAATAGAGTCAGCCTGGAAGCAGGGCGCTGATGAGGGATGGTGGCAGTTCCTGTCAGAACGCCTGCAGCCCCTGGTCATCGGTGACCTGGAGCGCGTGGATTTACCCTTTGTCAATCGTCTGAAGGCTTCATGGGGTGGAGCCATGGGGCGTCTAAGCCGTGCTCAAATGCGTTGCGTGGCCGCAGCGCCTCTTTTGCATCAGCATAACGTGCTGGGGGTTTTAATCCTGATGGCGCGCAGGCCGCGCGTGTTTGCCACGGAGGATGTTTCGTTGCTTTCTCTGCTGGGACAGCAAATTGCCGCGGCGGTTTCTCATGCGCGCTTATTCCAGGCCATCTCTGAAGAGCGCGGGCGTCTGGAAGCTTTGATTGCTGCAGAACAGGATGGGGTGCTCTTTATTTTGCAGCATGGGACCATCGGCCTGGTCAATCCAGCGGCGTTGCAACTCCTGCAACAGGCCGCAGATGACGAAGGCCCCATCACGCCCGAAAAATGGCTGCTGGTGGCAGAGCGCGTGGCACCGGAGCTGGCGCGAATCGTGCACGACGCGCCGAAGCTTCAGGGTACGGAAGGGGAGCTTGGCCTGGGACGGCGAATTGTGCATTGGATTTTGCAGCCCGTCCTGGCGAAAAATCAGGTTTTGATAGGATGGTTGTTGGTGTTGCGCGACCTGACCGAAACGCGCCGTCTGGAAACCATCCGCGACGACATGACTCACGCGATGGTGCACGACTTGCGCAATCCGCTCACGGCGATGGCAGGCGCCATCAAGTTGTTGGAGCGCCATTTATCCGATGCTTCTGACAATGTTCGTCAGTTGGTGGATATTGCTCATAGTGGCACACGGCGGATGTTGGACCTGGTCAACGCGATTCTGGACCTGGCACGCCTGGAAGAGGGACAGATGCCGGTTCACTCCCAAAAAGTGATGTTAGCCGAACTGTTAACACAAGAGCTGGCTTTGCAACAGGTTATCGCTGAGCGTAAAGCTATCACGTTAGCCCTGGACTGTCCTGATAGCATTCCGCCGGTGAAGGCTGATCCGGAGTTGTTGCGGCGCGTCATGGTTAACCTGATAGGCAATGCGCTTAAATTCACGCCTGAACATGGGCGTGTGGATGTGCTGGTGCGCTACGATGCGGAGATGAAGCGCGTCCTTGTCTCGGTACGGGATACCGGTACCGGCGTGCCAGAAGCCGTGCGCGGACGTCTGTTTGGAAAGTTCGCTTCGGGCGATCAGGTTGGACGCGGTAGCGGCCTTGGCCTGGCCTTCTGCCGCATGGCGATGGAAGCTCAAGGTGAACGTATCTGGCTTGAGGATACGGGTCCGCACGGCTCGATCTTCACTTTGACCCTCACCCCCTGGACGGAAGAAGCGTAAACCCACGGATAAAGGGCGATTGTGTCTTTAGGGGTTTGTAGGATAATCTCCCCAACATTTTAATTGGGAAAGGAGAGAGGATCATGCGTCATTTTGGGTTGGGTTTCCTGCTTTTGGCCTTACTGGTTGGTTGTACCGTTCCTCCGCTGGCATCGCCAACTCCGACACCGACACCTACTCCGACTCCCCCATCTTATACTCAGACAGGATGGTGGCGAGACGCGGTCTTCTACGAAGTATTTGTGCGCAGTTTCTATGATAGCAACGGCGACGGCAACGGTGACCTGCGCGGTCTCATCGAGAAACTGGACTACCTCAATGATGGCGATCCTGCCACCACCACGGATTTGGGCGTTACCGCCCTGTGGCTGATGCCCATCATGGAATCCCCAAGTTACCACGGTTATGACGTGGTAGACTATTACACGGTGGAGAAAGACTACGGTACCAATGAGGACTTCAAAGCGCTGGTCGAAGCGGCCCACGCTCGCGGTATAGCCGTCATTATTGACCTTGTGCTCAATCACACGTCCAATGTTCATCCCTGGTTTCTTGACGCGCAACTTGACCCTGCTTCGCCCTATCGCGACTGGTACATCTGGCGTGATGAACCGCCGGTGGACCGTGGAGGGCCTTTTGGCGGCAATGCCTGGTATGAAGCCAATGGCCGCTGGTATTACGCCGCCTTCTGGTCGGGTATGCCCGATCTCAACTATGCCAATCCCGATGTGACGGCGGAAATGTACCGCGTGGCCGATTACTGGCTTACTGAAATGGGGGTGGATGGTTTCCGTCTCGATGCGGTGCGTTATATCCTCGAAGACGACCTTGGCAACCCCAAAGCGCAACTGGCCAGCACCCCCGAAACCATCGCCTGGTTATCGGCCTTCCGTCAGCACGTGCAGCAGACGAAACCCACGGCTTTCATCGTGGGCGAGATCTGGAGCGACACCATGGAGATTGCGCGCTATACCAAAGCGGAAGCGGTGGATACGGGTTTTGAGTTCAACCTGGCGGGCAGCATTCTGCAGAGCGTGGACGACGGGGCCGGCTTCTATTTCCGGCAGACCCTGGATGCGGTGCAGCGGCACTATCCTGAGGGTCGTTATTCCCCCTTCCTCACCAACCACGATCAACCGCGCGTCATGAACGAGCTGGGCGGCGATTTCAACAAAGCGCGCCTGGCGGCAGCGCTCTATTTGACCCTGCCCGGTACGCCCTTCGTTTACTACGGCGAAGAAATCGGCATGAGCGGCACCAAGCCAGATGAGCACATCCGCACACCGATGCAGTGGTCGGCAGAAGAAAACGCCGGTTTCACCACGGGCCGGCCCTGGATCGCTGTTAATCCAGACTACAAAACTGTAAACGTCGCTGTAGAATCGGCGGATGCGGGTTCACTGCTCAGCACCTATCGCCGTCTCATTCATCTCCGCAACGCCAACAGCGCCCTGCGGACGGGGCGCCTGGTGATGCTGGAGAGCAGCGCCGGGCCGGTGCTGGCCTATCTGCGGCTCGATGACGCGGCACGTTTCCTGGTGGTAGTTAACGTGGCTGCGAAAGCGCAGCAGCAGGTTGCGCTCACCATCCCTGCCAGTGTCCTCCCGGCGGGAATGTACAGCCTGCAATCCGCGCTGGATGCCGCGCCGGAGCTGCCTTTCAAGATGGAAGCTGAGGGCGGTGTGCTGTCTTTTGATGAACTACCGGCACAAACGTATGCCATCTACAAGCTTATTCCCGTGGAGGGCGTCAAATAGCCTGGAACATGAACTGCCTGCCATCCCCTATCAAAGCAGGCGTTGAACTCGCCGCTGAGGGGGGCAGCCGGGTAACTGAGTGAGCAAAGGGCAGGTGGGCAAAAATAGGGTGGCGAAGGTACTGCCTTCGCCCACCCTGAGGGGGTAAGCCGTTACCTGGAATGGGGTTTGCAAGGAGGTGACCCGTGTTACTGGCGGTGTTTTCGGATATTCACGATAACCTGACGGCCCTGGAGCAGGCCTTGCGCGACGTGGCTCAGGCGGATGCGCTCATCTTTTGCGGCGATTTGTGCGCACCTTTCACCCTCAAAGCCCTGGCGGAGGGCTTCCGCGGACCGGTGCACACGGTTTGGGGCAATAACGATGGTGACCGCTGGCTGATGACTGACATCGCGCACAAGGCGGGAAATGTCACCCTGCACGGCGACTTCGCGGAGATAGATTTCGCCGGGTTCAAGGTCGCGGCGGTCCACTATCCCCGCTTAGGGGAAGTGATTGCCCACGCCCAACTGCATGACCTGGTCTGTTACGGTCACGATCATCAAGCCCGGATTGAGCGGATTGGCAAAGCGGTGTTGCTCAATCCGGGTGAGCTGATGGGCCGTTTTGGACGGCGTACTTATGCGCTGGTAGATACAGCTACGGGGGACGTGCGCCTTTGCGAACTGTAAGCTTTGCCGACTTGCGCGATTCTACCTCCTGGGAACTGCGTCAGCGCTTGAAAGGGATCCAGAGCGCGCTGCTGGCCGCATTTCTGTTGGGCTGGGCGCCGATTTTGGGTAAATTCGCCTATCGCTATGGCGTCACGCCCATGACCCTGGCCACGCTGCGCATCCTTGTTTCGACGGTGCTCCTGTGGATTTTTTATCTGCTGTTCTGGCGCAAGGCCATTCTCTTGCCCTGGACGTTGCTTGTCAACTGTCTGGTGGTGGGGATGGTGAACGGCATTGGCTCGCTTTTTTACTACAACGGCCTGGCGCGCCTGGATGCGTCGCGGGCAGCCATTCTTAATGCCCTGTATCCTATCTGGGTGGTGATATTTTTTGCCGCGGCAGGGCAATCCATCACGCGCCTGACGTTAGGCCGTCTGGCCGGAGCACTGGTGGGCGCGATTCTGGTCACACGTCCCTGGGCCATCGCTGACCCGCTCCATGCTTACGGAATGTTGTTGATGATTGCCTGCTCGATGCTCTACGCCTGGCATCTTGTGCTGGGGCAATGGGTGCTGGCGGATGTGCCGGCGCGTTCCGGCGCGCTCTACATCATCACGGGCATGGCGATTACCGTTTCAATCGCCTATCTGCTCACGGGCCAGAAGCCGGAGGCCATCCCCGCTTCCGGCTTCTACGCCATTATCGCGCTGGGTCTTACTACCGCCCTCTCGCGTCTGGCCATGTTCTTCAGCCTTGAGCGCATCGGTGGCGTTCAAACGGCGATTATCAGCCTGCTGGAACTGGCTATCAGTCTGCTCCTCGCCAATCTGCTGCTGGGCGACCGGCTTTCCTGGATGCAGTGGATAGGCGCGCTGCTCCTCATCGGCGGTGGAGCCCTGGCGCGCCTTGATGTAGAGCGCGGCGGCGCACCCGAACGCGGCTTTAATCCGATGGATGTGTAGCTTCCCGGCATCGCGGCCCATCGCCGCAGATGCAAGCCCGGATTATCGTCACGCTAAAGCGAGGCGGCGGCAACCCTGCCGCCGCCCGTTGTGAGAGCGCGCTTACCTGTTGCGTACCACCACCGGCAGGTAGAGCTTGTTTTCCCCAACCACGATTGTTGCCGTGTGCCCCAGTCCGTCGCTGTAGGTGTACGTCCCTGGTCTGGTGAACTGCCGCCGGTAGACTTGCCCCGGTGCCAACATGCCGCCGTCAAACCCCAGGGTACTGGTGAGCGGATCCAGCACATCGCCGCTGCGTGGCTGCGCGACAGGGTTAGCGTTCAGGCGCGCCAGGTCGGTGGCGGTCGCGTCCGCGTCCAGGGTGGAAATCCATTCCACGCTGGTGTTTGCCGGTATGGTCAGGATTGAAGGATGCGGGCCGTCGGGTAGCAGCGCAACCTGGGCGACATGGTTCGCCGTCCACCGCGTGAGCGGCACGTTCACGTGGACGATGTCGTTGACGACCTGCACGACCGGGCTGCGCCACGATTGGTAGCCATTCGCCCCTTCCACCTGCAAGTAGTAAAAGCCCGGCGGCGTGAAGAAGGCAAAGTAGCCCTGCGGCCCGGTCACCTGCGGGTTGACCTGGTTTTGGTACAGGTGCGCCGGCCAGGGGATCCAACCGCCCCATTCCGGCACCGAGACGTAAGCCGTCACCGTGATGCCCGCCAGCGCCTGCACCGGCGCGTACATCCCCGTCGTGGCGCTGTAGCTGCCGCCGGCATCCACATCGAACACGAAACCGTCGGGATCAATCAACACCGCGCCATGCGTGGACTTGGGATCGCCTTCCGCGCCGCCCACGCCATAGCATTGCGATTCGACGGTGACATCGTGCGCCCCACCAATGTTGAAGGTCCAGAAGCGTCCGTTATGGGATACCGGATTCTCATAGATGACTCCATCGGCTTTGACTTTGAACGGGTTGATTGTGTCGTGCGGGCAACACGAGTACAGGTGAATTTGTGTGTTCCAGAATCCGTAGACGCCGGGCAGATGAAAGTCGTTGGCGGCGTAGCGGCCTTCATCATTGCGGAAGAAGAAGGTGTGATGCACGCCGAAGGCATCGCCTTCCCAATACGAACGCTGCGGGCACCAATCCGCCTGTGGATAGGCGATGCTCACGTGATCGGAAGGCGCGCTGCATGCGCTGCCCGGGCCTGGTTCGCAGGCGATGGCATACAGATCAACTCCGGGATGGCTGTGGGTCAAGGCTGAAGTCCAGGTCAGCGTGAATTCGCCGCTAGCATTGGCGATGGTCTGAGCCTTGAACGCCCCATCCTCGTAGAGACGCACGACCATCCCCGCGCCGGCCAGGCCGGAGGCGCTCAAGTACTTCCCTTCGTCCAGGCACATCTCGCCATCCAGCGGGAAGATGAACAGCGGCGGGAAGACCGGGCGCGGGGGAACCCCGGTCGTCGCCGTGAAGGGAATCGTCCCCGCATGGCCGTTCGCCAGCGTGTAGGTCATCTGCCCGGTGTTGGTGATCATGGCCCCGCTGGTCGCCGTGTCCGAACGTGCGCTGAGGCCGACCCAACCCCATTCACCGGGAAGGAGCGGCGCTTGCGCATACCACGAGAGCGCCGCGCCATCGCGAGCAAAACTCAGCCCCGGCGGGCTGGAAACCGAGAGCAGGTCCAGGCTTGCCGGGAACGTGTCATGTAGGGTATAGCGGGTCACCTGCGGCGCGGTGGCGGTGGCGTAATAGGCATAAGGAATCAGATAGTCCTGCTGCAAGTAGGTGGAAGGGGGGACGTTAATCCCGGTGTAGTACACCTTCCACTGCGGCGCACTGGCGATTTTTGAGGCTTGCACGCCGCCACTGAGCGAGTACGGGCTTTCGTCGGCGCCGATGTCGGGCGCGCTGCCCAGCGGGCGCGGTTGCCCGTCTATGTCGTGGGTGATGCCGGTGGGAATGCCGGCATCTACCGCCGCCGAAGCCGCCGTGAGGTGATAGCCGTCGGCGGCAAAAGCCGGCGTCCCCGTGATCGGTGAGAGGTCGGTGAGGCCCCATACTCCCGCGTTCAGCGTCGGCGTGAGAACATTGTACCGCAGCACGTGATCCAGGGTGACGTAGTCGTTCTGCCGCTTGATGCCGATCGTCCCGCTGTACAGAATCGTGTTGGTGTAGAAGGCTTTGCCCATCATGTGATAGATCATCGTGCCGTCACCGCCGGTGTTGTTCGCCACGGTCAAGTGCTCAAAGCGTACAGGGGTA
>DAOUBT010000011.1:0-7731 GCA_034432595.1 Anaerolineae bacterium | reverse complement strand
CCTCCCCGGTGCGCAGCTCAGCATCGAAGGCGGCCTCAATCGCCCCCCGCTGGAGTTCACCCCGCGGGCACAGGCCCTGTTCGAGCAGGTGCGCGTGCTGGGCAAGGCGTTGGGGCAGGATATTCAATCGGCGCGCACCGGTGGCGGTAGCGATGGCAACTTCACGGCAGCGCTGGGCGTCCCCACGCTCGATGGCTTGGGGCCGTCGGGTGATGGTGCGCATGCCGAACATGAACACGTCTGGATCCCCTCCCTGGCACCCAGGACGGCGCTGGTCGCTGCGATTCTGGCGGAGCTGTAAGATGCGCCGTTGCTGGCTTCTGTTTCTTCTGGCAGGGATGGTGGCGCTGAGCGCCTGTGCGTCTGCGCCGCGTTCCCTGCTTCGTCCCAATGGTGTGGTGCAGGCGGATGATGGCACGCTTTACGTCATGGACCGCGGCCATTATCGCATCGTGCATCTGGACATGCAGGGCAAGCTATTGGGCAGTTTTGGCAAGTTCGGTACCCGTCCTGAGCAGATTCACAGTGGCTGGGATCTGGCGCGCGATGCGGCCGGGCGACTCTATTTAGGCCACCTTGTCTATTCCGAGGAATCGGAAGTGGTGCATGATGGCGTCAAAGTCTTTGCCGCCGACGGCACGTTTATCCGTGAGTTGGGAGCGCAGGATTATGCTTATGGCGAAGCTACTGCGCGGCCCTATGGCCTCGATGTGGATGCGCAGGGGCGGGTGTACGTGGCTGATTTTGCGTCCAATACCCTGCGCGTATTTTCGCCCTCCGGCACGCTCTTGCGGCGCTTCGAACCGGGCGCCGAAACGGAGCTGGGCGAGTTTCTGGCGCTCAACGATGTGGCCGTGGATGATCAGCGCAGCCTGCTGTACGCCGTGGATAACCTGCTCGCGCTGGTGCGGCAGTATCGCCTGGATTTTGACGCGCAGGGTATCCCCCACCTGAGCCTGATACGAAGTTTCGGGGGGTATGGGCACGATGCCGGCGAGTTCTCCTATCCCCAATACCTGGCGGTGGATGAGGCCAGCGGGCAGGTTTACGTTTCCGATATGGGCAATCTGCGTGTGCAGAGTTTTGATAGCACGGGCCTGTACGTGAAAACCTTCACGCCGCCCGTGCCCACCTGGCAGGCCATGAGCCTCACCGTGGGGCGGGATGGACAGGTTTTTGTGGCCGATGCTTATAACAACGTCATTTGGGCCTTCGCCCCTGATGGTCAGGCCACGCGCATTGAGGTTGTTCCATGAAATGGCGGATTCCCCTTTACGTTAAGCTTGTTGTGCCCTTTCTGCTCATCCTGAGCCTGAGCGTGGGCTTTTCCGGCTACCGCATCTATCAGTTGACCCTGACGCGCTGGCAGAGCGAGATGGACACCCGCCTGGAGCGCGTGGCGAAGCTCCTGGCCGAGACTGTGGATGTGGCACAGTTGCGTCAGATTCAAACCCCCAGCGATGTCAATGCGCCCGTCTATGCCGCAGTGCAGGCGCAGCTTGCACAGGCCTCAACCGCCGCCAATCTGGGTTGGATAGGGATTTACTATGCCGAAGCAGGGCGCCTTTACTATTGGGTGGATGAGGGCTTCACCGGGGTCGGCTATCCCTTCTTTTACGCTTCCCCGGAGCACTACGCCGCTTTAGCGGATCAGCAAGCGCATTGGGTTCATTACACGGATGAATTCGGCACCTATTATGGCATCGTCGTCCCCATCGTGCGCGAGGGCGAAACCGTGGGGTTGGTGGAGGCTTCGATCGAAGACGAAGCGCGCTATCTCATGGCGCGCAGCGCTTTCGCGCAGGTCTGGCCAATGCTCGCGCTGGGCATCGTGGCTGGCATTGTGGCTTCGCTGGTCATCACGGCGCTATCCCTTTCGCGTCCCTTACAGCAACTCCGTCACGGTGCGCAAGCCCTGACGCGCGGGGAATTCGGCCACGTCATTGATTTTCACTCGCATGACGAGTTGGGCGAACTTGCCGACACGTTTAACATCATGTCCGCCGAACTGGCGCGCCTTTACGACGAATTGCGCCGCTACAACCGCGAACTGGAAGAGCGGGTAGCGCTGCGCACCGCCGAACTCAGCGCCGAGCGCAACCGTCTCAGCACCATCCTGCGCAACCTTGCTGATGGCCTGGTTGTGACCGACTTGCAGCAGCAAGTTATCCTGGTCAACCCCGCGCTGTGCGAGATGCTGATGCGCGACCCGCAGGCGCTGGAGGGGCAGAGCCTGAAGGACGTGCTGCCCCATCCCGACCTGTTGATGGCGGTACAACAGGCCCTGGAAACGCCCTCCGGCATCGTTTCGGCCACCATCACCTGGCCCCTGCCGGGGCAGACCCGCCAGCCTTCGCGCATCTACAAGGCTACCGCCTGCGCGCTGAACGTCCCCGAAAATCACGCCGTGATCGGCGTCGTCACCATCCTGCGCGACATCACCCACGAAGTAGAAGTGGACCGCATGAAGACCGACTTCATCTCGATGGTGTCGCACGAACTGCGCACGCCGCTCACGTCTGTATTGGGTTTCGCCAAGCTCATCCAGAAAACGCTGCTCAAGCAGGTGGAGCCGCGCCTTGACTTGAACGATGCGACGCTGGAACGCGCCGTGGAGCGCATCAAAGAAAACCTGCACATCATCATTGCCGAAGGCGAACGCCTTACCCGCCTCATCAATGACGTGCTCGACATTGCCAAAATGGAAGCCGGCAAGGTGGAATGGCACATGGGGAACGTTTCCGTGGCCGAAATCGTGCAAAGCGCGGCTCTGGCGACCAGCGCGCTGGCGCTGGATAAACACCTGCCGGTTGTCCTGGACATAGCTTCGGAAGTGCCCACCATCGAGGGCGACCATGACCGCCTGGTGCAGGTGATTACCAACCTCTTTTCTAACGCCATCAAATTCACCGATACAGGACAAATTACCGCGCGCGTGCGCGCCTTGCGCGTCATGGATGATCACCGCCTTTTCCCGCCGCTTCAGGCTCGCATCCCTCTGGATAACCTGCAACCCGGCCCGTGGGTGCTGATCGAGGTGGAAGATACCGGCCCCGGCATTGCTGAGGAGAACCTGGAAAAAGTCTTCGAGAAATTCAAGCAGGTGGGGGAAGTGATGACCAACCGGCCACGGGGTACCGGATTGGGTCTCACCATCTCCAAAGAAATCGTCGAACACCACGGTGGCCTCATCTGGGCCGAAAGCACCCTGGGCGTGGGCAGCACCTTCCGCATCTTGCTGCCTGCCCTGCTGCCCGAAGCTCAGCCGGAAGTCGTGACGCCGCTCGAAATTCAGCCGCGGGCTGAGCGCCGCGCCGAAGGTGAGATGGCGCCCCTCATCCTCGTGGTGGATGACGAACAGCCCATCCGCACCCTGCTGCGGCAGGTCTTGAGCGAGGCCGGCTATCGCATTGCCGAAGCCGTGGATGGGGTGGATGGCCTGACCAAAGCGCGCACCCTCCAGCCTGACCTGATCATCCTCGACCTGATGATGCCGCAACTCAGCGGTTTTGACGTGCTCAGCGCCCTGCGCAGCAACCCCGAAACCTCAGCCATGCCCGTCATCATTCTCTCCGTGCTCGATGACCGGCGCAAGGGATTGCGCCTCGGCGCGGATGCCTACCTGACCAAACCGCTCAATGTGGATGCCATCCTGGCCACCATCGAACGTCTGCTCGCGCGCGCGGCGCGGGGAGAAGGGCGGCGGCGCGTCCTGCTCGTGGAAGAAGATGCCTCGCTCACCGAAACGCTGGAAAAAGTCTTTGCCGAGCAGGGCTACGAAGTCATCTGGGCGCGCGATGGCGAGGAGGGTCTGCAAAAGGCCATGGATAGTCAGCCGCACTACGTCATCGTGGACGAATCCCTCTCGCGGCAGAACGACTTCTCCCTGCTGAAGGCCATCAAGCAAAATCAGCAGACCCACGAAGCCTACGTCATCGTGATGACCATGCGGCTTTCGCCGGACGAGGCGGACGAATGGCTCACGCGCGGCGCGGACTGGCTCGACACGCCGGATCGCCTGTTGGAGTGGTTCAAACAACACCTGGACCTGAAGCACACTGTGGCACCTTCCACAGAGGAGGACAAAACAAGGGGGGAATAAACCATGGATGCACGGCAACTGATAGCCTCGGCGCGGGTCACGGACCCCAACTCGCCACAGCATGGCAAAATCATCGTGGAAAAGGCGTTGCGCAATCTCCATCAAGACAGCGCGGAAGCGGTCATCCGGCTTTTAGCCTACCTGGGCTACTACAATCAGGCGCAGCGGCTCGCGCAGGAAATAGACACCGACATCATCCCGGAATTTGAAGAAGCCGTGCGTGTAGCGGAAAAGCGCATGTTAACAGCGCGGCAATACCTCTTAGCGGCAGAAAGCTCCGGCAAATTAGAGACCATTGTCAAAGCCAAAGCCAACTTCAACGCGGCAGAGGCGGCCTTCGAGGTTGCCAAGCGCGACCTGGAAGACGTGATCGCGCTCAAACAAAAACTGGAGGCCATCGTCCTGCCGGAGGACTTCAGCCTGTTAGCTCCGTTCATCTCCACCCCGAAAGCCCCATCCAGGAAAAAATAAACCCTTTTTCAGGTTGATGAGGGTTCACGGCAGCGAAGCGGCGCACGTTCACAGGGGCGCCGCTTCTGGATCGGGCTTTGGACGGGCCGCGCCTCCGCCACGTCTCCCGAACGTCTCTTGCCCGCGTCCCGGGCTTTGCGCGGTGGCGCAGGGACTGCCCACCCATCGGGGCGGCCCTTGACCCTCATGCCGCGGCCTGTGGCAAACGTCCCCGGTAACGCATGGTATGGCTCACGGCGCGTGGCAGAGCGCGTTGGTGCAGAAGGTGGGGGCGTGGCAATGGGCGCAGCTCTCATCTTTCAGTTGGCCGTGTGTGTTGATCCAATCGCTGGCCTGATGCGAAGCCGGTTGCGGTGGAGGAAGGAAAGGCGCGCCGGGTACGGGATCGGTGGCGGCCTGCAAAAGCGGTACGCCGTGACACGCCGTGCAATTGCGCGTGATGCGGCTGCCATCCGCGGCGAGATGCTTCCCATCATGGCAGCGATAACATCCCGGCGTTGCCGTGTGGCCGCTGTTATCCGCGTAATGGGTGCCGCTGATGCCCAGCTCCGGGAAGAAGCTTAACGAGTACAGCTCCGTCAGCACCTGTGCGGCCTGATTCAGCTCCGCTGTGTAACTCGGATACAGGTTGGGATAGGCGGCGCGATACGTTTCCGGGAAGGCCTGCAGCGCGGCCACAGCGGCCTCTGTATTGGGATAGGGCGCGCTCAAGACTTTGAGCGCTTCGCGTCGCAGATAGGGCACCTGAGGCGAGAGCATCCCCTGCGCGAAGGCCGCATCGAGCAGCGCTTCGGGCGTGTGGAAGGGGTGGCCTACGCGGTTGTGACACGTCGTGCAATCCATGCGCAGCAGCTCGCCCGGCGGCAGGGTGGCAGTACTGCTATAGACGCGCGTCCCATCCGTGGCCCAGGGGATGACCTGTTGCTCCGCGTCCGCGCTCAGATACGTCACCGGGTGCGTCACATGCCAGTGCACGCGGTCGGGATCGAGCGTGTAGTAAACGTTAAGCTGCGTGTTCGCCGCGTCACTCAGGTAGCGCGGCACCGTCACCAGACGCGGCGCAGCGTCTCCGTCGTTGAGCGGATGGCAGCGCGCGCAGGTGAGGCTGGCATCCGGCAGCGTCTCGGCGGGCGTGGTGATGGGGAGCGTATAATGTCCGGTCAGGTAAGCCCATGCCTCACGCAAGTTGGCGAGCTTGCCGCTGAGGAAACCCAGCACGCCGGGCGCGATGTGACACGCGCCGCAATCCACCTGCGCGTGGGCAGACGCGGCATGGGCGCGTAACTCCGGCGCCATCACGTGACACCATCCGCAAAATTCCGCCGACTCGCTCCATGCCGCTGCGCGCACAAGCCCCATGCCCACCACCATCCCCATCAGCAGCAACACGGCTGTGCGGACTTTAAGTTTGCTCAGTGCGTTCTGGATTGGGTGCATAGCCCTATTATAGCATGGGTCAGACGTGGATCATCCTGCCATTGTGGTCGCGAGCGGCCATGGGAGCGCGGGCTTATCTCTGGAGGGCGATATGAAGGGACATACGTCACATGACATCAACCGTGAAGCCCGCTGAAGCAGCGTGAGCGGCCAGAACCACCTTGTGTAGCTATAGCGTTGCGGTGGGCGGTCATGGCGCGCGCTGGTTCGCATGGCTAAAAGCCCGCTGGAGCAGTATGAGGCGGCCCTGTCCGCCCTGATAGCTATAGCCCGCCTTGATTGGCGGGCGTTGCGGCGGCATACGCAGGCTGCCAGAAAATGGCTGGTCTTGGATTTTGCGGTGCGGGATGGGGTATCCGATGATTTCAACCCATGGGGGGTGGGCGAAGGCACGGCCTTCGCTCACCCTTACCCCGCCTGAATGTTCGATCGCATCGTAACCCGGATAGGCTGAGCTGTTATGGGAATGCCCGGGGGCGTGGGCTGGGACGGCACGCTCCGGCGATATGACCGGGAAAAATCCCCTAATCCTGCTTTGGGGGAAAGTCCTCATCCCTTTTGGGGAAACGGAGCTTTCATTCCGTTTTGTTTTATGCTTAAATAAACATGCGTTGATACGCAACTTCAGCATGAGACCGCACATTTTTAAGGAGGTGGTTCAGCACGTAACGCGTTTGGTAAAGGTTGCTTTGCATCCAGGTAAGACCCTTTGATTTAACCCACGTTGTACCCTTTCACATTCTTTCAGGAGGAAGAGATGGCTAAGAAAACCCTTTGGATCGTTGTGTCCCTTTTGATGGTGGTTTCGATGCTGCTCACTGCGTGCGGCAAGGCCACCCCCACGGCCAGCAAGAAGCTGGCGGTCGGCATTGTGCTCCCCACCAAAGATGAGCCGCGCTGGATTCAGGACGAGACGCGCTTCCGCGACGCCCTGCAGAAGGCCGGTTACGACGTTGAGATTCTCTTCAGCCAGGGTTCCTCGGCCAAGGAGAAGGAAAACGTCGAGGCGCTGATCACCAAGGGCATCAAAGTGCTCATCATTTGCCCGCACGACGGGACGGCGGCGGCAGCAGCGGCTGAGGCGGCCAAGGCAGCGGGCGTGAAGGTCATTTCGTATGACCGCCTGATCCGCGACACGGATGCAGTGGACTACTACGTGACCTTCGACAGCCTGGCGGTGGGTGCGCAGCAGGCGCAGTACCTGGTTGACCACGCCGAAGGGACGGGGAATCCGCTGTACCTGTACGCGGGTGCGGCCTCGGACAACAACGCCTTCCTGTTCTTTGAGGGTGCGTGGAAGGTGCTGCAGCCGAAGATTGCGGATGGGACGTTCGTGATTAAGAACTCCAGCGAGGCGGTGGCGCTGCAGAACAAGATGGACCTGACGCGCGACGAGATGGCCAAGATCATCGGCCAGATCACCACGAACTGGGACTTCAACACCGCCAAGAACCTGGCCGAAGCTAACCTGACCAAGGCCACCGCGGCGGACAAGGGCAAGGTCTACATCCTGGCCCCGAACGACGGCACGGCGCGTGCGATTGCGGACGCCTTCGCGGCGGACAAGGACGTGACGCAGTACTTCGTGACCGGTCAGGACGCGGAGAAGGCGTCGGTGCAGTACATCATTGACGGCAAGCAGTCCATGACGGTGTTCAAGGACGTGCGCATGCTGGTGAACGACGCCATCGCGGCAGCCGTGGCGCTGCTCGAAGGCAAGG
>DAOUBT010000010.1:0-3600 GCA_034432595.1 Anaerolineae bacterium | reverse complement strand
CCCACAGGCCGCTCCCCCCATGGGCGGACATTGTCCATGGGGTTGGGCCTATCTCTGGCATCAACTGCAAAGGCCGCGGAAGCGGGCTTAGGCGGCCCTGCCGCCTTCGTAGGGATAGCCCGCCGGTAAACCGCGGGCGGGTGCGGCGGCACGCTCAGGCTTTCAGAAAATGGCTATAGTCTCGGATTTGAAGGTGCGGAATGTGGGCGGATGGCGGAAGCTGGAAAGCGGAGAGTACGGTCTTCAATCCGGGTAGGCGACGGCAGTGCCATCGCCTACCCGGCCTTTTAACTGGAAACTAAAAGCGGAGGTCAGATGGGAGCAGATACCCATCAGCGCCGGGCTGCGGGTCGGCGCTGATGGGTTGTGTCGGCAGTCCCTGTGGGCAAGCTCAGGGCAATCCTGTCACCTTGAGCGCAGTGGGATATTCGATGCTGAACTCAAAGCGGACCTTCCTTTTGGCACGGGAATCCAGCCTGAGGGTCCAGCGCAACAAACCCAACTCCTGTTCTTCCACCGTCGGCGAGGCATTTTCCAGCCGCACCTTGATTTGTTCGTGCCGGGCGTAAGGGATTTGATCGCGCAGTTCGAGGTCAATGGGGGTCTCCAGGAGATTTTCCAGCGTAATCTCGTAACCTGCCCGGATACGGCGCCGGTCCCCCACGAGGCGTCGGTCCACCTCATTCACAACCAGTTTGCGCTCCACCTTGACGCGATCCTCAATACCCACGGCCAGCTCGCTCTCCGCTCCGGGTGGCAGCATAGCGAGGGCCGTGCGTCCGACAAACTCATCCTGCCAGAAAAGCGCTGCCTCCCCCGCCAGCCAGAGGTAGGGGCTGGCGTTGATGAAGCGCGCGCGACGATAGACCACCGGCTCCTTTTTAGGCGCGGTCACGTAATCCAGCTTCGGTTTCAGCTCGAAACGCGCCACCGTCACCTTGTGCGCCGTGCCGTCGGGCGGAATGGTGACGCGCGCAGGCAGGTGATAGGTCACGGCGTTGCCAGTATCCACAACCGCTGCCGGCACCTCTTCGGCGACGGGCGCCACATCCCGCGCCGCCATGCGCTCGTCCATAGCCATGGCGCGCATCATCATCGGGACGGGCGCGCCCGGCGGCGGCTGTGGCGGCGCCACATCCAACGGCCACGGCGTCAGCTCCGGGAGAGCGAAGTTGCTGCCGGGGCGGGCGGTAGAGAGGGTGAGTGCGACATCATCCCACGCTTCTCCCGTGCGCTGCGTCACCTGCGCCAGATACCCCACCTCCAGCAAGCCCTCGTCCACCACCCGCAGGTCGTAAAGCGGCGTCCAGTTTGCATCTTGAATGACGTAGCTCAAACGCAACGTGAAGGTTCCCCCTTTGGAGAGCGCCATGTCCACGCCTACCCGGTATTGTTCGCGCGGGCGCATTTCTGCATATTGCTGGTATTCCTGTTGGAGCTTCTCCAGTTGACGCTGCAAGCTGCGTTCCTCAGCGGCGGCACCGATCAGAGCCGCATCCAATTCCTGCGCGCGCGCCGTGACGTGTTGCAACGTCTGCACGTAATCCTCCATGGCAAGGCGTCCAAAAGCCAGCGCGGCGGCAAAGCGGTCCCCGGCTTTGAGCATGGCTTCCAGAGAGGCGCGTTCCACGTCCAGCCAGGCCTTGCGCGCGGCGAGGCCCCTCAGCGCGTCCTGCGTCGCTTCGATGCGGGCCTCCAATTCGCGCAGCCGCTCGGTGGGCGTGGTGGTGAAGAAAGCGCGCTGCACCTCCGCCCCTGACAAGCGCGCTCCGACCAATCCGTAGGCCGTCACGCGCAGCGAAGCCACATCAAGCTTCAGCGGCAGGCCTGCGATCTCCACATGATGCTCGCCCGTCTCCAGGGTAACCTGAGCTTCGCGGGTAATGCGCGCGCGGTCGGGGTAAACCACCACCTCGGTGATGCGGGTTTCGATGGCCATACAACCTCCTTAAAAATACAATTCAACTTGATTCGTAGCGGCTCAGCCGGCCTGCGCCATGAAGAAGCGTGGCCCAGGATTAATCCTGAATAATAGACCTGAGGGTGTGCAGGGACGGACGAAGGCAATGCCTGCGCCCGTCCGGGCTGGCAAGCCGTTACCCTTTCGGGCCCCTCACGGCACTTTCCCCGCCGCGTAGAGCGCACGCCAGATGCGCACATCACTGCGGCGATCTTGTCCGCGAAAGGATTCCGGCGACTCCGGATAAGCGGTGGCAATGTGCAGCTTCGGCCCCTGATCGAGGGCGAGCAGGTCTATCACAATCCCATCATAACTGCGTGAAAAATATGACGACCAGAAAACCCCGACATAGATGGGATCCTCATCCACACAGACGACAAAGGGCGTGCCGATCAGGTCCTGTCGGTTCAGCCGCGCCGCTGCCTCCGCGGTGAGGGTGAAGGTATGCGTCGTCCAATCATAATGGATGAGCTCCTCGCTGGCAATCAGCACTTCATCTTCACAGGAGAACTCAGCAGGGTCAAGGGTGACGAGGTCGTCTATGGCGTGGGCAGTATTGAGGCGCCGGATGCTGAAGCGGCCATCCATGCGGGATGGGGAACGGGTTTGACAGGCGCATAGACTTAAAAGCAGCGTAAGCAAAACCCAAAGGCAGATTCGTTTCATGGAGCTTCTCCTTCCGGGTGCCAGACACGCAGCGCGAGGGGACGCCGCTCCAAATCATAGGTGACCAGATGCTCCAAAACGCGCGATAGTTCTTCCCCCGTGGCGCTGGACATGAGCAGCGCCTCCAGATCGGCATAGGGACGGCGCTGCAAGGCCTGCAACCAGGATAAGGCGCTGGGTGAAAGCGGACGCACGCCGGGGGCAAAGCGTTGCGCTGCGGCACAACGTGGACAAAGCGCCCCGCCGCGTTCCGGATCAAGGGCGTATGAGGCATCGCCGGGACGTGGACGTAACGTCGCCTGACAGGGACGTCCATCCCATTCCCCCACGCAAGCGAACCACTCCGGGCGGAAACCCGCCATTTCGAGCAGGCGCAACGTGGCCCAATGCGCGGCGCGCGCCGCATCCGCGGCCCTTGCCAGAAGCGCAAAGCTCTCGACCGCCAGCGCGTAAAGGCTCGCATCCGAGGTCTCGTCAAAAAAGCGTAAGAGCAGCTCGGCCAGATAGCGCGCCCAGGTGCCGCGGACGAAGTCCTCACGCAGGGACAGGTTCGCTTCCACCAGCTCCGCTTGACTGATGATGTCCCATCCCTGACGCGCCCGCGCGACGAGCACGCGCGTCTGACAAAACAGCTCCACATGGCCGGCTTTACGCGAGCGCGGTTTGCGCACACCCGGCGCAATGAGGTCAAAGCGTCCTTGCGGCGTAAGCAAAGTCACGATGCGGTCCGCTTCGCGGTGGTCGCGACGGCGCAACACAATGCCTTCCAGGGTGTAAAGCCGACTTTGGGCCATGGCGCTTCCTCCAGTTCAAGTATACTACAAAGTCCCTCTTCCGCACAGATGGCAAATGGATTACAGCCCCGCTCACAGTCCGGGCAGCTTCCGCTTAGCAGATGGCGAAGGCGATGTTTTCGCCCACGCTAACGGGGAGTACATTTGGGTGGGCGACGGCAATGCCGTCGGCCCCCCCAT
>DAOUBT010000009.1:0-16807 GCA_034432595.1 Anaerolineae bacterium | reverse complement strand
GCGCGGATGGGGCTGTGTGTATCCGTGGCATCCGTGTGATCCGTGGGGAGTAATGGCTCATTTCTGTAGTAAAGTCAAATTTTGAATTAGGGAGGGGGCTATGTTGCATGAGGATGTCACAGGCAAGATTATTCAGGCTTTCTACAAAGTGTACAACACGCTGGGTTATGGCTTCCTGGAAAATGTGTACAGCCGGGCGATGGTGGTTGAGCTTGCGCGGATGGGATTGCGGGTGATTCAGCAGATGCCCATTCATGTCTATTACGAAGGAGTCAATGTTGGGTTGTATTACGCCGATTTGTGCGTTGAGGATAAGGTCATTGTCGAGTTGAAAGCCGCCGAGACGCTCGCTAAGGCGCACGAGGCACAGCTTTTGAACTACCTCAGAGCCACTTCCATTGAGGTTGGGCTGGTGTTGAACTTTGGCCCTCAACCCAACTTTGTGCGCAAGATTTATTCTAACTCTCGTAAAACATCTTTTGTGGAGGTGTCTCATGATTCAGCTTAGCTCTGAAGCGGAACGTCGTTTTTGGGAGGCGCTGACCCCGGAGGAACGCGCCCTGGTGGAAAGTCTGGATACGCCGCTGCGCATTCAGGGCTTTCTGGATGCGATTCCCTATGCGCGGATTGGGAATCGTTGCGCGCTCAACGTCTTGCGCGAGCGCAAGGCGCATTGTCTCGATGGCGCGCTTTTTGCCGCAGCCATGCTGCGGATGCACGGCTACCCGCCTTTGATTATGGACCTCATCCCCGAACCGGACCGCGATGATGATCACGTGCTTGCGCTCTACCGGGCTCATGGGCGCTGGGGCTGCCTGGCCAAATCCAACTTTGTCGGCCTGCGGATGCGCCATCCCGTGTATCTCACGCGCCGCGAGCTGGCCATGTCCTATTTCGAGGCCTATTACAACATCGAGCGCGAGTACACGTTACGCGGTTACTCACGCCCTGTGGACTTGCGCACCTGGGATCGGCTGGATTGGATGCTCGCCGATGCCGGCGTGGACGAAATCGAGCGCCGTATCCCGCGCCTCAAGCACACCCTCACTGTCCCAGCGGAGCTGGCCGCATCCCTCCCGCCCGTGGACGATCGGACCTATCACGCTCATTTGAGCGGCGCGGATCCCGCCGGCCTTTACCGCCCCGGCGAGGAGAATCTGTAACGGGTGGGCCACGTCTGCGCGTGGCCCACATCCTTTTTTACCCAAACCGCCCCGTGATGTAGCCTTCTGTGCGCGGATCGCGCGGATTGGTGAAAATATCCCGCGTCGGGCCGTATTCCACCAGCTCTCCGCTGCGCGATTCGTCGGTGTAGAAGAAGGCCGTGTAGTCCGAAACGCGCGCCGCCTGCTGCATGTTGTGCGTGACGATGATGATGGTGTAGTCGCGCACCAGTTCGCGCATCAAATCTTCGATGCGTAGCGTGGCAATCGGATCCAGTGCCGAAGCGGGCTCATCCATGAGGATGATTTGCGGCTGAATGGCAATGGCGCGGGCGATGCACAGGCGCTGCTGTTGCCCGCCGGATAGCGCCAGGGCGCTTTGTTGGAGCTTGTCTTTGACCTCGTCCCACAACGCTGCCGCGCGCAGGGCTTTTTCGACCAGTTCATCCATGTTTCCGCGATAGCCGTTGATGCGCGCCCCCCAGGCCACATTTTCGTAAATGGTTTTGGGGAAAGGGTTGGGCTTTTGGAAGACCATGCCGATATGCCGCCGCACCTCGACCGGGTCCACGTCGGGGGCGTAAATATCCTGCCCCTCGAAGTAGACTTTTCCCGTGATGCGCGCCCCTTTGATAAAGTCGTTCATGCGGTTGAAAGCGCGCAACACCGTGCTTTTACCGCAGCCCGAAGGTCCAATCAGGGCTGTGATTTTGCGCGCCGGAAAGCGCAAGGTGACGTTTTTCACGGCGTGAAATAAGCCGTAGTAGATGTTCAGGTCCTCAGCCTCCAGTGCGTACTGTTTGACTGGGGCGGTTGTGGTGTGCGTTGGGGTCATGATTTGGACACTCATGGTTACATCCTCCCACGATAGCGGTTACGCAGTAAAATGGCCGTCGCATTGAGCGACAGGAGCATGATAAGCAGGGTTAAAATGGCCGCAGCGGCCAGGTTGCGGTACACATCCTGCGGTCTTGCGGTCCACTGATAGATTTGCATCGGAAGCGCCGTGAAGCGCGAGAAAGGTCCGTTCGGATCCAGCGCGACAAAGGTTGAAGCGCCCACCACGACCAGTGGCGCGGTCTCGCCGATGGCGCGCGAGATCGCCAGAATCGTGCCGGTGAGGATGCCCGGCAGCGCCTGCGGCAAGACGTGATACCAGATCGTCTGCCATTGCGTTGCGCCGACGCCGTAGCTTGCCTGTCGCAAGGAGCGCGGTACCGCGCGGATAGCTTCCTGCGCGTTGACGATAATCAGCGGCAGGATGAGCAGCGCCAGGGTCAGGCCTCCTGAAAGAATGGTGCGCCCGTTTGCTGTGGCCGGGTCCGTCAGGCCGAAGGCCGCGCCACTTGTGATGGGATTGAGGGCGCGCACAAAAATCGCCAACCCCAGCAAGCCGTAGATGATCGAAGGGACGCCACTCAGGTTGTTGATGTTGGTTTGAATCACGCGGTTGAGCAAGTTGTCCTCAGCATATTCTTCCAGGTAGATGGCGGCGCCTACCCCCATCGGAAAGGCCACGATGATGGTGATGAGCATGGTGAGCAACGATCCCTTAATGGCCGGACGGACTCCGGCCAGGTCGGGTTTGTTGGATTGTTCGCTGGTCAAAAAACGTGGATTGAGCCAGCTCCGAAATTCCAGGCGCGTCTGTGGATAATCGCTTTGTTGTTCGCGGACTATCGCGCTGTGCCTGAAGAGCGAATCGTACAGCGTCCAGGTTTTGACGGTAGTCGGCTCCAGCACCCGTTCCAGCACCAGGTTGTACAACTCCTTCTGTGAGCGTGAGGCCAGAGGTTTTTCGCTTTCCAAACGGCGCAGCACGCCACTGGAAACGTGGCGCTTGAGGATGGTCAGCAGCTCATCGGATGGTAAGGCTTCCAGCGTCTGTCCCGCTTCCACCAGCGTTTCGGGTGGGACGCGGTATGCGATGGCGCTGTAACCAAAGCTCTGATTCACGACGGTGAACAGCAGAACGCTCAAGACCAGAATGCCGACCAGCGTGGCGCTTTGGAAAATCAGCAAGCCGATCCGTCCCCGCTGCCGACGCCGGTGCACAAACGTTTTCAGTTCATCCCCTTGCGGATACAGGGCACTCATTCGTACACCTCCCGGAAACGTTGCACAATGCGACGGCTGATGAGATTGAGCGTGAGGGTGATGAGGAACAACATCAGGCCCAGGGCAAAAAGACTGTTGTAATCCATGGAATCATAGCTGATGTCACCGCCACTGATACGGACCATGTGGCCGGTAATGGTCTCCGCCGAGCGGAAGGGATTGAAAGTGAAGGCTGGCCCAGCGCCGGCAGCCAGGGCGACAATCATGGTTTCGCCCACGGCGCGGGAGATGGCGAGAATCGCCGCTGCGACCAATCCCGACATAGCTGCTGGCACCACCACCTTCAAAGCGGTCTCCAGGCGCGTTGCGCCCAGGCCGAAAGCCGCCTCACGCAGGGAGCGCGGCACGGCGTACAGCGCGTCCTCGCTCAAGGAGGCCACCAGCGGCAAAATCAAAATGCCCATCACCAATCCCGCTGAGGCCATGTTGTAGACCTGAACCACGTCCCGTCCAAAGAGACTGCGCAGCAGGGGGGTGACGAAGGTGAGCGCAAAGTAACCGTACACGATGGTGGGAATGCCAGCCAGGATTTCCAACACTGGTTTGAGGATGGCGCGCGCACGCGGCGAGGCGTACTCGCTCAAATAGATGGCAACCGCCAGGCCCAGGGGTAGGGCGACCAGCATCGCAATGGCGCTGGTGATGGCCGTAGCTGTTGCCAGGGGCAACATGCCGAATTTGCCGATGCCTGGCTGCCACTCGGTGGTGGTGAAAAATTCTATCAGGTTCACTTCGGGACTGCGGAAAAATAACAACGCCTCTTTACCCAACTCGTACACAATGCCCGCCGTAGTAAAAATTGAAAAGATACCGCAGAAAGCCAGGAAAGTCTTGATAAGGCTTTCACCCCAACGGCGTTTACGGCGCAGGTGAGGTGACACCTGCGTCGCCGCCTGTTCAAGCCTATCACGCTCCGATGTTTTTAAGGAGGTAACCTGTTGTTGTAGCGCTAACTTCAAAGCCATACATGCTCCTTATTCTCAGGCAAACGCCTCTGGGAGAGCGCTGTAAGCCTCTCCCAGAGGACGGATGGGTGACTCCATGGAGCGTTATTTCAACGCATCCATTAAGGCTTGCGCGGACTCCTTCAGCACCGCTTCGCTGGCCGGGAAGTAGCCTACCTTACCGATTTCTTCGTTGACGTAGGTCAAGTAGAAGTTGATGAAAGCGGCAACCTGCGGCTTTTCCTTGAGAATGGACGGTGCGCTGTAAAGGAAGAGCGGACGTGCGAGTTTGTAAGAGCCGTTTTCTACGGTCTCGGCGTTTGGCTCGACACCTTCGATTTTTACCGCGCGCAACCGGTCTTTGTTCTCCTGATAGTAGGCGTACCCGAAGTAGCCGATGGCGTAAGGGCTGCCTTCAACGCCCTGCACCAGTACGTTATCATCCTCGGAGAATTGCACGTTACTCGCTTCCAGCAACAAGGCCTTGTTTTTGCCCAGGACCGCCTCTACAAAGAAATCGAACGTGCCGCTATCTGTGCCGGGGCTGAAGCGCTGAATGGGTTGTGCAGGCCAATCCGGGTTGACATCCGACCACTTTTCCACGCCGCTGGAGAAGATCGCGGCAAGCTGTTCCATGGTCACATCGGTCAAGAAAGTGTTGTCCTTGCTCACCACGACGGCCAGACCATCCGTGCCGATGCGGAAGGCGATGGGTTCGCGCCCGATGGCACGGCAGGCTTCAGCTTCGCTATCCTTGATAGGACGGCTGGCATTGGAAATGTCGGTTTCTCCTGACTTGCAGAAGCGTTCAAAGCCCGCGCCGCTGCCGATGGAATCAATCGTGATGTTTCCGCTGTACCCTTCATCGCGGAAACGTGCCGCCATGGCTTCGGAAAGCGGGTAAACTGTTGAACTGCCCGCGGTGATGATGTCACCTTTGACCTCTAACGGATTTATTTCCGGCAGAATGCCAAAAGCCAGTTGTGCTTCCTCGGGTTCCTGAGTTGCCGGCGCTTCCGTTGGGGCCTGTGTTGGCGCTTGTGTTGGCGTCTGTGTTGGCGTTGCAGCTTGACCACACGCGCTCAACAGAAGGCCGAGAACGACGACTAACAACGTAACTTTACGCATAGGTTTTCTCCTCCCACCAAAGTAAAAGTTTATGCTGGCTTTTTGCCATGCAGGGTAAGGATAACCGATAGGTTTTAACGCAGTTCTAACGCTATGTTAAGGGAATGTTAAAGTTTTTTCGCTTTCATCCGAGGTTAGGATTTAGTTGCGTTGCGGAGCCTGAAAAAGGCGTTATACTCATAGTAACTTCAAGCTTTTTTTGGGGGGGCATGGAGTACCTATGAATAAATTTCTGTTTCGGATGAATTTCCTCGTCATTTGGGCTGTCTTTCTCCTGGTAGCGTGCAAATCGCCGGCAGTTCCAACATCCACTGCGCCGCGCGCACAGCAACTCCGTGCTGCGGGCAAACTGGTTGTTGGGACGGCCATCACGGCGCCGTTTGAATATCGCGATCCCAACACCGGCGAGCTGGTAGGCTACGATGTCGAGGTAGCACAGGCGATTGCGGACTATATCGGCGTGCCCATTGTGTGGAAGGAGATGGCCTTTGGTGATTTGCTGCCGGCCTTGCAAAATGGACAGGTGGACATGGTCATTGCGGCCATGTACATCACGCCGGAGCGTCAGAGCATCGTCGCCATGTCCGATGGGTACGTGGATACCGGCCTGGTGATGGTGACGCGGGTGGACATGCCGGAGTTCACGTCGGATAAAGATATGATAGGCCGTGTTGTCGGCGTCAAAGAAGGGGCTACCGGTGCGCGCTACGTACAGCGGCTTAAAGAGCAGGGTTACGACCTTGTCATACAGGAATACGCCACTACGCGGGACTCGCTTGAGGACCTGGAAAATGGTTATGTGGACGTGGCTTTGAATGACAAAATCAACACCCTGCAATACATCAAAACCCATCCTGGCCTGAAGATCAACGGTCCTATTCTTGAACCGGCGCAATTAGGCATTGCAGTACGTAAAGACGACACGGAATTGCTTGCCATCATTAATGAAGTTTTGGCGCGCTTGCGTTCTGAGGGACGCCTGGATGCGCTTTACCGCAAATGGATTGAATCCACGCCGTAATATGACTGAAATCGAAGAAACTCGCGGACGCCTGGCCCGCCGTTTAAGCCTCTTGCTGGTGGCTCTGGCCGTTTTGCCTCTCGTCTTTGGTGGCGCCCTGGCTATTTTCACCACCTATCAGGTTGGGCGGGAGGAGGTGGCCTTGCGCGAGCAGGCTTCGTTGATGCTGGCCCGTTCGCTCATCCGCAATTATCTGGATACCCTGCTCGGCGATCTTCAAGCGATGGGCAACCTGGTCCTGCAGGACCCGGAGCACGCGGAAAGCTCTCTCCGCGCGCTTTGTGTGCAGCGGGGCAATACCTTTGTGGATCTGAGCGTGGCCGATATGGATGGGCAGGAATTGGCCCATCTGGTGCATTGTACACCGTTAGCCAGGGGCGCTTTGCAAAACCGCGCTCAATATGAGCCTTTCTTTCGCGCCAGCCGTGGAGAGGTCTTCATTGGCGATGTTTCCTTCCTCGGTGCCGACCCTTATGTGCGCATGTCTCGCATGATCGAACTTGAGGGGAAAGGAAAGCTGGTTGTGATGGCCGTGGTCAATCTCCAGGGACTCTGGCAACCACTGCGGGAATTGGAGCCCGGTGCTGACGGCTATTTCTATCTGGTAGACCGGCGTGGCGCCGTGATGGCCTTCCGTGACCTGACCCTGGTGCGGCAAAATCTCGTCGTGGCCGATTATCCATCGGTGCATGAAATCCTGGTGGGCGCTGAGCAAAGCCGATTGCATGTTTACCGTGGTCTGCGTGGCGACCGTGTGGTCGGCAGCGCCATCTGGATTCCTGTCGTGCCGGAACAGGGCCGTGCATGGGGCTGGGGACTGGTAATAGAGCTCCCTCAATCTTCGGCGTTTGCAGCTTTTAACCGCATTAGCGTAGGCCTGGTAACCCTGCTTTTCGTTGTGGGCATGTTGGGGTTGGGGCTGGCATGGCGTCAATCGCGCAGCATCGTAGCTCCTGTGACCGCTCTGGCACGTGGCGCTTATGCTATCTCCAACGGGGATTTCACGTATACCGTTCCCGTCACCACCGATGATGAGATTGGAGCGGTGGGGCAGGTTTTCAATCTCATGACGGCGCGCCTGCGGGAACTGGTGGCTCGTCTGGAGGCGCGCGCGGAACAGCAGGCGCTCCTGCGCTGGGCCACGCAACATATCAACAGCGCAGGTCTGGAAGCGGAAAACGTCTACAAGGCCATTCACGAAGCCCTGGCACGCCTGATGCCCTGCGAGGCCATCGTTATCGCCTGGAAAAATTTCGAGCGCGACAAAATTGAACTGGTATACCGCGTGGACCGCGATAGGCGCGAGCCATACGCCGAACTGGAAGGATATACAGGCCTGACGGGTTTGGTGCTAAAACGGGGAACGCCTCTCCTGGTGAACGATATCGAACGCGAGACTGACCTTCCTGTGGTTCATTTTGGTTATGGCGAATCGGTGCGTTCGACATTGGCCGTACCAATGCGGCGCGGAGAGGATGTAATCGGCGTGATCAGTGTGCAATCCTACCAACCTGACGCCTACACGCGCGACCATCTGGAGCTGCTGGAACTGATTGCTGCGCAGGCCATGGTGAGCATGGAAAACATCTGGCTCTACGAGTCGCGGCAGCGACAATTGCGTGAGCTGCAGGTGCTCAATGCGGTGGCGCAGGCCGCCGTCGAAGCCTCAAGTGAGGACGAACTCATCGAACGAGCGACCACCCTGGTCGGTGAGACCTTCTTCCCCACACATTTTGGCGTTTTGTTGGTAGATGGCGAAACGCAAACCCTGAAGTTTCATCCTTCCTATCGTGGTTTGCCGGGTAAGATGGACCCAATTCCCATTGGACAGGGCATCACGGGCTGGGTGGTGATGACCGGCGAGCCGCGTCGTAGCATGGATACCACGCAGGAGCCGGATTATATCCGCCGTTCGGATGAGACCCTTTCGGAGTTGTGCGTCCCGCTGCGCGCTGGCGGGCGCGTGCTTGGCGTCATCAACGCCGAGAGTAACGCCAAAAGGGCTTTTTCTGAAGCGGATGAGCGCCTTTTGATGACGGTGGCCGGACAATTGGCAACCGCCATCGAACGCCTGCGCTTTTTTGACGAGACGCGCGAAGCTCTGGAGCGCGAGCGCCGTCTGAACAGTGTCGCGCAAATCATCAGCCGCGAGCTGGACGAACGGGTTATCCTTTCGCAAGTGGTGCGTTTGGCTGGGGAACTGATTCAGGCGGATTCGGGTGGCTTTGCTCTACTCTCGCCGGACGAGAATGAATTGGTGTTTGATGAAGCCTATACCTATCAGCTTCCTCCTGGCATGAAGCTGCCGCCCTTGCCGCGGAGCGTGGGGCTGGCCTGGGAAATCGTCGAAACACGCTCTGGCATTCTGGTCGCGGATTACCCATCTCACCCCAAGGCCGTGGCCCACTTTGTGGCGGCGGGAGCGCGCAGCTTCGTGGGAGTGCCGGTGGTGGTGGGGGATACCTGTTTTGGCGTTTTATCCATGTTCCGGATTCGCACCTCCCGTCCCTTTAGCGGACGGGAACTAAACATCCTGGAGTCTGTGGCCCGGCAGACCGGTGTGGCGCTGCATCACGCGCGCTTGCTGGCCGAATCCCGTCGCCGCGCCGATGAGTTGGCCGCGGCTTTGGCGCGCTTACAGGAGCTGGATCGCCTCAAGAGCGAGTTCATTCAGAACGTCTCCCACGAGTTGCGCACCCCGCTCACCATTGTGCGAGGGTACGCCGAGATGTTGGTGGAAGATGAAGCCTTCTCCCAATGGCCTGCCCACTATCAGGAAGCGCTCAAAATTATGCTGCGGCGCACCCGCATGTTAACCGACCTGGTTGAAGACATCACGATTATCCTGGGGGCAGAACGCAAGGAACGCGAAAGCTACCCGCTTGACCTTGCGGAGCTGTTGCAGGCCGCTTTGGTGGACTTTGCCCCCCTCGCGCAACAGGCCGGCGTGCATCTTCAGGCCGATTTGTCCGCGACGCTGCCTCCGGTGCGTGGCGTGGCGATCTACTTACGGCGCGTGCTGGATAATCTGTTGAGCAACGCCATCAAATTTACGCCAGCCGGCGGTTCGGTGAAGCTGCGCAGTTGGGCCGAAGCGGGACGGGTGGTAGTCGAGGTTTCCGATACCGGTATTGGCATTCCGCCGGAGCAACAGGCGCGTGTCTTTGAGCGCTTTTATCAGGTAGATGGCAGCTCTCGCCGACGTTATGGCGGCGTGGGGCTGGGCCTGGCCCTGGTGAAAGAACTGACTGAGTTCCACGGCGGTCAGGTTAGCTTGCGCAGCACGCCCGGACAGGGTAGTACCTTCCGCCTGGAGTTCCCTATCGCGGGAGAGGACAAAGATTCACGCCCGTGAGCGGGCTATGTCGTTTGCATCCTGCCCGCTTTGGTGTATCATTGCCACGGTTTAACCTTATTTCAAGTCAAGGAGGTTACGATGTCCATCATTGAAGATATTCTTGCGCGCGAGGTGCTGGATTCTCGCGGCAATCCCACGGTTGAGGTTGAGGTCATCCTTGAAGACGGTTCCTGGGGCCGCGCCATTGTCCCGTCGGGCGCTTCGACCGGAGCGCATGAGGCTATCGAGCTGCGCGATGGCGATAGCAAGCGCTACGGGGGTAAGGGCGTGCTCACCGCCGTGGACAACGTCGAAAATGAAATTGCTCCCGAACTGATTGGGTGGGATGCCACCGATCAGAAGGGCATTGACGAGATGATGATTGAACTCGACGGCACGCCCAACAAGTCCCGCCTGGGCGCGAATGCCATTCTGGGCGTCTCCCTGGCCGTGGCACACGCTGCTGCCAATTCGGTGGGCCTCCCGCTCTATCGCTACATTGGCGGTGTGCACGCCCATGTCCTCCCTGTCCCCATGATGAACATCCTCAACGGCGGTAAGCACGCCGTGGATGGACCCGATTTGCAGGAGTTCATGATCATGCCCATCGGCGCGCCTTCTTTTGCGGAAGCGCTGCGCTGGGGTGCAGAGACCTACCACGCGCTCAAGGGTGTGCTCAAGAAGCGCGGCTACAACGTCGGCATCGGCGATGAGGGCGGTTTCGCTCCGAGCCTCCGCAGCAACGAGGAAGCTGTCGAGGTCATCCTGGAGGCCATCAGCAAAGCCGGGTACAAGCCGGGTGAGGATATCTTCATCGCCCTTGACCCCGCTTCGTCCGAGCTTTTCGAGGACGGGAAGTATCATCTCAAGAAAGAAGGCCGTGTTTTGACCGGCGAGGAGATGGTGGAGTTCTACGCCGCCTGGGTGGAAAAGTATCCCATCATCAGCATCGAAGACGGGCTGGCCGAGGACGACTGGGATTCCTGGAAGGTGATGGTGGAACGCCTTGGCGATCGCATTCAAATCGTGGGCGACGATTTGCTCGTCACCAACACGGAACGTATCGCGCGCGCCATTGAACTGAACTGCGCGAATTCCGTGCTCATCAAACTCAATCAGATTGGCACCCTCACCGAGACCATCGCCGCGGTGCGCATGGCGCACCTGCACGGCTGGACGGCGGTCATTTCGCACCGCTCCGGCGAGACTGAGGACGCCACCATTGCTGACCTGTCGGTTGCGCTCAATACCGGCATGATCAAGACCGGCGCGCCCTGCCGTTCCGACCGCATCGCCAAGTACAATCAGCTCCTGCGCATCGAGGAGATGCTGGGTGATGAGGCGGTTTACGCGGGGATGGGGGCCTTCACCAACCTGCGCCGCAAGTAAAGCTACGCGAACACCTGCGGGCGAGGAGCACTTCCTCGCCCGCTTTTTTTTGTTGGCGTGACGCGAAGCAACAAAAAAGCGGCTCCTTACGGAAGCCGCTTCGCATGCCCCAGGGAGGACTCGAACCTCCACGCCCTACGGGCACAGGCCCTCAACCTGCTGTGTATGCCAATTCCACCACTGGGGCAACGGCTGTGATTGTACCCCTGTTTCAGAATTTGTCAAATTTGTTCGCCGCGCGCGTCACCGTCAACCAGAAATTAAAGCCGCGCGGCTCTTCGATGATCGTGACGCGCGTGCCGGGCAGGGCTTCAAAGTGGGCGCGCAGCGCGGCGGGGGTGTGGAAGCGGCTGCGCATCATCATGAGCGTTTCGCCCAGGGCGATAGCCTTCACGGCCACGCGCCGGATGTCCGGCTCTTCAATGACCAACCGTCCGCCGGGCTTCAACACGCGCACCAACTCCCGTGCTGCGCGGGCGTGATCCCAAAAGTGATGGAAGCTATCCACGGCCAAAACGCGCTCGAAACTGCCATCGGCAAACGGCAGGGCTTCCGCCACACCCTGACAGAGCGCCCAGTCTTTCCCTTTAGCCTGCGCTACCCGCAGCATCCCCGCAGACGGGTCAAGCAGCGTGACTTGTATGCCGTGCTCCGTCAAGTCCTGCGTGATGCGTCCGCTTCCGCCGCCCACATCCAACACGCGCATGCCTGCTTCCAGAGCCAGCACGTGTAACAACCTTTCCGTTGCTTGTGCGCGAATCAAGCGCTCGAACCACGGTGCCACCAGGCCAAAATGGTCAATAGGGGGTTTAGGCATCACACTCTCCTGTATTCCCAGCATTCAATTTCACTTTGTACCTTTCACTTTCCGACATCCAGCTTCCTGCTTCCAGTATTCAGCTTCCGCCTTACACTTCCCAGCTTCCTTACTTCTTTCTTCCAGCTTCCAGCATCCAGTACCCAGCTTGACCTTCTTCTCGTTTCAGGGTACAAGTGCACCTTGTTATCTTGATTACCGGGGAGTCATCATGCGCATTCTGGCCGAGTTGAGCTTAGTCTTCATTACCTTCATTTGGGGTTCCACGTTTGTGGTCGTGCGCCACGCGCTCGACCATGTGGGACCTTTTGTCTTTGTCGCAGCACGCTTTACTATCGCCGCCGCCGCTTTGACGCTGCTCGCCGTGCTTTCGCGCGTGCGATTGCGCGCCAACCTTCTGCGTCAGGGCGTGCTGACGGGCTTTTTCCTCGCGCTCGGCTTCATAACGCAAACCATCGGCCTGCAAACGACCGGCGCGGGCAAGGCTGCCTTCATCACCGGCTTGAGCGTGGTGATGGTGCCTTTTCTGTCCGCACTGGTTCTGCATCAGCCGCCGGCGCGCGCTGCCTGGATCGGGGTCGCGCTGGCCACGCTGGGATTGGCGTTGCTTACCCTGCAACCCGGCCTGCGCTTTCAGGCCGGGGATGGTTGGGTGTTGCTGTGCGCTTTTGGCTTTGCGGCTCACATCACGGCAGCGGCGCGCTTTACGGCCGGTCAGGAAGTGCTCCCCTTCACCCTGATTCAGCTCCTCACTGTAGCGATGCTGGCGGGATTGGCCGCACTCTTTTTCGAGCGCGGCGCGCTCATCCCCCCGCCCGCGGCCATGCCGGCGGTTATCTACATGGCGTTAGGCGCTACGGCATTGGTCTTCATCCTGCAAATGTGGGGCCAAAAGTACGCGAGCGCAACCCATACAGCCCTGATCTTCGCCCTGGAGCCGGTTTTTGCCGCCATCTTTGCCGCGTGGATTGACGGCGAACGTCTGGCCGGGCGTCATCTGTTGGGATGTGCGCTCATCCTGGCGGGAATGCTCGTGGCCGAACTTGCGCCGCAACGCAGGACGGTAACAGCTTAAGCGCGCCGCATCAGCCACACGGCAACGAACACCAGCGTATTCGTGAGCACAATCGCCGCGCCCGAAGCTAAGCTGAGATAGTACGAAAGATAAAGCCCTACCACGCCACACACGCTGGCAATCAGCGCTCCCAATGCCATCATGGTTGGCAGGCGTTTCGTGAGAAGCGACGCGGCCGCTGCCGGGGTGATGAGCAGGGCCACCGTCAGAGCCACGCCTACGCTTTGCAGCGCGATGACCACGCTCACGGCAATCAGGAGCAGCAGCAGATATTCGAACAACTGTCGCGGCAGGCGTAGCGTGATCGCCAGGATGGGATCGAAGGCCAGCACCAGAAATTCCTTGTAAAAGAGCGCCACGCATATCAACACAAAGGCGCTGAACAGGGCTACCCGCGTCAGGTCGGCAGAGGTCACGCTCAACACGTCCCCGAAAAGAAAGTGGGCCAAATCCACCGTGTAACTGCGCACCGTGGAGATGAGCGCCACCCCTAAAGCGAACAGACCGGCAAAAACAATCCCGATAGCCGTGTCGCTGCGGATGCGTTGCCCTTTGCTCAGGCTACCAATGCCAAAAGCTGCGAGGATGGCGGTCGCCAGGCCCCACCAGAAGAGCGGACCGCGCGCGCTTCCGTGTACCAGATAACCCAGCGCCAGTCCCGGCAACATGGCGTGAGCTAACGCATCTCCAAAGAAGGCCATGCCGCGCAGGACCATGTAGCTGCCTACCACCGCGCACACGCTGCCCACCAGAATGACCGCGAGTAAACCACGGGTCATAAAAGCGTATTGTAAGGGTGTTGTCAGAAAATTCCAGATCATCGCTAATCCTCGTGCCCTTCGCAGCAGGTATCGCCGATGACCATGACATCCTGCGCTTTTTGGATAAGATGGAGTTGGCCCAGGTAGGCCAGCTCTAAATGTTCCGCTTTCAGGGCCTCATCCGGCACCCCGTAGCTGATGAGGCGGCGGTTGAGGAGCAACACGCGATCGAAGGCCGTGGCGGCCTGATGCAGATCGTGTGTCGAGAGGAGCACCGTTACCCCACGCGCCTTGAGCAGATCCAGGATGCGCAAAATCTCCGTTTGCGCCGGTAAGTCCAGCCCCGTGAGAGGTTCGTCCAACAGCATCAATTCAGCTTCTTGCGCCAACGCGCGCGCGATGAACATGCGCTGTTGTTGCCCGCCCGAAAGTTCGCCGATTTGTCGCTTCGCCAGCGCTTCCAATCCCACCTGAGCCAGGCAGCCGCGGACGAACTCCCAATCGTGTGGGGTGGGGCGGCGCAGGAGGCCCAGTTTCCCCGTGCGTCCCATCATCACCGCGTCTGCCACCGTAATGGGGAAGTGCCAGTCCACCTGCGAGCGTTGCGGCACATACGCGATGCACAGATGCCCGCCGGGGGCGCTTCCGTACACCTGCACCTGTCCGCGCGTAGGGGGCAGCACGCCGGCGATCACCTTGAGCAAGGTACTTTTGCCCGCGCCGTTGGGACCGACGATGGCGACGCGCTCTCCGGCCTGCACCGTGAACGAGATACCCTCCAGGGCCGTAAGCCCCTCGTAAGCTACGGCCACATCCTCTAAACGCAGGACCGGCAGCCCGGCCATGTGGGGCGCGTGCTGTCCCGCGTAAGGCCCCGACCAGAATCTCGGCTGTTTATACACCGCAGGTGTTTTCATCGGATGCTCCTCAGCGCAGCGCCTCGACAATGGCTGTTACATTGTAACGCACATACGCCACATACGTGGGGGCCGGGCCGGCGGCATCGGTGAGTGAGCCTGTGTAGAGCTGCACCAGCTTGATTCCCGTATCCTGCGCGATGCGCTCTGCCAGGGCCGGATTGACCGTATTGCCCACGAAAATGGCCGGCACGTTATGCGCGCGGATAGCGTCCTCCAGGGCGGCCAGCTCTTGCGCGTCAGGTTCGGCCAGCGTGCTGAAGGACGATACCGCTGCGCCAATTTGACGCAAGCCGTAATGCTCCGCCAGGTAACCGAAAGCCAGGTGATCCGTCACCAGCACGCGCCGCTCCGGTGGGATTTGCTGGATTTGTTCCGTGACCCACTGATCCAGCGCTTCCAATTCAGCGTGATACGCCTGAGCACGGGTGCGATACGCCTCTGCGTGGGCAGGGTCGTGGCGGCTCAAAGCCTCTTCAATCAAAGGCACCCACGCCATCACGTTCCGCGGCGAAGTCCAGGTATGCGGGTCGTAATCATGGTGATGAGGATCCCCGGTTGCATGGGCCTCTGTTTCCTCATTGGCTCCCTTCAACAGGGCCAGATGATCGGAAAGCGCCACAACTTCGCCCTGTCCGCCGGCGTTCTCCAGCATCGGCTGCAAGAACTCTTCCAGTCCCGCGCCATTGGCAAAGATAAGCGCTGCGTCGTGCACCGTCAACAAATCCTGTGGGCTTGGCGCAAAGCTGTGCGGATCCGCGCCAACCGGCAACAACACCTTCAACTCGATGTCATCCCCGCCAATCTGATGGACCACATCTCCGACAATGGTGGTTGTTGCCACCACCTTGAGTTTGCCTGTATTGGCAGGCGTCGCGACCTGACCGCATCCGCCCAGTAGCAGGCTGAGTAAAAGCAACCCATACCATCCTTTGAAACTCATGGTTATTTATCCTCCTTGCTTGCAAATATCGCATAAGCCAGAAAATTGCAACAGATGCTCCTCGATGTGATAGCCAGTTGTTGTCTCCAGCTCACGAATCAGGCCGCTAAGTGCATCGCATCCCGCAAAAACGCGCGTCCGTCCACAGCGGCGGCACACCAGCATGTGTTGATGGCCGGGTTCTGCCAGGACAAAGCCGTGACAATGGTCAGGGCGGTGGATGCGATGGACCAATTGCAGCGCCTCGAACAATTCCAAAGCGCGGTAGGCCGTCACCAGCCCCAATTGGGCGTGATAGACCTGTCCGCGCTCGGCTATCTCTTGCGGTGTGAGGGGGACGTCGCTTTCCTGCAGCACGCGCATTACCGCGCACCGTGCTGCTGTGATGCGGTGTCCGTGTTCACTTAGAACTTTCTGCCACGTTTCCATCAGCCCATCCTGTAGCTTATTGAAAATTATTTTCAATTTTAAGACCAGGGTGGAGTTTTGTCAATAGCGTTTACGTGGATAAGCTGGAAATCAGATACCCTTCCAGGCTGATTGCTGTTTTGGCGCTGGAGGTAAGGACTCGAGTTTAGACAAACGGTCTCACCCTGACGAACCGTCAGGGTGAGGTACAGCACTTTACCAGTCGCATATCAAGGGTTTGCGGCGTCGCGACGCCCTTTTTGACCACTTGGTAGCGTTCTTTGGGCGTTCGACGCTTGCCTTTGGGCCAGCCGTGCGGTTTTCCGCGCGGTTTGGGTTCTGCCGCAACCGCTGGGGGCAGGCGCTGCTGCGGCTTTTGCCAGGGCAAGGGGGGGCGTAACAATGGGGCGGGTCAGGAAAATCGTTCAGTGGGCCAGCGCCACCAGCCATGATCAGGTATCGCCTGTTTTGGCACGCCGAAAGCGGGGCAAGGAAGACCCACTGCCCACTGACAGGAGCGCATCCAGTGCCTCGAACAGAGCGTCGCGGTGCGCTACACGGCTTGACGAAATGCGATTAGGTTGTTAATGTTCTCTCTGGTAGGGTCTTGAGTGTTCACAACCCCAGGCATCTACCCAAGGGCGGTTTTGTTCAAGGGCAGAACCGCCCCGAATTTTGTCTAAACTCGACTTGTTGGTAGTCTCCCTATATTGTATTGATGACTTCAGGAGCCACAACGACCATCAGTAGCTCTTTAAGAGTCCAAATATGGTCGGTCAAGCCGGC
>DAOUBT010000008.1:0-21556 GCA_034432595.1 Anaerolineae bacterium | reverse complement strand
CCGCTTGAGCAGGATATCTGTTTCCAGCAATTGTTCGGCCACAGCGATAGTTTAGCACATTTCCCGTAAAATAGGTAGGTAGGTAGTTACGCCCAAAGCCCATACCAGGATGGCTTTCTGCGCGTGCATCCGGTTCTCCGCCTGATCAAAAATCGCCGAATGCGGCCCGTCCGCTACCTCATCGGTGATTTCCTCGCCGCGATGCGCCGGCAGGCAGTGCATCACGATGACGTCAGATTTGGCGTGAGCCAGCAGGGCAGTGTTGACCTGATAAGGCGGGAAGACCTTGCGACGTTCTTCGGCCTCAGCTTCCTGTCCCATGGAGGTCCAGGTGTCGGTGTACACAACATCCGCGCCACTTACGGCTTCCACCGGGTCGTTGGTGATGGTGATGGTGGACCCGCTGACAGCGGCGAAGCTTTGCGCTTTTTCGACCACATCCGGGCGCAGTTCGTAGCCCTTCGGGCTGGCGATGGCGAAATCCATGCCCAGTTTGGTGGCGGTGAAGATGAGCGAATTGGCGACGTTGTTGCCATCACCCACGAAGGTGAGCTTGCGCCCTTTCAAATCGCGTCCCTTGTACTCGATGATGGTGAGGAAGTCGGCCATGGCCTGACAGGGATGGGAGTAATCCGAAAGGCCATTGATGACCGGAACGCTGGACCACTTCGCCAACTCCACCACGTCATCGTGCGCAAAGACGCGCGCCATCACGACGTGCACGTAGCGCGAAATCACGCGCGACACATCCGCCACGCTTTCGCGTTTGCCGAGTTGGATTTCGTTAGGGGAGAGATAGAGCGCGTGGCCGCCGAGGTGCAGCATCGCCATGTCAAAAGAAACGCGCGTGCGCAGGCTGGGTTTCTGGAAGATCATGCCCAACACTTTGCCCTTGAGCAGAGGGGGATTGCCGCCGGCACGCCATTCCTGCTTCAGGCGCACAGCAAGATCCAACAGGTACTGAAGTTGTTCTCCCGAAAAATCAGCGGTACAGATAAAATGGTTCATCCTTTGACCTCCCTGATGTGAGATAAATTCCCTGGGCCAGCGAGGCGGCCCTGACGTATCACTCTCACTGGTAGTATACCACGAAGGCCACACAGGGAAAATACCGAACGCGCCCAACGAAAGGCCGAGACCATTTGGGGACGCCCCCAAGCCAGCCCCTATTTTGGGGACTTGTCAAAATACTGATTTGTTGTAAACTGTTTTCATCGTCACAGCTACGACACGCCGGGATGGTTAGAAAAAGGGAACGCGGCCCGGCGGGTTGAAGGCGTGGGATGAGCCATAGCCTGTTTACCGTCCCGCCATGCGGGGCGAACCTGACCTTTGCGGAGCTTTTTTCCATCCCGGTTGCGGGATGGTGCAAGTCCATAACGTGTTTGGCGTCGGTATGAGGGCCGACGTCGTCTCGCCGTACAGGTCGCTCACCTTCGACAGCGGCTATGGCTGAAACCCATAGCCGCTGTTGCTTTTGGGGAGCTTGGGATGGCGGGCAAGATTACCGCACTGGAGACGCAGCAACGCGCGCGCGATCGGATTAACGTCTATCTGGATGGAGACTTCGCCTTTGGCCTGTCTCTGGCTATAGCCGCGTCGCTCAAGGTAGGCGATGAACTTTCGGATGAAGCGATTGCGCAACTGCGTGCCGCAGATGCTTTTGAACGCGCCCGGGAATATGCCCTGACCCTTCTCGATAGTCGTCCACGAAGCGAAGCGGAGCTGCGCGCTGCCATGCGCCGCAAAGGCTTTGCAGAAGCCGACATCGCCGCCGTACTTGAGCGCTTACGCCAGGTCGAGTTAGTAGATGACCTGGCTTTTGCGCGCTTCTGGGCCGAGAATCGTCAGCATTTCCATCCGCAGGGACGGGCTTTGTTACGCGCCGAACTGCGACAAAAAGGCGTGCCCGATGCCATCATCGAACAGGTCTGCGCGGAATACGACGAGGAAGCTGCCTTGCGCGCTGCCGCAAAGGAACAGGCCCGACGTTTGCAGCACCTGAGCGCATCAGATTTTCAGCGCCGTCTCAGCGCGCGCCTGCTGCGCCGTGGCTTCAGTTATGCCGCCATCCGTGACCTGCTGCACGACCCCACCTTCGCGTTCCCTCATCTTGATGAAAGTGAGGAACCTTAACTGTGGACGGAGTATATCTTCTCATCGGAGCCGTGATTGGCATCGCCATTGGCATCGCCGTCGGCATCAATCTGGGCAGCAAACGCCAGAAAGAAATCTTCAAGCAGCAATTAGGGGATTTGGAAACCCTGAAGCGCCGAATGCTCGACGAAGCCGAGCAACAGGCGCGCAGTATCGTGCTCGCCGCCAAGGATGAAGCGCTGGCCTTGCGGCAAAGCGTGGAAAAAGAATTGGATGAGCGCCGCGAGCAGCTCCACCGCGAGGAAGAGCGCCTGCAGCGCCGCCGTGAACAACTCGATGCCCGGCAGGAGCAACTCGACCGCCGCGAACAGATGCTTAACAAGCGCCAGAGCCAGATGGATAAGCGTTGGAACGACCTCCTGAAGATGGAGGAAGATAAGAAGCTGGAACTGCAACGTGTGGCGGAGATGAGCGTCGAAGAAGCGCGGCAGATGCTGCTGCAACAGGTAGCGGAAGAGACCCGCGACCAGCAAGCGCGTGTCATCCGCGAAGAGGAACAGCGTGCCCGTGAGGAAGCCGAGGCACGCGCGCGCAAAATCATTGTCACCGCCTTGCAGCGCATTGCCGGCGAGCAGGTGGGCGAATTGACGACGACCACGATTGAAATCCCCTCGGATGAGCTGAAAGGGCGCATCATCGGACGCAACGGGCGCAACATCCGCGTCTTTGAGCAGAAAGCGGGGGTGGATGTGATCGTGGACGACACGCCGGAAACCATCACCATCTCATCTTTTGACCCCATCCGGCGTGAAATTGCGGCGCGGGCCATGCACAAGCTCGTGGCCGACGGGCGCATTCATCCCACACGCATAGAGAAACTGCTCGAAAAATCCGAGCAGGAAGTGGAAGAAATCATCAAGGAACAGGGCGAACGCGCGGTGTACGAAGCCGAATGTCCGGGGCTGCATCCCGAAATTGTGAAACTGCTGGGCCGACTCTATTTCCGCACCAGCTACGGCCAGAATCAACTAGCGCACGCCATTGAAGTGGCGAAAATCGCCAGCGTACTGGCGGCTGAGCTGAACGCCAACGTCGAAGTGGCGCGCATGGGCGGCTTGCTGCACGACCTGGGCAAGGCCGTGGACTTTGAAATCGAAGGGACCCACGCCACCATCGGCGCCGATCTTGCACGCCGGTACGGCGTTTCCGAAGCCGTGGTGAACTGTATTGAAGGCCACCATCACGAAGTGGAGCAGCAATCGCTGGAGGCCATCATCGTCGAAGTGGCGGATGCGATTTCTGGCGCGCGTCCGGGCGCGCGGCGCGAGAGCCTGGAATACTACATCAAGCGCGTGCGCACCCTGGAGGAAATCGCCAAAGCCTACAAGGGCGTGGAAGAGGCCTACGCCATTCAGGCAGGGCGTGAAGTGCGCATCATCGTCAAGCCGGAGGACATTGACGACCTGGCAGCCATTCGGCTTTCGCACGACATCGCGCGCAACATCGAAGACACCATGGAATACCCTGGCCAGATTAAGGTCACGGTGATTCGTGAGACGCGCGCAGTCGAATATGCCAAATAGCGGCGGAATCAGCAAGAGCAAGGGAGGCGCGACGTGTTAAAGGGCAAGGGCATCTGGTTGAGTTATTCGCATGATCTGACGCGCGCTGTCGAGATGGCGACATCCATCCATGCCACGCATCTTCTGGTTAAAGTGGGACATGGACCGGCCTACTTCCCGGAATCCGCGCGCACGGCGCTCAAGCGGGTGCTCAATCAGGGCTACACGCCGTTAGCCTGGGTCCACGTCACCAGTTCCTGGGCTTACGAGGCGGTGTATATCGCGGGAAAGGCGTTGGAGCTGGGGTACACAGGCGTGGTGTTTTGGGTGACGAATCTGGACCGCTTTAACGGGCAATTGCGCCGTTGGGCGGATGCGCTGGCGGAAAGCGCCCTGGATCGAAGCGCGCTGTATCTGGCAACCCCACCCCTCCCTCACATAGCCCAGCCAGAGGTCTTGCAGAGCATCGCGCCGCTGTGCACCGGGGGCTGGATGCCTTTTTGCTTCCCCCAATACGGGCCGGCGTCGCAGGTCATTGGTCGGGATGTCTATCAATCCGTTCAGGATTTAAGCCTGATTTGGGGTAGATCCCCGGCCATTTATCCGGTGTTGACGCCCCTGCTTTTGACCGAAAACCAGGCTCTGTTGCCGGAAGCCTTCATCCCATGGGCGAAAAGTATCGAACAGCGCGGCGTGGACTTTTTCAGCGTCTATCACGCTGCCGGGGTAGAGCGCGCTTTCTGGCCTTTGCTGGCTTCGGTTGGGAAGGGCGCGAAAGAAGAGCCGGCATCGGCGACACCCGAGGAGGCGCTGCGCGTCGCGGCCCCACAGCCGGTCTTTATCACCGTGCAGGCACAGGATTCCGTGGCCTCGCTTCTGGCGCGCTATGGCATCACGCGCGAGCAATTCTGGGCCTGGAACGGACATCTCTGGGACGATCGGGGTATGCCACGCGACCCGGATTACATGCAGGCCGGATGGCGCGTGCGCGTGCGTTAAGTCAGGCGGGGGAATGACTCCCCCGCCTTTTGAGCGCGGCTACGGTAAACGATCCCTTCCGTGAGACGAGACAGGCATCCCCAGACTGTCCGGGGCCACTTGCTAACCTGGCGATTTCGGATACGATAAAAGTATCCGGCCTGGGCTGTCGTGGACCGTGGACATTCGCGCTTTGTCATGCCATGCGGGACATCAGGTTGGCAAAGCGCTTGGGAATTTGTTGAAAATCCCCAAAAAAGTGGGGAAAAGTATTGACAAAATCCCACCATTTGTGCTATAGTGTATGTGTTCGCTTTTTGTGGAGCACGGGCCGGTTCATCGCGGGCCGTGCTCTTTTTTGCCAGGCTACATAAGGAGCAGTGAGGTTTGGACGACGAAGAATTCTTAACCGAAGACGAAAAGGACATCGAAGAACTCGACGAAGCGGAGCTGGCGGAAGTCGAAGCTGAAGCTTCAGGGGGCGAGGCTGAGGTCCTGCCTGTCATCACACCGGTGGTGGAAGAAGGCGGTGGGGAAGAGTATTTGTTGGCGCTGGGTTACGAGCAGGGCTATGTAACCTACGACGATATTTTGCGCGTCTTCCCGGAAGCCGAGGACGACCTCGATCGCCTGGATGAGATTATTGCGCTGTTGGTGGAATCGGGCATTACGGTAGGCGGCCACGGAGAGAAGCGTCCGCTGGCCCTGGAAATGCGCGCCGAGCTGGAAGAGTTCGAGGACGAGGACACCGAAGAGGACATCTACCGCGCCATCGAGGTAGATGACACCATTGGCCTCTACCTGAAAGAAATCGGCAAAGTCCCGCTGCTCACCGCGGAGGAAGAAGTCGAGCTGGCCAAGCGCATGGAAGAGGGGCGCAAGATGCAGCTCAAATATAAAAACGCGCGCTTCCGCAGTGAGGAACAACGGCAGCAAGTCGAGGCTATCATCGAGGATGGCCTCGCCGCGCGCGAACATCTCATCCGCGCCAACTCGCGCCTGGTCATCAGCGTGGCCAAGAAGTACATCGGGCGAGGCGTGCCTTTCCTTGACCTGATTCAGGAAGGCAACATCGGCCTCATCCGCGCGGCCAACAAGTTCGATTATCGCCGCGGGCACAAGTTCTCGACTTACGCCACGTGGTGGATTCGGCAGGCGGTGACGCGCGCCATTGCCGATCAGAGCCGCACCATCCGCGTGCCGGTGCACATGGGAGATCAGATCAACAAGCTGTTGCGCGTCTCGCATCAACTCACGCAGCGTTTGGGCCGCGACCCCACGCCGGAGGAGCTGGCCGCCGAGCTGGATTTGCCGTTGCGCAAGGTGGAGCAGATGCTCGATGTGGCGCGCCGCCCGCTCTCCCTGGAAATGCCGACCGACGACGAAGAGGATAGCACCCTTGGCGATTTCGTCGAGGATACCGACAGCCCCGCCCCACCGGACGAGGTGAACGCGGATATGCTGCGCGATGTGCTGATGGAAATCCTGAGCGAGCTGCCGCCGCGCGAGGTGAAAATCCTGCAAATGCGCTACGGCCTGCTCGATGGGCAAACCTACACGCTGGAAGAGGTCGGGAAAAAGCTGGGCGTGACGCGCGAGCGCGTGCGACAAATTGAGGCGCAGGCCCTCAGCCGGCTGCGCCATCCCGCCCACGCGCGCCGTCTGCGCGACTTCCTGCGCGAGTAGCCCTCCTCATCCCCAAAACCAACACGGCCTGCGGATGCAGGCCGTGTTTTGTGTAAGCGCCCGGCGGAGCGTCCGCGAGAGATGGTGGTCATCGCTGCTCTGATGAGACCTATCAGGCCGCTACCGGTTGCAAGCTTATCAAACTATGTTAAAGTTAGCGGAGCAGCATCGCTTATCAGAGGAATGGCCGAATGCAGGAAACAGAACTGAGGATGCGGATACAACAGGTGCAGGCGCGCATCGCGGAAGCGGCTTTGCGCGCTGGGCGCGCTCCCGAAGCGGTGACGCTCGTGGCGGTAAGCAAGACTCATCCGCCGGAAATGGTGGCGCTGGCCATAGACGCCGGGCTGGAGCATTTCGGCGAGAATCGCGTTGAAGAAGCTCTCCCCAAAATGGATGCGCTGTATGCGCTACGTCCGGCGGCCCGCCCCTACTGGCACATGATTGGACATGTGCAGCGGCGCAAGGCTGAAGACGTGCTGCCCTTCTACATGGTGCATTCCCTGGATCGCCTGCCCCTGGCCTACAAGCTGAACGATTTGGCCGAAGAGAACGGCCTGCGGCTATCGGTGTTGCTGGAGTGCAACATCTCCGGCGAGAAGAGCAAATTCGGTTTCCCCCTGGCCGGTTGGGAGAGCTATGAAGCTATCCGGGAGACGTTTTTCGGCGCGGTAGAAACCATCCTTGATTTGCCGGGGCTGGAAGTGTGCGGCCTGATGACGATGGCGCCCATCGTCGAGGAGGCGGAACAGGCGCGGCCTTACTTCGCTTCGCTGCGAGCCCTGCGCGAGGCGCTGCAGGAACGCTTCCCACAAGCGGATTGGCGCGAGCTTTCGATGGGCATGACGGATGATTTCGAGGTCGCTATCGAAGAAGGGGCAACGCTGGTGCGTATCGGACGCGCGCTCTTCGGCCCGCGCGAAGAAGCCTGATGAACAGTGAGGCATGGACATGATGAGTAATCTGGCACAGGGTCTGTTGGTCTTGTTGAATGCGGCGCTCAATTTCATCGGCATCGCGTTAGCCTTGCGCATCGCGCTGCCGTGGCTTAAGGTGCCCAGTCAGCATTGGCTGGCGCGCGTCGTGTACACCCTCACCGAGCCGTTTTTACGCATCGTGCGGCGCTACGTCCACCGCCCGCTGGTGTGGATGACGCCACAGTTCGTGCTGGATTTAACGCCCCTTGTGGCCTTCTTCTTCCTATGGCTGGGACGGGGCGCGCTGGCTTTTTTACTGGGCCTGATCATCACCCCCCCTTTGTGGCTCTTCAATCCGATGGATAATTTGGGCCTCTGGCTGGCGCGGCTGGTAGGGTTGGTCTTCGACTTATACATCTACGCAATTTTCGTGCGCGTGTTACTTGAACTCATCGGCACGCCTGCCACGCAGCCCCTGATGAATTTCCTGTTAAACCTGACCGAGCCGGTGATGGCCCCGCTCCGCCGTCGCATCAGGCCCATCGGCGGGCTGGATTTCACGCCGTTTTTCGCCGTCCTGCTGGTGGTCGTGGTTCAGATGGTCGTTTCGGGTATCCTGATGGCCCTGTTTTAGCGCTTACGTCTCACGCGACGGCCATCAATATCCCAGCGCCTTATCCACCACGTTGCGCAGCGCTTCCCCGTTGAGGTAGCGCGCCAGATTGTCCAGGAACAAATCTTTCTGGCGCTCCTCCAGGTAAGGCGTGCTCCAGGAGTTGTGCGGGGTCAGCACGACGTTGGGCAGCTCCCAGAGCGGCGAATCTGCCGGCAGCGGTTCGCTTTCGGTCACATCCAGAGCCGCACCGCCGATGCGCTTTTCCCGCAACGCCGCGATAAGCGCAGCCTCATCCACCACCGCGCCGCGAGCAATGTTGATGAGCCACGCATCAGGCCGCATCACCTGCAACCGCTCCGCATGGATGAGATGGTGCGTTTCCGGCGTGAGCGGCACAGAAAGGACGACAAAATCGGATTGCGCAAGGAGCTCATCAAGGCGTGCGGGCGGGAAGAGCGCCTCCACGTAGGGCGCTCCCTGCTCAGGATGGCGGCGCGTGGCGATGACGCGCATCCCCAACGTCTGACAACGCCTGGCCACCTCACGGCCAATCCCCCCCAGGCCGATGATGCCGACCGTCAAACCGCGCAGCTCGCGCAAGGGCAGCTTGTGCCAGCGGTGCTCGCGCTGCTGCGCCATGAACTCAGGCATCCGTTTGACGATCATCAGGATGTAAGTCAACACCGTTTCGGCGATGGGAATGTCGAACACGCCGGTGGCGTTGGTGAGGATAACCTCCGGACGCGCGCGCAGGGCTTCCAACACCGCGGGGGAAATGCCGGCACTGATGGTTTGGACCCAGCGCAGCCGTGGCAAGGCCAGGATGCGCGTCTGCACCTCCTCAGGCAGGCCCCAGGGCAGCATGACGATTTCGGCCTCGTCATACGGGGCGGAAGCCTCGCCCTTTCGGGTGATGGTGATGAAATCGCACGCAGCAAAACGCGCGCAGGCTTCGGTGGCCAGATAAGTGTGCATGAAGTCTGGGACAAGGATTTTCATCCGTACACCTCTTTACGATGGAAATACCGGTGCTCCGGCTGTGTCAGCGCGATGACACGTCGTCATGCCATGCGCAGGGTGTAAGCTACCAGCAAATCCTGATGTAACGGGATGTTCTCCAGGAACGTCCTGCGGTAGCCCGTGTCCTCCGGGATCAGGTCATGCTTGCGCATCATCTCCGCATAGGCCTGTTGCAAATACGTGAGCGCTTCCTCATTCCGTTCGTGCGCCACCAGCACGCGGCTATGCGTATAAAGAATCTCCTCGCTCAAGCACTGCACAAACTGCGAGAAGCCAAAATGCTGGTAGATATCGAGTGCTGTCTGGGAGTAGGTGAGGGCACGCTGCAGCGCGTCGTGGCGCTGCCCGGCGTCCCCAATCCATTGCGCCAGCTCCAACAGCGCCTGCGCCGCCTTGCAAGCCGCCGCCATGGTGTACTGCCGCGAAAGCAGCGGACTGCTCGCTAACTCGCAGGTCTGTTCGGCCAGGTCCACCGCGCGGACAAGGGATTCACGTTCCTCCAACGCGATGTGCAGGGTGGCCATGGTGAGGCGCAGACTGGCACGGGCGCTATCCTGTAACGGCTCGCCCAGGCTTTGGATGCGCTCCATCATTTCCCACGCGCGCGCATACCGCCCGGCGAGGGTGTGCAGGAACATGCTGAACATGAGCGGCGCGATTTCCTCCAGCGTGCCGGTCATGATTTCGCGCGCCAGGTCGAGATAGGCCAGCGCCGTTTCGATGTCGCCCAGATAGCCCCCCAACACCCGTCCGCACCCGATGAGGGCCGACCGCTCGAAGGGACGATGCCCGATTTCGCGGCTCAGGATGAGGCGCTCCTGCTGATACTGCACGAAGAGCGTGTAGTAATCCCCGCTGCGCTCGTACTGCAGGCCGATTAGATCCAGCAGTTGGATTTGCGTCACGCGGTCATCCGGGGCCTGCTGAATGGCCAGGGCGGTCGCCGCTTCCAGGTACTCGATGGCCTTTTCGGGCTGATCGCTCACCGAATAGATGCGTCCCATGCCGATGAGCAGGCGCGCCTCGTAACGCTCATCGCCGAGTTCGCGCGCCAATTGCAGTGCCCGCTCACCATATTCCGACCAGGTGGGATCGTTGAGCATCAGGCGCTGATTGACGATGGCGATGAGGGCGCGCATCTCCCGATGGCGGTCGCCCAGGCTTTGCGCCAGCGCAAGCGCCTCCTGCGCCAGCGGGATGCCCGCCTCAACCTCAGCGCGATTCATGAAGTCCCCCACGCCCGGCTGTTGGAGGAGCGCGTCAATAATGCAGGTGGGGTCGTTGAGCTGCCGCGCCAACGGCAGGAGCGCTAAAGCATCGGCCCGCATCGCTTCCAGATTGCCCGCCAGGCGATGCGCCTCGCGGCGCCCATCCAACACCGCGAAGCGCTGCCGGCGTAGCTTCTGGCAATACGTGGAATCGTCTGTACAGGCTTCCATCCGATCCAGCAGCGCCAGGGCATAGGTGTAGTAGTCCACCGCCTCGTTGTTGGCGTACACGCTGAGGGCTTGCTCCGCCGCCTTGAGGGTGTAGTGCAGCTCTTTTTCCATGTCGCCCGCGCCGGCGTAGTGATGCGCCAGCAGCGCGTAATTGGCCGTCCAGGCTTTGGCTTCGAGCAGGCTCTCCAGGAATTCGGCAATTTTGCGATGGTAGAGCACGCGCTGCGCTTTGAGCAGGCTCTCGTAAGCCACATCCCGCAACAGGCTGGATTTGAAGATGTACTCCACCCCCAGTTCAGGATTCCGGCCCCGCTCGCGGATGAACTGCATCCGCATCAGGCTGGTGAGGTGCTGCGTGAGGGCGGGGGTATCGCCCGCCAGGGCTTGCAGCGGCTTGAGCCAGAAGACGTGCCCAATCACAGCCGCCATCTGCAGGCAGACTTTTTCCGCGGGAGCGAGCTGATCCATGCGCGCGCGCAGCAGGCTCTGCAACGTGTCCGGCAAATCCAGCGAGGTCACGGTGCGCGTGACGCGCCAGCGCAGGGATAGCACTTCGCCGTGGTCACCCGTCACGGCCTCCTGCACCAACACACCCTGCGCAATCAAGGCGCGCAGCAACTCCTGCACGTAGTAGGGGTTCCCCTCCGACTTCTCGATGATCAACTCCATCAGTGACGGCGGGAGCACATCCACGCCCACCATGTGCTCAATCAGCGCCTGACATTGGTCATGGGTCAGCGGCAAAAGCTCCAGGGCGGTCAGGCGGTGCGGGTATTCGGTTTCGATGAGGTAGCGCAATTGCCAGGCGGGTGACGTGCGATCCGGCCGCATCACCAGCAGCCAGAGGAGGGGGCGCGTCTCGCACAGGGGCAGACAATGCCGCAATAAGGCCAGGGAGGTGCTATCCGCCCAGTGAATATCCGTAAAAGCCAGCAAGGTAGGCGTGGTCTGGCTGATGCGCTCCAACCAATGGTAAAGCACATCAAAGTACTGCTGGCGCAAACTTTCGCTATCAAGATGGCGGATGCGCTCCTGAAATTCCTCCTCCAACGGCAGTTCGAGGAAAGCCGCCAGGTAGGGATAGTAATGGACATAGCGCTCGCCCCACAGGGCCTGAGTTTGCGCGCGCAGACGGGCCTGCATGGTCTCCCGCGCCTCGTCACGGGTGATGCCAAGCCAGTTACGCAGCACATCCAACCACATCGCATAAGGCTGGGACTGATCGTAGGAACGGCAAATCCCCCGCAAGGTCTGCACCGTGCCGCCGGTTTCGGAGATGGTTTCGCCGCTGCGTTTGCGCGTCTGGGCCAGAATCGCTTCCTCGCGCGCTAACTGATGGCGCACCTCGGAGATGAGCAGGGATTTTCCCATCCCGCGTTCGCCAACCACCAACACGACGCCGCCCATGCCGGCACGCAGCCTTTCGATGCACGCCTTCAAAGCGCTGATTTCCGCATCCCGCCCGATGAGGGGATTGGTAAGCTCATACGTCTGCGCTTCACCGGCCAGCGCGAGCGGGCGATACACGCTAACCGGGTGCGAGACGCCTTTCACCATCACTTCCCCCAGCGCCATCCAGTGGAAACGCTGTTCAACCAGGCGATACGTATGCTCGCTGACCAGCACCGTTCCCGGCTCGGCCAGGGTCTCCATGCGCGCGGCGAGCGCGATGCCCGCCCCCATCGCCGTATCCTCGCGGTAACGTTCACTATCCCCCACACTGGTGACGATAATCTCGCCGGTGTTGATGCCAATGCGGATGCTCAACTCGACACCGTAACGCGCCTGCACGTCCCGGGCGTAACGTTTGATGGCATCCTGAATGGCCAGCGCGCTCAGGATGGCCCGCTCCGGGTCATCCTCATGGGCCACCGTCGCACCGAAGAACGCCACCAGGCCATCCCCGCGGAACTGATTGACCTCACCGCCAAAGCGATAAATCTCTTCTTCCATGATCTGGAAAATGTGGTTCATCAGCTCCACCCAGGTCTCGCTGCCGAGGCGCTCAAAAAGCTGGGTCGAACTTTTGACATCGGCGATGAGGATGGTGGCGATACGGCGCTCCCCCCCTAAAGGCAAGGAGGGAGCGGCTGCGTCGGCAGGTGGGGAAGCAAGCGTCGGACGTTCCAATTCCGGTAGCGGACCGTTATCGAGCATCCGCACGCCGCAGTAGCCGCAGAAGCGAAAGGTGAGCGGATTGGGCTTACCGCAAGCCGGGCAGGTCCGCGCCAGGCGCACGCCACACATCCCGCAGTACAGGACGCCGGTGGGATTTTCAAAGCCACACTCACCGCATTTCATCGCTTCCGCTCCTTCACGGATGCTTTCAGGGCAACGCTTTCAACATAACACGAATACACGAATACGCAAGCCCTTATCCGCTAATGGGAGATGCGTTTGCTTTTAGCACCGTGTAGCTGCTCAGCCTATCCGGGCCATGAGAACCCGGACAAGGATTGATCCTGAGCTATGGTGCAATAGAACCTTCAGGCGGTAAAGCCCTCCAAAGGATGTTGCAATCATCGGAATTGAAGCAGCCATCCACAAACCCGTGTGCGGACGATGTGCCCCCGGCGCCTTTTCATCCAGACTTCGCTTTCTCTTCACTGTGTCTTCACAAACCCCCGGTATGATACAAACATCACTCAACAAGAGGAGGTCACGATGAACAAGACACGTTTGAACTATATGCTGGACATGGTTATTGCCCTGGCCTTTATCCTTTCTGCCGTGAGCGGGATTGCCTTCCTGTTCATGGGATCGGGCGGGTATCAGGGGGGACGCAATGCCCATTTTGCGCAGGCCTGGCTGGGCCTGCCGCGCGCCACCTGGGATGACCTGCACACGCTGGCCAGCCTGGTGATGATTGCCGGCGTCGTGGTGCACGTTATCCTTCACTGGAAGTGGATCGTGTGCGTGACCAAAGAAATGTTCAAGAGCCTGCATCAAGCCAGGCCCAAGCAGGAAGAAGCCTGTCCGGTGATGCAATAAGCAGCACCGATAGCAAAATCTATCTCTATACAGTGGGAGGTGTGTGATGTTGGGTAAAATCTTAGCTTACATGGCTGTATTGGGGTTGTTGGCGGCTTTAATCGGCGGGGCTGCTTACATTCTGTGGCATCCGCAAGAGGTTGAAGCACGCGGGATTCCCGGCGGAACGACAAGTGGTGCTTATGCCGGTGGGCGGTATGGACAGAGCGGGAACGTTGAACGCGGCGCGGCAGCGGCCCCCGGTGCGGGCGTGCACACCGAGACCCCGCTTTGGGAGAGTCTGCCCCTTTCTGACCTGAGCGCCGATGAACAGGCGGCCCTCATCTACATGCGCGAAGAAGAAAAGCTGGCACGCGATGTGTACCTGACCCTCTACGAAACCTGGGGCATCGAAAGCTTCAACACCATCGCGCAGAGCGAACAGACGCACATGGATACCGTGCTCGGCCTGCTTGAACGCTACGGTCTGCAGGACCCGGTTGCGGATAAGGGCGTGGGCGAATTCGCCAACCCGACGCTGGCCGCGCTCTACACGGAGCTCGTGGCGCAGGGACAGACTTCAGCCGTGGAGGCGCTCAAGGTTGGGGCCTACATCGGAGAACTGGATATCGCCGACTTGCAGACGCGCCTTGCGCAAACCGACAACGCCGACATTCAGCAGGTCTTCAACAGCCTGCAGAGCGGCTCAGTCAACCACCTGCGCGCTTTCACCCGCATGTTGGATTGGCAGTTCGGCGTCACTTACACGCCGCAGGTGCTGGATGCAGCCACCTATCAGAGCCTGGTGGGGAGCAGCACCACCCCCGGCGCCACGCAGACCCGTGGTCGCGGTCGCTGGAATCGGTAACCTGGCCTAAAAAAAACAACGGCGCGGGAAGTACCCGCGCCGTTGCTTTGCTAATCGGGCCTTAAGCCCAAATCAAAAAATTGATTGAGGAAGTGCGCCACGCCCTCCGCCGTGTTGGGGCCAACGCGCCGCCAGGCCAGGGCCTGAATTTCGGGCAGCGCGTTGCTCACAGCTACCGGATACCCCACCTGCTGCATCACCTCAAGGTCGTTGAGACTATCGCCGCAGTAGAGAATCTGCTCCGGCGTCACCCCGCGCCGCGCCGCAAAATCCAGCAACGCCACCGCTTTGCGTGCTTGCGGATGGTTGACCTCGACCCAGGATTCGCGCCCCGGTTGCGGCTGCAAGACTACGTAAGCGTGTTCGCCAAACATCCCGGCCAACAAGGGGTGGATGGCGCGCACCCGCGCTTCCGTGTCGCACACCGAAAGCTGCACCGGCGGCACCACAAACAGCTCCTCCAGGGTGTCCACCGGCCAGTAGGGCTGATAGGGCCGCCTGGCAATGAGGGGCGATACCATGGTCATCCCCTCCATGTGCGGGAGATAGCGCGTGACATCATCCGCGCCGTAGACCAGAGGTACGTATCCGCGCGCGTAGAGCAACGCCGCCGTCTCGCGGGCGATAGTCTCATCCACCATAAGCCGCTCGGAGGTATGCCCCTGTTCCCACACGAACACGCCGTTTTGCAGGATGGCGCTCACGCGCGGACCGATGCGTTGCAAATGGCGCTGCGCTGGCCAGGGATTGAGGCCCGTCACCACCACCACCGGCAGGCACTCGCTCAATGTCTTCAGCACGCGCGCCGTAAAAGGCGGAATCTCGCCCTGCGCGTCCGTCAGCGTCCCGTCAATGTCACTCGCAATCAGACGAATCTCATCCATGGGTCTAAGGTTGATACGTCTTCAGCACATCCTCAAGTTGCTTGCGTCCGGCCTGCTCAATGAGCTGCTGCTGCAAAGCACTGAAGCCGGCGCGGGAAGTATCCCGATAGAAGAGACCGGTATACTGCACCCCGGTTTCCAGGGCCAGCTTCATCGCCGAGAGCTTATCGCCCGGATCATGCTCCGCGGGGAGCGGACGCACGATGTTGCGATACAGGTCGTAAGTGTTGTTGAAGGTGACGCACGGGCTGAGGACCTGAATAAAAGCAAAGCCCGGATGTTGCAGCGCCTGCACGAAAAGGTCAATCATCTCCTTAAGCTGACCGGAGAAGGTGCGCGCGACAAAGGTCGCATCGTAGGCCAGGGCCATCAGAATCGGGTTGAGCGGCTCCTCCAGGGTGCCGTAGGGTGAGGCCTTGGTCTTCAGTTCCTCCGGCGAAGTAGGCGAAGGCTGCCCCTTCGTCATGCCGTAGATGTTGTTATCCATCACGATGTAGGTGAGTTCGATGTTGCGCCGGGCAGCGTGTGGGAAGTGCCCGCCGCCGATGCTGAAGCCATCGCCATCCCCGCCGACGGCCACCACCGTCAGCTCCGGGTTGGCCAGCTTGATGCCGGTGGCTAAGGGCAGGGGACGCCCATGGACGCCATGGATGCCGTAGGTTTTGACGAAGGCGGGGAAGCGACTCGAACAACCGATGCCAGAGGCCACCACCGTGCGCGCCGGGTCGAGCTGCAATTGCGCAAAGGCGCGGAGCAGCGCGTTCAACACGGCGTAATCGCCGCAACCGGGACACCAGATGGGTTTTACAGTGCTTTTGTAATCGTTAGCGGTCAGTTCTGCCATGGTTCGCCTCCCTATCGGCCCTCAATCATTGCCAGCGCAGCATCGTAGATTTCCTGAATTTTGAAGGGAATGCCCTGATCTTTCTTGAGCTGATGCAGGCTGATTTTCCACTCGATCAATTCGCGAGAATATCGGTGCCCAATCATGCGCCCAAATTGACCGGAATAGTTCAATTCAGGCACCAGGATGTGCTTCTTGGTGCGCAGGAAATCCCGCATAGCCTCGTCGGGCATGGGTAAGAGCGTGTGCGGATAAATCGCCTCGATTTTATAGCCCTGATCCTGCAGCATCTTCATCGCCTCACGCACGGCGCCGCGCGTGCTGCCCCAGCCAATGATGCCAAATTCCGCGCCTTCATCCCCCCAGCGCCGCGAGGTCATGCGCCAGTTCGCCAACATCTTGCGCGCCGTTTCCACCTTGCGCGCGCGTTTGGCCATCATCTGCTCGTGATTGAGCGGCTGTTGATTGGGATGGCCGTATTCATCATGCTCCAGACTATCCGCCACGTACATTCCGCCCGGCATGCCCGGAATGGCCATGGGCGAAAGGCCGTCTTCGGTCTGCCGATAGCGGCGGTAATCCCCGCTGGCCAGCTCCTCCAGCGTCGGCACGATGCGCTCCAGGGGGGTCTCCCACAACTCGACCGGCGGGGGGACGCTCTCCACGCGCGCGGCCAGCGTCTGATCGGTGAGCACAACCACCGGCATCTGGAAATACTCCGCCAGACTGAAGGCGTTAATCATCTGATAGTAGCAATCCTTCACCGAATCCGGCGCGAGAACAAAGCGCGGCGCATCTCCATGCCCACCGTACAAGGCCAGGAAGAGGTCGCCTTGAGAGGTCTTGGTCGGCAAACCGGTGGAAGGCCCGGCGCGCTGCACATCCACGATGACGATGGGGATTTCGGCCATGCTCGCCACGCCCATGGACTCAATCATCAAGGAAAAGCCAGGGCCGGAGGTGGCCGTCATGGCGCGTTTCCCGGCGAAAGCCGCCCCCAGCACCATGTTCAGCGAGGCAATTTCGTCCTCTGCCTGCACCAGGGTTCCGCCAAAGGCCGGTAAATAACGCGCCAAAATTTCCATCACTGGCGTGGCCGGGGTAATGGGATAGCCGGCGTAAAATTGGCAGCCGGCAGCCAGAGCGCCCAGGGCCATCGCATCTGCGCCGGAAAGGATGAGACGCGGCTCGGCTTTCTCCGGCAGCGGCAGCGCATAGGCAAAGCCCTGCGGATAGTGCTCCTGCGCGTAAGCATAGCCACGGCGCATGGCTTCCAGGTTCTTTTCCAGGTCGCGTTTCATGCGCCGCGTGATGAGCTGCTCCGCACGCTCCAGGTCCAGTTTGAAGAACCAGAGCATGGCCCCTAAAAGCACGAAGTTTTTGCCCATCGGCCAGGCGATTTCTTTAGCAATGGCTTCGGCGGGGATGGGATAAGCCTCGCTGCCATGTTTCTCGGCCAGGTTTGTGAGCGAGGCTTCGTAGATGAGGGCACTGCGGCGGCACAGGTCGCCAGCGCACTCCTCCCAGGCTTTCTCGTTCATCGCCACCAGCACATCCGCCTCATCGCCTTCGGAAAGGACACGCTGCACGCCCAGGCGCACCTGATACATCACCTGACCGCCCTTGATTTCCGCCGGATAGGTGCGGAAACTGTACACTTCCAACCCGGCTTGGGCCGCGATGCGGGTAAAGAGGTCGCCTAACGTGATCGTCCCTTCACCGCCTTCCCCTCCCACGCGCACTACTACATCTTGTCTTGAATTCATGCCTCCTCCTTGCGAATCATTGACCTTTGCGCTCGTTGAAACCTCATGGCTCGCACGAGCTCCATTGCGGGATTGTTTACGCTTTATCGCAACGCTAAAGTCGTCCTTAGCTCAGACGGGCTTTTCTGCGTAACCCTGCGGGTTTTTAGCTCACCGGTGCTGCACGAAACGCCTGCCTGAGGCCGGGTGAGGCCATCCCCCCGTTACGCTTCCGCCACCACGTCCTTTGCTTCCTCGCCGTGCACCACCGCTGTGACCTGCCCCACGCCCCAGGTGAGCACTTCGTCGCGGGGACCCAGGGCCAGCGCCGTATCGGCGGGCAGGCCCAGGCCTAAAAGCCCGCTGTGGGTGCGAATGGCGGCGCGTAACGTCTCCGCCTGCGCTTCGTAGTGCGGTTGGACCACGACGTTCGGCAGCCACTTGAGGCCCTCATCCTCTTGCTTACCCTGCCAGACCCGCGCCCCAAAACACGCCGCAGCAGCGCCATAGCCCACCACAATCAATCCCTGCTCCGAGCGGTAGCCCGTCTCCATCAGCTCCAGGATGGGGGTGTAACGCAGTTGCCGCACCAGACGCACGGGGTGAGCACTGAGCAGGTAGAGCACGCCGGCATCGGTCAGGTCTTCCAGCAGGTCGGGATCGCGCGCCGCGCCCTCGGCCAGCGAGTAGGCCGCGCCAAAGCTCGCTCCACAACCGACCAGGTAATCTACAAAGTCCTCCAGGTCCGCCGTGGGGAGGGTGTCGCTGAGCACCAGCACGGGGCGGTCAAGATTGGCCAGGTTGAGGATGTGGGTGTCCATGGCGCCGGTCACGCCGGAACGCCAGTCTTCCCCGCCTACCAGCACCAGCCAGCCCGCGCCATCCAGCCATTGCAAAGGACCGCGCGTGCCCAATCAAGCCTCCGCCGGCAGGAGACGCTGCAGCGCTTCCACCATCACCGCCAGCCCCACGGTGAGAGCGCGCTCGTCAATATCGAAATGCGGGTTGTGATGCGAGGCCGCTGGACGGTCAGACGGCGCTGCGCCGACAAAGAAGTAGCAGCCCGGCACTTCACGCAGGAAGAAAGCGGCGTCCTCACTGCCCATGGTGCGCTCTTCCACCAGGGCCTGCGGGCCAAGAAGTTCGCTCGCCACACTACGCACAACCGCCGTCACCTGCGCATCGTTCACGACGGCCGGGGCAATCGCGTTCAGGGAAAGGGTGGCCGAACCGCCCATGGTCTGCGCCGTGCCCTCAATGATAGCGCGCAGGCGCTCCAGGACTTTTTCGCGCACGCCAGCATCAAAGGTGCGCACCGTGCCGCCCAATTCCACCTCGTCGGGGATGATGTTGAAGGCGGTGCCACCGTGAATCTGCCCCACCGAGACGACAGCGGTCTGCTGCGGGGGGACGTTGCGGCTCACGATGGTCTGCAAAGCGCTCACCGTCAGCGCGGCGATGGTGATGGGGTCCACCGTCTCGTGCGGCGCCGCGGCATGACCGCCGCGTCCCCGGATGACGGCGCGCCATTGTTCCGCCGCAGCCATGACCGGTCCTTCCGCCACGCCGACCTTGCCCACGGGGAAGTTGCTCCACACGTGCAGCACCAGGGCAGCGGTGGGGCGGGGATTTTCCAGGGCACCTTCGTTGACCATCACCTCCCCGCCGTTAAGACCTTCTTCGCCGGGCTGGAAGATGAGCTTAAGCGTACCGCGCCAGGTTTCGCGATGGGTGGCCATCCAGGTCGCCACGCCCAACCCGACCGCGACGTGCGCGTCGTGGCCGCAGGCGTGCATGACGCCGGGATGACATGAAGCATAGGGCACGTCGTTGGCTTCCTGAATGGGGAGCGCGTCCATATCAAAACGCGCCATCACGACGGGACCGGGGCCGTTTTCCAACACGCCGATTACGCCCGTGTGCGCCAGGCCTTCTTGCACGCGGTAGCCGTGTTGGCGCAGCACCTCGGCCACCACACTTGCCGTGCGCACTTCCTTAAATCCCAGCTCCGGATGTTGATGAAAATCCCGGCGCCAGGCGATCATTTGGGGTTCCAGGTCCTGATAAAGGGTTAATGTGGCCATGCTCAACTCCGCGCAAAGCGAAACGTGAAGCTGAATCAGCTTCACGTTTCGCTCGTTTTGATGTTACAGCTCGTAGATCTCGGTGTACTTGGCACGCAAGAAATCTACCAGGGGCTGCGCCTCGATGCTGCCGCCGGTAACGCGCTGCATCAGCTCCGCCGCGGTGAACTTCGTCCCGTGCCGGTGAATTTTTTCGCGCAGCCAGTTCAGGAGCAGCGAGAATTCGCCGCGCGCAAAGCTTTCTTCCAGATCGGGCAAGTCTTGCTTCGCTGCCGCGTAAAGTTGCGCCGCCATGAGGTTGCCCAGGGCATAGGTGGGGAAGTAGCCCAGCGTGCCATGCGACCAGTGCACATCCTGCAGACATCCCAGGGCGTCGTTGGGTGGGGTGATGCCCAGGTAGGCCTGATATTTGGCGTTCCAGGCTTCGGGCACGTCCGCCACGTGCAAATCGCCGGTGATGAGGGCCTGTTCCAGCTCGAAGCGCACGAAAATGTGCATGTTGTACGTGACCTCATCAGCCTCTACGCGGATGAAACTCGGCTCCACCTTGTTGATGGCACGGTAGAACTGATCCAGGGTGACGCCAGCGGTCTGCTCCGGGAAGAAGGCACGGAAGACCGGCAGGAAGTAGCGCCAGAAAGCGCGGCTGCGCCCGACGATGTTCTCCCACAGGCGGGATTGGGATTCATGCACGCCGAGGGTTGCGCCGCCCATCAGTGCGGTGCGTTCGTAAGCGGGGTTGACGCCCTGTTCGTAGAGCGCATGGCCGCCTTCGTGTACAGCGCTGAAGAAAGAAGACTGCGGGCGATTGCGTATCAAGCGGTTGGTGACGCGCACATCATTGACGGAGAAGGTGGTGGTAAAGGGATGGGCCGTTTTATCCTGCCGTCCGCGCGTGAAGTCGTAACCGATTTCGCGCAGCACGGCCATCGAGACATCCCACTGCCGTTCTTCGGGGTATTCCTGATTGAAGAAGGCATCATCCACCGGCTTACCGCGGTTGACGATGTCCTGCAGGAGGGGCACCAACCCGGCCTTCAGCTCGCTGAACAGGCGTGTCACTTCCGCCGTGGTCATGCCCGGCTCGAAGAAGTCCAGCAGCGTATCGTAGGGGTGCTCCTTATAGCCCAGGATGTCCACCACCTTGTAGCACCAATCCACAACGTTCTGCAGATGGGGCTGGAAGAGGCTGTAATCGGCCTGTTCCCGTGCCGCGCGCCAGGCCACAAAGGCCTGCGCGGTAATGCGCGCGCGCTCAGCAACCAGCTCGGTGGGGATTTTGGTCATCTTGTCATAATCGCGGCGAATGACGCGCACCAGGCTGGCCTCGTCGCTATCGTAATCCATGCCGGCAACTTCAACCTCGGCGGCTTCGAGCAGGCGACCGGTTTCCGCAGAGGTGAAGATTTCGTGGGCCATGGAGGCGATGGTCGCCATCTGCTCCCCGCGTGCCTGAATTCCCATCGGGGGCATGTAAACTTCCTGATCCCAGCCGAGGATAGAATCCACAGCCTGCAGGTCGTGATAGCGGTACAAATGTTGTTTCAGGCGTTCAACGTGTTCTCCCATAAGTACTCTCCTTCCAGTTACCGGTGACACATCCATACGTCAATTTTACTCATTATAGCCCCACGTGAGGAGATGGCAAGGGAAAAGTATCCCTTTGTCCGGCGTCACTGCTCACCTTGAAGTTCGCATGGGGATAAATCCCCGTGCACGGTTGGATAGAGGGTCAGGGTGTTGGTTGGAACAAAAGCAGGAGTTGGGCAGTTGGGGGTAAAAGGGTCGGGAATATGAGTGACGTAGGCAAGGCCTGGTGTGGGAAGATGGGTTGGGCAGACGCCGT
>DAOUBT010000007.1:0-57263 GCA_034432595.1 Anaerolineae bacterium | reverse complement strand
GGCGACGGCATTGCCGTCGCCCACCCGGTTCCCCTCAAGTTGGATTGTCGTCGCCCACCCCTGGATGGTTCCCTTCAAGTTGGATTGCCGTCGCCCACCCCTGGACGGTTCCCTTCAAGTTGGATTGCCGTCGCCTGCCCCTTCATGCTAATCCTTGCCCGGCGCCGTGGTGGCATACTACCCGTGTTTTGACATGCTCCCCGGTCATCTATGCAACCTGGCTTGTTTCTCTGCGTATGGTAAACTAACCTGACTATGAAGGAGGCAAACGATGACCGTTAATCCTGCACCTGAGATGATGGGCGCACCGCAGCCACAGCCGCTCAGCCCTTCGGATGAGCGCACCTGGGCGCTGCTGGCGCATCTGACCGTGTTGCTCAACCTGGTGACCGGCTTTATGGGGGTGTTCGCCGCGCTGGGCATTTTTCTGGCCTTTAAGAACCGCTCGCGTTACGTAAGCTTTCAGGCCTTTCAGGCTTTCCTGTTTCAGCTCATCGCCTGGGGCGGGGTAGGGGTTTTGCTCGGCCTGATGTGGGGCGTGGTGGGCTTGCTCAGCGCGATTCTGGTGGGCATTGTCCTCATCCCCTTTGCGCTTATCGCCACGCTGTTGCTGATCCCGCTGCCGGTGATTGCCCTGGTGTATGGAGTTTATGGGGCGATTGCCTGCGCGGATGGCAAAGATTTTCGCTACTATCTGGTGGGAGATTGGGTAGCCTCACGCAATATCATATAGCTTATGTGATGGGCGTGCCGGTGCACGCTCTGAGTATGCGCGAGACGCTGGCCACCGTCGAAGCCTGGTTGACGGATGGGCAGCGTCCGCGTTTGCTTGTGACCCTCAATCCCGAAATGCTGATGCGCGCGCGCGTGGACGCGGCTTTCTGGCAGCTCTTGCAGCACACCGACCTGAACGTGCCGGATGGCATCGGTCTGGTGTGGGCGATGCGGCGGCGCGGCGTGGCCGTGCCGGAGCGCGTGGCTGGCTCGGATTTGTTCGAGCTGCTTTGTGCGCGGGCCGCGCAGCGCGGATGGCGTCCCTACCTGCTTGGCGCGGCGCCGGGCGTGGCGGAAAAAGCGGCGGCGGTGTTGTGTGCGCGCTATCCCGGCTTGCAGGTGGCGGGATGTTACGCCGGCTCCCCCGCGCCGGAAGAGGAAGAGGCCATCGTCGCCCGCATCCGTGAGAGCGGTGCGGATATCCTGTTCCTGGCTTACGGTTCGCCGCAGCAGGAGCTGTGGCTGGGGCGCAATCTGACGCGCACCGGGGCGCGGTTGGGCATTGGGGTTGGCGGCGCTTTCAACTTTGTCGCCGGGGTGACGCCCCGCGCGCCGCTCTGGATGCGACGTGCGGGGTTGGAGTGGTTGCATCGCTTGCTGCATCAGCCGTGGCGCTGGCGGCGGCAGATAGTCCTCCCCCTGTTTGTGTGGCTGGTGCTTACGGGCCGTGATCATCCACGAATGGGGCACGAGGAACTGCTCAGTTAGGATGGGCCATGAAGAACCGTGGCACAGGATTAGGCCTGAGCTATGGCGCAAAGACCATTCAGGCGGAGTGGGTGGGCGAAGGCATGGCTTTCGCCCACCCTGAGGGTATTGAGCCTGTCGGATCCTCTATCCGGGTTGGCGGTTGAAATCGCGCCAGTGGTGATTTCAATCGCTATGCCGGTGCTAAAGGTAAGCCGTTATAGGCACGAACAGCATGTGCAAAGGGTAAGGTGATTACGAGAGAAAGTCGCGCAATTTGCGGCTGCGGCCCGGATGGCGTAACTTGCGCAGAGCCTTGGATTCAATCTGGCGGATGCGTTCACGGGTCACGTTGAAAGCCTCGCCAACTTCTTCCAGCGTGTGCGGATGCCCATCCTTGAGGCCAAAGCGCATTTCGAGTACCTCACGTTCGCGCTCCCCCAACTCGCTCAGGATATGCTGCAACTGCTCGCGCAGCATCTGCCCGGAGGTGGCATCCATAGGCCCCGGCAGGTTCTCATCTTCGATGAAGTCCGAAAGCTCGCTGTTCTCATCGTTGCCCACCGGCGTTTCCAGCGACATGGGTTCCTGTGAAATGTTGATGATACGCTCGATTTTAGCGACGGCGCGCTGGAGCTTGCGCTCCAAAACCGGCGGCAGCGGCGTTTCGGTGACGCGCGACTGCATGATGATGTTTACTTCTTCCGGCTCCAGCAGGTCCATCTCCAGGGCCAGCTCGTCTAAAGTCGGTTCGCGCCCCAATTCCTGCGTCAACTGCCGCTGGATTTTCACCAGTCGGTTGATGGTCTCCACCATGTGCACCGGAATGCGGATGGTGCGCGCCTGATCGGCAATGGCGCGGCTGATGGCCTGCCGAATCCACCAGGTGGCGTAGGTGGAAAATTTGTAACCGCGCGTGAAATCGAACTTTTCCACCGCGCGCAGCAGACCGATGTTGCCCTCCTGAATCAGATCGAGGAAAGAAACCCCGCGTCCCAGGAAGCGCTTGGCGAGATTCACCACCAGGCGCAGATTGGCGCGTACCAGGAGCTGCTGCGCTTCGGCGGCCAGGATTTCCAACTGTTCCCACCATTCCTGTACCTGTTCCGCATCCAACGCGGACGCGATGGTCACTTCCGGTGGCCAGGTCAGATGCACGTTCCAAATCTCTTGCAGATGCGCCAGGAAGGCGGGCGGGAGCAGGTAGAGCGCAATGATCATCTCAATCAGGTCGAGCACGAAATTGCGCATCTCATCATCATTGCTCCAGCGGTTCGCGCCCAGAATGTCGTAGAGCGGGGACGCGCCATCGCTCACCAGATTTTGTTGATGACGGCGGATCTCTTCCAGCAGGGCCGACAAGGGGGGGATGTCCAGCCAGCCCGCAAAACTCTTTTCGGAAAGCGCCTGCCATGCTGCTTCGGCATCGCCGTAAAGTTTGAGGGCAATGGCGCATACGGCTTCTTCGGAAGGCAGCGGCCCGGCCTCACGGCGGAACTCGTCCACGCGACGGAAAGCTTCGCGCACCAGACAGAGCCAGATTTCCTGCCCCGGCGTGAGCAGATCTACCTGCCCGATTTCGCGCAGGTACATGCGCACCGGGTCGCTGACCAGATCGTCGTACTCTTCCTCGCTTTCGATGCGTTCCAGGTCGTAGGCGGAAGGTTCTTCTTCCTCCTCTTCTTCTTCCTCCTCCAGGAGATCTTTTTCGCTCTCCTCCTCTTCCCCTTCCAGCCCGGCCTCTTCATGTCCGGCCAGCCGCGCTAAACGCTCCAATTCTGCCTCGTCCAGAGGTTGGGCGGCTTCTTCCTCAACCTCGGCGAGGGACGGGAGGTCCTCATGCACCTCCTCTTCAACGATGACGCGGGTATCTTCCTCCCGGTCTTCGAGCGGGATCATTTCCTCATCCTCAAAAGAGAGCTGGGGTTTTGAATCTGGATGATGTTCCATGGCTCCCTTCGACTCCTTCCCTGGTGAAATTTTGCTTCGCCGTATGCTTTTTACGGCCCGGAGCGCCATACCGTCTGACGGACCGGTTAGACTGCTCCTTTCGATGGGGCACGCCCTCTGCTTTCGCGTTTTCCCATCCTGCCCATAAGGGCCTTATTTTTCCAACAAGGCCGCGTCCAGCCGCTTCAAGATATTCAATTGATTCTGCAACAAAGCGGTGGCGTTGATCAGGGCCGCCTGATCGCCGTTGAGTTGTGCTTCACGCACCTCTTGCGAGAGCGCCTCGGTCAACGCCTTGAGGCGCTGCTTCCTCAACCGGAGCAGGCTGATACGCAGGCCGCGCTCCAGTTCAGAGCGGTTGGGGGGGAGAGACGTATTCATCAATTGATTGAACAGCTCCCCCAACGCCCCCGGAAGCCAGGTTTCGAGGGGCAGTTCCGGCTGCGCAGCGGCGGCACACGCGCCTTCCCATATCAGGCGCGCCTCCTCCGTCAAGTCCTGCGGGCTGAAAGGCTCCAGCTCATGACCTGTCAAATAGGCGTTCAGCGCCTCTTCCAGGTCGGGATAGCGCAGCAAAATGGCAAGGATATGCTGCTCCAAATCGGCCTGTGCGGTGGGCAGGGGCGGGGTGACGGGGCGCCCCCGCGCCGCGATGACGCGCTCCTGCACGCGCAGACGTTCCAACAGCAACTGCGGATCAAGGCCGAGCCGGGCTGCGAAATCCTGCGCGTAAGCTTCGCGCTCCACGCGGTCCGCCACGTCGCGCAATAGCGGCAGGATTTGGTCCACGATACGCGCTTTGCCTTTGGGATCCCCGGCATCTTCATGTTCAAGCAGGTAATCAAAGACGAAGCGCACCACCGAACGCGCCCCGGCCATCAGTTCCTGCCAGCGCGTCGGCTCGTCGCGGATCAGCTCATCCGGGTCGCGCGCGTCGGGCAGGGTCAGCACGCGCAAATCGGCTTTGAGATGACGTTCGTAAGCCATCAGCCCCTGCGGGTCGAAGTGGTAGCTTTCTTCGCGATCCAGCGTTTCGCGCGCCGTTTCCAGGCCGCGCAGCGTGGCATGGAGACCGGCCGCGTCCGGGTCTAAGGCCAGGATAAAGCGCCGCGTGAGGCGCTGCAATTGTTGCAGGTGCGCCTCGGTGAGGGCGGTACCCATCGGTGCGACGATATTGGCAAACCCGGCCTGATGCCCCATCATCACGTCCGTGTAACCTTCCACAATCACCACCGCGTCCGCCTCGCGGATGGCCTGCGCCGCATGGGCCAGGCCAAACAGGACGCGGCTCTTATCGAAGAGCGGCGACTGTGGGGAATTGAGGTACTTGGGCTGATCGTCGGGTTGCAGGGCGCGCGCGCCAAAGGCGATGACGCGATGCCGTGCGTCGGTGATGGGAATCATCAGGCGTCCGCGGAAGCGGTCATACGTGCCGCCATCGTCCTTTTGCACCAGCATGCCGGCTTTGACCAGCTCCTCCAGCGTGAAGCCACGCCCAAGGAGATAGGTGCGCGTCGCATCCCAGGCGGGCAGGCTGTAGCCCAGGCGAAACGTGCGCCAGGTCGCTTCCGTGAAACCACGTCGCGCCAGATATTCGCGCGCATGCGCGGCCTGCGGCGCCGAAAGCAACAGGCGGTGATAGTAGTCGGTGGCCGCCTCCAGCACTTGCAACAGGCGCTCGCGTTCACTTTCGGCGGCGCGCTCCTCGGACGTTTGCGGACGCAGCTCCACGCCCGCGAGGCGCGCTAACTCCTCCAGCGCGCCGCGGAAATCCAGCCCTTGCTGCTCCATCACAAAGTTGAAAATATCCCCGCCGCGTCCGCAGCCAAAGCAATGCCAGCGGTTCGAGTCGGGAAAGACGAAAAAGGATGGCGTTTTTTCCTGGTGGAAGGGACACAGGCCGCGCAGGTTGCGCCCGGATTTCTGAAGCTGTACCGTGCGCCCTACGTAATCGGCTAAGTTGATGCGCTCCTTGATCTGTTCGATGACATCCATTTAGCGCAACTCCACATTCCATTCCAGCAGTTCGACATCGCGCGCCTCGTTCTGGACCCACTGCACGCAGCTCTGCAGGACGCGGTAAACCTGCGCGCTGTCATTGCTCAGGGCGGCGACGGCGATGCGCGCGGTTTGCCAGACATCCTGCTCATCCCATTCGCTGGCAGCGACAGCGTAGGTGCGGCGCAGGCCATTGAGGAGCGGCTGCAGGCGACTGCGCTTCTCCTTCAGCGACATCACGCCGGGGAGATAGAGTTTCATGGTGCACACACCGACAATCAAGCTCATGGTACGCGCCCGGTCCACGCTTCGGTGGCGTATTTGGAGGTGGTCAAAGCGTCCACTTGCGCCCATTCGTCGGGCGTCAGGTCATCCACTTGAAAGGTGATACCCAGCGCCGCGCGGAAGCCTTCTGCGACGGCCTCTGCCACTTCCTCCCAGCTCACCCGGCGCCCCAAAGCGGCGCTGAGGGTGACGGTGCGGTTGCGGATGGCTTGCGGATCGGGATGCGCGGTGAGCACGTCGGCAATGGCGGCCAAATCACCAGCGAGCGGGATGGCGCCGTGTTGCAACAGCGCCTCACCGCTGCGCATCTGCGCGCTGCCGACAAGTTTACGCCCCTGCCAGGTGATTTCGTAATCCGAGGGCACTTCAAAGCACACCGGCCCGGCGTTGCGATGATTGGCATAGCGCGGCTCGGCTTCGACGGCTTCCAGGCCCAGCCGGCGGAACGCTTCGCGCAGTCCCGCGCTCAGGCCGCGGTAGCTGGCGATAAGGCCCGACTCCAGCCCGGCCTCGCTTTCGGTGGTGACCACGCAGTAGGTGAGTTCGTCCGCGTGCAACACAGCGCGCCCGCCGGTGGGACGACGTACCAGGCCATAGCCGTGCGCCGTCAGGGCCGCGCGGTCCACGTCACCGAGGGGCTGTCCGCGTCCCAGCGAGAGCGTGGGAGGCATCCAGGCATACAGGCGCAAGGCCGGAGGTGCTCCCTGCAAAAGGGATTGCAGGAGCACCTCATCTATGGCCATGTTGCGCGCGCCCGCCGCCGCTTGTGGATGGACGATCAGACGCCAGGGCCGCATTTCACCGCCGGGTACGGATGTATTGAGCGTACAAGCTGATGGAGCGCTCTATTTCGTTCAGCGCGGCTTCGCGATCTTCCCACCCGACGGCTTCAACCCGAACATGCTGCAAGTCTTTGTACACCGAGAAGAAATGCGAGACCTCGTCCAGGAAATGAGGCGGTACATCCGCCAGGGTGTGGACGTTGTCGAAATTCGGGTCGGTGGCCGGCACGGCTAAGATTTTGTCGTCATTCAGGCCGCGGTCAAGCATCCGGAAGATGCCGATGGGACGCGCCTCAATCACGCAGCCAGGGAAAGATGGCTCGTTGGTCATCACCAGCACATCCAACGGGTCGCCGTCGTCGTAATGGGTGCGCGGAATGAAGCCATAGTCTCCAGGGTAGTGCAGGGACGAATAGAGCACGCGGTCCAGCTTGATAAAGCCAGTGATTTTATCGTACTCAAACTTGTTGCGCGAGCGCTTTGGAATCTCGACCAGGACATAAATAAGTTCGGGCGGATTGGGACCGGGTGGTAAATCGTGCCACAAATTAGCCATGGTCACCTCTTTTTTAGAGATAGGATGCTACAAGGGGTAAAACTACCCGTGAATGCGATTTTGTCAAGTGGGGCTGGAAGCTGGAAAGGGCAGGCGATGGCATTACTATCGCCTGCCCGGCCTTTTGACTGGACGTTGGGAACCGAAATGGCATGGGAAACGGCCTGCGTGATAGCGCTATCCTGTTCGGCTCACCAGGACCTTGTCCACGCGCAGGCCGTCCATGTCCACCACCTCGAAACGCCAGCCCTGCCAGATAAAGCTTTCCCCGCTGTGCGGGACGTGATCGAGTTGACGCATGACAAAGCCGGCCAGCGTCTGATAAATGCGCTGTTCCTGTTCCGGTATGGGCGGGAGCTTCAAGCGCGTCACGACCTCGTCCATCGGCGTCATGCCGTCTACCAGCCAGGAGCCATCAGCGCGGGGGATGAAAGATGGTTCCACGTAGCCCGTGCCAGGGGGAATGTCGCCGACCAGGGCTTCCAGCACATCTTTAAGCGTGAGCAGGCCCTGCGTCCCGCCGTACTCGTCCAGCACCAGGGCGATATGCACGGACGAGGTCTTAAACAGCTCCAGCAGCCGCGCGGCGGGCAGGGTCTCGGGCACGAACAGCGGTTGTTGCAACGGCTGGCGCAAATCCAGCGCTTCTCCGCGCCAGACCTGCGCCAGCATGTCCTTGGCGCGCGCGATGCCTAACACGTGATCCAGGTCGCCATCACATACGGGGAAGCGTGAATAAGCCGAGGTGATGATTTTGTGCTGTAGCTCAGCCAGCGGCGCGTTCACGTCCAACCAGACGATGTCCATGCGCGGCGTCATCAGGGCATCCACACGGCGGTCGCCTAAGCGAAAGACGTTGCTGATCATGTCCTGCTCGCTGAGCGCGAATACCCCCGCCTCGGTGCCCTCTTCCACCAGGGCTTTTAACTCTTCCTCCGTGATGGGCGGTTCTGCCGAAGGGCGCGATCCCAGCAAGCGCACCAGCAGCTCGGCGGAGGCGGTGAGGAAATGCGCCAGCGGCGCCGTGGCGCGGCTCAAGCTCAACATGGGCGGCGCTAACGTACGCGCAATCGCTTCCGGGTTGTGCAAAGCTAATTGTTTAGGGACCAGTTCCCCCAACACCAGGGAGAGGTAGGTGGTGACCAGGATGATGAGGGCATACGCCAGGCTCTGACTGACCGCGCTCAGCCACGGGATGCGCGCCAGGACGCGCGCCAGAGGCTCGGCGAACGAGGCGCTGCTGAAAGCCCCTGCCACAATCCCCACCAGGGTGATGCCAATCTGTACGGTGGAGAGGAATTGCTCCGGGGCTTCCATCAGGGCCAGGGCCTGTTGCGCGCGCTTATCCCCGGCTGCAGCGCGCTGCTGCAGGCGCACCTTGCGCGCGGAAACGATGGCAATTTCCGCCATGGCGAACAGGCCATTGCCCAGCAACAGGGCCAGAAGAATGAGGACCGGTGTCATAAACTGATTTTGGCGTTACGCTCCGGCACGCTGACGCGGCGGTACCCCTGTCCGCGCAAATCGTTGGCTAAAGCCTCGGCAGATTCCGGCTCGCCGTGGATGACAAAAACCTGCTCCACTTGCCCGGCGCGGCTCCCGCTCCAGCGCAACAATTCCGTGTGGTCGGCGTGCGCGCTGTAGCCGTAAAGCTCATACACCTCTGCCCGCAGCGGAAACTCTTCGCCAAAGATGCGCACATAGGGCTGCTTCTCGGCGATGCGACGGCCCAGGGTGTTAGGGGCCTGCCATCCGGTGATAATCACGGCGTTTTTGGAATCGGGGATAGCGTGTTTGAGGTGGTGTTGGACACGCCCCGCTTCCGCCATACCGGAGGCGCTGATGATGATCATCGGGCGCGGGTCCTCGTTGAGCGCCTTGGAAGCTTCAACATCGCGCACATAGCGGAACAGCCCTTCGCCAAACAGGTCGTGGTTGTCCATGGCCTTGATGAGGTCCCAGGTTTCTGCATCGTAGCAATCGGGGTGCAGGCGGTACACCTCGGTGGCGCTGTGGGCAAGAGGACTATCAATGTAAATGGGCACGTTGGGGATGCGCCCCGCCAGATGGAGCTGTTGCAGGTCGTAGATGAGGTCTTGCGTGCGCCCCACGGCGAATGCGGGAATCACCACGCGCCCGCCCCGTCCCACCACTTTGTTGATGATGTCCGCAAGCTGCGTGGCGGTCTCGGTGATGGGGGGATGTTCCCGGTTGCCATAGGTGCTTTCGATGAGCAGCACATCCGCTGCGGGCATGGGGGTCGGGTCGCGCACAATCGGCAATCCCAGGCGGCCCAGGTCACCGCTGAAGAGCAGCCGCACGTCACGCCCGCGTTCATGCACCTCCAGCAGCACCATCGCCGAGCCGAGAATATGGCCTGCGTCGAGGAAAGTGACCTGAATGCCGCGCGTGATTTCGCGCGGGCGGTTGTAAGGCAGGCTCTGGAAGAAATGCAGCGCGCGGATCGCGTCCGCTTCGGTGTAGAGCGGCTCCATGGGCGGAAGGCCCTGTTTGGCGCGCTTCTTGTTGACATACAGCACATCCTGTTCGTGGATGCGGCCCGAATCCGGCAACATGGAAGCGCACAAGTCGCGCGTGGCAGGGGTGGCGTAGATGGGACCGTCGTAGCCGCTGCTCACCAGATTGGGCAGGTTGCCGGAATGGTCAATGTGGGCGTGGGAAAGCACCACCGCATCTAAGCGGCGCAAATCAAAAGTGAACTTGCGATTGCGCTCATAGGTTTCGGCGCGCTTGCCCTGATACAGACCGCATTCCAGCAGAATATAATGCCGGTTGGCGTAAATGAGATACATCGAACCGGTGACTGTCTGCGCTCCACCTAAAAAGGTGATTTTCATACCGCCCTCCGTAGGGGTAAGGAAAAATCAAACTGTCTCGCTCACAAACTGTCAAGGCATTGGGTATAACCCTGTCCATGAGCACAGGTTCAGGTGGAAGCGTTGCTCTCTTCTTCAGAAACTTCGTCCAGGGGCGCTGCGGGGAGGGTGAAGCCAAAACTTGTGCCCTCGCCGGGGGCGCTGACCACGTCCACGCTCCCGCCCATGCGTTCCACCAGGCGCTTGACGATGGAAAGGCCGAGGCCGGAGCCTTCGCCAATGCGCTGTAAACGCTGATATTCCTGGAAGAGCTGTGCCTGCTGTTCCGGGGTCAGGCCGGGGCCGGAATCCCATACCCAGTAGCGGATGCGTCCGTCTGGCAACGGCGTGGCCCCGATCGCCACCGCGGGGCCGCCGTATTTGAGCGCGTTGCTCAGATAGTTGGCCCAGACTTCCTCAATCCAGGGGGCGTAGCCCAACGCCGGCGGGAGCTGATCCGGCAACGTGCAGCGCTTCAGGAAAGAGGTCTCAAAGCGCTTGAGTGCCTCGTTGAGCACGCGGTTCATATCCACCACTTCGGGCTTCACGTCCTCCCGGCGCGTGCTGGCCAGGAGCAGCAGCTCGTCAATGATGTGGTGCATTTTATCGCTCGCCTGCCGGATTTGCTCCAGGGCCATCACCACCTGTAGGGGGGTCAGCTCGGCTATTCCTTCGATTAAGTATTCCGTGTAGCCCTTGATGAGCGAGAGCGGGTTTTTCAAGTCGTGAGCGACGGTGTGCGCGAAGGCATCCAGTTCCTGATTGTTGCGCCGTAACGCCTCTTCCAGCGCGTGCCGCTGCGAGATGTCGTGAATGAAAGCGATGACTAACAACCTGGGATGCCTCAGGTAGCTCAGGCTGACCTCGACGGGGAATTCGCTGCCATCCTTGCGCCGTCCGGCCAAATCCAGGCCTATCCCCATGGGACGTTGTCGCGGCGCGGCCAGATAGGCAAGCATGTGTTGCGTGTGGCGTTCGGCGAAACGTTCCGGCAAGAGCAGGTTTAGCGGTTGGCCCAGCAAGGCTTCCGGGCGGTAGCCGAACAGGCGCTCTATGTGACGATTGGCGTACACGATGCGTTGGCTCTCATCTATGATCACGACTCCCGCCGCAACCGCCTCTAACACCTCGCGGGCGTTGATGGAAGCGAGCACAGAACTCACATCCCCTGTGTCCATAGCCTGATCGGTTTCACCTCAGCTCACGCGCAACATGCGTTCCAGGGCCAGACGGGCATCCTGCGCCACGTCCGGCGCTACTGTGATTTCATTGATGAACTCTCCGCGTTCCAACCCTTCCAGGATGCGCACCAGCGCGGGCAGAGTGATGCGTCCCATGGTCGGGCACATGGGGGTGAGCGGCGAAAGCGGCAGGATGGTCTGTTCCGGATGCTCGGCCTGCAAACGGCGCACCAGACGCGATTCAGTGCCAATCGCCCACACCGTGCCCGGCGGCGCGGCTTTAACCTGCTTGATGATGTACGACGTCGAACCCGCGTCATCCGCAGCGGCGACGACTTCGTGCTTGCATTCGGGATGCACGATGACGCGCACGTTGGGGTATTCGCGGCGCACGCGCGCGATGTCCTCGACGGTGAAGCGCTGATGCACGTTGCACGCTCCCGGCCACAGGATCACCCGCGCACGGCGCACGGCCTCCGCATCGGGCGGGCGATTCGGCCACCACAGCACCATATCCTCCGGTGCAAAGCCCAGCTTGAGCGCGGTATTGCGTCCCAGATGCTGATCGGGGAAGAAGAAGACGCGCGGGCGTTGCGTCAGCGCATGGCTCAGGACGCGCGCCGCGTTGCTTGACGTGCACACCAACCCGCCGTGGCGTCCGCAGAAAGCCTTCAGGTTGGCGTCGGAATTCACATAGGTGATGGGGGTGATTTCCTCCTCGGCGTGCCCGTCCAGCAGAACGTCCAACTGTTGCCAGGCCTTTTCGACCGCCGCGCGGGATGCCGTTTCGGCCAGGTAGCAGCCGGCGCTCAGCTCCGGCAGCAGCACGCGCTGACCGGGTTTCGCCAGGATGGCCGCCGTTTCGGCCATGAAATGCACACCGCAGAAGACGATGACCTCCGCATCGGTGCGCACCGCATCCTGCGCCAACTGCAGCGAATCCCCGCGGAAGTCGGCCAGGGCGATCACCTCATCGCGTTGATAGTGGTGGCCCAGGATGACAATGCGGGAGCGCAAACGCGCCTTGAGGTCCGCTGCGCGGCGGCGCAACAGGTCCTCCGGCTTGAGCTGTGGCGGAGCGATTTTCATGCTGATGTCCAGCGCCGGTGCGGAGTGGGTCAGGGCGCCGACGGAGATGAAATTCACGCCGGTCTCGGCCACCGCTGCAACGCGCTCCAGGGTCATGTTGCCCGAAGCTTCCAGGGGAACGCGGCCCGCGGTCAGGGTAACGGCGGCGCGCATCGTCTCCAGGTCCATGTTATCCAGCAGAATGCGGTCCAGAGGCGGTTCAATGGCCAGCGCCTCCTTCAGCTCATCCAACGTGCGCACTTCCACCTCGATGGGCAGGTTGGGATAGGCGGCGCGCGCGCGTTGCACCGCTAAGGTGATGCTGCCCGCGGCGTCAATATGGTTATCCTTGATGAGAATCATGTCGTACAGCCCAAGGCGGTGATTGAAACCGCCGCCCATGCGCACGGCGTACTTTTCGAGCACGCGGTAGCCCGGCAGGGTTTTGCGCGTGTCGAGGAGGCGCGTGGACGTGGTGGCCACCGCGTCCGCGTATTGGGCGGTGAGCGTGGCCACGCCGGAAAGGTGCTGCAGGAAATTGAGCACGGTGCGTTCGGCGGCGAGCAGACTGCGCGCGGGACCGCTCACCTCGGCGATGAGGTCGCCGGCGCTCACATCCTGTCCATCCTGCACATAGGCGGTCAGGCGCAGCCGCGGGTCCACGCGCTGCAACACCGCTTCGACAATGGGCATTCCGGCGATAATCCCCGGCGCTTTGGCCACAATGCGCCCGGTCAGTTCCAGATCTTCCGGCAGCGTGCTCAGGCTGGTCGCATCACCGGGGCCAATATCCTCTTCCAGCGCGCGCTCAATGAGCGGCGCTGCGGCATTGAGCAGTTCAATCAGCTCTTGTGCGGACATCGTTCTCTCCTCACGCTATGACATCCTGCGCAGGCGAATGGTATATTTTTCCACCATGCGGGTGGGATAGTAAGACTCCTTGGCCCGGCGCAGGCCCTCCTCGCCCAGGTCCTGCTCGCGGTTGATTTCGCGCGTCGCGGACCAGCGGTGCTCGGCAAACTGCTGATTGATGACGGCGTACAGCCCCGGAAGCTCCGGATTGGCCTTTTCAATATGGATGACCGCCATCTGCGCGTTGAGCAGCTCGCCCACCGAGAAGGCTTCGACGCGCCCATCCACCTCGATGAGCGCCCCATCCAGACCAAGGTCCGTGAAATGGGTGAGGGCGGCGCGCACGGCCCAGATTTCTTCCAGCAAATCCATATCCTCATCGCAACGCCGTTGCTGACACCAGCGGCAGGCCAGTTCCAGGCAGGCCTCGATGTCGTTCGGCGTTATTGGGCGATACACAAAGTCGGGGCAGGCGGCGCGGAAGCGTGCGATGTGGTTGCGCTTGCTGTGGTAGCGCCGTCCAGCCAGGGTAACCAGGTTCTCCGTGGCGTAGACATAATCGAAATTGTCGCGGTCGGGTGTGATGTCCAAATCCGGCGCGTCGCCCAGGGCTGCGATAAGGCGCGCGTCGGCGCGCGCGATGCGCGGGTCAGGTTCCCCCGCCGCGGCCATATCCTCCAGCACCCGGCGCACCAGGTCCGCGCGCGGGCGGTCTCCTTCTATCGGCTGATAGGCGTATCCGCCTGCCTCGGAACAACAGCGGATGAGCAATGCTCCATCCAGCAAACTCCAGGTGACGGGGCGCATGGAGCTCCAGATGAAGAGATTGGTGAAGTTCAGCTCCGAAACCTCCGGCTGATAAGCCCAGAGGCGCGTGCGCAGTTCGGCGCAATCCTCCAGCTCAAGCGGCTTAAACGCCGGGTAAACGGGCAGGGCGGAAGCTTGAGTGGGCCGTGGGCAGGTAGCCATCACCCCTCCAGCACGCCGGCGATGAGTTGCTGAGCTTCTTCCTGAATCTGCCGCAGATGTTCCGGGCTTTTGAAGCTTTCGGCGTAAATCTTGTACACGTTCTCCGTGCCGGAGGGACGCGCTGCGAACCACCCGCTTGCGGTGACGACCTTCAACCCGCCGATGGGGGCATGATTGCCCGGCGCGCGCGTGAGACAGGCCAGGATCGGTTCGCCCGCTAAGGTCTGCGCCTTCACCTGTTCCGGGCTGAGCTGCTTGAGCACGGCTTTAATTTCGGGCGAGCAGGGCACATCCATGCGTTCGTAGTACGCCACCCCAAAGCGCGCTTCCAGCCCGGCGTAGTGCTCGGAGGGGCTGCGTCCCGTCACGGCCAGGATTTCCGCTGCGAGCAGGTCCAGGATCATGCCGTCCTTATCCGTGCTCCACACGGTCCCATCGCGGCGCAGGAAAGAAGCGCCGGCGCTTTCCTCACCACCAAAGCCTAATGTGCCCGCCAGCAAGCCATCCACGAACCATTTGAAGCCGACCGGCACCTCCACCAGAGGGCGGCTCAGGCTCTCTGCCACGCGATCAATCATCGAGCTTGAAACCAGGGTTTTGCCGATGGCCACTTCCGCGCCCCAGGCCGGGCGGTGGGTGAAGAGGTACTGAATCGCCACGGCCAGGTAGTGGTTCGGGTTCATCAGGCCGTCGCGGGTGACGATGCCATGGCGGTCGTAGTCCGGGTCGTTGCCGAAAGCGATGTCAAAGCGCTCGCGCAGTGCGATCAGGCTCGCCATGGCGTAAGGGGAGGAACAGTCCATGCGGATTTTGCCGTCCTTATCCACCGTCATAAACCCAAAGGTCGGGTCCACGTAGCGGTTGACGATTTCCAGGTTCAGGTTGTAAGTTTCGGCGATGACATCCCAGAAGGCCAGGCCGGAGCCGCCGAGCGGATCTACCCCGATATGCAGGTCGGAGGCAGCTATCGCTTCCAGGTCCACCACGTGGCGCAGGTCCTGCACGTAGGGGGTGATGTAGTCATATTCGTGCGTGGTTGCCGCCTTTAAGGCGCGGGCGTAGGGGATGCGGCGCACGTCCTTGAGGCCCGCGGCGATGAGGTCATTGGCGCGGCGCTGAATCACCTCGGTGATTTCTGGTCCCGCCGGGCCGCCGGAGGGCGGATTGTACTTGAAGCCGCCATCCTCAGGCGGGTTATGCGAGGGCGTGATCACCACACCGTCGGCCTGTTCTGCGTGGGCGCGGTTCCAGGTGAGGATGGCGTGGGAGATGACCGGGGTGGGGGTGTAGCCCAGGCCGCGGTGGATCATGACCTCCACGCCATTAGCGGCGAAGACTTCCAGCGCGGTAGCGTGAGCCGCCTCGGAAAGGGCGTGCGTATCCATGCCCATAAAGAGCGGTCCGCGGATGCCCTGCGCGGTGCGGTACTCGCAAATGGCCTGAGCTATCGCCAGGACGTGGTCCTCGTTGAAGCTCGCTTCCAGTGACGTGCCGCGATGTCCCGACGTGCCGAAGGCCACGCGCTGTGTGGCTACGGCGGGGTCGGGATGAAACACGTAATAGGCGGTCATCAAACGCGGGACGTTAATCAACATCTCGCGGGGGGCGGGTTTACCGGCTAAGGGATGTAGTCCCATGATTGCCTCCTATTTTGCGTTGCGCTGCGATTCCCACAGCAGTTTTTCGCGCACCATTAAATCGGTGTTGCGGATTTTGAAGGCCAGGTCGGCGGCGATGTTGCGCATGAGGATGTAACCGAATTCGTGATCTTCCTCGCACAGGCGGAGCAGCTCATCGCGGCGCAGGGCAAAGAGGAGCGTGTTGTCGGTGCGGGCAATGGCCGAAGCGGAGCGATACCCGCTATCCACCAGGCCGACCTCGCCAAAGGTTTGTCCGCGGCGCAGGGTGGTGATGATTTTAGGTTCTCCCGTTCCGCCCACGGTGCGCGGATCGAGGACGATATCCACGTCGCCCTGTACGATGATGTACATCTCATCGCTGGGGGTATTTTCGCGCACGATAACTTCGCCCTGCTGATAGGTGACTTCCCGGCAGATTTGGGCCAGTTTTTCAAGATGAGCCGGGCGCATATCGAGGAAAATATCCACATTTTTCAAGAAAGTTGTGCGTTGCATGGTGCTCTCCTTTCCTACTCAAGCAAGGTTTATTGGGTGATGGTCAACTATCGGTTGACCGATAGTTTATTTCAGTATAGCCCAATTTGGCAGCAGGGCAATTGGAGCTGGCGGTTAATTTATAAGAGAATAAAGCGGCAAAAGCCATGACCGAAATCAGGGTAGGCGGTGGCATTGCCGTCGCCTACCCGCTCGTGACGGCACTGCCGTCGCCTACCCATTCACGTCGGGTGACCGGACGCTTCGCTTTCCCGCTTCCGGTCTTTTGACTCTTCGCCTCGTTGTGCTATGATTTGCATAGCTCATCTTCAGGAGGTTGCCGTGAAAGATTTAGCTGCTGTGGCTCTGAATCAGGCCCAACTCGCCGGCGCAACTTACGCCGACATCCGTATTGTCACCACGCGCGAACAGGGTTTGACCGTCCACAATGGGGTGGTGCAGAACGCGAACGAAGTCGAGAACGCTGGCTTTGGCGTGCGGGTTCTGGTGGATGGGGCGTGGGGATTTGCTTCGAGTGCGCGCCTCGATCAGGCGGAGGTGGAGCGGGTAACCGCACAAGCGGTTGCCATCGCGCGGGCAAGTGCCCTTTTCCTCAGAGAAAAAGTAGATTTAGGCGCGCCGGAAGTGCACCGCGGCACTTACCGCACACCGGTGAAGATTGATCCGTTCAGCATCCCTCTGGAACAGAAGCTGGAGTTGTTGCTGCGCGCCGATGCGTTGATGCGGCAGGAGCCACAGGTGAAGGTGACGCACGGGAATCTGGTGGCGCTGCGTAAGCGGCAATATTTCGCCAGTACCGAGGGATCGGAGATTGAGCAGGAGATTGTGGAGACCGGCGGCGAGATTATGAGCGTCGCCATCGCCAATGGGGAGATTCAGCGCCGCAGTTACCCACACGCTTTCCGCGATCAGCGCACGGCGGGATGGGAGTTCATCGAGCAATTGGACTTCCTCACGCACGCGCCGCGCGTTGCGGCGGAGGCGGCGGCGTTGCTCACGGCGGACCCCTGTCCCAGCACGGTGACGACACTCATCCTGGGCGGGTCGCAGTTGGGCTTGCAGATTCATGAATCGTGCGGCCATCCCACGGAGCTGGACCGCGTCTTTGGCACGGAAGCAGCTTACGCGGGCACGAGCTTCCTCACGCCGGAAAAGTTGGGCGTGTTCCGCTACGGCTCGGAGGTGGTGAATTTGACCGCGGACGCGACGACGCCGGGCGGGTTGGGAACGTTCGGTTACGATGATGAGGGCGTGCCAGCGCAGCGCGTCCCGCTGGTGCGTGAGGGCTTGTTTGTGGGCTACCTCACTTCGCGCGAGACGGCGGTGAAGCTGGCGCGTCTGCGCGGCGAGGATCCGCTGCAGGTGCGTTCTGGCGGCGCGATGCGCGCTTCCGGCTGGAATCGGCTTCCCATCATCCGCATGACCAATATCAACATAGAGCCGGGGACCTGGAAATTCGAGGACCTCATCGCCGACACGGATGACGGGATCTACATGGAGACAAACCGCTCCTGGTCCATTGATAATCTGCGCCTGAATTTCCAGTTTGGCACGGAAATCGCTTATGAAATCAAGAACGGCAAGTTCACGCGCCTGCTTAAAAACGCCACCTACACCGGCATCACGCCGGAGTTTTGGGGAAGCTGCGATGCAGTGTGTGACGCGGAGCTGTGGCAGGTCTGGGGCACGCCGAACTGCGGCAAAGGGCAGCCGGGGCAGGTGGCGCACACGGGCCACGGCGCTTCGCCGGCGCGCTTCCGCAACGTGCGCGTGGGCGTGATGAAGTAGGAAGGCGCGGTTGAAGGGCTTTTCCTGGACCTGGCTTTTTGAATCTCACCATCCCACCGCACGTCGTTTGCGGTGGGGTGGTTTGGGTATTGGCCTGGGCATCAGCGTTTTCTGGTTGATTGTGCTGGGCGCTTCTTTTACAGACGCGGGGAATCTATATCTCAAGGATTCGCTGCAAGAGTATCTGGCCATCCGTGCGGTGTTGGATGGTCTTTCCCCGTATCGTCCCTTGCCAGAACTGGCCGCGCGTTATGTGCCTGCCTGGACCGGACCTGTGTTACCGCATCCCACCCCTCATCCACCTCCAGCGATTTTGTTGGCCATGCCCCTCGGTCTGGGGTCTTTTGAACTTTTAGCCTGGTTATGGCTATGCATCGAAGCTGGGATGGGGCTGGTCTGGATCTGGCTTATGGCACGCTGGTGGCTTGGCGAGGCGCGCGTCCGACCGTGGCAGGTGGGCTTGACGGCGCTTCTATGGCTGGCCTGGTCGCCGGTAGCGCAGGATTTGATTTATGAGCAATGGATGATTCCCCTGCTGTTGCTGGTCACGCTCGCCTGGATGTCCCGGCGCGCGCACAAGCCAGTGTGGAGCGGCGTCTTTCTGGGCCTGGCTTTGAGTATTAAGCCCATTTTCTGGCCGCTGATGTTGGTGTTGCTCTGGCGCAGAGCCTGGAAGGAAAGCCTGGTAGCCGGGCTGACATTGGGTGTACTGTGGGGGCTTTCGGCTCTGGTCATGGGTCCAACCGTGGTGGGAGATTATTTCCGTGCGGGAGCTATGGTAGCGCCTTATTATCGTGGGTTTGCTTTTAACTTTTCGGTGTTGACGCTGGGGTATCGTTTGTTTGAGGGTACCGGTTCATCGGCATTGGTCTCGCTCACCGCACCGCCACTGATGCACGCGCCTGAGTTTGCACCTTACGCTTCCGCGCTGGCCGGGGTTCTGGTTTTGGTGCTTGTGGTATGGTACCAATGTCACGTTGACGAGGACGGGGCTTTTACGGTAGGATTGGCAGGTAGCGTGGTTTTGAGTCCAGTGGTCTGGCGTCACTATTTTGTGTTGATGGCTTTGCCGTTGGTGCTGACGTCCTGGCGACTTAAGTGTGAGGGATGGAGGGGCGGCAAAACGGCTTTATTTCTATTGGGGGTGCTGGGTTTGGGAATGCCTGATGTGCTTTTCCAACAATTTGTATTTAATTTTATAGGTCGGATGAATGCAATTATACCCCTTATGTTCACATTTTTGATATGGTCTCTTTTCGTAATCATAACCGGATTATACATTTCTACTGGTGATTAAATATGGGTGAGCGACTATTGACTCTTCTGTTTTTGATTTTGATGCTCACCTTATTTTTGAGTCCTTTATTTCCCCCTGTATTTTCCTGGGATGGGGGGGTTTATCTGGCCTCAAGTTACGCGTTAAGAACACAGACCAATCCCTGGGAAGAAAATAATCTTACAAGGATCGCTCATGATCGTGGATATTATCCTGATGGTGCTAGAGTTTTAGGATTATGGACTCCTGTTACCGTATTAGTTTTATACCTGCCTTTGACTTTTCTGCCTGCTCAAATCGCTATACGTTTGGGAATCCTTTTGAATATTTTTTTGGTTTTGCTGTTGGTTAAAATGAATCGCTTGTGGTGGCTTTGCCTCTCAACTCTTCAGGTAATGGGACTGACCTTATTTTTCCCTCCCTTTATAGCTCTTTTGATTTGGCAACAGATTAGTGGATGGGTTTTATTGGGTTTTATAGGTTTTATAGTTTTTGTGCAACAAAAACGTGATAAGTTGGCTGGAGTTTTCCTGGTATTGACCACATTTAAGCCTCATATTGGTTTTTTAGCGTTGTTTTTTATTGCCTGGTGGGTATGGAAAAATAAGCGGTGGCAAGTTGTTTTAGGAGCGACCGTTACCTTAGGTGTTATCCTGATTTTGGCTACTCTGGTTTACCCCATGTGGATTAGAGATTATGTAAACACCTGGCAAGCACCACCCATGGAATACAAAGCCAGCACTCTTTCATATATAATCAGAGAAAAATGGTTTCCAAATACCCCAGGAATGCAATTTTTACCTCTTGGAATAGCTTGTTTAATGCTTACAGTAAGGCTAATGAGGGGGGGAATCAAAGAGGTCTTTTGGCTAGAGACAATTTTTTTCTTGTTAGGGGTTTCCATAGTGGTAGCACCTTACGGATGGATTTATGATCAGGTTCTAATTTGGCCTTTGTACATATGGGGTTTAGATAGAGCTTCATTACTTCCAGAGGCAGAAAAAAAAGTCATATATAGTGGGGTTATCATTTTTATTTTGGTCAGTATAGTTCAATTTGTGTTGACTAACTTTGGAAATGATAGCCCTCAATTGTTCTGGCAGCCATTTTTATGGATTGGAGCAACTTTTTATGTGTTGAAGCGTTTAAAAACGTCAACTCTGGATATCCTATGAAGAGCATCCTCAAGACTTATTGGATAGAAATCGTTTTTGTAATCGGTATGACGGGCCTGGCCTTCTTCCGGTTGGATACGATTCCTGCTCCATGGTTCGATGAAGGTTGGACGCTCTCTTTGGCACGCAACTGGGTAGTATCGGGACACTATGGGCACCTTGTGATGGGAAGGCCTGTCCAGGCCACGATTCTGAATGCCGGTTTACCAGTGGTCGCGCCGGTTGCGCTAAGTTTTCGCCTTTTAGATATTGGCGTCTGGCAAGCTCGTCTGCCAGGAGTTATATTAACACTGTTGGCTTTGTTGCTCCTTTACGATCTTACAAGGCATCTTTACCAACGCGTTACGGCCCTGACTACCTGGTTCGTTATCATGGCTTTGTCGGTCCATCCTGATATGAACCCTATTATGATGGGACGTCAGGTCATGGGAGAGATGTATGTCGTGTTTTACACCCTTTTGGGGTTTTACGCTTTGTGGAAAAGTTGGAAGATTCATTCATGGGTTTATCTTTTGGTAAGTATGATGGGGTGGGGAGCTGCTCTACAGTCCAAGCCCCAGGTTGCCCCTTTTCTGACGCTATCACTGGCTTTACCTGGATTTATCGCTGGATTACAAGGCCACAAAAAAACCACGTTGTATTTGTGGGGAGGGTTGGCGGGTGCCCTGGCTGTAAGTTGGGGCATCAGATACATGGAACGTCGGTTTATAGGTGGGGGCAATGATCCTTATCATATGCTTGGGCAGGTTGAAGTTCTTTTCACTTATGTTTTAGCTTTAAATGTGCGTTCTCGAATTTATGCATTAGTCTCTCTGGCCTTATTTTTAGGGCTATTCCCATTGATCGGTTTGCTTTACGTTGCATTGCGTTGGCTTTTTCACCATAATGTCCTTCCATCTTTGGACGATTTCAGAATGGTGCTTAAGGTTTGTTTGTGGGTTTTGGGGGCAAGCTGGTATTACTGGTACATGGGATTTTCAATTGGGTGGTCACGTTATGTGTTTCCTGCAGCAATTATGGCTAGTCCGTTTGCCGCAAAGTGGATTGAAGATGTCACCGGGGGCCTTAATTTTAGAGCTACTTTTAGGGAAGGGGCTCTCCTGTTGACCTCTGAGCGGAACTGGAAATCTTTACAGGTTACGCTCCTGTTGATAATGATTTTGATTGCTTTTTCTTTAACATTTTACAACCTGTCTCAGGTTTATGCCAGCAGCTCAGGTGGCCTGCGTGAGGTTGTGTGGTTTCTCAACAACGACTCTGATCCCACAGCAATCGTTGAAACGTATGAAAGCGAGTTGTATTTTTTGTTAAACAAGCCTTATCATTATCCGCCAGATGAAATTCAGCATCGCTTGAATCAAAGAAAGTTTTTTGGAATTCAGAGTCCTATTCATTACAACCCTGTGGCAGAGATTAAGCCTGACTATCTGGTTATTGGGTTCATGAGCCGTTTTTGGGGGCTGGATGAAATCCTTCTTCAATATCCTGTCTGGCACCTGGCGTTGAACACGGGATTGTACCAGGTATACGTAAGGATAAAGTAATAAGGGGGGAGAAATCATGCAATTAACCATATTATTACCCGCTCTTAACGAGGCCGAAAATCTCAAACTACTTCTTCCGCGCTTGAAAGATGTGTTAAATGCCCTTGATCTCACCTATGAAATTATCGTGGTCAACGGCCCTTCGACTGATGGAACGGCAGATGTTGCCAGACAATCAGGGGCAAAGGTGATAGATCAAACCTTACCGGGTTACGGTGGGGCCTTGATCGCAGGCTTTGAAGCTGCTCAAGGTGAGTTCATCATCACCATGGACGCTGATCTTTCCCATGATCCGGCGCTTATTCCAAAGCTTTGGGATGCTCTGACTACCCACCAGGCCGATGTGGTGATTGCTTCTCGCTATGTTCGTGGGGGAGAGAGCAGGGCCGAGTGGTTCAGAAAACTGCTCAGCGTGGCATTAAATCAGTTCTTGAGTCGGTTGCTGGCTTCAGGTGTACGTGATTTGTCCAGCGGTTTCCGCCTTTATCGCGCCACAGCTGTTAAAGCTTTGCGTTTGGAAAAGCGTGATTTTTCTGTACTGATTGAAATCCTTATGCGTTTGTATGCGGATGGCTGGTTTGTCGTTGAAGTGCCGTTGCAATATCAGCCTCGTCAGCATGGCACTTCTCATGCTCAGATTTTACGTTTTGGTTGGGGATATTTGAAGACTTTTTACCGCATGTGGCTGTTACGTAATTCGATTGCTTGTGCTGATTATGACGCACGTGCATATTATAGTTGGATTCCCTTGCAGCGGTTTTGGCAGCGCAGTCGCTTTCGCCTCATTACACGCGCTGCACTAGGAGCTACACGAATTTTAGATGTAGGGTGTGGTTCCAGTAAAATTTTAGCTGCATTGCCAGGCGAAGTGACGGGTTTAGATATCCAATTAAACAAATTGCGTTATCAAAAGCGCCACGCTGCGGCTTTTTTGGTTAACGGGGATATTTTCAACTTGCCTTTCTCGGATGCCAGTTTCGATTGCGTTATTTGTTCAGAGGTTATAGAGCATGTTCCTCAGAGCTCTCGCGTACTCGAAGAACTCTTACGTGTTTTGCAACCTGGTAGCAAATTGATTTTGGGGACGCCCGATTACGGGGCCTGGGTGTGGCCTGCGATAGAAAAAGCTTACAAAACGTTTGCCCCCAATGCTTACGCGGATGAACATATTTCGCATTATACGCGCAAAGGCCTCCTGGCAAGTTTGCAAGCTTACGGCTTAAGCGTGGAGCGCGTGGATACGATTCTCAATGCTGAAATGATTGTGACCGCACGCAAACCGCGTTCGTGAGAACTTTCTCCTACGGCGTTGGCGTTGGCGTTGGCGTCTCCAGTTCCCCGGCCTGCCGCTTGAAGTAATACTCGAAAATCTGCTTCGCGATCGGCACGGCGACGCTCGACCCTTCACCGCCGTTATACACCCACACCGCGATGGCCAGCTCCGGCGCGTCGGCGGGAGCGTAGCCCACGAACCAGGCGTGGGTGGGCAACGTCTGCCCCGGCTGCACCGGACACAGCCCCGCTTTGATGGCCAGATTATCGCAGTATTCCGCTGATCCCGTTTTCCCGGCTACAGGAATGCCGTCCAGCCGTGTGCGCCAGGCCGTCCCTTCGGAGACGGCCATCTCCAACCCAGTCTGCACCGTGGCGATGACCTCCGGCGAAAGCGGCAGCTCGCGGATGACTTCCGGTTGAAAGTCGCGGATGAGGTTCCCTTCCGCATCCACGATGTGATGGATGAGCTGCGGGCGGTATAGCGTGCCGCCGTTGGCGATAGCCGCTACCACGTTCGCCATTTGCAGCGGCGTCACCGTCAGATACCCCTGACCAATCGAGAGGTTGTACGTATCGCCGGTGGACCAGGTCTCCTGATACACCAGGCGCTTCCAGCGGTCGTCCGGCACCAGCCCCGCGGATTCCCCGTACAGGTCAATCCCTGTCACTTCGCCCAGCCCAAACTGACGCGCGTACTGGGTGAGACGCTGCACCCCCAATCCCTTCAGGTCTGCCTCTTCAAATCCGCCGCCCACCTTGTAGAAATAAATGTCGCACGATTGCGCCAGCGCTTCATACACATTGACCCAGCCGTGACCGGCGCGATTCCAACAGTAGAACGTCTGCGCCAGCCCTGGATCGTTGGGGGCAAACTTGTTGGGTAGCTTAATCGTGCCCGGACAGAACAACGTTTCCCAGGCGGCAATGACGCCTTCTTGCAACGCGGCGGAAGCCGTTACAATTTTAAAGGTCGAACCCGGCGGTACCGCGTCAAAAATGGCGTGATTGAGCAGCGGATTGTGAATATCATCGAGCAGCGCCTGATACTCTTTGGCCGTGATGCCGCGTGAAAAGAGGTTGTTGTCGTAAGTCGGCAGGCTGACCATGACGAGCGTCTCACCTGTGCGCGGATCGAGCACGACCACAGCACCGCGCCGGTTACCGCCCAACTGATCAATCGTCTGTTGCAGCGCATCCTGAGCGACCTGTTGCAGGCCGGTATCCAGGGTCAGATAGACGTTATCCCCTGCCACCGGCTCGACCACATCCAACACGCGCAATTCGCGGCCCAGCACATCCGCCTCGATGACCTTGCGTCCGGGAATCCCGCGCAGGTTGTTCTCCGCCACCGCCTCAACGCCCACCTTGCCTACCAGGTCGGTGTTAGGATCGTAACCCAGCAGTTTGTACTGCTCGGCTTCCTCGGCACTGATGGGGCCCATGTAGCCCAGAATCTGCGCTGTAAGTGGACCGTTCAGATACTGCCGTCGTGTCACCGTCTGTACCGTCACGCCCGGCAACGTGATGCCGCTTTCCTGCGCCACCAGCAGCGCCTGTTCGCGGGGCACGTTGCGCGCTACCAGCAAGGGGGTATAGGGGCGGCCTCGACCAGGTTCAATCTTGGCCATGAGGTCTTCGTAAGACATGCCGATCATCGTAGCGAGACGCAAAATGACAGCGCGCTCTTGTTCCGTATCTTCCGGTAGCTCGCCCGGCGTGACCATGACGTTATACGCCGGCACGTTGCGCACCAACTGCTCCCCGTTGCGATCGAAGATCACGCCACGCAGGGGGGAAAGCTGCACAATGCTGTACTGCTGTGCTGCCGCCTGCGATTGATACGAACCGCCCTCAAGAATTTGCAGTTGCCACAGACGGATTACGTAAGCGCCCAACACCATCATAAACACCCAACCCAACACGAACAGGCGCGGGTTGAGCAGGAGCCAGGGCTTGGGGCGCTCCCGTGGACGGGTGAGGCGTTCTTGAATCCAGGACCTTGCCATAGCTAAGCCGGAAAAGCCACATGAAAAATGTGGAGAAAGCGGTACACAAAAGGTGCCAGGAGCAGATTGAGAATCGCCGAACTGAAGACGCGGCTGACGCTATCCGCGAGATTCATCGGCACCCCCAGCATCGAACTCAACAGCATGACCAGGACGTGCGCCGCCACCGTCCCCAACAGGCCTATCAGCGCCAGGCGGATGACCGTCGGCCCCAGCGCGGCCATCCAGGGCTGATTGGCGATGAAGGCCAGCAGGGTAAGCGTCAATGTCCAAAGCCCGAACGGCGCAGCGGAGAGCGCATCCAGGAACAACCCGCCCACGAACGCCCACGCCATACCTTCATTCAGGCCGCGCATCACCCCCCAGGAGAGCGCCACCAACAACACCAGGTCGGGACGCCCGCCCAGGATGCTGAGGCGTTCCAGCCACGCACTTTGTAGTGCGGCGCTCGTCAGCAACATGGGAATGCCGAGGTAAACAATCACCTTACGGTTCCTCCAACTCCGAAGTGGGCGTGCGGTCGAACTCCGTAATAACCAGCACCAGCTCCAGCCGGTTGAAGTCCACAATGGGACGCAGCACCGCGGTCTGGAACAGGTCTGCCTCCTGATACGAGACGCTTTCCACCTGTCCCAACACCAACCCTTTCGGCAGCAACCCGCCCAGGCCGGAGGTTACGATGAGGTCTCCCACGTTGATGGTTTCATCGGGCAGGATTTCGGTCATGACCAGCGTGCCATCCTCGCGGCCTTCCACGATGCCCGCCGTTTGGGTATCCAGGGACATCGCCGCCACCCGGCTGCCGGGGTCGTTAATCAATTGCACGTAGGCCAGATGGGGGGTAACACGCGCCACGCGGCCCACCATCACGCCGCCGCTGCTCACCACCGGCATCCCGCGTGCCAGGCCCGCCTGCGCCCCCGCATTGATGATGAGGTAACGCAAGTAAGGGTGGGTATCATCCCCAACCACCTTAGCGCACGTGTAGAGTTGACACCCGTATTGAATGACATCCCCGCCGACAAGCGCGTAAGTGGGATTCTCCGTGGCAAAATGAAGCGCCTGACGGTAGGCCTCGTTATCCGCGGCCAGTTTCCGCAGGCGCACATTTTCCACCAGAAGCGCGTTGTACTGACTCTGCAGCTCGCTCAACTGTTTCTGCAAAGTGCGCACATCGCGCACCGTCTTAAACAGACCGCCGACCTGTTCAACGGCTCCCGCCGCGACTTTTTCAATCGGCGCTGCGACATAATCCAACACCGTTTGCAGCGGCGCGAGCATGCCGGCCATATCTAAAGCCACCAGCAACAGCGCCCCAACCAGCAAGGCATAGGGCAGCCAGCTTCGTGTTAAAGGTTTCATAGCAAACGCTTATACGCCTTATCGTTCACCCGTATCAAGCGGGCGTCCATCAATAGGAAGCGGAACCGCCACCCTCCCAGTCCTCGATGGCCAGCGTCCGTTCCAACACTTCGAAGTGTTCCAACACGGCGCCAGCGCCGCGGGCTACGCAGGTGAGGGGGTCCGCAGCCGGACGGGCCTTGATGTGGACTTCTTCCTCGATACGTTCGGCCAGGCCCTTCAGGAGCGCGCCACCACCCGTCAGGGTGATGCCGGTCTCCATCAGGTCCGAAATTAATTCCGGCGGCGTTTCATCCAGGGTGTTGCGCACCAGCTCAACAATCACGCTCACCGAGCGCGAAATCGCTTCACGGATTTCGATACTGCTCACCTCCACCTGTTCCGGTAAACCGGTGACCAGGTTACGCCCGCGCATGAGCATCGTCTTCTCTTCCGGCAGGGGGTAGGCCGAGCCGATATTGATCTTCAGCCGTTCGGCCATGCGTTCACTGATGGCCATATTGTATTTTTGCCGCGCGTAGTTGACAATATCCTCATCCAGTTCATCGCCGGCGATGCGGATACTGCGGCTGATGACGATACCGCTCAGTGCGAAAACCGCCACCTCAGTCGTACCACCGCCGATATCCACAATCATTGAACCCTGCGGCTCGGTGATGGGCAGCCCTGCGCCAATGGCCGCCGCCATCGGTTCCTCGATGAGGTAAGCCTGACGCGCGCCAGCGTTGAGGGCGGCCTCTTTGACCGCGCGCATTTCCACTTCTGTGACGCCGCTGGGCACGCCAATCACCACGCGCGGACGTGGGAAGCGGATAGCCAGCTTTTGATGGGCCTTCTGGATGAACTGGCGCAGCATCTCCTCGGTGAGGATAAACTCCGAAATCACGCCGTCGCGCAGTGGGCGCACGGCGACGATATTGGTCGGCGTTTTACCCACCATTTCTTTCGCTTCGGCACCCACCTTCAAGGGGCGTCGTGTGCGCGCATCCAACGCCACCCACGAGGGTTCGTTGATGACGATACCTTTGCCGCGCACATATACCAGCGTATTGGCCGTTCCCAGGTCAATTCCCATGTCCAGGGAAAACAGGCCCATCAATGCTTCAAACGGATTGAACACGTATGTTACCTCATGTCCTATCTCAGAAATTTACATAAGCAAAGACGATTATACCATAATCCACGAAAAGAAGCATCCATCTCTCGCATGTCGCATGTTCGCATGTCGCATTGCGCGTTCGTTCGTTGGCTTTCACCCGCTCCTGTCCCTCTAACCCCTGTATCCCCGGCCTTTGGCCGGCCCCTCACCCCTGTACCCTCGGCCTTTGGCCGGACCTGACCTACTCACTCCTGTACCACCGGCCTCTGGCCGGTTTCATCATTTCTGTACCACCGGCCTCTGGCCGGTCCCTCCCCCCTGTCCCCCCGGCCTTTGGCCGGTTCATCACTTCTGTACCCCGGCCTCTGGCCGGACTCGACCCCCTCACCCCTGTATCCCGGCCTTTGGCCGGACTCGCATCCCTCCCCCCTGTACCACCGGCCTTTGGCCGGATCCGACCTTCTCAACCCTGTACCCCAAGCCTCTGGCCGGTCCCTCACCCCTGTCCCCCCGGCCTCTGGCCGGTTTCATCATTTCTGTACCCCGGCCTTTGGCCGGACTCGACCCCCTCACACCTGTACCCCGGCCTCTGGCCTGTTCCTCACCCCTGTCCACCCGACCTCTGGCCGGCCCCTCACCCCTGTACCCCCGGCCTTTGGCCGGATCCGACCTTCTCACCCCTGTACCCCCGGCCTCTGGCCGGCTCTAAGGGCCGGCGATCGTCGTGACGGTCCCGAATATGCGGCCTGTTGACAATTCCCCTCCTTCGACTATAATACCCTCGCGCCCATATCGCATTAACCTGACAGAAGCGCTGGAGGTGAGGGAAAATAACCTCCGGACGCTTCTTTTGTGCTGTATGGGACGCCGCGTTAACAGGGGGAAAGCACATGCAGCGTGATCGTTACGAAAAAATAACCGAAGCACGTACTTTTAAATCATTGCGAATTAACCTGGCTTCGCCCGAAGATATTCTCTCCTGGTCTTACGGCGAAGTCACCAAGCCGGAAACGATTAACTATCGTCGTTTGCGGCCCGAGAAAGACGGCTTGTTCTGTGAAGCCATCTTTGGTCCCACCCGCGATTACCAGTGCTACTGCGGAAAATACAAGGGCATTCGCTATCGCGGCATCATTTGCGACAAGTGTAATGTGGAAGTGACGCGCTCCTCGGTGCGCCGCGAGCGCATGGGGCACATCACCCTTGCCGCGCCTGTCGCGCACATCTGGTACACCCGCCGCATTCCGAGTCACCTCAGCATCCTGCTGGACATCACCAAGCGCAACCTGGACCGCGTGCTCTATTTTGCCCAGTACATCATCATCTCCGTGGATGAAGATGCCCGCGCGCGCGCCCTCAAGCGCCTTGATGATGAGCTGCGCAACCGACAGGCCGAGCTGGAAAAGCAGTATCAGCTTCGCATCGCCAACCTGGAAAGCCTTCTCGAACAGAAGCGCACCTCCGAAGATGCGGCTAAGGCCCGCCTGCGCGCCGAACTCGATGAGGAACTCAACGCGCGCACCGAAATCATCCTTTCCGAGGCCAAGCTCTTGCAGCGCCGCCTGGAAAACCTGATGGGTCAGGAAACGCCGCAGGCGCTCGTCTTTACGCCCACCGACACCGTCCTGGTCGAAGCGGGCAGCGTCGTCGAGCGCAGCGCGCTTAACGCCCTCAACACCATTGCCCAGAACGCGATTGATGCTCTGGAACAGGAGATCCGGCAGCGGCAGGAAGCCATCACCTCGGATACGACCCGCGGCTTGAGCGACCTCAGCGCTGCTACGCGCGATGAGATTGCTCGCCTGCGTGAGGAGCTGCATCAGCGCCTCTCGGTGTTGCAGCAGCATTACGAGGCCGAACGCGAGGAGTTGCTCAACATTGCCCCGAATCAATTCCTGAGCGAAATGCGCTACCGCGAGCTGCGGCAGAAGTGGGGGCAGGTTTTCCGCGCCGGTATGGGCGCCGAAGCCGTGCGTGAAATCCTTTCCCATATTGATTTGGATGCTCTCTCCAAGGAACTGTGGTACGAATTGCGCAACAGCCGCTCCGCGCAGAAGCGCAAGAAGGCCACGCGCCGCTTGCGCGTTATCGAGGCTTTCCGCCGCAGCGGGAATCGTCCGGAATGGCTGATCCTCACGGTATTGCCCGTGCTGCCGCCTGAACTGCGTCCCATGGTTCAGCTTGACGGTGGCCGCTTCGCCACATCCGACCTGAACGACCTGTACCGCCGCGTCATCAACCGCAACAACCGCCTCAAGCGCCTGCTCGAACTCGGCGCTCCGGAGGTTATCATCCACAACGAGAAGCGCATGTTGCAGGAAGCCGTGGACAGCCTGATTGACAACAGTCAGCGCGGTAAGGCCATGAGCCGTCGCGGGCATCGTGAGCTGAAATCCCTCAGCGACATGTTGAAGGGAAAGAAGGGGCGCTTCCGCCGCAACCTTCTGGGTAAGCGCGTGGACTACTCCGGGCGTTCCGTGATTGTGGTAGGCCCGCATCTCAAGATGCATCAGTGCGGTCTGCCCAAAACCATGGCCCTGGAGCTGTACAAGCCCTTCGTGATTCAGCGCCTGGTGGAATACAATTTCGCCAACAATGTCAAGGCCGCCAAGCGCCTCATCGAGCGCGAACGCCCTGAGGTCTGGGAAGTGCTGGAGGAGGTCATCAAGGAGCGCCCGGTGATGCTGAACCGTGCGCCGACCCTGCACCGTCTCGGTATTCAGGCCTTTGAGCCGATGCTCATTGAAGGCAAGGCCATTCAGCTTCACCCGCTGGTCTGCGCGGCCTTCAACGCAGACTTCGACGGTGACCAGATGGCTGTTCATATTCCGCTTTCCCGCAAGGCTGTGGAAGAAGCGCGCAAGCTGATGCTCGCCACGCAGAACCTGCTCAAGCCGGCGGATGGGCAGCCTATTATCGGCCCCTCCAAGGATATGTGCATGGGCATTTACTACATGACCATGGACGACCGCCCGGGGCGCAAAGGTGAGGGCCGCATCTTCTACGATATGGACGAGGTCGAGATGGCCTACGCCCTGCGGCAGGTGGACCTGCACGCCCGCATCAAGGTCTGGCAGGTGTACGATAACCGCCCGCTGCCCGATCAACCCATCGAGACAACCGTCGGGCGCGTGCTCTTCAACCGTATTGTGCCGGATGAGCTGCGCTTTATCAACCACCCGTTGGATAAGGGCAAGTTGCAGGACCTCATCGCGCTGTGCTACCGCCGTCTGGGCCGCGAGCGCACCGTGCAGTTCGCCGATGACATTAAGGAAATCGGCTTTGAATACGCCACTGTTTCCGGCGTGACGATTTCGATTTTCGATCTGAGCATTCCGCCGGAAAAGTACACCATTATCGAGCAGGCCACCCACGAAGTGGCCGATGTGGAACGTCAGTATCGCCGCGGTCTCCTCACCGAAGAGGAGCAGTACAAGCGCACCATTGACATCTGGGAGCAGACCCGTAAACAGGTCACGGACGCTGTGCGGGCGCACATGGACCCCTTCGGGCCGATTGCCGTGATGGCCAACTCCGGCGCGTCCAAGGGTGGGTTTGGCCCCATCGCGCAGATTTCCGGGATGCGCGGTCTGATGGCCGATCCGTCGGGCCGTATCATTCCGTTGCCCATTCGCTCCAACCTGCGCGAAGGGCTTACGGCGCTGGAGTACTTCATCTCCACGCATGGTTCGCGTAAGGGTCTGGCCGATACGGCCTTGCGTACCGCGGACGCCGGTTACCTCACGCGCCGTCTGGTGGATACGGCGCAGGATGTCATTATCAACGCGCACGATTGCCACACCCGCAAGGGTATCTGGATTCGCGAGAGCGACAAAATCGGCGATCAGAAGCTCTCCGAGCGCCTGATTGGGCGTATCGCGGCTGCGCCGATTTATCATCCGCAGACCGGCGAACTGATTGTAGATCGCAATCAGGAGCTGGACGAGGATGTTATCGAAGCTCTGGCTGCTGCGGGCATTACCGAGGTGTACGTGCGTTCGCCCATGACCTGTGAGCTGGAGCATGGCTGCTGCGCCCTGTGCTACGGGCGCGACCTGGGACGCGGTGGCCTGGTGCACATCGGCACGTCGGTGGGTATCATTGCCGCGCAGTCCATCGGTGAGCCGGGTACGCAGTTGACGCTGCGCACCTTCCACACCGGTGGTGTGGCGGCGGGCGGCGACATTACCAGCGGTCTGCCGCGCGTGGAAGAGCTGCTCGAAGCGCGCAAAGCTCCCAAGGGCGAAGCCGAAATCAGCGATATTGGCGGTATCGTCCATATCAACCGCCTGCCGGATGTCAATCAGGTCATTGTGGTGGATAGTCAGGTCAAGCGCACGAGCTACTCCATTCCGGCGGATTGGGAAATCTTCGTCGAGGATGGCGATGATGTGGCGCTGGGTGCGCTGCTCGCGCGCGGTGGTGAGAACGAGGAGCTGCGCGCCAAATCCAAGGGGCGCATCCGCCGCGACGGCAACGATCTGCTGCTTATTTACGAAACGTCCGAGACGCGCGAGTACGAAATCCCCTTGAGCAGCCGCCTGCTGGTGGCCGAGGGACAGAAGATCGAACCCGGTACGCAGTTGTGCGAAGGTGTGCCTAACCCGCACCGCGTGTTGCAGGTGCAGGGCCGTGAGGCGGTGCAGCTCTACCTCCTCAACGAGGTGCAGAAAGTGTACCGCTCGCAGGGCGTGAACATTAACGACAAGCACTTCGAGATCATCATCCGTAAGATGCTCTCGCGCGTGCTGGTGGTGGAGCCTGGTGACACCGAGTTCCTGCCTGGCGATTACGTGGATCGCGTGCGCTTTGAGCGCGTCAACCGCGATGTCGTACAGCGAGGTGGAGCGCCGGCGCGCGGTCGCCCCGTGCTGCTGGGTATCACCAAGGCCGCTTTGGCAACGGATTCCTTCCTGTCCGCGGCCTCCTTCCAGCACACGATTAAGGTGCTCTCTAACGCCGCTATCGAGGGCAGTGAGGATTACCTCTACGGCTTGAAGGAAAACGTCATCATCGGTAAGCTCATTCCGGCGGGAACGGGTTACCGCGGCGACATCGCCGGCTCGGATGGCCCCATCGAGTCCTATGAGGGCGTGGCGATTGAACCCGAACTGCCGCGCGGCACGCTTCTCAGCGACGAGGAAGATACAGATACCTACCTCATCAGCGACCTGAGCCGGCCGCTGGAGGAGTGAGAAAAGCTTGAAAAACAGGGGTGACCACCGGTCACCCCTGTTTTTGTTGCGCCGCCCGTCAGGCCGCCTGATCGTCGTGAGTGACCGCCTGCGCATGGGATACAAGGGCGCGAAGTTTGCTTGGGGTTTCCTTCCGGACCTCCGGTTTGCGTTTGCAACTTTGGATGCAGGATCGCGTAGAAAAAGATGATGGACGAAGAACAGCGCTGGCTACAGGCAGCCCGTCAGGGCGACCCGCAAGCCATCACCTGCCTGATCGAACACTATCAGGCGCAGGTGTATGGCGTGTGTTATCGTCTTCTGGAGGATGCGCAAGAAGCCGAGGATGCGGCGCAGGAGACCTTCCTCAAAGCCTTGAGCGCGCTTCACACGTATGATGCGCAGCGTCCCTTCCGGCCCTGGCTGTTGCGCATCGCCAGCAATGAGTGCATTGATCGCCTGCGCCGTCGTCGGGGCGAGCTTTCGCTGGATGGCATGGATGACGCTTGCGATGCCTGGGAATGGATGGCGGGAACCGATCCGCTGCCGGAGCAAACGTTGGAGGAGCGCGAACTCCTGCAGGCCTTGCGGCGCAGCCTGCACACGCTCCCGCCAGAAGATGTGGTGGTCCTTAAGCTCTTTTACTGGATGAATTACTCTTACGAGGAAATCGCGGCTTTGACCCATACTACAGTTCCGGCGCTCAAATCGCGACTGTTTCGCGCACGGCGCGCCTTAGCTCGATGTCTGATGGAGGCTGGTCATGTCTGAAATGCACAGCGACACCTGGTGGATGAAACTCAGCGAGGGGACTCTGGACGCGGAGGAGCAGGCCGCCTGGGAGGCTCATCGGGCAACGTGTCCGCAGTGCGCGCGGGAGTGGGCAGCCTGGCAGCGGTTGGAGATGGCTTTGCGTTACACTCCTGCCGTGCCCCCCTTGCCGGAGGATTTCGCTCTGCGCACAGCGGCGCTCATCGCGGCGCGGCGACGGTATCCGCGTTGGGTACAGCCTTTAGCGTTTTTGGGCTTTGCTATGCTCAGCACCCTGGTTTGGGGGATGGTGCTTCTGCCTACCTTCCTCCGCCTGACCTATTGGGTCCGCCTCACGCGCGTCTTTGGGGTGGAGTTGGCGCGCGTCCTGGTGGTGCTGGGACGTTTCTGGCAGACGCATGGACCGCTTCTGCTCATAGGGGCCGCTGGGTTGATACTGTTCGCATTGTGGATGTGGGTGCTGCCTTTCCTGGCGGCGTGCGTTTCCGCTACCCTGGTTTACGCCCGGCGGAGTGGGGGATGAAGCTGGCCTCCATCTGTCCACACGAACCGCGCTGCGCCGTCAGGGTTTGTGGCCGACAGCGATGGGTAGCCATGAAATTGATTGATTCTCAGGAGGTGAAACATGGTTAAAGTCTGGCGTTGGGCGCTGTTGTTGAGCCTGGTATGGGCCTTGTTCGCTGGCCCGGTGCTGGCTGCCGGGCCGGGGCCGGGGGATGGCGACATCCATTTCGGCAATTTTATTCTTAAGGCCGGCGATAGCATCAGCGGCGACCAGCTGGTCATGGGAGCGGCGGAGCTGCAGAGTGAAAGCCGGCTTGATGGTGAGCTGGTTGTCTTCGGCACCCTCACCATCGCATCGGATGCCACGGTGAACGGGAGCGTTATCGCTTTTGGTGCGGTTGACGTCGCGGGCGAGATCAACGGCGACTTGAGCGCTGCCGGACCGGTTACCCTGCGTAAGACCGCTGTGATTGACGGGGATGTCTCCACAGCGGGCACGCTCACGCGCGAGGAAGGAGCTGTGGTCACCGGCTCTATCAATGAGGGGAGCGGTCCTTCCGGCTTTGATTGGAAATGGGGACCGTCCTGGCCTTATCAGGAGCAGCCTTCTCGTCCTGCCTGGATGGTCTGGCTGTGGAAAGTCGTCCGTGCATTCCTGGCTTTGCTGGTTTTCAGTCTGCTGGCGCTTCTGGTCGGCGCTGTCTGGCCGGAGCCGTTGGGCCGCGTCGCGGATACCATCGTCGAGCAGCCGTTCGTCAGCTTTGGGGTGGGGCTACTCACGCTGGTGGCGACGGTGGCGGTGGCGCTGGTGTTGCTGGTCACCATCTGCCTTTCGCCGTTTGCGCTGCTGGGCCTGTTCGTGCTCGCTCTGGCGATGGGGGTGGGGTGGATTGCCCTGGGCTACGTCCTGGGGGCGCGCCTCCTGCAGGCGGCCCGCTCCGGCGTAACGCCGAACGTGCTGGGTGCCACAGTTTTGGGGACTTTCCTCATCACCTTCCTTGCGGTGTTGTTGAACCTGGTGGGCTTTTGCCTGTATGCGCCCTTTGCGTATGGCCTGGCCTCTGTCGGGCTGGGTGCGCTCATCCTGACGCGCGCCGGCACGCGCCCGTACCAGAGCCGTGGCAGCGGCTATCTTCCGCCTGCCCCGATGGCGCCTCCCGTCCCGCCCGTGCCGCCAGTGAACGCTCCGCCCGTGCCGCCGGTGGACGTCCCGCCGGCAGACGTGCCACCTGCTGACACCAACGCATAACGCGGCTTGAAAAGCGAGCGGGGGCGCATACCCTGCGCCCCCACTCGCCGCTTCTGGCCTTCCACTTTCAGCTTCTCACTCCCAGCATTCAGCTTCCGCACCTTAAGGACTCGTCGTCTCTTTATGGAAAAAACTGAGCAGGGTAGGGAGGCTAAAAAGGGCTGTGAGCAGCAGCCAGGGGGCAGCGGCACGCAGCAACTGCCCGGCAGCGCTGAAGAAGGTAGCAACAGGCGAGGCAGGCTGTCCGGAGCGTTCCAACCAGAGCCGCCAGGCGCGCTCCAGGCTCAGCAAGTCCACCCCCAGGGCGCGTTCAACGCCTGCCGAACATCCCAGGCCATCCCCGTAAGCCGCGATCAGCTCACGGATTCCCGTCCACCCATAGGTCTGACGAATGTAGTTCACCACGCTCTGGCTTTGCGCGTAAGCCAGCGTAATCTGCTCTGTATCCCCGCCAAAAGTCTGGCACAAATCCGTCAAGGGGATGAACTGTTGCCACTGTAGGGCCTGTTGCAACTTCAGGCGATAAGTTGGATCGGCGCGCTGCTCAAAACTCGTCGCCAGGCCCTCACGCAACCAGAGCGGCAGATTGGGATAGGCCTCTGCTCCAACCAGGCGGTAGAGTTGCACGTGGGTTAACTCGTGGGGGATGAGCATTTCCATCTGCTGCTGTGCCGTGGGGGAGGCCGGGATGGCAACCAAAGCCGCGCCGATGGCGGGATGCGCCTCCGCTATCACCCATTCCCGTCCCGCCAGGCGCAACGCGGATTGCAGATCCGCTTCCGAGGGATACACGTAAACGCGCAGAGGTTCGTTGAGCGGAGGAGGTAGCAGGGTGCGCTCGAGTTCCTCATTGGCTTTGCGGGCCACATCCAGCGCAGAGAGCATCAGCGTCGAGTCACCGTTCACCCAGTGGATGATCAGGTTGCCTTCTTGCAGCTGTTTCCAATCGAAGCGGTTGTCCACGTAGAGAAAGCTCAATTCCGCTGTGCGCTGCGGAATGCCCCACGCATCGGTATACTCCCACCACGCGATGACGCGGCTAAAGGGTTCCAACGGCTCGGTGCGCAAATCGCGCACGTACAGGACGCGCGTCTCTTGCGCGGGGAGCGTGTAGACGCGCGTGCGCCCATCGCTGAGGCGCAGGTAAAGCTTGACTTTCTCCTGTGCCTGAGGGAGCTGTAACGCTAAGGTGAGTTGCTGGCCAAAGGTGTACTGATAACTCAGGCGAGGTGGGTTTTCCTGCGCGCGCGCGGGCCACGCCAGGCCGGCCAGCAGGATGAGGAGCGCCATGGCCTCAAGCCAGCGCGTCCTCATCCTCGTCAGCGTCCCAGGCATCCGTTTCATCTTGCTCTATGTCCTCATCTTCGTCCAGCGCTTCCAGCTCTTCTTCCAGGGCTTCCCACGCTTCCCACTCCTCTTCGTCCAGCGCCTCTTCTTCCTCCTCGCCGCTGGGACGACTCCAGAACACATCCTCTTGATACTCGCTCCAGCGTTCAGGCGGGCCGAAGAAGTGCTGCGTATCTCCGTAGAGGAAGTTCAACTCGTCCAGAGCATCCTGCGCCGCGCTGCGCAACGCAGGATTTTGAGAACGGCTGTAACGTTTAAGGGTGCGTTTCGCCTCGCTGCCGCCGATTTGTCCCAAAGCCCATAACGCGACTTCCTGCAACTCGCCGTCCCCATCTTCGAGCAATTCGATGAGGCCATCCACGGCATCGCGCAGTTCCAATTCGCCGCAGGCGCGCGCGGCCTCGTAGCGCATGGCGGGATCGGGGCTGTAAAGTTCGCGCAGGACCAGGCTCGCCCAGCGGCGATCGTTGCTGCGGCCCATGGCGAACACGGCGCTCTGGCGCATCAGGGATTCGGGATGCTGATAGGCAGTGTCAATCAGGGCGGGGATGCGCTCATCGCTGATGTAGGCTACGGCTTCGAGCGCGCGCCGCCGTACTTCAAGCGCTTCGCCCTCGTCCTGGTAGGTGGCGATGAGCGCCTCACAGATAGTGTGGAAGGGTTCGGGACGCAGTTTGTCTAACTCGCCTAAAAGCACGAAATGGGCTAAGGTTTGCGCCGCTGCCGCTCTGACGGCCATGGCCTCATCACTGCGCAGCATGGTAACCAGCACCGGAATCAGGCGCGGATCCTCATCTTCCCATAGCCCTTCCAGAGCGTATTGGCGCACTTCCGCATCTTCATCGCGCAGGCCCTGGCGGAACAGAGCGCCGAAGTCCATCTCGAAATCGTTTTCGGCCATTTCCACGAGCGTGCGCAACAAAGTGCGCCGATGGTGTACCGGCACGGTGGGCCATACCTGCGCCAGACGTGTGACATCTTCCGTTAGCAGGCCGGAGAGGAAGACCAGGTCGGGCGCGCTGGGATAACGTCCTTCTTCCAGGGCTTGCCAGATGCGGTTAAGGGCACGGGCGCGTTGCTTTTCCTGATACATGGTTTACCTCATTGGGGTAACGGAATAGGATTGATGATGTCGTAAGCGGTGATGGCAATCAGCAAGAGAATGAGCACGAAAAAGGCCACCTGATGCAGTCGCTCCTGGGCCTGCGGTGAAATTGCCTTCCCCCGGATGAGTTCAATGGCGGTCGTCAGGACCCGCCCACCATCCAGGGCCGGGATGGGCAGCAGGTTGAAGACGCCCAGGCTCAGGCTCACCATCGTCAGCAGGGAAAAGATGAGGTACGGCGAGCCGGTGGCTGCGCTCTCGCTAAGCGCGTAGCCTGAAAGGCGGCTGATGCCGATCACGCCGGTGGGACGGGCCTGTTCCCATGTGGTGGCGCCACTGATCAGGCGCGCCGGCAGCGTCACCAGTTCCTTGAGCATGACGCCCAACAAGTTCAGGCCCATGCCCATGGCTTTGAAGAGCGGATAGCGCATGTATTGGCCGGGGAGCACTTCTCCGCCAATCTGGATGCCAATGCGCGCGTTTTGCGTGTTCGCATCCACGACGGGGGTCACCTCCAGCGTCAGGGTAGCATCGCCGCGTTGCAAGGTGATGGGGATGGTCTCGTTCGGATGGGCCTGAATCAGCTCAATAACGTGTTGCGGATCGCGCACGGGCGTGCCGGCAATACTGAGGATGATGTCGTCGGCCTGAACGCCGGCCAGTGCCGCGGGCATATTGGCCTCGGTCTGAATGACGCGCACGCGCAGGAGCGGATAACTCACGGCGAAGATGAGCGTCGCGGCCAGGAAGGCGACGGCGATATTCATCAGCGGGCCGGCCATGTAGATGGCAATGCGGCGCAGCGGGGTCTGGGCGTAAAGGCTGTGGGCTTCGGCCTCGCGTACCTCTTCCTCGGTGCGTTGATTGAGGCGTGCTTCTTCTTCGGGCGTGGTGGCCATGTCGTCTTCGCCCTCAAAACGGACGAAGCCGCCCAGGGGCAGGGCATTCAGGGTGAACTGGGTTTCCTTCCAGCGGAAGAGCTTGAAAAGGCGCGGCGGCAGAAAAATGCCGAATTCCGGCGCCCATACGCCTAGAGCTTTTCCCGCGAAGAGGTGGCCTAATTCGTGAACGATAATCAAGGGAATCAGGATGATCACAAATCCCAGGACGCTATTCAGGATTTCCATGGTTTCTCCTTCTAAACCTTTACAGTATGTACTTGCATTATACCTGACCTTGGGCCGCCCGTCCAGTGTCAAAAGCCTGTCGGTATGTTCTCCGGCGGGGATATCACCCCTCTCCGTGGAGGTGGATGGGTTTGCGGGTTTCGAGGCCAGCCAGAGGCTGGTGGTGCAGCATCTTCTATAGGCCAGCCGGAGGCTGGCGGTACAGCATCTCTTATAGGCCAGCCGGAGGCTGGCGGTACAAAATGGGGGCGGCGGATGGGCCAGCCGGAGGCTGGCGGTACAGCATCTTCTATAGGCCAGCCGGAGGCTGGCGGTATAAGATGGAGGAGGCGGATGGGCCAGCCAGAGGCTGGCGGTGCGGCATTTTCTATAGGCCAGCCGGAGGCTGGCGGTACAAGATGGAGGAGGTGGATGGGCCAGCCAGAGGCTGGCGGTGCAGGCAGATGGGCCAGCCGGAGGCTGGCGGTACAGCATCTCTTATAGGCCAGCCAGAGGGGTCGGTAAAGGATAGGGAGGTGCGGCACACTCCCATTGGCATCGTCCATCCCATTGAAAAATGTCCCGGTTAAAAACGCTTTGCAGGAACTGTTTAGTGTGATATACTGAAGCTATAAGTTTTCCGTTCCCCTATAGGAGGTGGTTATGTTCCGGAAAAACGTGATATGGATTATCAGCCTGCTTTTGCTCTTCAGTTTCGCCTGCACGGGTGGAAAAACTGTAACTCCTGAACCGCGTGTGACGACTGCACCGACCGAAAAGCCCACACAGCTCCCCAGCGGTGGTTTTCAGATTACCGTGGATAATCAGAGCAAGCGGGATATTTGCGAGGTGTTTATTTCCCCGACCGGTCAGGAGTCGTGGGGAGATAACTGGTTGAACGGTAAAATTAAGCAGGGTAAGGCGCAAAGCTTTACCGTTGAGAAGGGCCAGTACGATGTCATTGTGTATGACTGCGATGGCGTCGGTTTGGCCTCGGCCTGGGAAATTGATAGTGCTTACACACTCACAGTTGGTGGTGCAGGCCTGGTCGAGCTGGTGTTGAAGAACACTTCTTCCAGCAAGGTGTGTTACGTTTATATTTCCCCTGTTTCGAGCGATTCCTGGGGAGAGGACTGGCTGGGGATGCAGGAGTCCCTAGAGACGGGCGAAATGCGTGTCTTCTTCCTGGATCCGGGAACGTATGACCTGATGGCGCAGGATTGTGACGAAAACACCCTGGCCGAGGAGTACGAAGTCGAGATTACGGATGACATTACCTGGACGTTGAAAGATTAGGATGTAGCATTTTCTTACTTCTCGCGGGTGTCCAGAAGTTCTCAGGGGCGATTCATTGGCCCAGAGGGTATCTGTATCCAAAGGGGTACAGGTACCCTCAGTTTTTCTTTTCAGATGGATAGGGTTCAGGAGGAAGCCCATGAAGATGCATCGTGAAGCAGGTCTTTTCATCAGTCTGTTGGTTCTATTCAGCTTGAGCTGCTCCCTGGTTATGCCGAAGACGGCTACGCCGACCGCAACCACTGAGCCTACGCGCGAAGTCACCGCCACACCACGCCCCACAGACACACCGCCTCCCTCACCGTCTCCCACTCCCACCGAGGAAGTGCTGGCTAATTTTACCATCACGTTGGAAAATGATTCCCCGTATCCTATCTGCGAAGTGTATATCACCCATGTTGACGCGGAGAATTGGGGCGAGGACTGGTTACAAGGCGAGCGCATTGCTCCGGGTACCTCACGTCGTTTCCCCATTCTGGAAGATGAGGTGGATGTCGAGGTGTGGACGTGTGATGGGGCTGTGCTCACCACGTTCTGGGAACTTGATCAGGATGCAAAACTCAAAGTGGGTGCGTCCGATCTGGAGCCGTTGCGCGTCACCAATAGCCTTGGAACGGATATCTGTAGCCTTTATATTGCCGATGTCGAGACTCCGGACTGGGGTGAGAGCTGGCTGCCCGGCTTTGAGGTTCTTGAGGCTGGCTCGGAGCGCATCTTCTTTTTGCCACAGGGCCTGTATGACGCCATGGCGGAGGATTGCGATGGCAATATCATCGCACAGGTGACGCTGCCCGTACAGGTGGGCGGGGTGGATTGGGAGATGGGAGGACAGGTTGCCCCGGGCGACCGTTATATCTACATTTACAATCTCAGTTCTTATGACATTTGCGGGGTGTATATGGGTCCGCCCGAAAGCGAATTCGGTCCCAATCTGGTGGAGAGTGGCGCCCTGATTTCCTTTAGCCCGTCTATTTGGGCTGTGGAAGTGGACATTCATCACCCCTGGGTTGTGCTGATTGAGGATTGCGACGGATTGCGTCTGGACTATAATACCGAAGTCTATCCGGGTAGTACGGTGGTGATCGGCGGAGAAGGCCTCGTGTCTTTGGAAATTTACAATTATACCGATGCGCCGATTTGTGATGTCTATATTTCTCCTACGACTGACGATTCGTGGGGCGAGAACTGGCTTGTGAATGAAGTCATCAATCCTCAACAAGGGGCGCGCGCCTTCTTCGTGGAGCCGGGGACTTACGACTTATTGGCTCTGGATTGTGATGGGAATACCCTGGCTGAATATCACGATGGAAGCATTGGCAAGAACGGTGCGTATTGGGAGCTAAAGCCATAACGCATCCGGCAGGATGCAAGAAATTCTCTTTTGGGGAGGGTAGTATGAGTCCGCAACTTCTGGCTTTGTTTACCGCGATGGCCTGGGGCTTCGGTGGTTTTTTTGAGAAGCAGGGCTTGAAGCTCGGTGGCCTTTCGCCGCAGGTCGGCATCACCATTCGCACAGCGGTTGCGCTGGTGATTCTGAGCCTGGCCAGCTTCTCGCAGTGGAAGCAAATTCCAGCCGCAGGCGGTAAGGCCCTGGCGATGATGGTCATCGGCGGTGGGATTGTGGCCGGCTCGGTGGGGATGTTGTGCTTCTACGCCGCGCTCAAAGGGGCCAGCTCCTTGAGTCAAGTGATGCCTATCGCTTTTACCTCGCCACTGTTCAGCGCCTTGATTGGTCTGGCCGCTCCCTACATTGGGCGCCTGCTCGGGTTGGACCTCCATGCTGAGGCGCTTAGCCCCAAGCTTGTCATCGGAATGTTGCTTACCGTAAGCGGGATTGTGGTGCTGAACCTCAAGTGAGTCTGTTTGCCATGCAAGGCAAAAGCGGAGGGGGTATCCCCTCCGCTTTTGGTTTAGCATGGTGCTAAAGGGCTTACGCCTCCAATTGCGATGTGCAGTGCGGGCAGCGCCTGGCTTTGATGGGAATGATCGAAGCGCAATAGGGGCACTCCTTGGTGGTCGGTTCAGCCGGCGCAGCGGGCGCTTCCTCCTTAGCGCGGCGCATGCGATTCATTTGCCGCACCAGCAGGAAGATGACAAAGGCCACGATGATGAAGTCCAATACGGTGTTGATAAACACACCGTAGTTAATCGTGGCGGCACCGGCGTCTTTGGCGGCCTGCAAGGAGGGATAGCTCTTCCCGTCCAGGGCAATGAAGAGGTTGGCAAAGTCAAGCCCGCCAATCAAAAGGCCGATGGGGGGCATCAGGATGTCGTTCACAAAGGATGTGACGATTTTGCCGAAGGCCCCGCCGATGATGATGCCGACGGCCATGTCGAAGACGTTACCACGCATCGCGAATTCCTTGAACTCCTTGAGCATCGTAGCCTCCCTTGAGTAAGGTAAAATGTAAGAACACAAAAATTGTAGCACGCATGGCGAAGAATGCAAGAATATTCCATCTCTGTTGCGATGATTTTAGGGGTCAGAATGTTGGACTGCGGGGTTACCATGGTTAACCGATGATGCCAGGTCTTTACGGGCAGTTGCTTTTCCCCATTTTAACCGTATAATTTTTACAAGTCGTGCTAAGAGGGCTGAGCTATGGGAAAACCAGAGGATGAAAAAAAAGAAAACAGTCCCAGTGTAGACCGCGATCGCAGCCTTGAGACGCGGCAGATTCGTGGCCTCTCGCAGCGCCTGCGTCGTCCCCTCTCCCTGGAGTCGAATCTGCCGCCGGATGCGGCGATGCCGGTTCCACCCCATGCAGCTGAGGGCGAAGCACCCGCAACGCGCCTGATTGGCAATGCTGCTGCGCCCGAAACAGCACTCCCTGCAGCTCCATCCGTACCGGCGGCGCCGGCTGTCGCCGCCCCCGAAACGCGCCAGATCCGCCGCGAACCGGAAAAGCCTATCCCAACCGAAGGCCTGCTGATGGAAGGCACGCTTCTGCAGGGGCGTTACAAGATTCTGGGTGTTATCGGTGTGGGCGGCATGGGTGCAGTGTACAAAGCGCAGGACCTGCGTTTTGCCAATGTCATGCGCTTGTGCGCGGTCAAGGAAATGATCAACACGTCCACGGACCCGCAAGTACGGCAGATGATCGTGCGCAACTTCGAGCGCGAAGCCAGCATCCTCGCCACGCTCAGCCATCCCGCCATTCCGCAGGTGTACGACTTCTTCACCGAGGGCGTGCGCAGCTACCTGGTCCTGGAGTTCGTCAGCGGCAAGGACCTTGAAGCTCTGCTCGCGGAAACCGAAGGCTTTTTCTCCGAAACCACGGTGGTGGATTGGGCCGTACAGTTGTGCGATGTGCTTTCTTATCTCCACAACAATAAGCCCAAGCCCATCGTCTTTCGTGACCTGAAGCCCTCGAACATCATGTTGGATGACCACGGGCGCATTCGCCTTGTGGACTTCGGCATTGCCAAGCTCTTCCAAAGCGGTGAAAAAGGCACGATGATCGGTACGGAGGGGTATTCGCCACCCGAACAGTACCGCGGCATTGCAGAACCGCGCTGTGATATTTACGCCCTCGGCGCCACGTTACATCACCTGCTCAGCAAGCAGGACCCGCGCCTGGAGCCGCCTTTCTCTTTTCATGAGCGCCCTATCCACAAGACCAACCCGACAGTTTCGCGGGAGTTGATCGAGGTTATCAATCGCTGCCTGGAATACGATATCAACAAGCGCTGGAACACCGCCGAGGAATTGAAGCGCGCCCTGCTTGCGCTTAACAGCGCGCGTGGGTTGAGCAGCGCCGCTCCGGCGCCGCGGACCGGGGAGACCGCCGCGTTTGTCGAAAGTACCATTAAACCGCTCTGGCGTTTCGCCTGCGAGGATGAGGTGCGCGCCGGTCTGGCTCTGTTTGAGGGGTTAGTGTTCGTGCCTTCTTACGATAACAACCTGTACGCCGTTGACGCCGAGAGTGGGGAATTCGTGTGGAAATACCCCACTGAGGGCGGCCTTGGGTCCACCCCCTGCGTGGCTGAAGGGCTGGTTGTTTTTGGCTCGACCGATGGGGTGGTGTATGCGGTTAATGCGCGCAGTGGTCGCCTGGCCTGGTCCATGCCCACCAAAGGGAAAATCTACTCTTCGCCACAGGTGGCTTACGGGCACGTTTTCATTGGGTCGGATGACCATAATCTCTACGCCATCCACCTGGGAAGTGGGCGTAAGGTTTGGAACTATGCAACGGACGGACAGGTGCGCACGCGCCCGTACATCGAAGAGAACTTAATTGTCTTTGCAGACACCGAAGGCAACTGCTACGCTCTGGGCTTGAATCGGGAGAACAAGTGGCGTTTCCGCGCTCGCCGCGCTTTCCTCTCTTCGCCGGTGATGCACAAGGGATTGGTGTTGTTGGGGTCCATGGATTGGAATTTTTACGCCCTGGACAACCGCTCCGGCTGGGTAGTCTGGCGCTACCGCACCGGCGGACCGGTTGTCTCCAGCCCGATTATTTTCCAGCGGACGGTGTTTTTCGGCTCAACAGATGGCGCCTTCTACGCTTTGGACGTGAACGAGGGCCGGGTCGTGTGGCGCTATGAGTGCGAAGCAAAAGTGACGTGCACACCAGCTATTTATGGTGATCGCGTCTATTTTGGGGATATAGACGGTCATTTGTATTGTTTAGACGCCCAAAGTGGTGGTTTGCGCTGGCGTTATAAACTCGATGGTGCTATCACCGGCACCCTGCTGGTGGATGATGGGGTGCTTTATCTGGGGGCGACGGACAATGCCGTGTACGCTTTCCCCGCTTAGCTAAAGGAGTTGGCATGAAAAACCTGTGGCAAGCTTTAAAAGAACGCTTGGGTTTGACACCTTCCGTGCCGGTTGAAAGTTTGGAAGAGACTACAGAAAAGGTACGGCAAGAGTTTGAAGCACTGGCCAGAGTGCCGACTGAGGCTGAATCTGAGGTTGCTCCGCCGGATGTCGAAATGCCGGCTGTGGAGGAGACGCCAGCAGTGGAACCTGCCTCTGAAGCCGCTTTTCTAGGCGCTTTTGAGGTGGCCTGGCTCTCCGATTCAGGTCAGGTGCGTCCACGTAACGAAGACGCTGTCTTTGTCATGACGGGCGAGCAGGAAGGCTCGGATAGTGTTGCTCCTTTTGCGCTGCTTATCCTGGCGGACGGCATGGGGGGACATCAGGCTGGCGAAATGGCCAGTTCCTTAGCCTGTCGGAGTGCCGCGGCCTACCTGATGAACGAACTGTACATTCCTTTGCTGGACGTGCGGGAGCGGGCTTCGGCCCAGCTTTCCATCACTGAGGTGATGATTAACGCCGTGTCGCGTGCCAATCGCATGGTGGTGCAGCAATTGCCGGGCAGCGGTACCACGCTGACATGCGGCATGATCCTGGGGGGGCGGCTTTTTGTAGCCCACGTCGGCGACAGTCGCGCCTACGTGCTGCATCCGCCTGCGCCGCCGCGTCTGTTAACCCATGACCACTCGCTGGTAAGCCGCCTGATCGAAATGGGACAGCTAACCGCTGAAGAAGCCAGTAATCATCCTCATCGTAACGTTCTTTATCGTGCTGTGGGGCAAACCTCGGCGCTTGAAGTGGATGTTTTCACCGAAACGTTGGAGCCGGGTGATTACGTCCTTTTATGCTGCGATGGGCTGTGGAGCATGGTTTCTGAAGCCGAAATCGCCGATATGGTCTACGGCTCCGCCAACGTCCATCAGGCCGTTCAACGTCTGGTGAGGGCGGCCAATGCCGCCGGCGGTCCGGATAACATCACCGTCATCCTGGCACGGATGGGACCTGGTATTGCATGAGACCCATTGATCCCAACAAGGACTATTACGACATCCTCGGCGTAAGCCAAAATGCCACGCCGGAGGAGATCAAGAGCGCCTACCGCGAGCTGGTGCGGCGTTATCATCCGGATAATCCTGAGGGAGATGAAGCGAAGTTCCGTCTGGTGCAGGAAGCCTACGAGGTGCTGCGCGAGGAGCCGTTGCGCCGCGCGTATGATCGGCAGCGGCAGGCGCGGGGTACAGTACGTTCTGCCCCTTTAAGCTGTGAGCTTACGCTTAGCCGAACCACGCTGCGCATCATGCCCGGTCCCCAAATGCTGTATGTTTTGTTGGATATAGATGCAAAGGGGCGTGGTTCGAGCAAGAAACGTGTGCCGCTCAATCTGGCCCTGGTGATTGATCGCAGCACCTCCATGAAAGGAACGCGCCTCGACAATGTGAAGATGGCCGCGGTGGATTTGATTGACTACCTGCAACCGGAGGATCAGTTGGCGGTCATCTCTTTTAGTGACCGGGCCAAAGTGGAAATCCCCTCTTCCGCGGCGCAGGATAAGGTGGCGCTGCGTTCGGCGGTGATGGGCCTCATGCCTGGAGGGGGGACGGAGATTTATCAGGGCCTGCTGACCGCCTTGCATGAGGTGAGCGCTTATCCGACCGATAAATATATTACCTACGTGATTCTCCTCACCGATGGTCACACTTATGGCGATGATGAGAAAATCCGCAACCTGGCAAGCATGGCCAAAGCGCAAGGCGTGGGTATCATTGCCCTGGGAATTGGCGAAGATTGGAACGACGCCTTGCTGGACGAGGTGGCGCAGCGCAGTGGCGGTGTCTCGGAGTATATCAGCTCGCCGCGGCAAATTCGTGATGTGCTCCGTCGCCTTCTGAATGACCTGGCCGGCATCGTGCTGCGACAGGTTCGCTTGAAGTGCAACCTGATCACCTACGCCCGGATTCACGCCGCTTTTCGCGTGTTGCCTTATATGGAACCCATTCACGGCAAGGCGGAGTATAACGAAACGATTTTTGAATTAGGGGACCTGAGCGAGGATCAACCTCATGCGCTCCTTTTCGAGTGGGTTATTGAAGCCGGTTCAGAGCAAGGTGAGCGCCGTGTGGGGCGTTTTGAGCTGAGCGGTGTTCTGGCCGACTCGCATGAATCGGTCAATATCCGTCGGGATGTGAACATTACCTTTGTGCACCAAATGACCGAGGAAGAGGTCCCCCCGCGTCTGGTGAATTTGTTGGCGCGGCTGAGCGTCTTCCGCCTGCAAGAACAGGCCTGGAAGGTGTTGGAATCAGGGGATGTGCGTCGTGCTACTTCGTTGCTCGAATCCGCGGCTACGCGCTTATTTGATATGGGCTATTCGGATTTGGGGCACGTGGCGATGTTGGAAGCTCAGCGCATCGAAAAGGGTGAGAAGGCCAGCGCCAAGGGCCGCAAAGAGGTGCGCTATGGGACGCGCAGCCTGACCATCCCGCGTGGACGGTAAGCTTGCGTTAAAAGCAGGTTGCGGTAAGATTAAGGCGCTACAAACTCAGGTTCGCCCGGTGCTGCCGAGAAAGGAGATCAAGCATGGACAAATCATCCCAGGAAGTTATCTGTCCATCCTGTAATGCCGTGAACATTCCCGGCACGCTCTTTTGCGTGCAGTGTGGAACGTACCTCCCTTCCGGCGGCCCACTGCGCACCGAACCGCTGGCCGAGCCGGACGAAGAGCACGGTGTGCGCCCCTGGGACGTGCGCTCCACTGCGCGGCCCGCTCCGGTGACCACGATTGAAATTCAGATTCTCCACAGTGGCCGCCGCGTGCTGCTTTCGGTGGAACGCGAAATCCTCATTGGACGACTCGATGCCGCGCACGGCGTTTTCCCGGAACTGGATATGGCCCCTGAAGGTGGGCTGGAGCAGGGGGTGTCGCGCCGCCACGCGCGCATCTACAATCGGGACGGGGTTTGCTACGTCGAAGACCTGGACAGCACCAACGGGACCTATCTCAACTCCGAGCGCCTGACGCCTTACCTGCCTTATGCGCTGAACAACGGCGATATTTTGACCCTGGGGACCACACGCCTGAAGATCAACATCCACACGGCGAACAAAGAAAAATAGGGGAGGTGGGCATGCCCTATACGGTTTTGATTCATGTACTCAATGAAGATGCGGTTTTGGGGGAGATTGAAGATCTTCCCGAACCGACCGCGCAATTTCTTAAAGTAAGCAGTCCGCGCCTGCGGGATGGGCGCGATGTGCCGTATTTCCTGGCCGAAACGAACGTTGCCATCTTTCCCTGGCACCGTATCCACAGTGTAGAAATTATGCCGGGCGAGGAAGAGGAAGAAATTGTCACCTTCGTCCGCGAATGAGGCCACCCGTCCGCTTGTGCTGGTGGTAGATGACGAGCCGCGCATCATCCGCTTTGTGCGCGTGAACCTCGAAATGGAAGGATTTCGCGTCATCGAGGCTCACAACGGCCTGGAAGCGCTCGAACAGGTGCGCCTGCACATGCCGGATGCGATTTTGCTTGACGTGATGATGCCGGAGATGGATGGCTTCGAGACGCTGCGCATGATTCGCGAGTTGAGCAACGCGCCGGTCATCATGCTCACGGTGCGCAACACCGAGGATGATAAAGTGCGTGGGCTGGACGGTGGTGCGGATGATTACATCACCAAGCCTTTCAGCCCGCGCGAGCTGGTAAGCCGTCTACGGGCTGTGCTGCGGCGTGTCCAATCAGGTGAGGAACGCAATCCCATTATCGAGATTGACGAGCGCCTGAGTTTGGACCTGAACACCGGTGAAGTGATTGTTGAAGGTGAGCGCATCAAACTGCGCCCAACCGAGTTTCGCTTATTGCGGCATCTCATCGAAAACGCGGGCTGGACGGTTCCTTCGGAGACGCTCCTGTCCAAAGTATGGGGGCCGGAGTACCGTGACGAGCTGGACTATCTCCGCCTTTACATCAGCTACTTGCGGCAACGCATCGAACCAGATCCCGCAAAGCCGCGTTACATTTTCACCGAACGCGGCATTGGCTATCGTTTTGTGGATTTCAAGAAGAAAAAGGCAGCGAGTGAGGATGCCGGGGATGCCGGGGAATGATGTCACTTCTCTGGAGATGACCCGGATTCGCGTACCATCATGCACACTTTCTTGAGGAGGCGACGATGAAATCTTACAAGATTCTGGTGACCGGCCCATTCAACGCCGGCAAAACGGCTTTTGTTCGTACTGCAAGCGATATTGAAATTGTGACTACCGAACGCAAAATTACCGATCCCACACTGGAGGGCGTGAAAGAGGAAACCACTGTGGCCATGGATTACGGACAGGCGCGGGTGGATAAAGTGTTGCTCCATCTCTATGGCACGCCCGGTCAAGCCCGTTTTGAATTCATGTGGGACATTCTCTCCCGCGAAATGGATGCTTTCATCCTGGTCATTGACAGTCAGGATCGCACGAGCCTGATGGAGGCGAAGCAGATTTTGCGCCTCTTTAAGAAAAAGTCGAAAGTGCCCTTTGTCGTGGTGGCGAACAAGCAGGATACAGAGCGGCGCTTGAGTAACGAAGAAATTATGCGCGCGCTCGGCCTTTCTGAAGAGACGCACCTCTTGCCTTGCGTGGCACTGGATAAGCAGAGCGTGCGACAGGTGCTTGCGCAACTGGTTGAAGTGTTAGGTTAAGCCGGGGGAACCATGTACCTTGATCCCATGTATTATGTGTTTGCCCTGCCGGGGTTATTGCTTGCCCTGTATGCACAATGGCGGGTACGGAGCGCTTACAACACGTATCTGCGCGTGCCGAATGCTCGCCGCATTCCCGGCGCTCAGGCAGCTCAACTGCTCTTGCGCGCAGCCGGATTGGCGGTTAACATCGAGGGCACGCCGGGTGAGCTGACCGATCACTATGATCCGCGCCACAACGTGTTGCGGCTCTCGACGGGGGTGGCGACCTCACCCTCGGTTGCTGCCGTAGCCATCGCTGCCCACGAAGTGGGCCATGCGGAACAGCAGGCACAGGCTTATGCGTTGCTGCGTCTGCGTTCAGGTCTGGTGCCCGTGGTCAACATCACCTCATGGCTGGCGCCTCTGCTCTTCTTTGCCGGTCTCTTCTTGAACGTGCTGCAATTGGCGGAAGTGGGCTTGCTCTTCTTCTGCGGGGCGGTGGTATTTGCGTTGGTGACGCTGCCGGTGGAACTGGATGCAAGCCGTCGCGCGCTGCGGCTCTTACAAGAGGCCAACATCATTGTAGACGAGCGCGATCTGAAAGGAGCGCGGGCGGTGCTCAATGCTGCGGCGCTCACTTATGTGGCGGCCCTCGCTCAGGCGATTCTCACCATGCTGTACTACGCTTCTCTGTTGAGCGGAAGACGTCGGCGGCGTTGAATTCCCCTCTATGTTGACGGCGCGGATACCCTCCGCGCCGTTTCTTTTTTGGCAGGGACGCACCCATGGGGCTTAACCTCCATTCCGCACCCCAGACTGGTGGAATCCGGAACAACGCATGGATCACCCTGACATCGTGGCCGGGATCGGCCATGGGGTGGGCCTATCTCTGGATGGCGATGTGAAGGGCAACAGGTCGCATGACCTCAACCGCGAAGCCTGCTGATGCGCTGGTTCGCACGGGGCTTATTGGCGGGCGTTGCGGCGGCATATTCAGGTTGCCCAAATCTCAGATGGGACCTGACTATAGTCGCGGATTTTAAAGTGCGGCATGTGGGCTACTCGTGGACGCTCTAATGAAACGCTAATCTTTCTCTAAGCTATTTCTAATGCGTCTTTGCTATATATAGAGGTGCAAGTTGAGGATGAAATCAGCTTAATTCTAATCGTAATCAATCACTCGATACCGTGTGAAAGGAGGTGCGTATGTCGCTGTTGACTCGTGAACCCATGGCTGAACTGATGAGCATGCGCGAGTTGGTTGATCGCTTCTTTGAGGATTCGCTGTGGCCGCTGGGCCGCTGGCAGCGCTGGCGGGAAGCCGCTGAGGGCTATCGCCTGCCGATTGATGCTTACGTCACCGATAACGAGGTTGTGATTGTCGCTTCCGTGCCCGGCATCAAGCCTGAAGATCTCGAAGTCACGCTGGAAGAGGACGCTCTGACCATCAAGGGCAAGTTCCCGGGCCGGCTGGAAAACGTCAACTACATCTTGCAGGAGCGACCCGCCGGCTGGAGCTTCAGCCGCACCCTCTTCCTGAATATCCCGGTGCAGGCGGATAAGGCCGAGGCGCGCTTCGAGAACGGTGTGGTCACCATTACCCTGCCCAAGGCGGAAGCGGCCAAACCCAAGTCCATTAAGATCAAGACCCACTAAGCCTCACCCTCACTCTAACCGCCCCCCAGCGAGGGGGCGGTTTGCTTTTTTTATCGTCAGGACTACACTTGACGGCGAGATCCAAGCCACCGTTCACCTGAAGCGTTGGCGCGCCGCAGGGTGCCGCAACGGTGAATTATTCATCAGGAGGTGAAAATGAAGCTGTTAACGCCTGGTCCCGTGGATATTCCCGATGAAGTGCGTGAGGCGATGGCGACGCCTTCCTTGCTCCACTATGGCCCTGACTGGATGAAACTCTATCACGAAACCCAGAGCATGTTGAAGACCGTTTTCGGCACGCAGAACGACCTGTACATCATGGCCGGTCCCGGCACGATGGCGCTGGAGGCGATTGTGGGGAGTGCTCTGGAGCCGGGGGAGACGGTGCTCATCCCCGATAACGGCTTCTTTGCCGAACGTCTGGGGAACGTGGCGCAGGGCCTTGGCTTGAAGGTGCTCTCCGTCAAGGTGCCTTGGGGGCAACCAGTCTTACCTGATGAAGTCGCAGCCGCCCTCGATGCTCATCCCGAAGTCAAAGCTATGCTTGTGGTACATCACGAAACGTCCACAACTGTGCTCAATCCTCTGGAAGCCATCGCGCGCGTGGGGCGCGAACACGGCGTCCTGGTCATCGTGGATGCGGTCTCTTCGTTGGGGGGTGTGCCATTGCCGGTAGACGCCTGGGGGATTGACGGTTGTGTGACGGTGGCGAACAAGGCTCTGGAGACGCCACCCGCCCTGGCGTTGCTCTCGCTTAGTCCGCGCCTGCAGGAGGCCATCGAGCGCCGACAAGCGCCGCGCGGCTGGTATCTCGATCTCAAGACCTGGCGCTGGTACGCTGAAAACTGGGGCACGTGGCATCCCACGCCCGTGACCATGCCGACCAGCAATGTGTACGCCTTGCATCATAGCCTGGAATTGCTCATGGCGGAAGGGCTTGAAACGCGCTATGCGGCTTATCGTCGTGCAGCACAGGCCGTGCGTCAGGGCTTGATGGCGCTCGGCTTCCCACCTTTCGTGGAAGAGGCGTGGGCTTCGCCTTTGACCACGGCTTTTCGCATGCGGGAAGGCGTTGAAGCGGATGAGCTACAGGCCTATCTGCGGCGGCAGGGCATCGTCATCTCTGGCGGCCTGGCGGACCTGCACAGTGTGATTTTGCGCGTTGGTCACATTGGTCTGGCGCGGCAACGTGATTACATCACAGCCTTCCTGCTCGGCGTGGAGGCGTTCCTGCGCGAAAAAGGCATCGCCGTACCGGAAGGGAGCAGCCTGGTGGGCCTGGCTTGAGGCCTGGGCGTACATCCAGGAAGCGGTTGTTCCAGGTGTCACGCAAAAGCGCGGGGTCTCCCAAGACCCCGCGCTTTTGTTCCTGAAGGTAACTGCTCAGCCTGTCTGGGTTATGGTGCAATAGAACATTCGGGCGGGGTAGGGGGTGGGCGAAGGCTATGCCTTTGCCCACCCAAAGCCCACTCCAAGGGGATTGAAATCATCGGATACGCTATCCAGGCTGGCGGTTAGCATCGCGCCAGCGGCGATTTCAATCTCTGTCCTTTTGCTGCAGCTAAGCAATTACGACCGAAGGGGCATGGCGGCGCTTATTAAGGCTTGGGTAAAATCGTGATGGCCCCCGACCAGGCGGTGGCGCTGTTCCCTGCCGCGTCATAGGCGACGACGCGGAGCTTGTATGTCCCCGCGCGGGACGGCGTCCAGTTCACGTTGTAAGGGGCGACGGTACGCACGGCAAACGGCTGTTCGCTGTTGCCCACGTAAAACGCCACGCGGCTGATGGCGTAATTATCCCGCACCTCGGCATTGACGTTAATCCACTCCTGTTGGCCCAGGGTGAAGACCGCGCCGGCTTCGGGGTAGGTGATGGTGACCTTGGGCGGCGTTTTGTCCACCGTTACCTGAATGGCGTGCTCTTGCACGCTCATATCGGCGTTCACCACTTGCAGGCGCAGGGTATAAAGGCCATCGGGCACGTTGCTCAGGTCCCAGGTCTCCAGCAGGCCCTGCGTCACCGTGATGACGTGATCCTCCCCGATGGATTCCCATGTAGCCGGATTGAGGCCCTTGCCGTAATAGAGCCGGTAAGTGAGCAGCATCTCGCTTTGCACATTCCCGTAAATGGGGACCACTCCCTGCACGTAGCTGTAGGCCGTGGGGGTGAGGATGGCAACCTGCTGCAGGCTGAGATCCGGCCCGTAAATGGTGTCATATTCGGTGGGTGGGATGGGGGGCCGCCGATTTTCGGGCAGGCTTTGAATCCACTCCATCACTTCGGGCGGATAGACTTCGTACACGCGCCTTTCAACCAGTTCGCGCGGCGTGTAAATCGTGGCGAGCCGCCCCGTCTCCTTGTTCACCTCGAACACCTGATGGACCTGACAGCGCTCGCGTGGCTCCGTGCCCGGAATCATCCATTCCGTGATGACGGGGCAATTCCCGTTGGGCAGGAGGCCGGATTTGGGGCACACCTTGACGGCGATGAGGCCATCAGGGCGGGGGAAGCTTTCGACGGGCAAATCGTGATGCAGGTACTCCATCATAGCGTGCCACAAATAGGCCGCGCCGCGCGAGCCGGGCAATGAGGTCATGGGGGAGTTATCCGTGTTCCCCATCCACACGCCAACCACATATTGCGGCGTGTAGCCGATGGTCCAGTTATCCACAAAGTCGTTCGTCGTGCCGGTTTTGGCCGCGGCGGGACGGTCATTGCTCAGTTCCAGGGCGTTGGGCGAGCCAAAAGCCGGGCGGCGTGCCTCGCGGTCGGAAAGAATGTCCGTGATGATGTAAGCCAGGCGCGGATCAAGAATGGAACGCACGTCCGGCTGCCTGTACTGGTAGAGGACGTTGCCGTTGCGATCCTCGACGCGCAGGATGAAGACCGGGTCCAGTTCACGATAGCCGGAGCGGAGACGACTTTCCGGCACCGGCTGACCGAGCATCAGGCCTTGATTGGCGAAGACACTGTAGGCGTAAACCATATCGAGCAAACTGACTTCGCCCCCGCCTAACGTGAGGCTTAGCCCGTAATAATCCAGGCCCTCATCCAGGGTGTTGATGCCCATGCGGTGCGCGGTGCGCAACACGTTGCCAACGCCGGCGATGGACATGGCCTCGACCGCCGGGATGTTGAGCGAGCGCGCCAGGGCCTGTCGCAGCGTCACCGGCCCGTTGTAGCGTCGGTCGAAGTTTTCCGGCACATAGGGCGCGCCGTTGGGCTGTGTGAAGGCGCGCCGCACATCGTAAAAGACGTGGGCGGCGTTCCCACCCTGTGCCAGGAACGTGACGTAGGTGAAAGGCTTGAAGGACGACCCCGGCTGACGGCGTCCATCCACCGCGACGTTAAAATGCCCGTCAATGTCCGTATTCCAGTAATCCGCGCTGCCGACCAGCGCCACCACTTCTCCTGTGCGTGGGTTGAGAGCGACCAGCGCCGCGTTATTCACGTTCAAATCCTTGCCCTGCATCGTCTCCGGGACGTCGGGCAGGTAAGCCGCGGCGGAACAGCCCTGCGTCTGCGCTGTAGCGATGACATCCGCGGGGCGTTCGCCCTTGAGAATGCGCAGGTAAGTGCGCGTGACGCATTCCGCCTGTTGTTGCGCCGCCAGATCGAGCGTGGTATAGACGCGCAGGCCGCCCCCGGCCACCAGCTCCGGTCCGAACATCGCCTCCAACTGCTGACGGACGAGCAGCGAAAAATGTGGCGCCTGAATATCAAAGCGCACCGTGCGCGAGGCGAGTTGCCAATCCTGTGCGCGGGCGGCGTCGGCTTCTTCGCGCGTCACACATCCCTGCAGCACCATCGCGTCCAGCACCAGGTCGCGGCGTTGGCGTGCCTCTTCCGGCGCGTCAAAGGGGTTCAGGCGGGGATATTGGGGAATCGCGGCCAGGGTCGCCGCTTCGTTGAGGGTTAGCTCGCTGGCGCTTTTGCCAAAATAGACCCGCGCCGCCGCATCAATCCCATAGGCCAGATTCCCATAGAAGTTCGTGTTGAGGTACCACTCCAGGATTTGCGCTTTGCTGTACCGGCGCGTCAGCTCTATTGCGAGCAGGATTTCTTTTACCTTTCGCAGGTAGCTTTGCTGATAGCGTTCCTCTTCCGGTATGACGGTGTTCTTGATGACCTGCTGCGTGATGGACGAGCCGCCCTGTACAGGGTTGCCTTCCAGATTGGAGACGAGGGCGCGCAACAGGCCGCGCGGATTGATGCCGGGGTTCTCCCAGAAAGTACGGTCCTCGATGGCGACGGTGGCGCAGGGGACATAGGGGGGGAGCGCTTCCAGCTTGACCCAGGAACGGTCGCCAGCGTTGGGGTCAATCACTTCGTACAGCACGTATTGCCCGCTGCGGTCGTAAATGCGTGTGGTCTCAAAGTCGCGCGTCACCGTGGCTTCGACCGTTTCCGGATCGGGCAGGTCGCGCGTGAAGGCAGCGTACACTGTCGCCGCGGCGCTCAGCGTCAGGCCCAGGGTAATGACCGTGAACAGGAACAGCGCCATCAGCGCCGCGCCCGTGATGCGCAGGGTGCGCTGCACGCCGGTGCGTTGTTTGGAACGCGCGCGCGCGCGTTTTTCGGCCAGGTGTGCGTAGAGTAAAGGTCGTTTCAAGTTTAACTTTGCCATGCGCTCATTATAACGCGATGGCGAGCTTGTGCAATGGGGGAATCGCTTGCGTCCTGATCATCTCAAAGCGAAACCCCCGGTTCATCCGCCCAGTTCCCATGGTGCGCAGTTCGCAGCGCGGTGTTCATCATGGGTGGGATGGGTCACACAGCCATCCTGACGCGGCACAAGCTGCGGAGGGCTATCCACTCAGGGGGCGCCCTGATCCACGTTGCGCGTGGACAGGCCTATCGGGATGAGCGCGTGCGGGCGCGGGGGGAACGACGGCGCAGCGCGTGGCGAAGCCGGCCCCATATCGCTTTGACCGTCGGAATGCGCGGCGGCGCATCCACCCACTGCAGGAGCAGGCCGGTGATAGCGCCCAGAATGACGAAACCCGCCAGCTCGACCCAGTTGTTCAGCGCGGCGCGTTCGATGAACTTGAAGATGAGCCACAACACCGCACCCCCCAGGCCGCCGGTCCACCACCCGCCGCTTTCGACGGCGAACAAGGCGGCGATGAGCCAGGCCAGACCGCTCATCAGCAACGTCACCAGTGCCACACTCGCCATCACGTTAGCCCAGAACGTCCCTTGCGCCACCGTGAGCGCAAACAGCAGCCCGAACACTGCCCCGATACAGGCCGCGCGCAGCAAATACACCGCCAGCGCCGAAAAACGCTCCAACGTTTCCGCGCGGCGCGCGTATTCATTGAAGCCCAGCAGCGAAAGAATCGTTACCGCCAGACCGACGAGCTTTTCAACCGTATCCAGGTTGGAGAGGAAAAGTCCCATCCCAGCTCCTTTGTGTGTTTATTATGCGCCTATTATTCCATGGTTCAAGTTTTTTGGCAAGGAGCGCATGGGGCGCTATGGCTCTGAATGGCTTGACTCAGAAGAATTTTGTTTGTATACTACTCATAGCATTATATTCTGGTGCGCTGATTTTGAAAAAGGCGGGCAAGGGACGGACGCGGATCGGATTGACGTTGCAAGCCGGACAACGGGGGACGAAGCGGTTAGCGAACCCATAGGGCGACCGGCTGGTGTGTGTACGGTACCGGTAGATGAAGAGGAACAGAAGTGGTACAAGATGGTCGAATTGATCGTCGAGGAGGCGGATTGGCAACCGTCGCCTGCACGGGCGGAGAGGGAGCAGGTCATGTGGGGGAGACGAAGGTGCGCGTCGGGTGAAGGAAGCCGGCGAGATAGGGAGGTGGCACATTAGGGATACGCAGAAAAGTATATATATCTGGATCCAAGCATCTAGCAATAGATACAAGTATACAGGGCTATATGCAGGAGTGATACCAGGCGAAAAGTATACAAATGTATATGGCAGCATATAGGAATAGATGCAATTTCCGTCTAATAGTAGTTAG
>DAOUBT010000006.1:0-5360 GCA_034432595.1 Anaerolineae bacterium | reverse complement strand
GCCTGACCCACGTCCACCTCCTGCCCACCTTCGACATAGCCAGCGTGCCGGAAGAGAACGTGCCGCGCAGCGTCTGGCCCGCGCCGACGGGCTACGCACGGAATAGCGATCAACCGCAGACCGCAATCGCCGCCCACCGCGACGAGGACGGCTTTAACTGGGGCTACGACCCCTATCACTATGGTGTACCGGAAGGGTCTTACAGCACCGATCCCGACGGGGTGACGCGCATCTACGAATTCCGCGAGATGGTGCAGACGCTGCATCAGAACGGGCTGCGCGTGGTGATGGATATGGTCTACAATCACACCAGCGCCAGCGCCCTGTGGGATAGTTCCGTACTGGATAAAATCGTCCCCGGCTACTACTACCGGTACACCACCGACGGCTATCTCTACACCGATAGCTGCTGCTCGGACACCGCATCCGAGTACGAGATGATGGAAAAACTCATGCTCGATACGCTTGCGCGCTGGGCCAACGCCTACATGGTGGACGGCTTCCGCTTCGACCTGATGAACTTCCACACGCGCCAGACCATGCTTAATGTGAAGAGCACGTTAGAAGCGATTGAGCCGACCCTCTACCTCTACGGCGAGGGCTGGGATTTCGGTTCCGCCAAGGCCAAGGGGCTGACCACCTGCCCCCTCTGTTATGCCAAAAAAGAAAATATGAACGGCGCCGGCATCGGGAGCTTTAACGACATCATCCGCGACGCGGTACACGGCGGCTACAGTCAAGATAGCGTCGAAATCCGGGCGCAGGGCTTCAGCAACGGTCTGAGTTATGACTGGAACGGCTTTGCTTACACGAAACGGTACGCCTCCGACCTGACCGAGGCGACGAACAAAATCCGCTCCGCGCTGCGCGGGAGCCTCTGGGATTGGAACGGCGCCGGTGCTCCTTTTGCCGCTGACCCGCAAGAGTCCGTGCCTTACGTCGAAAAGCACGATAACGAGACGCTCTTCGATCAAAATGTGTTTAAGCTGCCCAACGGCGACGGCAGCGGCCTGCCCGGCTGGATCGGCAGCGGCATCCCGACCACCGCGATGAGCGAGCGCGTGCGCGCGCAGAACGTAGCGCAGAGCATCATCGCGCTTGCGCAGGGCGTGCCGTTCTTCCAGATGGGCACGGATCTGTTGCGTTCCAAGTCCTTGGATCGCAACAGCTATGATTCCGGCGACTGGTTCAACCGCGTCTATTGGGATAAGAGCAGCAACAATTTCGGCGTAGGGCTGCCTCCGGCCTGGGATAACGCATCGCGCTGGAGCATCATGGCGCCGTTGTTGGCGAATACCAGCCTCGACCCCAGCTCGACGGACATCGCCTTTGCCGCGGCTCAGCTCCGCGAGTTCCTGCGCATCCGCTACAGCTCGCCCCTTTTCCGCCTGAGCAGCGCTTCCGATATTGGCGCGCGTACCACCCATTACGACACAACCGGCAAGCCGGGGTTGATTGTGTATGCGCTCAACGACACAACTGCGCCTGATCTGGACCCGAATTTTGAGGTCATCCTGGTCTTCTTCAACGCCAACAAGGTGGCGCAAAGCTATACGATCAGCGGCGCGGACGGCTTCACGCTCCATCCGGTGCAGGCCGACGCGCTCGACGCAGATCCGGTGGTGCAGACGGCGAGCTTCAACGACAGTACCGACACCTTCACCATTCCGGCGCGCACGACCGCGGTTTTCGTCTCCACCCAGCCCATTGTCCCGCCCAGCACCATAGACTGGGTGGGCCGGATGTGGCCGCGCGGCGGTGTCGCCCACGAGATAGCTCAAGGTAACGCCAGCAGCGGCTTCGACGTGTACGTGCAGGTGTACGAAGCGGGTGTGACGCCCGGCGCCGGTCAGGGCGCGGGGATAGCCTGTACCCTGCATTGGGGCAAATACGGCGAAGCCTGGAACGATCTGCCCATGAGCTACAACACCGACATCGGCAACAACGACGAATATAAGGCCACTATCCCGCAGGCCACGCTCAACGCTCTGACGCCGGGGACGTATGGTTTCACGGCCTATTGCCAGAAAAGCGGCGAGGAGGGCAAAAAGTGGAAGCAGGACACGTACAATATTGATGGCAATGCGCTGGATGACGATCAGGGCGACGGCCTTATCACTGTCATTCCCAGCGGCGATCCGGCGCCGACGCGCGCGGGTGGGGCTTTTGTGCATCTCTTCGAGTGGCGCTGGAACGACATTGCCAAAGAATGTCCCTATTTGGCGGAAAAGGGCTATACCGGCGTGCAGGTTTCGCCGCCGAACGAGCATATCGTGCCCGTGGCGGATATGGGAGGCCCGGACAATGATTATCCCTGGTGGGCGCGCTACCAGCCGGTGAGTTATCTGCTCGCTGTGAGCCGCAGCGGCACTTTAGCCGAGTTCCAGGCTATGGTACAGGCGTGCAATGCCGTGGGCGTGGACGTGTACGCCGATGCGGTCATCAATCACATGGGGCTATATCCCAGCGGCACAGTAGCGCAGGGCACGGCGGGGACGGAGTACCTTTCCGCGCCCAAAGCCAGTCGTTATTACGGCACCGGCGCCAACGTGCTCTACACCGGCGCGCACTTCCACGATGAATGCAGTATCACGGACTACAAGGACCGCGCTCAGGTGCAGTTCTGCGCGCTCTCCGGCCTGCCGGATTTGGCGACGGAGCAGCCCTACGTGCAGGAACGCATCCGCGCCTACCTGCAAAGCCTGCTCGCCATGGGTGTGAAGGGCTTCCGCATTGACGGGGCCAAGCACATCCCGGCCAAGGACATCGCGACTATCCTTAACGGCCTGAGCGGTTCGTATTACGTCTTCCAAGAGGTGATTGATCAGGACCCGCAGGAGCGTATCCGCGATTGGGAGTACACGCCCAACGGCGACGTGACGGAGTTCGCCTACCCGTACCTGATCGGCGACAAATTCGACGATAGTTGTAGCGGCACGTTAAGCCAGTTGTACAATCTGGAAAGCAGCCTGTTGCCCTCGCGCTTCGCCGTGGTCTTTACCGACAACCACGACAATCAACGCGGACACGGCGTAGGGACGGGAACGTGCATTGTGGATCACCGCGACGGGCAGGAGCATGTGTTGGCCAACATCTTCGTCCTGGCCTATCCATACGGCTATCCCTCGATCATGTCCAGCTACTACTGGCAAAGCAACCCGACCGTCAATACGGGCGATAGTTACGGTCCGCCCACCGTCAACGGCGGTCCCGGCAGCGACGGCGCGACCTTGCCGGTTTATGAGGATGCGGACAATAATCCCGATACCTGCGCTGCAAGCTACACCTGGGGCAAGTGGGCCTGCGAGCATCGGCGCGATCCGATCACGGCCATGGTAACCTTCCGTCGCGTCGCCGCGGGTGGCAGCGTCAACACCTGGCAGACTGTGAACAGCGACCACATCGCCTTTGGCGTGGGCAACAAGGGCTTCGTCGTCCTCAATCAGAGCGCGAGCAGCGGCTTGATCACCTATAATACGCCCCTCCCGGCCGGCACCTACTGCGATGTAATCCACGGCTCGCTCCTATCGGATGGCAGCGGGTGCAGCGGCCCCGCCTACACGGTGAACGCCAGCGGGCAGTTCCAGGCTACAGTCGCCTCCAACGATGCTTTAGCGCTCCACGTCGGGGCACGGGTGGGCTTAAAGCTTGAAGCGGTTGCCGCTCAGCCCGGCGTGGCCCTGAACGGCAGCACGAGCATCAGCGCCACGGTAACGCAGGATGGAGCGCCTCTGAACGGGGTCACGGTGCGCTTCTTCATTGAGGGGGGCAACGGCGCGCTGTCCGCTTTTGAGGCGCAGACCGACGCCAACGGCGTGGCCACCGTCACCTACAGCGGCGGCGCGAGCAAGGCCGTGACGCGCATCCGCGCCAGCTACGGGCAGGCTTTCGACAAAGCCTACGTCCATGTCGGCGCGGCCACGGCAGCCAACTTGCATCAACGCGCCGCGTCGGGGCAGGTCACGCTGGACCGTCTGAACGACTGGGGCATCAGGCTGACCAAGAACGGCAGCGGGACCCCCCTGCTGGGCATCGGCCGGTTTGTTGGCAGCCCCTGTCCGAACAGCAGCAGCTTCTACGCCAAATCGCCCTTTGTGGACGCTTTTGTGCAGGGTACCGCGAATGTAGATAGCGTGGAGATCACGCTCCACTACACCAACGAAAGCGGCACCGAAAGCAGCTTCCAGCTCTACTGGTGCAACGACGGCACCTGGGAAGCGGTGAGCGGCGCCACGCAGGACACCAACGCCAACACCTTCACCTTCACCGTGGATAGCAGCTCCACCCCCAGTCTGAGCCAGCTTCTCGGCACGCCCCTGGTTGTGGGCGGCAGCGAGCCAACCGCTGTAGCCGTGCGCGCCATCCGCGCGCGTCAGGCCTGGCCGTGGGCATTGCTGATGAGCGCGATGGTGTTGTTGGCGGCGGTATGGCGCCGTCGCTACATTCGTTTATAACTACGCGAAGACGAGCGGCGTTGACATGACAATTCACCCATTTGATGCTACAATCATAGATGAGTCCACTGAGAGGCCCTATCACGAAGGCTCCAGAGGACGCAACGCTGATAAAAAACCTTCGCTTCGCGGTTTTGTGAATCACCTATCCCTGAGTTGAGAAAGGCCCGAGCATGACTAACGACAGCTTGACCCTCACGTTTCGCGGTGTACGCGGCGGTTACCCCATGCCAGGCCCTACCACGTTGAAGTACGGGGGCAACACCACATGCTTTGAGGTGCACGCCGGACCTCACCTGATCATTGTGGATGGCGGGACGGGCATCATCAGCCTGGGACAGGACATGCTGCACACCTTCCAAACCGAAGGTAAACCCATGCGCGCCGTCCTGCTCTTTTCGCACCTGCATCACGACCACACGCAGGGGATGCCGTTCTTCGTGCCTCTGCGCCACCCGGAAGCGACGCTCTACGTCTACGGTGCCGCACCGAGCGAAACGACCAGCCTGCAAGAGGAACTGTATCGCACGGTGATTCCGCCTTTCTTCCCTTTAGGCACGGAGGAACTCTACAGCCGGCAGTACTACGAACACGTTCGCGATGGAGATTGCCTGGTGCTCACGGACCCGGTGCTGCCGCCGGTGCTTTTCAGTATAGCCGAACGAGGGGCGCTGGATAAACTTCCACCCTCCGCCGTGACCATTGCCGTGCAGCACGGCTATCATCACCCCCGCGCCGGCGTGCTGATTTTCCGCATTACCTACCGCGGACACAGCCTTGTCATTGCCACGGATACGGAAGGTTATGTCGGTGGGGATCAGAAACTCATCGCTTTTGCACGCGGGGCGGATGTGCTGGTGCACGATGCGGAATACGATGAGCACGAATATGCGAACATGACCCCCA
>DAOUBT010000005.1:0-59863 GCA_034432595.1 Anaerolineae bacterium | reverse complement strand
GTGGCTGGAGCAGGCCCAGGCCGCCTTCGCCGCAGGGCGCTGGGATGAGGTCATCGCCCTCTGTGACCAGGCCGTTGCGGAGGGCGGCGATCCCGCCATCTTTGCCCCCTGGCGCGACCGCGCCCGGCAGGAGCAGGAGACCGACCGGGAAGTGGCCCGTCTGGCCGCAGAGACCGAAGAAGCCCTTCAGGGCGGAGACCTGCCACAGGCCCTGGCCAGGATAGACCAGGCCCTGACCCTGCGCCCGAACCGTCCGGACCTCCAGCAGCGACGGATTGACATCCAGGTCGCATTGGAGCGTGAGCGACGACTGGAACAGGCCCGCCAGGCTTTTGCTGAGGAGCGCTGGGCCGACGTGCTGGACTTGCTGGCAGAATGGCCTCCGGACGACCCCCGCGGCGAGGCCCTCCGCCAGGAGGCCCACCAGCGCCTGACGGCCGACCTGCAGGCCCGCGCCGATGCCATGGAGGCGGCGGGGGATTGGGAGGCCGCCCTGAACACCCTCCGCTACCTTCAGACCCTACGGGGACCGGACCCGGCGCTGGACGAGCGCATCCGGCGGGTGGAGAACGAACACCGCGCCGCCCAGGCCCTGGCCCAAGCCCGGCGCGCCCGGGAGCGGGGCCGGTGGAAAGAGGCCCTGGAGCAGGCCCAGGAAGCCCTTCGCCTTTTCCCGGACCGTCCCGAGGCCCTAGCCCTGTGGCAAGAAACTCAGCAAGCGCTGGCCATCGCCCGGGCCCGAAAGCGGCACATCCTGCTGATCGCCGGTGGAGCGGCGGTAGCCCTGCTGGTCTTCATCAGCATCGGTTTCCTGTTCTGGGGAGCCACGACCGGCGGCGGGCCTCTGGGCGCCTGGTTCTGGACAGCGACGCCCACCGCCACCCCCACCGCCACGCCGACCGCCACCCCGACGGCGACCATGACCCCCACGCGGACGCCTACCCCTACTCTGACTCCGACGTCGACGCCCACGCCGACGCCGACGCCCACGCCGACCCGGACTCCGACGCCGACGCCGACGCCCACGCCGACCCGGACTCCGACGCCGACGCCCACGTCCACGCCGACCCGGACTCCGACGCCGACGCCAGCACCCCCGTGATGAACGAGGTTCGACATCTTGATATTTCCCCGAGACAGCGAGAAATGAAAACGATATGGAGGGCAAAAATGAGCACCAAGAATCTTGGCTGGATGATCACCTTTTTGTTGGTCAGTATTTCGCTGGGGCTTGCCGCAGGACCGGTGTATTCTCAACCTTCTGCCCCCATGCCCATGCTGACACCGACTTTTCCGGTAAGCCTTACGCCCACGCCGGAAACAGAACCTGTTGCTTCACCTCTTTTCCTGTCATCTAGTAATGAAGAAGCGGAACTCCATATCCCGGAGCAGGTGCTAGAGGGGAGAGCATTGGTGGAAGCTAACCAGGCTTTACCCTATCTTTACTTTCTCTTTTCCATCGGCGCACAGGCCCCCGTGGGACAGTTCAACTTCCCCTGTGGTGTTGCGGTTGCTCCCGACGGCACCATCTATGTGGTTGACAGATGGAACAACCGCATTCAGCATTTTTCCGCCGATGGCACTAATGTTCTGGATATGTGGGGCTCCCAAGGCTCTGGAGATGGGCAGTTCAATAACCCTTCGGGCGTTGCGGTAGCATCCGATGGCACCGTCTATGTGGCCGATACTTATAACCACCGCATCCAGCGCTTTTCGGCCAATGGTACTTTCTTGGGCAAGTGGGGCTCCCAAGGCTTCGGAGATGGGCAGTTCAATAGCCCTTTTGGTGTTGCGGTAGCATCCAATGGCACCGTCTATGTGGCCGATACTTCCAACCACCGCATCCAGCGCTTTTCGGCCACCGGTAATTTCCTGAGCAAGTGGGGCTCCCAAGGCTCTGGGAATGGGCAGTTCAATAGCCCTTTTGGTGTTGCGGTTGCATCCGATGGCACTGTCTATGTGGCTGATACTTATAACCACCGCATCCAGCGCTTTTCGGCCACCGGTACTTTCCAGGGCAAGTGGGGCTCCCAAGGCTCTGGGGATGGGCAGTTCAATAACCCTTCTGGTGTTGCGGTAGCATCCGATGGCACCGTCTATGTGGCCGATACTTATAACCGCCGCATCCAGTATTTTTTAGCCGGCGGCGCTTTCCTTGGTAAATGGGGCTCCTACGGCTCTGAGGATGGTCAACTCTCCTACCCCTATGGTGTTGCAGTAGTGTCCGGCAGCTCTGGCATCGTCTACGTGGCCGATACTTATAACCGCCGCATCCAGTATTTTTCAGCCGGCGGCGCTTTCCTGGGCAAATGGGGCTCCAATGGCTCCGGGGATGGGCAGTTTAATACCCCCTCTGGTATTGCCGTAACGTCCAACGGCAGCACCGTCTATGTGGTTGATAGCGGAAACCATCGCATTCAACGATTTTCGGCCACTGGCGATTTCCTGGGCAAGTGGGGCTCCTACGGCTCCGGCGATAAACAATTCAAATTCCCCTCTGGTGTTGCAGTAGCGCCCAACGGTACCGTCTATGTGACTGATAGCGGGAACAACCGCATCCAGTATTTTTCCGCCGACGGTACTACGGGTAAGATGTGGGGATCCCAAGGCTCTGGAGATGGGCAGTTCAATAGCCCCTCTGGTATTGCAGTAACGTCCAACGGCAGCACCGTTTATGTGGTTGATAGCGGAAACCATCGCATTCAACGATTTTCGGCCACTGGTAATTTCCTGGGCAAGTGGGGATCCCAAGGCTCTGGAGATGGGCAGTTCAATAGCCCCTCTGGTATTGCGGTGGCTCCAGACGGCACCGTCTATGTGGCTGATAGCGAAAACCATCGCATTCAACGATTTTCGGCTACTGGTAATTTCCTGAGCAAGTGGGGCTCCTTAGGCTCCGGGGATGGGCAGTTTAATAGCCCCTCTGGTATTGCGGTGGCCCCAGACGGCACCGTCTATGTGACTGATAGCGGAAACCATCGCATTCAACGATTTTCGGCTACTGGTAATTTCCTGGGCAAGTGGGGTTCCTTAGGTTCCAGGGATGGGCAGTTCTTTTTACCCTATGGTGTTGCAGTAGCGCCCGGCAGCTCTGGCACCGTCTATGTGGCCGATACTTATAATCGCCGCATCCAGGCCTTTGGCACCACCTATCCCACTACCTGGCGGGCTGAGTATTTCGGCAACCGGTTCCTGGCGGAGCGCCCGCTGCTCATCCAGAACGTCTCCAGTATCAACTTTGAATGGGCTTCCGATTCCCCCGGCGTGGGTGTCCCCACCGACCAGTTCTCCTCCCGCTTTCAGCGTTATGATTATTTCCCGAAACCAAGCCTTTATCGCTTCACACTCATGGTTGACGACGGTGGCCGCCTGTGGGTAGACGACCGGCTGCTCATTGACCAGTGGCGGCACCCGCAGCGGTCAACCTACGAGGCCATAGTCTGGCTGGAACCCGGCTACCACCGTGTACGCCTGGAGCAGTACGACGGCGACGGCTGGGCGTGTGCATTTCTGAATTGGGAAAAAGTCGCAAAAGTTTACCTGCCGCTGGCGCTGCGGGATTACATCTCCTACTTTGAAGGCCCTTGGGAGGTGGAATCCAACAACACCTACATGGAAGCCAACGGCCCCCTCATCTCTGGACAAGACTACTACGGCTATCCCAACGACGCGAAAGACTACTTTAGCATCTACCTGCGTACCGGCGGCCAAATCGCGATTGACCTGACCAACCACACCGGAACAGGCGTGCAGTTACAATTGTTTTACCAGACGCCCGGAAACATGGTGGCTTATGACCCGGAAGCATCTCATATAAAATATACTGGCCCTGCTGGTTTATATTACATTTACATCTATACCGCCGGTAACTACAACTCTACTACCCCTTACACCCTGCGGGTTACTTACCCGCAATAATCCTTTGTTTGGAGGTGAACGATGCCCTACGAAATTTTGGCCACCAGCAAGACCCCGGCCCTGATCGTCTACTTGCTGGATGTGAGCGGGTCCATGGACGATAAACTGGGCGGCAAGCGCCGCATTGATGTGGTGATGGAGGCCCTGGGCGCGATGCTCCGCCGGATGGTCCACCGCTCCACCAAGGGGGGCCGCATCTCCCCCCGCTACCGCGTCGCCATGTACGCCTACAGCGACCACGTCTACGACCTGCTGGGCGGCATCCGCACCATAGACCAGGTCGCCCAACTGGGCGTGCCCGAACTCTCTACCATGCGCTCCACCGATACCGCCCGCGCCTTCGCCCAGGTGGAGAAACTCCTCCAGCAGGAACTCCCCAACCTGGCCCACTGCCCCGCTCCCCTGATCTGCCATATGACCGACGGCGAATATACCGGCGCCGACCCTGAACCCGTCGTCCGGCGCATTATGGCGATGCGCGTCCCCGACGGCAACGTCCTGGTAGAAAACATCTTTATCTCCGACAATCTCCTGGACGAAAAAATCGCCGACCCGCGCCAGTGGGGCGGTGTTACGCCGCGCACCAAACTCCGCAACGACTACGCCCGCAAACTGCGGGCAATGTCCTCCCCGCTGCCCCCCGGTTACCGCTCTATGATGCGGGAAGAGGAGTACAACCTGGCCGACGATGCCGTGATGATGATCCCCGGCATGACCCCCGAACTGGTGCAGATGGGCTTCGTGATGTCCATGTCCACGCCCATCACCTCGGCTGGCGCCAATGACAGGGAGGAACGAAGATATGACCGTTGAAACTCTCCGAATAGATCCGAGCCGGGAGACGCCCGTCACGACCCGGCAGCGGTCCCGCTTCGGCTACCGCTATGCCTACGCCCGCTCCGCCGACAGCCGGGCCCAGAACGACTCCGGGCAGGACTACCTGACCCTCCGGGAGGATGGCGTCTGCCTGGCCTTCGCCCTCTGCGACGGCGTCAGCCAGTCCTTCTACGGCGACCTGGCGGCCCGGCTCCTGGGCGATGCGCTGGTGGACTGTCTCTGGGGAAAACAGTTTCCGGCTCCCGAAACCTTCCGGGAGAGCCTGGCCGCCTTTCTGGACGGCCTGGTAGAGGCGGCCACGGCCCAGGTAGCGGCGCACCCCCTGCCGGAGAACCTGCCGCCGCTGCTGCGCCAGGTCCTGGAGGAAAAGCGGTCCCTGGGCAGCGAGACGACCTTCGTCGCTGGCCTGCTGGATACCGATGCCGGGTTCTTGTATCTGGCCTGGATGGGCGATTCCCGCCTCCGGCTCTGGGGGCCGGATGGCGAATTCACCGCCCAACTGGGCGATACCTTCCATACCCAGGAGCGCTGGTCCACCCGGCGAGGACGCATCGGCGAACTGCACACCTTCGTTGTCCCCCTGCAGGACCTGCGCTACCTGGCCGCTTACTCAGACGGCCTGGCTCGCTTGGATAAAACCATGCTCCGCCATTTGCGCGACGCCTCCATCCAGGCCGTCATCGAAAGCACCTCGTTTCGCCCCGAAAGCGACGATGTCAGTTTCCTTGAGGTCTGGTTGGGCGACCATTGTCCTGGAGAACGTCCGCCCCTTTCTCCCCCAAAGGAAGTCCGCGTAGAGTTCCAGGAAAACCAGATTCAAGTGCGATGGCAACCGATAGCCGGTAGCGCTTTTTATGAGATCCAACTAGACAACGGGGAATCCCATACAGTGTATTCTCCAAGAAACACGTTTGAAGTTCCCAAAGATGCGTTGCGTCAGGTTGTCCGTGCTCTGCGAATAAGGGCCTGGGATGAAGAACCCGGAGAATGGAGTGAGAAGGTATGGTTGCCGCAGGAGGTGCTTTCTGCTCCGGTACCACCGGCAGAGATTCCATCCCCTGTCATACCGTCAGAAACCAATCAATCTTTTTTGCCAACGCCAACCTCATCCTCTGACTCTGCTCTCCCGTCCTCCCGGCGCGTTTCCTCCGTTGCCGCTATGCAGCCACCCACCCCTGCTTCGCACTATCCATCACAACGTTCGCTTTCTCTACGTGATAATTTGATGATTGGAACGATAATTGTTGGCTTAGGGTGTTTGTTGGGGATATTTCTGCTTTTCTGGCCTTTGTCGCCCGTACACAAAGTATTCTTCGCTACGCTCTCGCCTGAGGCCACGTTGACTGCGACCCGGACTCCGTCGCCCACCGCTACGCCGACGCTCACGCTGAGCCCGACCAACACTCCGACTCTTACTTCTACAACCGCTCCTACGTTTACTCCCACTCCAAGTCCCACGTCTACGACAACCCCCACCAAAACGCCTACTACTACACCTACTACGAAACCGAAACCTACCTCCACACCGACCTCCACGCCCACGCCCACACCGACTTCCACGCCCACGCCCACACCGACCTCCACGCCCACGCCTCCACCGACCACGCCTCCACCGACCACGCCTCCACCGACCATAACGCTTACACCCTAAACATGGAAGTTGACTGAACAGGATGGAGATAGAATTCTTATGCCAGCTACATTTGAGGCATCACGCTCACCCATCCGGCTGGTGTCACGATTCCCACCGACCTCATGCCTTTCTGGGTCAATAGCGACGATGGCATGACCGGAAGCAAACTCTGTGTGAGCAACGATTAGCCCTCACTCCCTCTCCAAACCTCCTCCTCTCCTAAGCTTGGGAGAGGAGGAGGTTGCCGTTGGAGACGCGGGTGAAGAGGCAAAATTTCTGGTGCGGGTACAGAGCGTGCGGGCCGCGCCGGACTTCCTGGGGCCCTACGGCGCCTGGGTCGTCCTGACGCCGACCCTCTCCGTCATCAACGCCAGCGGCCGGCTGACCGATACCGCCGTGGTGCGGCTGGGCGCGCCGGCGGGCCTGACGGATGGGCGGCTGGCGCGCATCACCTTCACGCCGCTGGTCTCGGTCACCAACACGACGCTGGACCTTTCCGATGTCTGGCTCGCCGATGAGCACGGCACCATGTATCGAGCCGACTCCACGCTGGATGCCAGCCTGCGCATCGTCAACGCGCGGGTGTATCTGCCGCTGGTGGTGCGGAACCGCTGAGCGATGGGTAAAACGCGGGTGTAATCACGAATCGGACGTGGTGCCTTGCCCGATTAACCAGGCTACACAGGCATCCATCAGGAGCATCAGCCAGAGGTTTTGCGTCTGCATATAGAGCAGGGTTCCGGATAGCAAAAGGGTGAGGCGCATAAGAAGATTCAAACTGCGCGCGTCATCGTCTATATCCGACCAACGGTTGGGATCGAGCAGCGACTCAAAAGCCAGGGGAAGCAGGCCCAACCAGCTCCCCTGGCCAATCCCCCACAGCAAAACAAAAGGTTCGCGATAGAAAGCCGCATGGACTTGGTGGTACAGCGCTTCGCGCAACGCCACTGTTCCATCATGGCGGCGGGGCAAGGGAGAGCTATGTGCCAGGTAGCGCAAGATAAGCCATGTCGCCAATCCGATGCCCAGCGTCCAGACCAGATCGCGCGTCCACACAACGGGACCGGCGGAGAGTGGTTTGAGGCCAAAAAAGCGCTCGCTCAACCCGTGACGCCAGAGCAAAAGGGCGGCGGGAAAACCCAGAGCGTAAAGCAGACGTAGCACCTGCCAGAGCGACGACATCCAGGGCAGAACGGGATGCCCGCGACGCCGCCAATACCAGCGTCCCCATCCAGCGGCCAGCGCCACCAGCAGCGACACCTCAAGCCATAACCAACGCTCGGTAATGAGAAGTTTAGCGTCCACTGTTTTTCCGAATAGGAATGGTCACGCTGACTTTAGTGCCCTTGCCAGGCGTGGATTGGATCACCGTTTTGCCGCCGACCAGCGCGGCGCGTTCGCGCAGGTTCATCATGCCCAGGCTGGAGCGTTCAGCGTACTTTTCCTCCACCTTGGCCACGTCAAAGCCCTTGCCGTTATCTTCCACCTCCGCCACCACGCTGGTACCACGTCGGTAAAGGCGAATCCATAAATCAGAGGCCTGCGCATGCTTACGGGCGTTGGTCAGAGCTTCTTCGATGATGTAGAAACACGCTCCCTGCGCCTCACGCGACAAAAGATCGTCCACGCCAGGCTCGGCCTCCAGATGGATGGGCGTCGGGTCGGTCTCGGCGAGTTTCTGAACGTACTGTTCCAGCGCAGGAATGAGGCCCTGCGTCTCCAGGATGAGAGGACGTAGCGTAAAGAGCATCTGCCGGATTTCTTTCGTCGTGTCGCGCGCGAGATTTTCCAGAGCTTCTAATTCGGCGATTGCCTTTTGAGGATCGCGTTCCACCAGCATCCGAATAAAATTAAGACGCATGGCGATGGCGGCAATGGTTTGCGTGGGACCATCGTGCAGGTCGCGCGCGAGCTTTTTGCGCGCGTCCTCTTCCACACTCACCAGGCGCTCTTTTTCTTCCATCAAGTTTTGATAGAGTTGCGCGTTTTGCAGCGCCATGACAGCCTGATTGCAAATCGCTACCAGCAAATCTACAAAGTCGGGCGTGTAAAGCTTGGGGCGCGGGCTGCCCATCACCAGCACGCCATAACTTTCAAACCCGGCGCGCAGCGGCACCACAATCGCCTGTCGGCAGCTATGCATGGCCACCAGCGCCCCTAATTCCGGGTCGCTACCGGGTTCATCAAGCAACACCGGCTCTGCACTGTGGAGCGCTTTGGCAAGCGCACCTTGCGTAGCCGGGAAGCGCTGCCGCTCCTCAGCGTAACTCAAGCCGCGCGAGGTGGCTACAAACAGTTGCTCATCAAGACCGAACAACATAATCAACTGTACCTGTTTGACTTCCTCCACGCCAGGCGGGAGGAATTGTCGCAACCCGGCGTAACTCACATCCAGCGCCGCGGTGAGGACGCGCTCGTAGTTCAAGGTGGCGCTGAGGGTGCTTGCCAGCTCAAAAATGAGACGCACACGCCGATGGGCGCTATCCAACATGCGCCGTGCCTGCAGCTCGCGCCGTTCGCGCTCCGCGGTCAAGGTCTGGCGGATGCGCACCCCGATGTAGCTGATAGCAACGCCGGAAACGAAGACCACGATCGCGCTGGTGAGGTAGGGCAGTCCAGCAGGCGTGAAACTAAATAAAACGTCGTACCCGATTTGCTGACCAGCAAAGTAGAGGTACATGATCACGATGATGAGGCACAGGATAACGCTGGGCGGCCACGTGAAGCGCAACGCCAGGGTGATGACGGGAATGAGGGAGATGAATAGCACCGGGCTGTTTGTGCCGCCCGTAGCCAGAATCAGGCCCAGAGCCAGGGCAGAATCGAGCAAGAAGGTGAAGTTGCGGAAAGGCTTACGGAAGGCGTTCAGCATCAGAATCAACATCACCAGCAGGTTGGAGATGCCGCCCACGATGAGCAAAACACCGACCATTTCGGGAAAGTCGCTGGAAGAAAGCAAAGCGTTCAGACCCACTACGCCGGCGACCGCAATCAAAAAGGTCCAGCGCAGGTTGCTGAAAAGCCACTCAATCTTAAATTCCGCTTCGTCCAGAGTGGCGTCTTCCACAACAGGCTTGATATTACGCTTCACGGGTTCCAATCCTGACTCCCTCAGGTATTATACGCTCTTTTAACGCTTACACAATCCGCTCCTCCACCCCACGCGGCGACAGGCAGGGTTACACCGAGAAACGCACGTGCAAGATGTCGCCATCCTGTACGATGTAGTCCTTCCCCTCAAGGCGCACTTTACCCAGACGCCGCGCCTCGGCCATCGAGCCGGCCTGATAGAGGTCGTTATAAGCGACCACCTCGGCGCGGATAAAGCCGCGCGCCAGGTCAGTGTGGATGGCGCCTGCGGCCTCGACCGCGGTGGCGTCTTTGCGGACCGTCCAGGCACGGACTTCATCTTCCCCTACCGTGAAGAAAGAAATACGCTTGAGCAGCTCGTAGGACGCGCGGATGACGCGATGCAGGCCCAACTCATGAATGCCGAACTCCTCCTTGAAAACCTCCGCTTCCGCCGGATCGAGCTGTGCCAGCTCCATTTCGATTTTACCCTGCAGGGAAAGCACGCGGCTGTGAGGCACGGGATAATGAATAACGGATTCCGAAAGCGGGTCATCCCCAGCGTTGATCACCACCAGCACGGGCTTGAGGGTGAGCAGCTCATAACCGCGCAGGGCTTCCCGTTCTTCCGGGGTTAAGTCCAGCGCACGGAGATGGGTGCCCGCGTCCAGGGCTTCTTTCAAGCGCAGGAAAACGGCTTCTTGTGCCTGTAGCGCCTGTCGCTCCTCAGCGCGCGCGCCTTTGCGCAGACTCTCGGCGATGCGCTGCAGACGATTTTCCACCGTCACCAGATCGGAGAGGATGAATTCTTCATCCAACAAACGCAAATCGCGCTGCGGGTCCACGCTTTGCAGGGGATGCGGCACCATGTCATTTTCAAAAGCGCGCACCACGTGAACAAAAGCATCCATCCGCGAAAGCTGATTGCGCAAAGGCCCGCTCAGGCCGGTCTTGCCTGCCCCGCGGTCCAAACCGGCGATGTCCGCATACGTGACGCGCGCGTAGGTGGTTTTGCGCGGCTTGTAGAGCGCACTCAACCAGTCAATGCGCGCATCTGGCACATCCACCACGCCAGTAACGATCTCCACCTTGCCCATTGAAGCCGTCGTGGGGCGTTCGCCGTGCGTCAGAGCATTGAAGATGGTTGTTTTTCCACTGAACGGCAAGCCAATAATGCCTAAATCCATGGTGACTCCTTCACATTTAAGGTTGTCCTTGTAATGTCAAGTTAAATTTCAACCTGTCATAACCACCAGATGAATTGACGCGGTTGAAAACCCGGAAGCTTAGATGGACTTGTCCGGGTTCAACAAACCGCACCGCATCATCACCGGTCAGGGTCAGACTCCCATCGCGTACCAAAGCATCCGGGAGGGTTACCCAATCTCCCGTCTGCCAGTCAAACACTTCGATATTTTGTATCAGCATGGCCGGATCAAGCCCGCTTTGTAGCTCCAGCTCAATGGTCAGTGATTGAATTCCGCTCAAACTTATCGGGAAGTGAGCATAATAATCTACTGACCCCGAGGATTCATAACTATAAATGGGAAGCCAATTGTTTTCTTCTATGCTATGGTCAGATGACCTTACTGTCCAATCCGACGGGTCAAAGATGATTGAGTCTGACACCGGTTTGATTTGAGGACAGGGAACTTTATAGACCCATAACTGTTCCCGCCATAGATAACCTGTCCCTAATAGTCTCATCAAGGCAGAAGTGAACGCCGGATCACTTTCTGCCAGCAAGAAACAGCCGCGACTTAAGTTTTGCAGCACGTTTTGAGAAAAATCCATGAGAAAATCTGAACTCAAACTGAGTTCTACACCCCTGGTAATAGTGCTTTCCACACCAGCAGAGAGCGCGTCGCTTAAATAGTAGGTGCTCAAGGAATCAGCCTGCACCAAATAGACATTTCTCAAAGCGTGAGCACTCCACAAAGTCCCGCTGATCATGGCTTTGTCCGGGTCGTAGGTAAGCGCCACTCGTATTTCAGGTGCCTCCATGGTAGATTCTTCCATCCAGGTGATCATTCCTGCCAGGCGCTGTAAATGCACCTTCGTGCCTGTACCCTGGTCAGATACCATGGCCTTTACAGGTTCTCCAGGTTGATGAAAAGCCTCGCTTGTGTAACTCCCATCCAAAGGGCGCGTCCAGGCTTGACTGGTCCAGGTCAAGGTGTGCCAGCGCGGAGCATAAAAAGCATAGTAGCTTAAAACCCGCGCCGGACTTTGCCCATCGGGGACAAACATCAGGCTGGATACATGCGCGAGGGGAAAGATTCCTGCTATCTCTAAAGTCAGGACAGCATAAAGCAAAAGAGTCATCCCTACGATCAAGGCGGGGAGCATGATCCAGGCCAGCAAAGGTTTGCGCAATCGGCGCACTACAGTCATGGTACCTGGCCCCATTAAAAGGACATAAAGCAAGGGCAAGACAATCAGCAAAACACCAAACACAGAACGGAGTTTAAAATTGGGAACCTGAGATAAGTACCACAAAGATGGGTAAGATGAGTAAGAGCTTGCAGTGTTTAAATTATTAAAACCTGAAATATAGCCTATCTGAATGGCCGGAACTGGATGAGCCTCCAGACGGTGCGAAAACCACTCCGTTTGCCATAGGGGAGCAAGGCTTGTTCCAAAAATCACCACTTCACCCAGGCCCACCTCTTGTTGCAAGGCGAAAGGATTTCCATCCAGTTCTAAGATGACCTTAGCCTCACCGGTAGGGCGCAAGTTCGAGACGCTCCAGGTTCGTTCAGGCATATCGGGAAGCAGAGAACCTGTGCGCAAAAGTGGCGCTCCCGTCACCTCTGCGATGCGCAGTCGAGGCGGAAGTCCCTCCAGGGTGCCGCGCAAGGTGTCCCCGCCCCCTATAATCAAATTTCCGCCCCAGGCAACCCAACTGGCCAGAGCGGCCTGCTGTGCTTCACTTAAAGATGCAGTGCTCACCCCGTCCAAAAGGAGCACATCCACCCCATCCCAGGCCAGAACGAACTCCGGTAAAGCGACGATGTCCTCTATCCGATAGACGACATCACAGCCACGGAGTGATGACGGCATAGATGTGCTTGATACCGCACAAACGCGCCCCACGTTGTTCGCTGGTGTGAAACGCATCTGCACCGGTATTTTGGTCGTATATCCAGCCTTATCCTGCAGGGACAAATTGAGCGCAGTGGCATTGCCGACGAATACGGGAATACGATACAGTTTATGGGCCTTTGGGGGCAGCTCCAACGGGATACGATACGTCAGGGCTTCTTTGGTGTTTTCAACGATCAGCTCGCCCTGCCAGGTTCCCTCGTCTTGATCCAGGACGACCTGAAGTTCCTTCCATAAACCGTGGTCGCGTCCATCCCAGGCCACAGTTACCTGCACCTTTGGCTGCCCTCCCTGAGCCGCAAGGGGTCCATGCGTGGTCAAAAACAGGCCAAGGCCTATCAGTAGAAACGCTATTCCGTAGCCGATTCTTTGTTTCATGCCAGCACCTGAGCCACTAACCCCTTAAGATAGGCCGATTCGGGGAAATGTAAGGCTACGGGATGGTCGCTCCCCTGCGCCATCCAACCGATAATCTGCACTTCACGTCCGGCATCGAGGGCAGCGCCAAACAGAATTTTCTGGAATAAGTCGGCGGAAATGGCACCCGAACAGGAAAACGTAAAAAGTAATCCGCCCGGACGCAAGAGATGCAGCCCTTGCAAATTAATATCCTTGTACCCGCGCGCGGCGCGCTGAACATCGGCCTGCGAGAAGGCGAACTTGGCTGGATCCAGGATCACCACATCAAATGCGCGCCCTTCCGTGCGCAAATCGCGCAACACGCGGAAGGCGTCACCGACAACGTCCGTTACCGGTGCATCGGATGACCAGTGGTGGTGCCCCAGGCTCAGAGCTTCGGTGGACGCATCTACATTCACTACCGATTCCGCGCCACCGGCCAGAGCGTAAGCGGTAAAAGCGCCGGTATAAGAGAAGACGTTGAGCACGGTGGTTCCCAATTCAGCACGGCGACGCTGCTCAATGTGCTGACGAAGGGACAGGCGGTTCGGACGCTGATCGAGATAAAAACCCGTCTTATGTCCTTTTCTCACATCCACCTGAAAAGACAAGCCATTTTCGCGGATAGGGACGAGCGCCGGAGGTTCTTGTCCGCGCAGCAGCCCTGTGTAGGGGATGAGGTCCTCTTTTTCGCGGACTTCCGCGTCACTGCGTTCGTAAAGGGTACGCGGTGCGACGAGGTCGAACAGCAGATCGGTGTAGAGGTGACGTCGCGCCTGCGCGCCGGCGGTAAGGGCCTGTAACACCAACACGTCGCCGTACTGATCCACAATCAGGCCGGGAACGCCGTCAGATTCGGCAAAGATGAGGCGACAACTGTCCGTTGTGCCATCGGCCAGGAGCGGAGCGCGCATAGCAATAGCTCGCTTTAGCCGCATACGCCAGAATTCCGGCGCGTCGGGATCATCGGACGCGGTCCAGCTCACCAGACGCACGCGAATCTGTGAGGCAGGGCTGTATTGCCCCCAGGCCAGAAAGGCACCGTCCGCACTGTGGACGGCCACACTCTCCCCCGCTTTGGGATGGCCCTCGACGCGCGCAATCCCACCTGAAAAGATCCAGGGGTGGCGGCGTAAGACCGATTCTTCTCGTCCGGGTTTTAGATAAAGTTTCGTCATCATAGGCTAATGATAGGGAAAAACAGGTAAATGTCAACTCTAAAATTGGTGGGTAAAAAGTACTTTTATGACTACGCGAAATAAAATCCGCTAAACTTTACGGCGTGAGACATAAGAACCGATGCTGAAGAATTGGGTATTTTGGGATGTCGGTTATAATATAGAGGGTGTTGCAAAGCGAAGCCCTTGAAAAGCCAGGGAGAACGCGAATGAAAAAACTGAACCTACGCACCGGTATTATGCCCGTACTCCTGACATTAATCGTGTCAGGAATGCTGGCACTCTGCGCGCCACGGGTCAGTGCGCCTGGATCCAGCTCGCCTACGTCCCAGGCAAGATTGACGCAACAGGCCATGACCCCTCCGCCCCAAACGCAGGTGCCAGCACTAACGCCGATGCCCTCCCAGGAACCTACAGATGAGCCTGCGGTCACGCTCACCTTCCCCACCCAGACCGATTTGCCCACGCCGGTCCCCATCTATGATCCACCGGTGATTTCAACGCTGCCCAAACCAGCGCAGGCCACGCCATTCCCACAGCCAGAAGGGACGGTTAACATTGTCCTCATGGGAAGTGACCGTCGCCCTGGAGAAAAGGTAGCGCGTACCGATACCCTTATTCTGGTAGCCGTGGAACCCAAGACGCCCACCGTCAATGTCCTTTCTATCCCACGCGATTTATACGTCTGGATTCCCACCCACGGCTATGACCGCATCAACACGGCCTACGTGCACGGCGTGCTCAACAAGTACCCCGGCGGCGGGATGGGGTTAGTCAAAGCCACGTTCCTGTACAACTTTGGTATCAATGTCCATTACGCCGCTTTGATAGACTTCGCTGGCTTCAAGAGCATGATAGACGCCGTTGGTGGCGTGGATGTCCTGGTGGATGCACCTCTCTACGACAGTTTCCCCGATGAAGACGAGCCAACAGGCTGGGCGCATCTGATGCTCGATCCGGGCATCCATCACATGGATGGGCGCCTGGCCTTGCAATATGTGCGTTCCCGCAAAACTACCTCAGATTTCGACCGGAGTCGGCGGCAGCAACAGGTGCTGCGCGCGCTCTACGATCAAGTCATGGGACCGAAGCTCTACAAGAATTTGCCGGCAGCCTGGGAAGCAGCCCAACAATACATGGAAACTGACCTGGATTTCAACACCATCATGTACCTGGCCGGCATCGCCACACAATTGGATAACCGTCACATCAAAAGCCGTTTGGTAGAAACTTACGATGTCGTATATCCCTGGACAACACCTGCAAACGAGGCTGTACTCCTTCCCTACCCCGAGCGCTTCAGCGCATTCATCGAGGAAGCCCTGACGCCTCCCCTCTCAACCCGCCTTGAACGGAACGCGCCGCGCGTGCGCATCTTCGATAATTCTGGATACTTCAATTGCGGCATTTTGTTGCGTGACCAATTAGCCCTGCGCGGTTTTGATGTCGTTTGGGTCTTCGTGGACCCCACCATTGCCCGCACGGAAATCATAGATTACACCACAACAAGCAAGGGGTCGTCCCTGCCAAAACTGCAAAAAATTCTGGGCGATTGGGTAGAGCGCATCGTACCTGACCCTCAAGACGAGACCGTCCGCGAGGTTGAGTTCGATGTCCATTTAGGGCCAGGATTCGGATTGTGCAAGCAACAATAACAAAAAGGGGAGCAAACGTGTTTGATGAGGTTCTGATTACAGGCGGAGCCGGGTTTATCGGCTCCCATCTGGCGGAAGCGCTCCTCGCTCACGGGACGCGCGTGACCGTTATAGACAATCTTTCCACTGGCAGCCGCGAAAATATTGCGCATTTGCTGCCGCATCCGGGATTCACTTTCATTGAAGATACCATCACGAACCCAGCCCGACTGCATGAAGTCCTGCCACGCTGTGCCTTTGTGTTCCATCTGGCGGCAGCCGTCGGAGTAGAGTTGATTGTCCACGACCCGATTGGCGTTATCGAAACCAACGTGGAAGGAACAACAGCGGTGCTCCGCGCCGCAGCGATGTATCAAACACCCGTTCTGATCACCTCCACTTCAGAAGTGTATGGGAAGGGAGTCCAGGTCCCGTTCGCGGAAGAGGACGATCGGGTATTGGGGCCGACGACGAAATCACGCTGGTGCTACGCCGAATCCAAAGCTGTGGATGAGTTCTTGGGCCTGGCTTATTATCGGCAGCGTGGCCTGCCCGTGGTCATTGTCCGCCTGTTCAACACGGTAGGGCCGCGGCAGACGGGTCAATACGGGATGGTGGTGCCGCGCTTTGTGCGTCAAGCGCTGAGCGGACGTCCCATCACGGTGTACGGAGATGGGAGTCAAACGCGCTGCTTCTGCAATGTGCAGGATGTGGTGCGCGCCTTACTGCAACTCAGCACCACGCCCGCAGCCGTGGGACAAATTTTCAACATCGGCAGCACGGAAGAAGTCAGTATCCTGCAATTGGCGCAAACGGTCCGGGACGTGACGGGGTCGAAGAGCGAAATCGTTTTCATTCCTTACGACGAGGCTTACGAGCCTGGCTTTGAGGACATGGCCCGGCGTGTTCCGGATATCCGCAAGATTCAGGAATTTACAGGCTGGATGCCTTCTTTATCTCTCCGTGAAACCATCGCGCAAATAGCTGCTTACGAAATCCCACGTCTGGGAGGAAAGGCATGAAGAGCTACCGCAAAGAATTATGGTTCAACATCCCCAATCGCCGCGGCTTTGTCAACATCACCCCTCAAGTGGAAGCCTGTGTGCGCGAAAGCGGCGTACAGGAGGGTCTGGTACTGGTCAACGCCATGCACATCACGGCCTCAGTGTTTATCAATGACGATGAACCGGGCCTGCATCAGGATTATGACGATTGGCTGGAGGAGCTTGCTCCCCACGAACCCATCAGCCGCTATCGCCACAATCGCACGGGCGAAGACAACGGAGACGCGCACCTCAAACGGCAAATCATGGGCCGTGAGGTTGTCGTCGCCATCACCAACGGCAAGCTGGATTTCGGTCCCTGGGAGCAGATTTTTTACGGCGAATTTGACGGTCGTCGTCCCAAACGCGTGCTGGTCAAAATCATCGGTGAATAACAGGAGGGGAAATGAACGCTAAACCACTGGAGCTTGTTGTCCACGCCACCCATGAAGCGGGCTTCAAAATCGGCGGCATCGGCGCGGTGCTGGATGGGCTACTCTCCGCGCGCGCCTACACGGAAGCTGTGCCACGCACCATTCTGGTGGGCACCATCAACACCAGCGATGCGGGACAAATGATGCGCCTGACCGAACCGCGCAATCGCATGACGCTGTACTATTCATCCTGGCACAAAATCAACACCCCACCTCCCGTTTTGCCCGACGGCACGGATTGGGACACCATCAGCAGTAGCCTGCGCGCCATTGAAGCGATGTTCAAAGTGCACATTATGTACGGACGGCGCGCTTTCCGCGGGGTAGAACACGAAGTCCTGCTGGTGGATGCGTCTCATGCGGACATCTGGGAAACCAACCGCTTCAAGTACGATTTGTGGGATCACTACGCCATCGCCTCGGAACGCTACGAGATGCTGGACGAATACGATATGACGATTAAGGCCGCGCGTCCATCCCTGGCGGCGTTGCAGGTGCTCGCCGGTCCCAAAGGAGCGGGGAGGCGCGTCATCCTGGCCCATGAATGGATGGGGTTGCCACTGGCTTACTGCGCACAAATTGAGGAGGGGGAGACGTGGTATCTGGCCTTCTACGCCCACGAGATGGCGACGGCGCGCATCCTGGTGGAAGATGAGGCAGGGCATGATACCCGCTTCTACAACGTGCTGCGCCTGGCACGCGCACAGGGCCTCTCCATGGACATGGTATTCGGCGACCGCAGCGACTACTTTAAACACGCACTCATCAAGCAGACGCCACGGCTCGACGCCATTCTGGCGGTGGGAGATTGGGTGGTGGAAGAGTTACGCTTTACCGGCCCGGCCTTCGAGATGATTCCGATTGATCTGGCCTACAACGGCGTGCCGTTTGAACGCATCAGCCTGACGGACAAGCTCGCCTCAAAAGCCAAACTCCAGCGTTACGCGGAAGCGCTGTTTGGATTTAAACCCGATTACGTGTTCAGCCATGTGACGCGCCTGGTCGTCAGCAAGGGGTTGTGGCGCGATTTGCGAGTGCTGGAACATCTGGACGCCATGCTGGCCGCTGAGGGTAAAACGGCCGTGCATTTTGTGCTTTCAACAAGCGCCCACACCGGTCGCAAGCCTGAGGATGTACGGCGTTGGGAAAAAGAATACGGCTGGCCGGTTTATCACCGCAGCGACAACGGGGATCTGGTATGGCTCGAAATCCCCTTTTACGAAGCCGTGGCCGCTTTCAACGCTAAATCGCAGGCAATCAAAGTGGTGCTGGTCAATCAATATGGCTGGGATCGCGAACATTGCGGGGAACGGATGCCGGAGGATATGGGCTTCGCCGATCTGCGCCGCGGATCGGACGCGGAATTCGGGCAATCCGTGTACGAACCGTTTGGCATCGCACAGGTGGAGCCGTTGGGATTCGGCGCCCTGTGTATCGTGAGCAACGTCTGCGGCTGCGTAGGCTTTGTGCAACGCGCCGCGCAGGCCGCCGGTGTGGAGCCTTTCGAGAACCTCATTGTGGCGGATTACGTCACCCTGCCCCCCACGTGGGCGACGCTTACCCTGCAAAGCGCCCTGGCCCTGAATCAAAACGCGCGCGACGCCCTCGAAGTCAGTCAGAGCCGAAACGTGGCGGAACAAATGCGGGATCGCCTCCCGCATACACAGGAACAAATGCAGCTCCTCCTGGAACGCGGGCAGCGCGTGGCGGAGCACATGAGCTGGGAGGTCGTGGCGCGCGACTACCTGCTGCCAGCATTGACCCGCGCCCGTTAGGTTATCCCCACATCCATCTGCAAGCGGCGGCATCACGCCGCCGCTTGCCATTCAAGCCGAGTGTGTTATAATACGAATACACCACCTATGGCGGTGCGGCCTCAAGTAAAACCCTATATATGGCGGTCGAAAGATGAAATGCCCATTTTGTGATGGTAACACCACCCGCGTGCTTGACACCGGTGAGGATCAACACGGCAACGTGCGGCGCCGACGTGAATGTCAGGCATGCGGACGGCGTTTTTCCACGCTTGAACGCCCCTTGCTGGCGCTCCCCGTCGTGATTAAACGCGATGGGAGTCGCGAGGAATTCGATCGCCACAAGTTGATGACCGGCCTGCGCATCGCCTGCGCGCGGCGCCCTATCTCCGTCGAAGCGCTGGAAGGTATCGTAGATACCATTGAACGCACCCTGATTCAATCCGGAAACACGGAAGTGCCGAGCAAGGAAATCGGCGATATGGTGATTGAAGCCCTGCGTAAAATTGACGAAGTCGCCTACATCCGCTACGCCATTGTTTACCTGGGCTTGAAGGATTTGGAAGCCGTGCGCGCCGAAATCGATCGCTTGCGCGCACAGACCATCCCATAATTTCCCCTACCCTTTAAGGAGGACATCATGACAACATCCCCCGAACCTGTTTTGTCGGATCATGAAATAGAACAAATGTTCTCAAGTAATGCTATGACCGTGTTGCGCAAGCGCTACCTGCGCAAAGGTCCCGATGGCAAGCCCAACGAAACACCGGCGCAGATGTTCCGGCGTGTGGCGCATCACGTCGCCGCAGCCGAAGCGGAGCTGGGTGGCGATGCGGAACGTGCCGAAGGAGAGTTCTATCAACTGCTGACGCGTCTGCGTTTTGTGCCCAACTCCCCCACGTTTACCGGCGCGGGCACCCCGTTGGGACAACTGGCAGCCTGTTTCGTGCTCCCCATCGAGGATGATATGGGCCGCATACCGGGGGGGATCTTCCAATCCCTGCGCGATGCGGCGCTGATTCAGCAGACCGGCGGCGGCAACGGCTTTTCTTTCTCGCGCCTGCGCCCCCGCAAAGCGCGCGTCATGTCCAGCATGGGCGAGGCGACCGGCCCCGTGGGCTTCCTGCGCGTTTATGATAAGGCTTTCGGCGAGATCGCGCAGGGTGGCTCACGCCGCGGCGCTAACATGGCAGTCTTGCGCGTAGATCATCCCGATATTGAGGATTTCATCACCTGCAAGCGCGAGGAGAACACCCTCACCAACTTCAACATCTCGGTAGGCGTGCTGGATGCTTTCATGCGCGCGGTAGAAGAGGATGCGCCCTGGGAACTGCACTTCCCTGACATCGAAGATCCACGCTACCGCACATTTCGCGGCACGTTTGAAGACGCCGTCGCTCAGGGCATCGCCCTTCTCCCTTACAAGCAGGTGCGCGCACGCGACCTCTTCGACACCATCGTCAAGCAGGCCTGGCGCAACGGTGAGCCGGGAATGCTCTTCCTGGATACCGCGCAACGCGATAATCCCGTTCCGCATTTGGGGAGATACGAAAGCACCAATCCGTGCGGCGAACAGTTCCTGTTGCCCTACGAAAACTGCTGCTTAGGCTCGATCAACCTGGCCCGCCACCTGACCCATGACGCAGAAGGTCACCCCATGGTGGACTGGGCTTTGTTGGAACGCACCGTCCATACCGCCGTGCGCTTCCTGGATGACGTGGTAACAGCCAACAGCTACGTCCCCGCTGTCCCGCAACTGCGCGAAGCAGCGCTACGCAGCCGTCGCATCGGATTAGGCATTATGGGATTGGCGGACCTGCTCTATCATCTGCGGGTACGTTATGGCAGCCCCGCTGGACAGGTGCTCGCCGCGCGCGTGATGGAGTTCATCCGCTACCATGCGATGCGCGCCAGCATCAAGCTGGCTCAGGAACGCGGCCCCTTCCCCGCCATCAGCGGCAGCGTCTACGATCCGGTCAACATGACCTGGCAACCCCCACAGTGGCCCGCCTGGTTAGATGAGTCGTGGAGTCGTGAGACCTGGGCACGTCCCGAACTTCACTGGGACGAAATCGTAGCAGATTTGAAGCGCTACGGCATCCGCAATGCCGCGCAGCTCACCGTTGCCCCCACCGGCACGATTGCCACGGTGGTTGGCATCGAGGGCTATGGCTGCGAGCCGGTTTTCGCTCTGGCCTACACGCGCCACGTCCACGAGGCGGATAACGTCATCGCCCTGCGCTACGTCAGCCCGGCCTTCACCCGTGCCCTGGAAAGTGCCGGCCTGGACGAAGCCACGCGCGAGCGCATCTTCCAGGCCGTGCTGGAGAACGGCAGTTGTCAGGACGTGCCGGAAGTACCCGAGGAGCTACGGGATGTCTTCGTCGTTGCGGCGGACGTGCCCGCGGAAGGGCATATCCGAATGCAGGCCGCGTTGCAGGCTTTCACCGATGCCAGCATCAGCAAAACCATTAACTTCCCCCCGTCCGCAACGCCGGAGGATGTGGCGGAAGCCTTCATGCTGGCCTGGAAGCTGGGGTGCAAGGGTCTGACCGTGTACGTGGCCGGATCGCGCGAACACGAGGTGCTGCAGACAGCTTCCACGCAGAAACAAAAACAAGGCGAGCCGTCCCCCGCCCCGACGCCCGCGCCAGTCGCCCTCAAACCATGGCAGGGACCGAGCATCCGTCCGCGGCCCAAATCCCTGCCGGGAAAGACCTACCAGACCCCTACCCCCCTGGGTACGGCGTATGTGACGATTAACCTGAACGGCGAGGAGCAGCCGTTTGAGGTCTTCCTCAACGTGGGCAAAGCCGGGTCGGACACCGCCGCCGTAGCTGAAGCCATCGGACGTTTGATTTCGCTCATCCTGCGCCTGCCCTCCTCGTTGGAGCCGCGCGCCCGTCTGGAAAAGGTGGCGGAACAGCTTGGCGGCATTGGCGGCGGACGGCCTCTGGGATTCGGCCACAATCGCATTCTGAGCCTGCCGGACGCCGTGGCACGTGTGCTTACTGAGCATATCCGCGAGCGCGCCGAAACGCAAGCAGAAGGCGAATCGGACGAGCACAGGCCTGCGTCCCCGCTCCCCACAGCTCCGGTCGGGATGGAGGCGGGCCAACTCACGCTTTTCCCGGTGGGTGATCTGTGCCCGGCTTGCGGGCAGGCAGCGATGGTTTACACCGAGGGCTGCCGCCGCTGCTACGCCTGCGGGCATAGCGAATGTTAGAAAATTGTAACTGCTTACCTCCTCAGGGTAGGCGAAGGCAATCTCAGGGTAGGCAAAGGCGATGCCTTTGCCTACCCTTACCCCACCTGAATCTTCTTTTACACCATCGTTCAGGATTAAGTTGAACTCCATGATGGAGACCGGGTAGCCTTTTTCCATCTCAAAAGCATGTGGCCCTTTCAATATCGCCATGGGGTGGCGCAGCTTCCTGCTCTGGAACAAGCCCTGCGCGAACGCGCGGATGGGGTGTTGCATTCCACCTACGAGCTGACTCCTGACAAAGCACCTCAAACCTGACCCCGCGTTTCGTTACCTCAAGCTGAAAGCTCCGCCCAGCCCGGTTATCCCCAAGAGCGCCCCAAGATGCGGAGACTTTTCGTCTTCCGCCTGCTTGAATGTTTTCCGTGAGCAGCTAAAATGAAGGCAAGCTGGTTCACTCCAGACACAAAGTGGTAAAGGCACGACACTGCGCCGTTTTTTGCCGTCCTTTGAGCATGATGAAACCAGCGAAAGTCGCATTTATGGCCCCTTGAGGCGGAAGTAATTGTTTATCGTGAGCAACTGCTCGACAGGGTTAGGGGGCCCTCACGCGACCAGTTTCTCTATGCACGTTGGCGTTCACCTGAGACAAACCCTTATTCTATGAAATCTGAAGGAGTGACCTTGAACCTGATTTCTTTTGACCACACGGCAAGGACTCATCAAGAAGGTGCCGCAGCGATCTGGACAGCGGCGTGCGGGTCGGAACTGGCCATAACACCAGCCTTTGTGGCCTTTAACACCCGCCCCACCCCTGGAATGGTGCAAAGCGGACGGATAGCGCTACGGGAAGGTGAGCCGGTGGGGTTTGTGTTGGTCAGCGCAGAAAGCACCCCATCCGACAAGCGCCAGGGTTGGATAGATGCTCTCGCCGTAGCTCCAACGGCGCAACGCCAGGGCGTGGGCAGTGCGCTGCTGACATGGACGCAAAGCTGGCTCAAGGAGCAGGGTTGCACACAGGTCTGGCTGGGCGGGAGCCTGCGCCCCTTTACGCCGGGCCTGCCGGTGGCCCTGGGGGAAGCTGGACGCACCTTTTTCTTGCGGCGCGGCTTTGAAGAACAGGGGCGTGTCTGGGATGTGGCGCGTGACCTGCGGGATTATCTCCCCATGCGCGTGCCGGACGCGGTGCACCTGCGTCCCACCCGTCCTGGCGAGGAAGCGATGCTGCTGGATTTCATGGCGCGCGAGTTTCCGGGACGCTGGCAACTGGAATGCGAGCTTTTCCTGAGCGAGGGCGGACGCGCGAGCGACTGGCTCTTACTCTGGCACGAAGCGGAGGCGCGTCCGGTAGGCTTTTGCCAGATCACGCTGGAAGATTCGTTGCGCCCTATCGAACGCTTCTATCCGCGGCGTTTGCCGCGTCCATGGGGACAGTTTGGGCCGCTGGGCGTGGCGGCAGCGGAACGGGGGAAAGGTTACGGTGCAGCTATTGTGGATGGCGCGGCACGGTATCTGCAAAGTCTGGGCGTGCGCGGCTGCGTGATTGACTGGACGGACCAGACGGATTTCTACGGCAAGTTTGGCTTCATGCTTTATCGGGAGTATGCGGTAATGGTGTTGGTGAATCGTTAGAGCACACAGGAGGCCCTCGATGTCCCATGATCTCAGGCTCTTGCCCTTTCCCCGTCACATCGAACGCCGCGTCGGGCAATTTACCCCTACTTCGGGGCGTCTTATCGTGTTGGATCGGTCCGCAGAACGCTTCACGGCTGCGCGTTTTCAGGCCTGCATCGAGGCGCGCTACGGTTACCGCTGGGAGCTGAGCGTCAGCCCGCTGACCCCGATGGCGGAGCGCGCCCTCACCCTGCGGGTGGACGCGGAAACCGTGCCCCATAAGCAGGGCTATCGCTTAGAGATTACCCCTTCTCACATAGCCTTAACCGCACACGATGAGGCTGGCCTGTTTTACGGCGTTGCCACCCTATGTCAGTTGACAACCGACCCCAGCGGGCTGCCGTGTCTGCTCATCGAGGACTGGCCGGATTTCCCCACACGGGGCGTGATGCTGGACATCAGCCGCGATAAGGTCCCGCGTATGGAGACGCTTTTCGCGCTGGTAGACCGTCTGGCAGGATGGAAAATCAACCAACTGCAGCTCTACACGGAACACACCTTCGCTTATCGGCAACACCCGGAGGTGTGGCGTCATGCTTCCCCCATGACTGGTGAGGAGGTGCTGGCGTTAGATGCTTATTGCCGCGAGCGTTTTATCGAGCTGGTGCCCAATCAGAACTCCTTCGGGCACATGGAACGCTGGCTCAAGCATCCGCGCTACGCGCCATTGGCCGAGCTGCACGGCGAGTTTCCCGTGCCCTGGGGGACGATGCGCGGTCCCTTCAGCCTTGCGCCAGCCCATCCCGGCAGCCTCGCGCTCATCCGCAGCCTGTATGAGGAGCTGCTCCCCCACTTTACCAGCCGCATGGTCAACGTGGGCGGGGATGAGACGTTCGATGTGGGCCATGGGCAGAGCAAGGCTTTGTGCGAAGCGCGCGGCGTGGGACGTGTGTACCTGGATTTCCTGCTTGCGCTTTACCGTGAGGTGCGCGAGCGCGGCTTTACCATGCAGTTTTGGGGCGATATGGTGCTGAATCATCCGGAGCTGGTGCCCGAACTTCCGCGCGACCTCATTGCCCTGGTGTGGGGCTACGAAGCGGAGCATCCCTTTGACGCGCAAGGAGCAACGTTTGCCGAGACGGGCATCCCCTTCTACCTGTGCCCCGGCACGTCGAGCTGGTGCAGCCTCGCCGGGCGAACGGATAACGCGCTCGTCAATCTGCGCAACGCCGCCGAGCAGGGGGTGAAGCACGGCGCCATCGGCTATCTGATCACCGATTGGGGCGATCTTGGGCACTGGCAGGCTTTGCCGGTGAGTTATCTGGGCTTTGCGGCGGGCGCGGCCTATAGCTGGTGTCTGGAAAGCAACCGCGATGCCGATTGGCCGGCGCTGCTCAGTCAGTATGCCTTCGAGGACGCAGGCGGGGTCATGGGACGCATTTTCTACGATTTGGGCAACGTCTATCAGGCCACCGAAATTCCCGTGGGCAATGGGACCGTGCTGTTCTGGTTACTGCAGTGGCCCCGCGCGGAAATCGCCGCCTGGCCGGGACTCAGTGCCGCGCGCCTGCGCCGCACCCTGGAAGCGGTTGACGCCGCCATAGCCCCCGCTTCACAGGAACGCATGGCCCGCGCCGATGCGCCGCTGATCCGCCGTGAAATGCAGCTCACCGCGCGCCTGTTGCGCTACGCCTGTCAGCGCGGCCTGTGGGCGCTGGGAGAGGCGCCCGACTTTTCGCTGGAAGACGAATTGCGCAGCCTCATCAGCGAATACCGCGCGCTCTGGCTGGCCCGTAATCGCCCTGGCGGATTGGAGGATAGCGTCGCGCGTTTTATGGGCGAAGCGTGAAGCTTGCTCCTGACCGGCAAACCTGGGAGAAAAAGCCTGATAAGCCGTAAGTTGAGCAGGAAAGCGGGATAGGGAAAGGCAACGCCTTAACTTTAGCCAATCCTGTGGCGTCGCCCACCTGAATCCCTGGTTGAACGTGGCTCCCGTCCTGAAGTGCCCCGCTTTCAAAAGGGAGTTGTAACGGCTATCCTGGGAATTTTGCATTTTTTGCTACTCGCCTATAATGCAAGAGCAACTTTTCATCTATGGAGGCGCATGTGATTGATCTGCGCAGCGATACCGTCACACAACCCACGCCGGAGATGCGCGCGGCGATGGCACAGGCCGAGGTCGGAGATGATGTATTCGGCGATGACCCAACCGTCAACCGCCTGCAGGAGCTGGCCGCCGAGCGCCTGGGAAAAGAGGCCGCGCTTTTCGTCCCCAGCGGCACCATGGGCAACCTGGCCTCGATTCTCGCCCACTGCGGACGTGGGGATGAGGTGATTCTGGGGAACTTGAGCCACACGTTTGTCTACGAACAGGGTGGCATCGCGGCTTTGGGAGGCATCATCCCGCATACGCTGCCCAACCGTCCGGACGGCACCATGGACCTGGCAGCGATTGAGGCCGCCATTCGTCCCGACAACATTCACTATCCACGCACGCGCTTGATTTGCCTGGAAAATACGCACAATCTGTGTGGCGGTGCGGTGCTCACTCCGGAATACACGCAGGCTGTGGCGGAACTCGCGCACCGGCACGGTCTTAAGCTTCATATTGATGGGGCCCGCATCTTCAACGCCGCCGCAGCTTTGGGCGTGGATGTGCGCGAATTGGTGCGCGAAGCGGACAGCGTCACGTTTTGCCTTTCCAAAGGATTGTGTGCCCCCGTCGGTTCGGTCATCTGCGGCAGTCGCGCCTTTATTGCCGAGGCGCGCCGTGCGCGCAAGGTCCTGGGTGGCGGTATGCGACAGGCCGGCGTGCTGGCCGCGGCTGGCATGGTGGCGCTGGAAACGATGCCACAGCGTCTCCATGAGGACCACCGCCGCGCCCGGCGGTTGGCCGAAGGATTGGCGGCGCTGCCCGGCGTCAGCGTCACCCCGGCGCCGACCAACATCGTCTATTTTGAGCTGGCCCCCACGCTACCGATGGACGCCATCAGCCTGACCGAAAAGCTAAAGGCGCGCGGCATTTTGATGCTGGCGCGGGATGCCCGCCGCTTGCGCGCGGTGACCCACTACTGGATTAGCGACGCCGACATCGAAACCACACTTCAGGCTATCGAGGAGATCCTGCATGAACGCGCCTAAAGCCCAAGATAGTAAACTGCGTCAGGGGTTGGATGAGGTGACCGCGGCCCTGGCAACGGTCGTCCTGCGGGCTTTGTTCTTGCCAGAGCCTACCTGGGCGCCCAATGAGGAACGCCGCCGCGCCTTCGACGCGCTGTTCCTGCGCGCCTTCAGCCTGGGATTGGAACAGCCGATTGATTACACCCTCCCCTACCCGCGACACGAGTTCTTGCGCTATCTGGTGACCCAACAGGATGTGGTGCTCTATGGGTCGAATAACCCCGCCATCACGGTGCTGGAACCGCACGAACAAAACGATTCCAGCGGGCAGCGCCTGCGTGGCGTGTTTGCCAGTGCGGATGGCATCTGGCCGATTTTCAACGCCATCCTCGATCAGGCCCTGTATCAGGGATCGGTGCGCAGTGGGGCCTTTGTGGTCAAAATCACGCGCGCACAGGAACGCCGCTACTATTATTTTTCGTTGAACGAGACGTTGCATAAGCTCAAGCCCTGGCGCACGGGCATGGTGTATATCCTGCCGCGTCCGGCTTTCAAGCCGGTTTCGAACAGCGTGGTGCGCTATGATGAGTGGGTTTGCCCCAACCCGGTACGCCCCATTGCGAAAATTGCGGTCACGCCACAGGATTTTCCCTTCCTGCATCAGGTTGCGCCCCATCAGGAAGGTGAAGCGGTCTGGCGCACCTGGCTCAAGTACAAAGCGCGCCTGCAGCAACAAGGCCGCGTTGCGCGCAAGGGAGGTGAGGCATGAGATCTGAACACGGTGATTTTTACGGTCACGATGGACAGCGGCTGTTCCGCCAGAGCTGGCTGCCAGATGGACGCATCCTGGCGCATGTGGCGGTGGTACACGGCATTGGCGAGCACAGCGGACGCTACGCGCCCATGGCGGAATGGTTCACGCCCCAAGGATTTGCCGTCCACAGTTTCGATTTGCGCGGCCACGGACGTTCCGATGGGGCGCGTGGGGACATCGAGACCTGGTGCAACTATCGCGAGGACACACGGCAATTCCTTCTGCAATTAACGGAGCGCATCGGACAGGCGCCGCTGTTCCTGCTAGGGCACAGCATGGGCGGTCTGATTGTGCTCACGTATGCCCTCACTTACACGGATTTGCTGCGCGGGGTGATTGCATCCTCACCTGCGCTCAAAACCTCCGGCACCTCGCCGCTGCTCATGGCGCTGCTCCCCGTGCTGGCGCGCGTCGCGCCCCACAAGCCGGTCGAGACGCAGCTTAATCCAGCACTCCTTTCCCACGATGAGGCCGTAGTCAAGGCCTATGTGGAAGATCCGCTCGTGCATCGCATCGCCACGCCGGCCCTGGGTTACGGCATGGTGCGCGCGGCGCGGATGGCTCTCAAAAACGCGGGGCAATGGTCCCCCACCCTGCCGTTGCTCATGGTGCAGGGCGGTGCGGATGGCATCTGCCTGCCGGAAGGCGCACGGCGCTTCTTCGAGCGCTGCAGCGCGCAGGATAAGATGTATCGCGAGTATCCGGGCTATTATCACGAATGCTTCAACGAGATCGGACGCGAACAGGTGTTGCAGGATGTGGTCACCTGGATGCGAGAACGGATAGCTTGAGCTGGCATAGCTTTTTGACTATGCTTAGCTTTTATGACTACGCGAAATGATAAGGCTTCGCCTTCACGTCTTCTTTTTATGACTACGCGAAATGACAGGGCGCACCATAGACCTCAACAGTGATGTCGGAGAGAGTTATGGGCGTTATCGGTTGGGCGAAGATAACGCCCTTTTTGATGTCATCACGTCGGCGAATATCGCCTGTGGGCTGCACGCCGGCGATCCGCTGGTGATGCGCGCGACGATTCACGCAGCGGCAGCGCGGGGTGTGGCGCTCGGCGCCCATCCCGGCTACCCCGACCTGCAGGGTTTCGGGCGGCGGGAGATGAGCCTCAATCCTGATGAGGTGTACGCTTTCACGCTGTATCAGCTCGGCGCGCTCGCGGCTTTTGCGCGCGCGGCGGGGACGGGGTTGCGCCACGTCAAAGCTCACGGGGCGCTCTACAATCGTTTAGCGCGCGATAGGGCCTGCGCCGAAGCCTTCGTCGAGGCCGCGCGGGATTTCGATGCTACGATGATGGTGATGACGCTGCCCAACGGCGCGCTGGAACAGGCGGCGCAGGCCGCCGGGTTGCGCGTATTACGTGAGGGCTTCGCCGACCGCGCCTACCGGCCTGATGGGAGTCTCGTGCCACGCGGCGAGCCGGGCGCGGTCATCCATGACGTGGACGAGGTGGTGCGTCGCGCGGTACGAATGGCCGTGGCAGGCGAAGTGCTCACATCCAGCGGGGAGGCGATTCCGCTGCGGGTGGATACGCTGTGCATCCACGGGGACACCCCCGGCGCGGCAGAGCTGGCACGTCGGGTGCGCGCGGCGCTCGAAGCAGCGGGGGTAGCGGTGCGGGCGCCGCAAGCGGGTGAGTCATGAAGCGTTATCCACGCATGGTGGCGGTAGGGGAAAGTGCGTTCAGCGTGGAGCTGGGGGATACGCTGGACGCAGCTCTCAATGCGCGCGTCCACGCTTTAGATGCGCTCCTCCGGGCCGCAGCGCCAACGGGTCTGGTGGAGACGGTGCCAACTTACCGGGCGCTGCTGGTGAAATTCGATGCGCTGCAGGGCAGCGAAATCCTGGAAGCGACCATCACCCGTCTGCTGGAAGGCCTGGAAGCGGCCAGCAGTCGGTCCGCGGGGCGCGTGATTGAGGTGCCGGTACATTATGGCGGGGAAGCCGGTCCCGATTTGGAGGATGTGGCGCGTCATTGCGGATTGACGCCGGAAGAGGTGATTCGTCGTCACAGCGCGGTGACGTATCAGGTGGCGATGTTGGGATTTGCGCCGGGGTTCGCCTATCTTTTGGGATTGCCGCCAGAACTGGCAACGCCACGTCTGAGCACGCCGCGCACGCGCGTGGCGGCGGGGAGTGTGGGCATCGCCGGCGCGCAAACGGGGATCTACGCGCTGCCCACGCCGGGCGGCTGGCGCATCATCGGACGGACGGCGCTGCCCCTGTTCGACGCGCAACGGGATGAGCCATTTTGGATTCAGGCGGGGGATCGGGTGAAGATGGTGGCGGTGGAGGATACCGGAAGCTGAAGCTGGAAGCTGGAAGCAGGATACTGAGGGTGGGAAGCGAGAAGCGGTGCCGGATACTGGAAGCTGGAAGCTGGATGCTGGGAACTGGAAGCTGGAAACCGGAAGCAGGATACTGAGGGCGGGAAGCGAGAAGCGGTGCCGGATACTGGAAGCTGGAACCTGGATGCTGGGAACTGGAAGCTGGAAACCGGAAGCAGGATACTGAGGGCGGGAAGCGAGAAGCGATGCCGGATACTGGAAGCTGGAAGCTGGAAGCTGGATGCCGGAAGCTGGAAGCTGGTTGGATGCTGGATGCTGAAAACTGGAAGCGCAAAGCTGGAAACTGGAAGCTGGAAGCTGGTTGGATGCTGGATGCTGAAAACTGGAAGCGGAAAGCTGGAAACCGGAAGCGGGATACTGAAGGCGGGAAGCTGGAAGCTGGTTGGATGCTGGATGCTGAAAACCGGAAGCGGGATACTGAAGGCGGGAAGCTGGAAGCGGGATGCTGGAAACTGAAACGAGAAGCGGAAAGCAGAAAGCTGGAGCAGGAAGCGGCGTACGGGATGAAAGTTGAGGGCCAGATTGGTTGAGCTGGGTTTTGAGGTCATCGAGTCAGGTCTGTTGACGACGGTGCAGGACGGCGGGCGGTATGGATGGGCGCGATACGGGATTCCGCCCTCCGGTCCCGTGGATCCATGGGCGTTGCGCGCCGCGAATTTGCTGGTGGGGAACGCACCGGATGCAGCCGGGCTGGAAATCACGCTCGCCGGGCCGACTTTGCGGGCGCTCCGTCCCCTGACGGTGGCCTTGTGCGGCGCCGTGTTCGACGTGTGGCGCAACGAGAGGGAGCGGGTCCCCTTCCACCAAAGTTTTAACCTGCGCACCGGTGATGTGCTGCGCTTTGGGGAACGGCGCAGCGGTTTGCGCGCGTATATGGCCGTGCGCGGCGGATTGGCCCTGCCCGCTTTTTTAGGCTCACAGAGCACTTACCTGCCAGGAGCTTTCGGCGGCATGGAGGGACGCGCGCTGCGCGCCGGGGATAGACTCCCCGTCCACGCAGCACCGCCACAATATGAGGAGCGCTACTGGCCGGAGCGCCTGCGTCCTGCTTATAGCTCCTCCCCCACCTTGCGCGTCATCCCCGGTCCACAGGCGGAAGTGTTCACGCGCGCGGGCTGGGAAGCGTTTCTCGGCGCTGCCTATAGCGTAACGCCCCAATCCGACCGTATGGGAACACGGTTGCAGGGGCCACCCATCATGGCGGACGCAGCGGAGATGATTTCCGACGGGGTGATGATGGGATGCGTGCAGGTACCGCCCAACGGTCAGCCTATCGTGATGCTGGCGGATCATCAGACAACGGGCGGGTATCCGAAAATTGCCACCGTCATCCGCGCGGATTTGCCGCTGCTGGCACAGTGTCTGCCAGGGAGCACGGTGCGTTTCGCTGTGACGGATCTCGTGACGGCACGCGCGGCCTGGCGCGCATTGCTGGAGGCGCAGCCAGTGACGGTAGAAGAAGAGGCGTGGGGCGCGATTTAGAGGACTGGATGCTGGAAGCTGGATCCTGCTTCAACAACCCGTACCAACGGTCAGGTACCAGCTTCCAACAACCAGCATTTACGCGATCAGCGCTGCGGCTTCTTCCGCGCTCAGACGGGCGTGAGAGGTAAGAAGTGATTCTAAGCGCTTAGCGAGGGTCTTATCTCCTAACACAATGGCACCTACCAATTCCCCTTCCGCAGTGAGGACGAGTTTTTTGTAGGTGAGGGCCACCGGGTCGGTGCAGCGCAGTTCGATGAAGTCCTGCCCCGGCGCAGGACAGGAGACGCCCGCCGAGGTGAGGTCAATGCCCATGATTTTGAGCGTGGTTGAGGGAACGATTTCTTCGTAAACAGCCGGTTCGCCTGCCATGGCCGCCGCCGCGACTTTCGCCTGGGCCAGGGCAACAGGAGCGATGGCCCAGATGCGCCCGTTGAAAGCGGCCACATCCCCCGCGGCGTACACGTCGGGCGCAGATGTTTGCATCTGCGGGTTGACTACCACGCCACGCTCGACCTGCAATCCGGCCTGTTGCGCTAAAGCCACGTCCGGACGTACACCCGCCGCCATGACGACCATCTGCGCCGAAAAGGCGCGCCCATCCTTGAGGCGCAGCCCGGTCACGCTGGAATCGCCTTCAATTTCCTGCGTGTCAGCGCTCAAAGCCACCTGAATACCCTGCGCTTCGATAAGAACCTTGAGCAGCGCCGCCCCTTCTTCATCGAGTTGGCGCGGCAACAGGCGCGGGAAGTATTCCAGCACGGTGACTTCCAGACCACGGACGCGCAACCCGCGCGCCGTTTCCAATCCCAGCAGGCCACCGCCAATCACAATCGCACGCTCGGCCTGGCGTGCGTAAGCCAGGATGGCTTCCGCATCCTCTAAGGTGCGCATCGTAAAAACGCCGCGCTTCTCCCGCCCTGGAATGGGAAGAAACATCGGGTAGCTGCCCGTCGCTACAAGCAGGCGATCGTAGGAAATTTCACGCTCATTGCGCAGGGTCACGCACTTGCGGGCCACATCCAGGGCGACAACCGGCTCACCAAGGTGCAAGTCCACGCCGCGCTCCACATACCACTCGCGTGGACGGCGGATGAGTTGCGCCAGGTCCACCTCACCTGCCAGATATTCCGTCAGCCGCGGACGGTAGTAGTAGGCGTGAGGTTCGCCCGAAAAAACCATGACTGAACCGGGGTCACGTTTGGCTAATTCTTGCGCGGCGGTGATGCCCGCCACACCTCCTCCGACGACAATGTAACGCATGGATGACCTCCCGATGTATGGCGAATAACGGACAAGGACAGGGCAGAGCCAAAGGTTTGGGCAGGGCAGAGCCACAGACTTTGGCAAGGCAGAGCCTTGCCCTACATTCAAGGCGGAGCCTTGGTCCACAACTCCAACGGCAAGGCGGAGCCTTGCCCCACGTTAGGCAAAACGGAGTTTTGCCCCACAGTCGGCAAGGCAGAGTTTTGCCCCACAGTCGGCAAGGCAGAGCCTTGCCCAACATTCAAGGCGGAGCTTTGCCCGTTGGGCAAAACGGAGTTTTGCCCCACAGTCGGCAAGGCGGAGCCACAGACTTTGGCAAGGCGGAGCCTTGCCCTACATTCAAGGCGGAGCTTTGCCCGTTGGGCAAAACAGAGTTTTGCCCCACAGTCAAGGCGGAGCCTTGGTCCACATTTAAGGCGGAGCTTTGCCCCGCGAGTTTGTGGTTATGGGTTTATTTTACGTCCAGCAGTTCGACCTCGAAGATGAGGGTGGCGTTGGGCGGGATGACGCCGCCCGCGCCGCGACTGCCGTAAGCCAGGTCCGGCGGAAGCACGAGCTGCCGCTTGCCACCGACGTGCATCGTGGCCAAGCCCTCGTCCCAGCCGGGGATGACCTGCCCCATGCCCAACACAAAGCTGAAGGGTTGGCCGCGATCTAAGGAGCTATCGAATTTGGTGCCGTCCGTGAGCCAGCCGGTGTAGTGAACGGTGACGGTCTGCCCCCGACGCGGCTGCGCGCCCGTGCCCACCACAAAGTCATAGTACTTCAGGCCGTTGGACGTAACGGTGTAATCACTTTCCGCGACCTTTGTCGGCGCATCAGGAGACTAGGGCAGGATTTCAACCAGCTCCACGTCGAAAATGAGGGTGGCATTGGGCGGAATCACACCGCCAACGCTACGGTTGCCATAAGCCAGCTCCGGCGGAATGATGAGGCGCGCTTTGCCACCGACATGCATCATGGCAATGCCCTCATCCCAGCCTTTGATGACGCGCCCCATGCCTAAGGGGAAGACAAACGGCTCACCTCGTTTGTAGGAGCTATCAAATTCGGTGCCGTCGGTGAGGGTGCCGACATAATGAACGGCTACCACGTCCCCCTTCTGGGGTTGCGGGCCGGTGCCGGCTTCATACTCAATGTATTGCAAACCGCTGCTGGTGGTCACAATGGTCTCCTTGGGTTCTGATGTGGGAAGGGGTGCCCCGGTGGGTGTCGCATCAGACGTTGGCGTCCGCGCACAACCCAGCAAGGCCCCTAAAATGAACAGGGTCACGAGGATACGACGAATCATGATGATGGTGATTAACCTCCCGTGTACGACGTGATGTCATGATTGTACGCAAAATGCGGAAGAGTCAAGTAACCCCAAGCGCTTTGTTGTGGAAGCGTCCGCCCATACAGGCCTATGCCAGCCAATCCAGGATGAGATCGAAGCGGAAATCTTCCAGCAATGCACGCAAAGCCAGCGCCAAATCGGGATGCGCGGCGCGCAACTCCTCCACGAGCTGCAAGAGCACGTCCGCATCAGCCTGCGCAGCGGCCTGCCGCGCGCGTGAGCGCCAATCCTCCGTTAAAAGCGCCCGCTGCTCCGGTGTGAGCGGCGCAGCGGCGATTTCCGACGTGGTTTCTTCATCCTGGTAGATGAACTGCACGCCCAAATGGCGCGTGAGCACGTCGCAAATCTCCTCCTCGCGGAAGGGCTTGCGCACGAAATCATCACACCCCTCGGAAAGAATCAGCGCGCGGTCCTCCTCGAACGCGCTCGCGGTGATGGCGACAATGATGGTAGCCTGCCCCTGCGCGGTGGCCTTGATGCGCCGCGTCGCTTCGTAGCCATCCATAACCGGCATCCGCATATCCATCCAGATGAGGTGAGGTTTCCAGGTCTCCCACACCGCCAACACTTCCTGCCCGTTGGTCACGGAACGCACCTCAAAACCCAGCGTTTTGAGCAGCCGCTCCAACAGGATGCGGTTCGCCGCGCGGTCCTCCGCCACGAGCAGGCGATAGGTCGGCTGTCCCGGCACAAGGCCCACCACGCGCCGCCGTTTCGCCAGAGGTTCCACATCCTCCGCGCGCACCAGGGCCACAGGAATCTCGAAGCGGAAGCGCGTGCCCACGTCCGGCGTGCTCTGCACGCTCAGCTCTCCGCCTAACAGGCGGACGTACTGCGCGCTGATCGCCAATCCCAGCCCCGTGCCTTCTTGCGCTTTTTCACCGCTGCTCGTTTGCACAAAGGGGTCAAAAAGGCGCGGCAGCTCCTCCGGCGCGATGCCCACGCCGGTATCTTCCACCTCAAAGGCCAGGCGCTGCGTGCCGTCCGGTTGCGGATAGGCGCCCACGCGCAAGGTGACCCCGCCTTTGTGGGTGAATTTCACGGCATTGCTCAACAGGTTGATGAGCACCTGCCGCAGTTTGCTCTGATCCGTGGACACATAGCGCGGCACGTCGGCGGCGCGCTCGAAGAAGAGCTGCAGGCCCTTTTCTTGCGCGCGCAGGGCGAACATTTCCTCCAGGGTTTGCAACAAGGCCCACAAATCGAAGTTTTCCGGGCGCAGGGTCGTGCGTCCGGCCTCAATTTTGGACATTTCCAGCACGTCGTTGATGAGCGCAAGCAGGTGCTGACCGCTGCGCGTGATGATGTCAAGGTATTCGCGCTGCTCGGCGGTGAGAAAAGCATCCCGCCCCATCAGCTCAGCAAAGCCCAGGATGGCATTGAGAGGGGTGCGTAGTTCGTGGCTCATGTTCGCCAGAAAGGCGCTTTTGGCGCGGTTGGCGGATTCGGCGGCATCGCGCGCCTGCCGCAACTCGTTTTCCACCCGTTTGCGTTCGGTGATGTCGTACATCAAGAGCACGCGCCCCACGATGACTTTGTGGCGGTCGCGCAGGGGCGAAAGGGTGATTTCATAACTGCGCGTTCCCTGCGGCGTGGCGAGGGTCACTTCCCCATGGCTGTGCTCACCCTGCAGCAGGTTTAACAGGGCGGGATAAGGTTGCAACACCTGCGTGACGAAAGTTCCCACCGGACATGTCTCAAGCGTAAGGTTCAAAGCACGGCGCGCCGCGGGATTGATGTCCACCACACGGTTAAACGGGTCGAGGACCAGCACCCCCACGCGCAGATTCCCCATCACCACATCCTGCGCTACGGGGATGATGTCAAAAACCTGATAGCGCGCAAAGCCCAGCACGGCCAGCAGCGCTCCCAGCGCAAAAGCAAGCGGGAGAAAGTTAATGCCCGGCCAGGGAGAAAGGCCGAAGTTCTGCAGAATCACGAAGAACCAAGGGGTTAACATGCCAAACAAGAGCGTGAGGTACTGCGCACGGTGGCCCGGATACCGCAGCATGGCCTGAAGCAAGAGGCCCGCGCCGATGCCCAGCAAAATCAGGCCGTAAGTCAGGGGAACCATGTAGACCACAAAGCCCAACCACGTCTGACTCAAGGATGGGAAGAAGGTTACCACCCAAATGCCGATGTAACCCAAGAAAGGCACGGCGGAAAGGGAAAGCGCGTTTTTCAGGTTGATGAGGTGGGCACGTCCCGTGTAAGCCAGGGCAAAGCCGATCCAGGCCAGGGGCATCAGGAATACCCCGGCCATGCTGAGCGCATCCCATGCCCCCAGAGGAGCGCCGAAATACGGCGGAACGGAAGCAATGGCCCATTCCAGGGCCGCCAAGAGGTAGAGGATAAGGTAGCGAGAGCCGGGCGCTTCCCGTCGCCGCCACAAATAGAGTGTCAGACTGCCATTGAGCACAATCCCGATGAGCAGCGGGCCGACATCCACCAAAACAGGGAGCGCCAAAAAGAGTTTTTGCCAATCCATACGTTTATCCCCTAACGCGGGTATTTCCGCCCAGACGAATGAAAACGCAAAGGCCACACGCTACGACTCGAAACTTGAGAAAAGGGCCGCCTGAGGCATTGCGGCGGCCCTGCTGTGTGCGTGAGCAGCGTCCCTATGCGCTTTGCGAGCCGGCGCGCAAGCTGCGCCAGATCAGGTATACCCCACCCCCGATAAAGAGCGCGATCCAGGCCCAGATTCCCATGTCGCTAATGTTGAGAATCATCTCAAAAAAGAAAAAACCGGCAGCGAAAATGATACCGAAGACCTGCACCAATCCCCGTCCGGTATTCAGCAAATTGGGATAGCCGCGTAGATACCCGTAAATCATCTGTCCAAGGCCGATGGAAAGCGGCAACAGGCTCCAGGCGTAGGCCCAGCTTTCCCAATGGTTGAACCAGAGCTGATACAGCAGAAGAAGGCCCAGCATGGTGATGATGCTGCCGGGCACAATCAAGCCCTGCGCCACCTCGTGCGGAGCGCGCATGGCCGCAAAAAAGAGCGCCAGCCCCGGCACCAGGATAAAGAGCGGCCAGAGATAGCGCAGCAACGCGATTTGAAAGAACTGCGCCAGGAAAAGCGCCATGCCCAGGGCGATAAGGCTCAGGCCAACCAAAACGCGCCCGTAGCGCGCGAAAACCTGATCCACCACCTGAAAATCGGGGGGATGCCAGGGAGCGTCAGAAGGAGAGGGATGTTCTTCGCTCATGCCGGTTCCTCCAGGGAAGCGGGTAAGGTGAAGTAAAAGAGGCTGCCCTCGCCAGGGGCACTTTCCACACCGACCTCACCGCCAAGTTTTTGCACGATGCGCTGCACAATAGAAAGTCCCAGGCCGTGTCCCTTAGCGCGCACCTGACCGAGACGCTCAAAAGGCGTGAAGAGGCGCGCGCACTCTTCCGCGGCCAGGCCCGGTCCGTTATCGCGCACCCAGAAGCGCACCCTGCCGTCATGCCACGGCTCACCGCCCAGGCGGATCTGCGGCGGCGTCCCGCCGTACTTGATGGCGTTGCTCAGGTAATTGGCCCACACCTCTTCCACCCAGGCGGCATGGCCATAAGCTACCGGCCAGCTCTCCGGCTCTTCAATCAGCGCACCGGAATCGGCAATCATATCCACCAGGCGACTCTTGGCCTCTGCCACGATGTACGCCATATCGAGCGGCTCGCAGGCCACCTCATCCACCTTGCGCACACTCGAAAGCAGCAGCAATTCGTCAATGATGTTGGTCATTTTGCGCGCGTTCTGCGCAATCATGGTCAGATTTTGCTCAATCTCTTCCGGCGTGAGGCGTTGATAGCGCTTGAGCAGCAACGAGCTGAAGCCCAGCAAAGCCGTGAGCGGATTCTTGAGGTCGTGGGCAACGGTGTGCGCGTAAGCATCCAGTTCGGCGATGAGGCGGTCGCGCTGCTCGATTTCGGCCTGCAACTCACGCTGCAGATTGCGCAGCGCCAGATGGGTGCGCACGCGCGCCAGCACCTCCTCAAACTGGAAGGGCTTGGTGATGTAGTCCACGCCGCCCACCGTAAAAGCCTTCACCTTGTCGTGCACCTCATCCAGCGCGCTGATGAAGATGATGGGGATGTCGCGCGTGGCCGGGTCAGCTTTGAGCTGCTCGCACACTTCGTAGCCGTTCATGCCCGGCATGTTAATATCGAGCAGAATCAGGTCCGGCGGTGCGGCGCGGACGGCCGTGAGCGCCATAGGTCCGTTGATGACCGAGCGCACTTTAAAGCCCTGTTCGCTGAGCATGTTGGAAAGCAGCCGCAAATTAGCCGGCGTATCGTCCACCACCAGAATGTTACCGCTTATCGGTTGGGTCACAACTCCCTCCATTCAGGCTTGCATGGCTTCTAAAATCAGGTCGAAGCGGAAATCGCGCACCAGACCGCGCAGCGCTTCGGCGATGCGCGCATCATTGGCCTCGTCGGCCAGACGGAGCACCCACTCCGCATCAGCCTGGAGCGCGGCTGTGCGCAGATCGGCGCGCCAGGCTTCGGGCTGCGCCATCAGGCCATCGCCCTTGAGCACGTTCTGCGCATCCTCCGGCACCGCCCCGCTTTCCAGACGCTCCTCTTCGTAGATAAAGCGCAGCCCCAGATGACGCTCCAGACGGTCGTAAATCTCCCATTCCTGGAAGGGTTTGCGGATGAAATCATCGCAGCCCTCGGAAAGGATCAGCTTGCGATCCTCTTCAAAGGCGCTCGCCGTGATGGCAATGACGATGGTGGCCTGTCCCTGCACGGTGGCCTTGATGCGGCGCGTCGCCTCGTAGCCATCCATCACCGGCATCCGCATGTCCATCCACACCACATGCGGCTTCCAGCTTTCCCAGATTTCCAGGGCCTCCTGTCCATTCGTCGCCTCGCGGATTTCAAAGCCGAGAGGTTGCAACAACCGCACCAGCAGCTTGCGGTTAGCCCACTTATCCTCCACCACCAACATGCGATAAGTCGGCTGTCCTTGCGCCAGGCCCACCACGCGCCGGCGCGGCTTCGTCTCCTCCACGTCGTCCGCCGTGGCCAGCGTGATGGGGATATCGAAGTAGAAGATGCTGCCAACGCCGGGCGTGCTATCCACGCCGATATCCCCTCCCATCATGCGCACGAACTCGCGGCTGATGGGCAGGCCCAATCCCGTGCCTTCCTGCGAGCGCAGACCGCTCTCACTTTGCACAAAGGGATCGAAGATGACCTCCAACTCCTCAGCTTTGATGCCAGGGCCTGTATCGTGCACCTCAAAGAAGAGGCGCATCTGCGGCGCAGATTGATAGCGCACCTTCAGGCGCACCTCCCCCTGTTCCGTGAACTTGACGGCGTTGCCTAACAGATTGATGAGCACCTGCCGCAACTTGCTCTCATCCGCCCGGATGTAACGGGGCACGTCCTCACCGCGCTCGAAGGTGAGCAACAGTCCCTTGTTGTCCGCGCGCAGGGCGAACATATTTTCCAGATCCTCTAACAGGCGATAGAAATCGAAGCTCTGCTCGAACAAGCGCGTGCGCCCGGACTCAATCTTGGACATCTCCAGCACGTCGTTGATGAGCGAAAGAAGATGCTGCCCGCTGCGGTTGATAATCTCCAGATTCTCACGTTGTTCCGGCGAAAGGGCCGGGTCGCGCGCCATGAGCTGGGTAAAGCCCAAAATCGCGTTAAGCGGGGTGCGCAGTTCGTGGCTCATGCTGGCCAGGAAAGCGCTCTTGGCGCGGTTGGCGGCCTCAGCTGCGTCGCGTGCGCGCTGCAAATCCTCCTCAAACTGCTTACGCGCGGTAATATCTTCCAGGATGCCGGTCACGCGCAGCGGATGGCCCGCCTCATCCCGTGCCGTGATGCGCCCGCGCTGCAACTTCCAGGACCAGCGCCCCGGTTCCTCCGGCACGCGGAACTCCACCTCGAAGCGCGGGGTCAGGCCGGCAATGTGCTGCCGTTTCGCCTCCTCGATGCGCGCGCGTTCCTCCGGAGCAAGGGCCGCCATCCAGGCGGCGTACAATTCATTAGCGCACAGGCCCTCCTGCGGTGCGCCGTAATCCGCCACAACCATCTCGCCGGTGCGCACGTCCAGGTCCCACAGCATGAGATTGGCCGCTTCCATGGCGATGGTAAGGCGTTCCTCATTGCGGCGCAAGGCGGCCTCGGCCTGCAGGCGCTCCAGCGTCTGCGAGGTAGCCTTGACGATGCTCATCGCCAGCGCGATTTCCTCCGCGCTGAAGTCACGCGCCTCGGTGCAATCCAGGCCGATGGTGCCGGCGATGCGCGCGCCGATAGGCACGGGCAACAGGAGCATGGAGCGCACGTCCGGCGAGACATCCAGGCCGGGATAAACGCTCACATCAGGGATAAACAAAGGTTCGCCGCGTTCCAGCACCTGTTGCGTGGGGGTACTCTCCCCCAGCGCGATCAGGCTACCGATGGCACAGGTGCGTCCCTTGCTACAGTATTCCGCCACAACCTTGAGCTGCCGCCCATCCGGCGCCAGCAGCGCTGCGCCCACCTGCGGCACCTTGAACGCATCCGCCAATTCCCGGCAGATGCTGGTCAACACACTTTCCACATCCTCTGCCGAAGCCGCGGTGGCGATGACGCGGTTGAGCAACATCAGCTCGCGGTTGCGTTGTTCGCGCTCCTCACTCACACGCAACAATTGCTGTGTGCGCTCGGCTACTTTCTGCTCCAACTCGGCATACGAGGCAGCGAGTTGCTGCGACATGAGATTGAACTGATCGGCCAGCACCTCAATCTCGTCACCGGTCCGCGCTTCGATGGTGCGCCCAAAATTGCCGTTCGCCACCTCGCGTGTGGCCAGAATCAAATCCGCAATGGGGGCCATGATGCGCGAAACGCCGAAATGAACCACCAGGAGTGGAAGTATAATCCCCAGCAACAGGATCACGCCCACCAATTGTATGAAGAACCCCTGCTTTTGGGCCAGAGCCGTCCAGCGGATGCTGGCGAGAAGGTACCAGGGCGTATCAGGAATCGGAGCGTAACCGATCAGCGCCGATTGTCCGTCGAAATTACGCAGGCGGCTCAACCCAGACTTGCCGGAGAACATATCGCGCCAGAAGGCGCTGCGTGGCAAGCGGCTACCGTAGCGTGCCGGGTCGCGGTAGTGCAGGATGTAACCCTGATTATCCACAACCATCAAATCCAAAAAGCCGACCTGCGCATCGTCAGCGGTGAAGTCAAAGCCCAGGTGCCACAGACCCACCAGCGCGCCGCTAAACACGCCCTGCTCATCCACCAGCGGCAGCCACGCGCCGACAAGCTGTTGATCCCCTACCCGCATCAGGCCGGAAAGGAACGGTTCTGTGATGCCGACGCTGGCGTTATCGCGAGCGTAGCTGAACTCCGGCAGGCTCGACCAATCCATATTCACGTAAAGCCGCCCCCCCTGCCGCTCGTCAACCACCAGGCCTTCAGCATTGAGCAAGACCACCCCGGCTGTAAACTGGGTCAGGGTGGGATTAGGTTGCCGCAAGGCCAGGTTGCGCTCCGGCGGCGGAAATTTTTCATCAGGCGTTATAGGGGTCGTCGCGCGCAGCTCAAGCGTTGGCGTGAGGGGATAGGTGGCAGCGAAATCCGAAAGAGCCTGTTCCGCCTGTTTGAAGTCCTGCGCGATTTGTTCGGCGGCTAACTGCGTCGCCATCATGGTCACCTGCCGCACGCCCATCACAATCACCGCCACAAGGGTGAATATGATGGTCACCGTCGGCACAAAGGACCAGCCCACGATTTTGATATGTAGACTACGGATAGACTTTTGCATCGCCATTTCGTTTTACCCGCCCGACAGCATGACTTTCGACCATGCCCGCGCCACAATTTTCATACGCACCCGAAACGCGGACGTTGCACCTTTCATGATAAAACCATTTTATGAAGATGCTGTGAAATCGCGGCGAACGAATGATGATGTTGGCCTGAACGGCGCCACCGCTCCAGCCATGCCCGTCCGCTCATGACTCCCTCATGGCGCCTATCCTACACCCAAACCCCATAAACGCAAAAATAGAGACGTTGCAAAGCATCCTCACCCCATGCCCTGCAACGTCTCGATCCGTCACTGGCGAATCGTTCCGTCAGGAGTAACCTCGCCTGTCCAATGGAAATCCGTGCCGCTGCGGATAACCTCCACCGTGTAGATGATCTGGTCCGGCGGGACGATAGGATAACTGATGACGACAATCCAATCCCCGCCGCGATGCTCGATGCGCGTCACCCCCACCAAACCGGTCGGCGTCGTGTTTTCGACCTGCCATTCTGGCGGCAGCGGCCCCAACGTATCCGCGCCATAGGTCTGCATGAGATAGGTCAACACCTGATCGCGCACCCGTGCCGTATCGAAGGGGTCGTTCTCCGTGCCGCTCTTCTCCTCGCCCGGCGCGCACTCCCCGCGGAAAAAGGCCCATTCCTCGCACGCGCTGCCATCGGGGAAGACACAAAAGCCCATCTGTCCGCCGTTGGCATCGGTGCGGATTTGCACCTCGCCGCCCTTCTCGATGCAATGCGTCGAAGCGGGGTTGGCCATGTTGGCGCCCGGCCCAACCGCCGGCATCGGCACCGGCGTCGGGGACGCGCATCCCGCCACCAGCAACGCCATCAACAATCCCATGCACCACCCGATTCTCATCACATGCCTCCTTGCTCACTCAGGATGATAACCCTATGACGCCATCGCAAGAGGAAGAGTTCCCCCAAACGATGCGCCGAGCAGCGGGGGAGATGCTGGCTGTGCATGGGGACAATCGGTTTTAGCAAGTACGTGGAGGTGCAGGTTCTTGACAGGGGTGCTTTCGAAAATATAATGCAAACAAAGTTCACGGTCAAGGGTGCTTGAGTCTCATAAAATAGAGAGTCAAGATCATTACAAATCGAGCGGGGTAGCCCTACAGGGATGATGATATTTCGGATGCATAATAAAAGCACCGGCCTGCTTGTTCACGTTAGCCGCCCAACACAAGCTGCAAGCGACGCCGCCTCGCCGCCTTGTATCGCGACTCGATTTGGTTATGTGAGGCACTTTGAATTGATGGGCTCGCCAGACAACTCACGGCGCGCCTGAGCTCATCCGTTAGCAGGCTTGTCTTTCCAAAATCAAGTAGTGAAGGAGACCTACAAGAGACAATGGCAAAGCGACGACGAGTTTCTAGACGCGAAGCAGAAGCGGTATTTTGGGGAATCATCATTGCTGCCTATTATGCTTATAAGAAGGCATTTGAACAACCGTTGCTGACGAGCTTGCTTTTAGGCTTGATTGTTGCGTCGTTTGTAATAGCGATACTATTGGTATCCCGTTCGCGCAGAATTCGGAAATCCAATCTATTGGCAAGATCGTCGCTTTATGGAGACTACTCTCCTATCGAATTTGAACATGTAACCGCGGAGATATTTCGCCAGTTGGGTTTCGAAGCACGAGTAACACCGGCATCAGGGGATGAAGGATTAGACATTATCCTAAGCAAAAATGGTGTCAAAGCGGGGGTGCAATGTAAGCAGTATAAAAAGCCTGTGGGGCCAGAATTAATACGAGAGTTTGCAGGAGCGTTGGCGGCAGCCGATTTGCCAGTAGGGTACTTTGTTACTACAAGCGACTTTACAGAAGCAGCTAAACAAGCCGCCGAAAAAAGCAAAGTGAAGATTCTATTGATTTCAGGCGAAAAGATAGGAGAACTACGCAATAGGGTAGAAGGGCGTATCAATACGGATTTAATTCCCCATGCATGGTGGGGACAAATGGCGTGGTGGCAAAAAACTTTGCTTATCGTGTTGTTTTATTTATGCGTTATGCTGGTAGTCAGTACTGTCTCGTACGTGTTGTTAACAACCATGGTAATCAATGCCCGCTAACCATACATGCACCCGCCCCACCTTCAGCGGTAGGTAAGCGGTGCGAAATTTGCCTGCTGTGGTGTTCGTTGAAGTTTCTCGGATTGTCGGAGACGGCGGGCGGGTGATACCCACGTCAGCCCTTCAGATCAGGGACCGTTTTAGAGTTATGCGTTACCTTGCAGAGCTTTACTACCTTCAAGACCAAAGAGATTTTCCCTTCCAGAAATCTGTGCTCGTTACAGCAACGACCGTTGCTCAATGGTGTACTCATTTTTATGCAAGAATCATCGCCCCCCAAAGTCATATGATCCCAACCGAGAAGAAAGGGCTTTTGCCAACCGACCTTCAGGAGAAAGCAATCTTCGTTGCCCAATTGGTAGAATGGCTTTTCAAAAATTCGATTTCCAATGAGTTGTTCTGCTTGCTTTTGGACGACAAGCCTGTGCCACGATCAGGAGAAGGAGCCAGGTTCGATCATCACGACGACACTTGTTGTTGGGCACTCCACTTGACCGAAGATGAATTCGCCGAATGCCAGGCCCAATGGCAGGCGAACGGTTTACCGAAGGATTTATTCTATCCAGAGCACGAGACTTTGTGTACTCCGTATCCTGGCAAAGGGTTGAGGGCAAAACTCCTGCGAGCCTTGGGAGTGCAAACGTGTTATACACCCAAACAATGGCAAAAGGAGCAAGGGATAATTGCTACCTGACCATGAAGGGCAGGCTGACACGCGCTGCTAAAAACGTACCCCTGGCGCGTTCATCGGGTTGAAAGGCTGACTGCGCCAGCCGGGGAGAATTACAGCCAACGCCGCTCCACGGCGCGGCTGGCCTGTTATCGCCAGCCGCCTCCCCTCCCCCGCCAACGTCCCTTCTCTAAGGCAACACGCGCTCGATGGCGGCGCGCAGCGTCGCCTCGTCCAGTGGGCCGATGAAGACCTGCCGCAAACGCCCTTCCGCGTCTATGATGAAAGTCTCCGGCACGCCGGTGACGCCATAAAGCCGCGACAGGCGCTCACCTTCATCCAGCGCCACAGGGAAACGCAGTTTCTGCGCAGCAAGACGCGCCGTCACCTCCGCGCGCGTGTCCTGATACGCCACGCCGATGACCTGCACGCCGCGTCCGCGGTAAGCATCCCATACGGTCTGCAATGTGGGCATTTCGGCCTCGCACGAAGGACACCAGGTGGCCCAGAACGCCAGCACCACTACCTGCCCCCGCCAGGCGCTCAGCGCGACGGGACTACCGTCCAAAAGCGTCAGGCTAAACGCAGGGGCAGGCTGATTCAGGTGTGGACGTGGGGGATGGATGGCGGAGGCGCGCTGCGGTCCGCCCCACACCAGCCAGGCAAAGCCCAGGAGCAGCAGCAGCGCCAGCGCGCCGCACGCACCCATCTTCCCCGGCCAGGGCCAGAAGGCCAGCAGCCCCCCGGCAACCAGCAGCCACCCCCCGGCCCACAGAAAACTCACCAGGGGATTGCGCAACACGCGCAGCGTTACCTGCTGTCCGTCCGTCGTCCACGAAAGCAACACCAGATAGAGATCCTCGCGCACACGGGAGGCGATCGCCGGGGTGGGAACATAAGTTCCATCGGCATAATGGTCGAGATAGGGGAGCAGCGTGGCTTCCACCTTGCCGTCCCGGTAGACGGCCACCTGCGCGCGCGTGCGGATGCGCTGCGCGCCCAAGTCCTGTTGCAGGTCCTCAAAAACCAGCGTGGTATCCCCCACAGCGACAGGCTGCCCTAAAGGCAGCACGACGTCGCGCTCGAAAGGGTAGAGGCGCGTGCCGGTCACGCCGACCGCCATCAACACGAAACCCAGATGCACCAGCAGCGCCCCGCTGCGCCGCAACCCGGTGCGCGCGCTCCGGTCGGCGGCGAGCAAATCATCCAGCGCCAGGCCAGCGGCCCAACCACTCAGGCCCAATCCCAAAAGCGCGCCCCACGTGCGCAGGCCCGCCAGCCAGGCCAGGCTCAAGGCGAGCAATGCCCCGGCAGCCGCCACCCAGGGCTTCTGCGCCGTGATACCCCGCCCCACCAGCGGACAAAGGCCCAGCAGCGCCACCAGCAAAGCCCATTGCGGACCTGTCACAGCGTCGAACCAGGCCGCGCCGATGCGCCAATCCGTGAGCACCGGCAGCAGCGTGCCGACGATAACCGTGCCGGTCAGGGTGAGGAAAAGCACCAGGGTGAAAGAGGTCAATCCAGTGGAAGAGAAAAGCGGGTCCGCGCCGCCATCCGCGTCACGCAGCTCAGAGCGGCGACGCAGGAGCAGCACCACGCCGGGGAGCAGAATCAAAGCCAGCGCCGCCAACAGGTAGTAGCCCAAAGGCGAGACGGCGTAGGCATGGACGGAGGCTATCATGCCGCTGCGTGCAGCAAAAACGCCAAAAACCACCAGCGCGTAATCCAGCAAAGCCAGGGCCAGCGTCCAGGCCAGGAAGCGACGCTGCGCATGGTGACGTTGCGCCGCGTGGAGCAGGGCCGTCGTCGCCAGCCAGGGGAGCAACCCGGCGTTTTCTACCGGGTCCCAACCCCAGTAGCCCCCCCACCCCAACACGTCGTAAGCCCAGCGCATCCCCAGCAGCAGCCCCACGCTCAGGCCGATCCAGGCGAGCAAGGCCCAGGGACGCACCACCTCGCGCCAGGCCTCCCAGCGCCGCGTGATGAGGGTCGCTAAGGCGAAGGCGTAAGGGACGGAAAGGGCCACAAAGCCCAGGTAAATGCCGGGCGGATGCAGGACCATCGCCGGATGGCGCAAGATGGGGTTTAAGCCCGCGCCATCCGCCGGGGTGGAAGGGAGGAGCACAAAGGGATTGGCCAGCCGCCAGGAGAGGGTGACGTAGAAGAGGCCCAGCGCGCCCAGGGGCAGCGCGGCCCAGGGGAGCAACGGACGCGCGCGCGGCGTGGCGCGCGTCAAAGCGTACAGGCTCAGGCTGAGCTGTAGCCAGCTCCACAGCAGCAACGAACCTTCCTGTCCGCCCCATAGCGCCGTGGCCTTGAGGGTGAGCGGCAGGTCGCGCGCGGAATGCTGCGCCACGTAATGCCAGGCAAAGCGGTCGGTGAGGAGGGCCAGCAGCAGCGCCAGCACCCCCACGGTGAGCACGCCCCAGCTCAGGCGCAACGCGAGCAAGGCGCGCGACCACCAGCGCGCGTCGCGTCCCCGCAACGCCAGGCCCACCCCGATCAGGTGGGCCAGAAGTCCAGCGAGCGCCAGGATGTAGGGGACATCGCGCATCAGGTTATTTCTCCCCAACCAGTTGCACGGCGTCAATCAGATTCCAGAAGCCGGTGCGCGATTCGTCAATTTCGATGCGCACGCGCGTGACGCGATAATCGGTGCGCGTGAGCGGCACGCGCAGCACGCCGGGACAGGCGTCGCCGGTATCGCTTCCCTCCCAGACTAACTGCAGCTCACCCATCTCATCCCGCACAAACACGCGCGCTACGGCCCCCCGTCCGATGGCCTGATAGATGCGCAATTCGCGCGGATAAACCGGCTGCGCGTAGGTGAGTTCAAGCCATTCCAGGCCGTTGCCACGCGCGGATGCCCAGGCACGGGGGTCGTCGGCACAGGTGGTGACATCCGGTTCACCGATGGCCTGTTTGGCGCTCCAATCAGGCCAGGAAAACTCGGAGCTGGCCTCCGCCGCGCTGGCCCATTGCTCGACGACAACCGGCGTCGGTGTGGGTTGCGCGGTCGGCGTCGCGCGCGAACCGCAAGCCAGCATGGAGAGCAGAAGGATGAAAAAGAATGCTCCTGTTATGAGACGACGCATACCCTATCCTCCATAGATGACAAAGACGTAGGTGTAGAACAGGATAAATCCTGTTCTACTCTTTCAAGCGTTTCTTCAAACGCGCGGCCAGGGTGTCCTCGTCCGTCGGCGTTTGCGGCGGCGGGGACGCGGCGGGCGGCACGACGGGCGCTGACGGCGGCGGCGGAACCGAAACCTCGTCCGACGAGCGGAGGCGCGGCCCGTCCCTCACGGCGCTGCTGAGGGTGCGCCTCTTGAGACGGGCGGCCAGACTCGCCGGCGTGCCCTCATCAACCTGCACCTGAACCCGCGGCAACGGACGGAGCCGCCCAACCCAGCGCCGCATACTGCGCCCTATCCCGCCCAGGCTGAGCGAGAGCCGCCGCCAGGCAATGTCGAGCGGCCAGAGCAGCAACGCCAGCATGATGAGCGGCAGGCTCAGCGGCGCCCCACGTCGGATGCCCCGCAGGGTGTGCGCCAGCGTCTGCGCTGGCTCCGTGACGAGGATGCCGCTGCCCAGGGCGGCTAAGCGCGCGGTGGCCTGCTCTGCACGGATGGCCTGCGGCAGGTATTCCGCAGACATCGGCGGCGCCCAGCCGGTGGTGAAGGTGCGCGCGCCGGTAAGACGTAACACGGCAACGCCCGGTTCCAGCGGGAAGTCGGTACGATAGCGCCCCGGCGCAACCGCGCGCAGGGTGGTCGTGTAGGGCGCGCTCCCGCTTTGCGGATAGGCCACGGTAAGCTGTAAATCCAGGTCGTTGGCGTAGTCCCCGGAAGGCGTGAAGGCGTCCACGTCCAGCCGCGCGCGCGTGAAGCTCTCCGGGACGACGCGCACCGTCAGGCCGGCGTCGGAGGGCGGCGGCAGAACCCAACGCACCAGCGCCCCCCAGAAGGCGGGGGCGTTGCGCCAGGCTACCCAGTTGGCGGCCCAACGCCCGGTCGCGTCCGAGGTCCAGGCTACGGCGCGCCCCAGGCCGTATGACCACACGGCCAACAGCGGATCGCTTTGCGTGGCTTCCCAGACGACTTGCGCGCCGGGTTTGGGCGTGGTCGCCACGTAGCCCAGCAGTTGCGGGGTGCTGCGCACATGCTGCAACGGCGTCCACAGGCTCACGGGTTTGGGATAGAAGGAGCGCTCGACAATGTAGGAGCGCTTGGCCTGCTGCGTTTCCTCGGTGAAGATGGCGGGTAAGTCGGCAGCGCGCGTGGTGAGGTAGAAGCGCCCCCCGCCTGCCTGCGCGCAGCGCTGCAGGAAGGGGACATCTTGCCCTTCCCCAATGGAGATGACGCTTAAGGTGATGGATTCGGGAACAAGGACTTCTTGAATCCAGGCTTCGACGCCTTCCTGACGTTCTGCATCCGCCCCATCGGCCAACAGCAGGATGAGGCGTTGTTGTTGGGGCAGGTCGGGCATGTCCTGCAACAAATCGTGGGCAAAGAGCAGGCTCTCGCGGACGTAGATACCGCCGCCGCCAGATTGGAGACGCAAAAGCTGCGCGATGATGGCGTCGCGCTCGCTCATCGGGAACGGCCCCAGCACATCCGCGGGACGGTCGTCGTAAGCGACCACGGCCAGGTAGTCGTTATCGTTAAGCGCTTCAGCCGTGCGCACGGCGCCTTCGGCGGCCAGTTGGATTTTGGGCACACCGTCCTCTACCGCGCCCATGCTGCCGGATTTGTCAATGACGATGACCATGGACAAGGGCGGGAAGCGGTCGGGATCGCGCACCTGCATGGAAACCGGCAAAGTCTCTTCGAGCGGGGTGCCAAGCCAGCCTCCCACGCCGTAGCTTTGCGGTCCTCCCACCGCCACGAGGCCGCCGCCGACATCGCGCACATAGGATTGGAGCGCGCGCAAGGCTCCGGGCGTAAAGGTGCGCGCCGGCGTGTTGACCAGAACTACCGCCGCGTAAGAGGAAAGGTCGGATACCGATGCGGGCATGGCGTCGGGCGTGGTGCTTTCCAGCTCCAGGCCGGCCTGCTTCAGGGCAGCGACGAGCGCCGCGCGTTCTTCTTCCGCGCCGACGACGAGCACGCGCGGGGCGCCCTGCACCCAAACCCAGGCTTCGGCGCAGTTGTTTTGGGCAAACGTATCGCGCGGCGTGGCAATGCAGACGCGCAAGGGCATGATGCCCATCTGTGTGGCGGTGAAGCTGAAGGCAAAGCTGCCACTCTGCCCCACCAGCTCCACATCCGCCTCACCCGTCTCATCGGACGTGTTCCAGGTCAGGCGCAGCGGACCGGACTCCGTACCGCCCACCTGCACGCGCGCGGTGACGCGGTCGCCCACATAGGCATAGGACGAGACGCGCAGGTCTTCCATCCAGACTTCGGGGGCAAGCAGGCCGCCGGCAAGCGGCACGACCTGCCAGTCAATGTGGCGAGCCGCCAGCTGCGCGAGGGCCGTCTCCGCGCGGCCCAACGTCTCCAGGCCGTCGCTCAAGAGCACCACGCGGCCAGGGCTATCTTCGGGGATGAGGGCCGCAGCAAGGCGGATGGCCTCCTCGATGTTGGTCGCATCCGCGTGGGGGTGCGTGGCAATGGTGGACCAGCGCGGATCGGCGGAAGGCAGGCGGTCCACGTAGGCCTCGCGGCCAAACACGACGATGCCGATTTCGTCACGCGGGGCCTTGTGGGCCATGGCCTCGGCGACAAACGCCACCGCGTCCTCCCACGCCCCGCGCGCGCTCGCGGAACGGTCCAGCAGGTACACGACGGTTAAATCGCGCGTGGGCTGCGTCCAGCGCACGCCCAGCAAGGCCAGGATAAGGGCGGTGAGGATGAGGACGCGCCAGAAGATGGCGGCATCGAGGCGCGGCGCACGGCCCCACCACAGCGCGGCCTCAATCACAATGAGGAGCAGCGCCAGCGCCAGGGGATAGCGTCCCACTTCGCGCCATCCGCCGCCTTCGGTGATGGGGGTGAGCGGGTGCGTACCTGCGCTGAGCGGACGCGCCCGCCCATCCGTTTCCTGCTCGTCCAACAGGGAAAGCGCCACATAGCGCGTCGTGGCGCCGGCGGGGCCATCCAGGGTTAAGCGATAGAGGCCCGGCGCGGTGGGAGGGAACGCCGCGGGCCAGGATAGCTGCTCCCCATCGGGCAGGACGAGCGCGCCGCGCGTGCCCTCCGGCAGATCGAGCGTCCAAAACACGCCGGCCTTGAGCGGCAAAACAGGCTCGGTCGAAGCCTGCGGCAGAAGCCAGCCCACCAGATTGGCGGTAAGGATGGGGAAAGCGACCTGCAGGGGCAAATCGGAGTCGCGCAAATCGAAGCCCAGACAGGCCACGCGCCGCCCGCCGCTTTCCAGCGTCCACAGCAGGGGGCCTTCGGCGGTTTCCAGCAGGATGGTAGCCTCCTCCGGCGGGGTGTAAGCGTAGGCGCGGGCGATGTACACGTCGCGCCAGTCCACGTTGCTCAACAGGGGATGCGTCCACTGTCCGCGCAAGGTGGCGGTGACGGTGTAAGGTGCGCCGGGCATCCCGCAGGGCGTCCCCGCGCCGGGAGCGATGGCCCACACATTCAAGGCGGGCAGGGTGCCGGTAATCGGGCCATCGGTCACGAGCAGGCCATAATCCCCCCCTTGCACCGCGTCCAACGTGGGAGAAACATCCACTTGCAGCGCACCGGGCAGCAGGCGCAGCGCGCGCAACAGGAAGGGGTTGTCGGGCGTGACCAGCAGCACCCGTCCGCCCTGCGCGGGGGTCTCGGCAACCCAGGCGCGGTCATCGAGGGTCAGGGCGTCCTCCGGGGTAAGGCGCGCTTCAACCCAATCCAGAGCGGGGAGGTCGTCGAAAGTGAGGCTGAGCGCGGTATCCGCGGCTAACGACAGGTCGCGCTGCTCCCAGGGGACCCCATCAACATACAAAGTAAGGGTGCGCGTTGTGGCAGGACCGACGTTGAGCAGGCGCACAAAGGCCTGCTCGCCGACGGCGGAACGGCGCAGGGCAAAAGCCACGATGCCGACGTTGGGAACGTCCTCCCCGACGGCGAGGAGGCGCACCTCACCGGGGAGCGCGGGCAGCGGCGTGCGCAGGGCGGCGTCGGTCACCACGAGGGTGAGGGTGTCGGCGGAGGTGGCCAAACCCGTCGCGAGCGCGGCGGCAGCTTCCCAATCCGCAGTGCCGGTGCCGGGTTCGAGCTGCTCCAGAGCACGGCGAAACGCCTGCGCGTCGCCATCGCGCAGCAGGAGGAGCGGCTCGTCCCCCACGCGGATGAGCGCGATGCGCGCATCGCCGGTAAAGCTATCGCTGAGACGACGCAACTCGCGGCGGGCCAGCTCAAAGCGCGTCACCCCGTCCGCGCGGGTCTGCATACTCGCGGAGGCATCCACAAGGATGATGAGACGGCCCTGTACGGTGAGGGGCGCGGGAAGAGCCGGACGTGCCAGGGCCGCAATCAACGCCAGGAGCGCCAACAGTTGCAGGATGAGAAGCCAGTTGCGACGCAGGCGCTGCCAGGGGCGGTTGGCGTGGCGGTCGGCGAGGATGGCCTCCCAGAGCAGAAGGCTGGGCACGCGCACGCGCGTCTGCTGCAGGCGAAGCATGTAAAGCAGCAGGATGGGAATGGCGAGCAGCGCGGCCAGCCAGGCCCAGGGGTTGAGAAAGGTCATAGGCCAAACAGGCGAATGAGCGCTCCGAAGCCCCAGGCGATGAGGAGAGCAAGCAGCAACAGGACGAGCATCAGGGCCAGGGTCACGCCCAGGTTAAGCCAGAAAGCGCGCGGACCGTGTTTGCCGGTCATCTGCGCGCCGGCGAGCGCCAATCCGCTCAGGCTGAAAGCCGTCGCACCGATAAAAGCTCCCCAGAGCATCACCTGATCGAGGGCGTAGGTGGTGTAGAGGCCAAGGCTCTTTCCGAGGGGCGCCAAGAGCCAGGCAAGGGCCGCACCGGTCAACGCGCCGGCGAGCTGCCGCCCCCAACTGACGGACGGTTTGCGGGTCAATATGGAATTGTCTTTGTTATGAGTCATGCGGGAAAGTATAACGTTGGAAGGGGAAGGTGTCAAATGCTGGAAGCGGGAGAGTGAGAGCGCGGGGAGCGGGGAGCGGGAGGAGGAATACCGTGCTATAATACATCGGCTTGGGATAATCCAGAGGAGGAAAGGGCAAAGTCTTAAACGCATGAGCACCGCACGCACCGCCCACGTGGCCCGTTCGGCGCTGCTGGTCGGCATTTTGTTCGTGGCCGATAAGCTGCTCGCCGTGGTTCGGGATATGGCTATTGGACGCGCATTCGGCATCGCGCCAGAGCTGGACGCTTACTATGCGGCCTTCGAGTTGCCGGACGGCCTCTTCACGGTCGTGGCGGGGGCCGCGCTGGTCACGTCCCTGATGCCGCTGCTCACCGCGCGCCTGGCCGATGGCGAACGCGATGATGTCTGGCATCTGGTTTCGGCGGTACTGAACTGGGTGCTGCTCATCGTGGCCGGCGCGAGCGTCATCGCCGCGCTTTTTGCGCCGCAGGTCATTGCTGCAGTAGCGCCCGGCTTCGACGCTTACCGCGCCGACCTGGCCACGCGCCTGATGCGCCTGGTGCTGATGCAGACCATCGTAGCCAGCGCGAGCAGCATCATCACCAGCAGTTTGCAGGCGCATCAGCATTTTCTGCTGCCCGCCGCGGCCCCGCTGGCCTACACGCTGGGACGCATTTTCGGCGCGCTGGTGCTCGCCCCGCGCTTTGGCATCTTCGGCCTGGCTTACGGCGGACTGGCGGGCACGCTGGGCCATTTCCTGATTCAGGTGCCGGGGTTAGTCCACTATCGCGCGCACTGGACGCCGACGTTGCACGACCCCGACCTGCGCAACGTGCTCAAGCTGATGATTCCACGCATGTTGGGCCTGGGGGCGACTTACCTCACCTTTGTGCTGCCGACTTTCCTCGGTTCGCGTCTGAACGCGGGCCTGATTTCGGCTTACGAATACGCCTGGCGTTTGATGCAGTTCCCGGAAACTATTATCGGCACGGCGCTGGGCATCACCGTGTTCCCGACGCTCGCCGTATACGCCAACACAGGCGACCGCGCCGCGCTCAAACAGACAGCGGGCTGGGCGCTGCGCCTCATCCTGGCGCTGGGCTTGCCGGCGGCTGCCGCCATGGTCCTGCTGGGACGGGCGCTCATCACGCTGATGTTCCAGCGCGGCGCCTTCGATGCGACAGCAACCGGGCGGGTGTACTTCGCCCTGCAAGTCCTCGCCCTGGCGCTGGTCGCCCATGCTTTGTTGGAAGTGGTCGCCCGGTTTTTCTTCGCCCAACGCGAAATGTGGATACCTTTCTGGGCCGCCGTGATGGGTTTGCTGGTCAACGCCGCGGTGAGCCGCGCGCTGCTGTTTGAGCTGCAACAGGGCGCCATCGCGTTGGGGAATGGCCTGGGCGCATTAACGCAGGTCGTCTTCCTCTATGCCATGGCCTGGCGCCGGGAAAGCGCCCCACCCTTGCGGGAGCTGGCGCGCACGGCGGGACTGTCGGCGCTTGCCACGGCGATCATGGCCGCGGCGATTGTGGGCGCACAGCGGTTCTTCTTCCCCGCCCCAGGCTTGCTCGCCACAGCGCTGCTCCTCGGCGTGGCCGGCGGCAGTTATCTGCTTGCCGCCTGGGCGCTGCGGATGGAGGAAATCACCGCCCTGCCGCGTCTGCTGATGGGAAAACGGTGAAATGGTCAGAATCGCGTCAGCGAAACGTCGTTTTAAGAAAGTTTCATAGCCGCTCTTGCGGTTCATCAGTTTCATATCTATTTGAGGCAAGTATGAGTACCCTGAAATGGTGGCAAAAGGCTGTGTTTTACCAGATTTATCCCCGCTCCTTTGCCGACGGTAACGGGGATGGCATCGGCGATTTTGCCGGTATGCTTGAAAAGCTGGATTATCTACAGGCGCTGGGCGTGGACGCCATCTGGCTCTCGCCCCACTTCCCCTCCCCCAACTGGGATTGGGGCTACGACATCAGCGATTACCTCAGCGTGGCGCCGGAATACGGCACCTTAGACGATTTCCGGCGCTTCCTCGATGAGCTGCACCGCCGCGGGATGCACCTCATTCTCGACCTGGTGCTCAACCACACCAGCGATCAACATCCCTGGTTTCTGGAATCCAAATCCAGCCGCACCAACCCCAAAGCGGATTGGTACGTCTGGATGGATACCCCACCCAACAACTGGCAATCCTGCTTCGACGGCCCGGCCTGGACCTACGTGCCGGAGCGCGGTCAATATTACTATCACTACTTCATGAAGCAGCAGCCCGACCTGAACTGGCGCAATCCCGAAGTCAAGGCGGCGATGTGGCAGGCGGTGCGCTTCTGGCTCGATATGGGCGTGGATGGCTTCCGCTTAGACGCCATCGGCACCATCTACGAAGACCCGGCCCTCACCCCGCACCGCGTCCCGATGGACCTGGCGCAACTGCGACATTTTTCCGACACCGCGCGCACGCCGCAGGAAATCCGTCGCCGCGACCGCTACTGGCGCGAGATGTTCAAGTATCAGTGGGGGCAGCCGGAGCTGCACGACCTGATGCGCGAGCTACGCGCCATCCTGGATGCATATCCTGGCGACCGGATGCTGGTAGGAGAAGACGACGACATCGCCTACATGGGGGACGGCGACAACGAGCTGCACCTGGTCTTCAATTTCCCGCTGATGCGGACCGAGCGCATCACACCGGCGCACGTGCGGCGCAATCAACGCGAACGCCTGGCACGTCTGGACGCGCTGCCCCAGCGCGGCTGGCCGTGCAACACCCTGGGCAACCACGACACCTCGCGCGTCTACACCCACTACGGCGACGGCGTGCACAACGCGAAGCTGGCGCGGCTGAACGCGGCGCTGGTCCTCACGCTGCGCGGCACGCCCTTCCTGTACAACGGCGAAGAAATCGGCATGGAGGACCTCATCATCAGCGACCCGCAGCTTCTGCGCGACACCATGGCGACCTGGTACTACGAGCGCCTGATACAGGAGTTCCACGTCCCGCCCGAAGAAGCTGCCCGGCGCGCGGGCGCGATGAGCCGCGATAAGAACCGCACGCCGATGCAATGGAGCGCCGCACCCAACGCGGGTTTTTGTCCGGCTGATAGGGTCCCCTGGTTGCCGGTGCATCCCAACTATCAACGCGGGGTCAACGTGGCGGAACAGGAAGAGGACCCGGCGTCGCTGCTCGCTTTCTACCGCCGTCTGCTGCAGGTACGGCGCGAGCTGCCCGCGCTGGTCGAAGGCGAATACCGGGTTCTGCATCCGCGCGCGCAGGATTACCTCGCGTTCCTGCGCTTCACAGAGACGCAGACGGTGCTGGTCGTGCTGAACTACAGCGACAAAGCGCACACGCTGCGCTTCCGCCTGCCGGGGATGCGTCAGGTCAAAACGCGCTTTTCGTCGCGCGCGGGGCGCGCTGACAGCGCCACACTGCGTGCCTTCGAGATAGCGCCGTTCGAGGTTTTCATCGGTGAGGTTCACCCATAACGGCAAGCCTTTTCGCCGTGTGGACCGGGAGGTCCGCATTCCGCTATCCCATACAAGGAGCAACCATGAACAAGACTGGCCTGTGGTTAATCATTTTAGCCCTGGTGGCAGGGTGTTTGTTGTGCTGTATGTGTCTGTTGGGTGCGGGCGCGGCATTTTATTTTATGCCCACCGCCGTTCCCACGATTATCCCACTTCCCACCGAGAAACCGTCGCCGACAAGCAGCGTTGACCCCTCCAATCTCGACACGCGACCTGCACCGGCGGAGGCTTACGAGACGCAGGAGACGCTGCAGACCACGGATATTCCGGATAGTGACCTGCACGAGCTGGCCATCCGCTTCCGTGACGTGCCCGCCGACACGCCGCGTCAGCTCAACCTGCCCGCCGCCGATTATCCGGTAGGCACCGAGCGCGTTTTCAACGTCTCCAATGTGGACACGAACGAACAATTCCAGGTTACGGCGGTACTGGCGTATAAAACCCCTCACCTTTACATGTGGGTGGAAAAAGGGGTAAGCTACAATGAGAGAAAACTGAAAGAAGCAGCCGATTTGTTCGAGCAGGTCACCTATCCCACCAACCGCGAGTTTTTCGGCAGCGAATGGACGCCCGGTGTGGATGGCGACCCGCATCTGAGTGTGCTGCACGTGAGAGGGCTGGGCGACACCGTAGCAGGGTACTTCTCAAGCCCGGATGAGTTCGTGCTTGCCGTCCGCGAAGATTCCAACGTGATGGAGATGTTCTACATCAACCTGGACAACGTCACCATCGGCGATGACTTCTACAACGGCGTATTGGCGCACGAATTTCAGCACATGATCCACTGGTACAACGACCGCAACGAGGATACCTGGATGAACGAAGGCGCCTCCGAGCTGGCCATGGAGCTGAACAATCGGCAGCGTCCCGGCAAATACGACACCGGCGGCAGCGACTACAGCTATCTTGTTGACACGGACATTCAGCTCACCACCTGGCCCGATCCCAACGCGGACACCCTGCCTCACTACGGCGCAGCCTATCTCTTTATGGCCTACTTCCTGGATCGCTTTGGCGAGAATGCGAGCAAGGCCCTGATTGCCGAACCCCGCAATGGGATGGAAAGCGTGGATTACGTCCTGCAGAATCACTTGAACTTGAACCTTACCCATAAGGACGTCTTCGCCGATTGGGCGGTCGCCAACCTGATTGACGATCCGGACATCGCCGATGGACGCTATGGATACCGGGATTTCGATCCCATGTCGCCGGGCTACGCCGAAAGCCACGACAGCAGCGATTTGCCCATCACGGCGATACGCGATGTGGCACAATATGGTGTGGATGCCATCGAACTGCGTGGCGAGCAACCCGTCGCCTTCAATTTTACGGGAAGCAACACCGTTAAAGTTTTGGACACCTACGCGCACAGCGGCCTCTACCTGTGGTGGTCGAATCGCAACGACGAATCAGATTCGCGCCTGCTTCGCCTCGTCAGCCTGCCGCAAGCGCAAAACATCGCGTTGAGCTTCTGGGCGTGGTACGACATCGAAGAAGAGTGGGATTACGCTTACCTGGTTGTAGGCACGGCTCCGGATGGAAGCATCGGCAGCCCGGACGACCCGGATATTACCTGGCACATTCTTGATGATAGCAGCCTGGGCTGCACCACAAGCAACCCCAACTTCAATGCGTTCGGCTGCGGCTGGACGGGGACGAGCGACGGCTGGCGCCAGCTGAGCGCCGACCTGACGCGCTACGCCGGACAAGACATTGTCCTCGCTTTCGAGTACATAACCGATGCCGCCGTCAACCTGCCCGGCCTGGCCCTGGATGACATCACCCTCACCGCGGATGGTAAGGTGCTCTTTAGCGACGATGGGGAAGCCGGCGCAAAGGGATGGATTGCGCAAGGGTTTGCGCGCATTGCCAACGTCCTCCCACAGGAGTGGATAGTCCAACTGGTCACCTTCCCCGCCTCGGGGAAGCCCACGGTACAGCGCCTGTTAGACGGAAATCAAGGAAGTTGGACGATTCCGTTGAGCGCCGACACGCCGCGCGCCGTCATTCTCGTCTCCGCGCTGGCGCCGGTCACCACCGAACGCGGTGTCTACCAATACGAGCTGACCGTGAAGCCATGACGCGCATCGGTATCTTCGATTCAGGCATTGGCGGGCTTTCGGTGTGGCGCGAAATAGTGCGCCAACTGCCCGAAGAAGATACGCTGTACGTGGCAGATCAGGCCCACATCCCTTATGGGCCACGCCCTTTAGCGGAAATCCGCCGCTACGCCGAAGGTATCACGCGATTTTTGCTCGCGCAGGGCGCACAGGTCATCGTGGTGGCGTGTAACACGGCCTCCGGCGCCGCGTTACAGCACCTGCGACAGACCTTCCCGTCCGTGCCGTTTGTGGGAATGGAGCCGGCGGTCAAACCGGCAGTGGAGCACACGCAGCGCGGCATCGTCGGCGTCATCGCCACGCCGGCCACCTTCCAGGGGGAGCTGTTCCGCCGCCTGGTGGCGCGCTACGCGGGTCAGGTGGAGGTGCTCACGCAGACCTGTCCGGGCCTGGTGGAACGGGTCGAGGCGGGGGAGTTAAACACGCCCGAAACGCGCGCGGCGCTGGAAGGCTATCTGCGCCCCATGATCGAGGCGGGCATTGATCAGCTCGTGTTGGGATGCACCCATTATCCCTTCCTGAGCGAGGCCATCGCCGAGGTGGTCGGGCCAACGGTGACGCTCATTGACCCGGCACCGGCGGTGGCCCGTCAAGTGGGGCGCGTGTTGACAGCGCATGGGTTACGTAGCCCGGCAGGGGGCGCGGGCGCGCATCATTTTTACACCAGCGGCGACCCGCAAGCGCTGGCGGCACAGGCGCAGCGATTAGTGGGATACCACGGAGCCGTAACGGCGCTACAGTGGGACGAAACGGGGCAGACGCTCAGCTTCAGGGCTTGAGCAGCGCTTCAAAACGCGGACGGAGACGCGCGTAGGTCTCATCGAGCCATTCGGGGATCACGCGCGTCTCGCCAACGATGCTCATGTAGTTGGTATCCCCTCCCCAACGGGGAACGACGTGGACATGGACATGTTCTGCCACCCCTGCCCCGGCGACTGAGCCTTCATTGACGCCAATGTTGAAGCCCTGCGGCGCATATTCGGCGCGCAGCACTTGCAAAGAGACGCGCAACAGGCGCATCAGCTCCAGGCTGGTTTCGTCGTCGAGCTGTTCGAGCGAGGGCACATGCGCGTAAGGGACGACCATCAAATGGCCGTTGTTGTAGGGGTAGCGATTGAGCAACACAAAGCAGCGTTCACCGCGGTAAAGGATGTGCTCATCGGGGTCGGCTTGCTGCATTTTGGTACAAAAAAGACAGGCGCGCTCCTCACCGGCTGGTTCAGAACGCCGTAAGTAAACCATGCGCCAGGGTGTCCATAAGTGTTTCATCGGTTTTATTGTAATGCAAAACAAGGATTAAGCAAACGCGCGCGGCAAGGCGTTGACTTTCTCTTTGGGAATGTTATAATCCCCGCGCAATTTTAGGTAGTCTCCCTATATTGTATTGATGACTTCAGGAGCCACAACGACCATCAGTAGCTCTTTAAGAGTCCAAATATGGTCGGTCAAGCCG
>DAOUBT010000004.1:0-90683 GCA_034432595.1 Anaerolineae bacterium | reverse complement strand
TGCATGCTCACGCCGCCATTGCCGCTGAAGACGTCCACCGAGAAGATGGACACACCCGGCGCGGTGATGTCGGGCTTGAGGAAGGAGTCCGTGCGGCGCGGGCCGCGCGAAGAGAAGCTGCCCAGGGTGTCTTCCAGAGTCGGGACAAACAGGTGCTGGCTGTCGCGGTACTGCGCGTCAAACGTCACGTTGACCGTATCCCCGTTCTCGATTGCCGTCTTGATGACATTGCCCGAATTCAAATCCGTCATCATCGCGGGAATGGTGATGGTGGGGTCGGTACCGCCCATTGCGATGGGGAAGCCCGGCGCGTTATTCGCCACCAGCACAGCGATAGCTCCCGCATTCTGGGCGTTCTTGACCTTGGTAACGAACGTGCAGGTACCGCGGTCAATCAACGCGATCTTGCCGGTAAAGGTGCCAGCATCAAAGGGGGTGCAGCCCTGCTTGTTGGTGGTGTCGTAGACCAGGTCACCGCTGATGGGTCCCACCGTAGCCAGATCCGGACCGAAGGCGGCTTCAACGCCAGGGTACATCCCGGCGATGGACGCGGGGCTATTGACCACCATCGCGCCAAACACCCCACCGCCATCCTCGGAGGCGGCCACGCTGATGGTGCGGGTCGAGGCGGCAGGGCTGCCGGTGACGTAATACACATCGCCGCTGTTGCCCGCGGAAGCCACCACAACCACCCCCGCCAGCGCCGCGTTGTCCGAGGCGATTGCTGAGCTGTCGTAGGTACTGCCGTAGTTCGAACCCAGGGACATGTTGACCACATCCATGCGATCGGAGAAGTCGCCATCGCCGTTGGGGTCAACTGCCCATTCCAGGGCCATGTCGGTCAGGTTGGTCGAACCCTGGCAACCGAAGACGCGCAGGCTATACAGTTCGGCCATGGGCGCCACGCCCGGCCCAATCTTCATGCCAGCAAAATCAATGCTGGTATCGTAAGGGCCGGTGTAGGTCGTGCCATCAGCGTTCACCCCGTAGCCTGCAATGCTGCCCGCTACGTGCGAACCATGACCGTTGCAGTCCATTGGGTCGGGATCGGGATTGGGGATGGGCTGATAGTAGGGGCTGGTCGAATCGGCGTTGTAATCATCGCCCGCGAAGTCCCAACCACCCGCCACCTTCATGGTGGGGAAGAGCGGATTGCCATCATAGGTATCGTCAATCACCGTGGTGTCATTGGCTTCGTAGGCTGCCTCTGTACCGGGGCCACCGAAGTCGGTGTGGATATAGTCAATACCCGTGTCAATCACGGCCACCTTGATGCCTTCACCCGTGAGCCCGGCGACGGACTCCCACAGTTCCGGCGCGCCAATCTGCGGGACGCTGGACCAGTTATCCACGGTTTTGGGGACGAGGCGATGCACGCCCTTGACACCGGGGAGCTTGGCGATTTCAGGCAGATGCTTCGCATCCACCAGCACGGCAATGCCGTTATAGACGCGCTGGGTGCGATAAATCACCTGCGCGTCCATGGCCTTCAGGCTGGGGAGGAGCTTCTGTTGCGCCGCTTCGATCTTGTTGATCTGCGCGCGCGTCAGGCTCGTTGCCAGGGTGGCGTTGACTTCCTTCGCGCGAGCATAGGTAACCGTCGCGGGTTCATCGCTCAGCTCGATGACAATTTGCACCGGTCCGGTTGCGGTGCGCAGGTCCTTATCCAGGAGCTTGAGACCTGCAGGCATCGGAGCATCGGCCACAGGAATGTTCAAGAATTCAACATCGGGGATTTCCGGTTTCGGCGCAGGTGGCGTCGGAACGGTTGTGGTCGGGGCTGCGGCTACCGTCGTGGGGCGGATAGCCAGGGGGACAAGCCCGAAGACCATAGCCAGGACAAGTAACAGATTTAACAGTTTGCGTCCACTCATACGGTCAAACTCCTTACTGTGATGTAGAGATTTTTAGGGAGACTTTAAGGATTGATTTGACACCGTATCTTGCTATGGCATCACCTCCTTTCTCGTGCTTCATAGGGCCTCCGTTACGGCATAGATGGGGACTCGGCTTATAAATCAGGCTATAGACTCAGAGCCCGTAAGCTTGTATTGCGGTCAGATGTTTAATTCCCGCCTGTAACAGGTGACCCTGCCTTTCGAGTTATGGCAAGACACATTTTAGCATGGTCTGCGCAGGAAGTCAATAAAAATACGGTAAGAGAGGCTAGTTCGATTTTCCGGCTTCTCACTTTCCGCAGAGTCGAGCACGTGCCCTTGTCCGGTTGCGGCTTTGGAGATTGGGCTTATAATGCCCGCAAACAAGTGAGGGTGGGTCATGTGTTAACGGTTGACATGGAGCCGAAGAAGAGTAGGGAGTGGCGTGCCTGGCTCCGCGAGGTGCTCAGTACCTTGCTCATCACGATGCTCATTTTTCTGGGCATCAATCTGGTCAGTGGACGCTTCAGAGTGGACGGCCAGAGCATGGTGCCGACGTTGGTTGATGGGGAGCTTATCCTGGCGAGTAAGGCAGCCTACTGGTTTCAAGAGCCGGCACGCGGTGATATCGTGGTGCTGCGTCCACCTCAGGATGAGGGCGGGACGCCCTACATCAAGCGCATCATCGGACTACCGGGCGAGCGCGTGACCATCCGCGAGGGGCGGGTGTATATCAACGGCGTGGTGCTGAACGAACCTTATGTGAGTGGGCCGACCGCCTACAGCGGGGAATGGGTGGTGACGCCGGGCACGTATTTTGTGCTGGGGGATAATCGCAACCATTCCAGCGATTCCCATGCCTGGGGCTTGCTGCCGCGCCGTAACATCATCGCCAAAGCGGTGTTGGGATATTGGCCCTTATCCCGTCTGGCGTTGCTGACGTATGATCGCTATCCTGAGCTGATGGCGCGCGATCATAAACCTTGAGCAAGGTAGGGTGGATGTGGAAGAGCTGAAGCGAGGAGTTTCTGGATCTGGCGAGGAGGCTGTGACGCCTGCCCTGGCCGATAACGGCGCAGCGCCGGAGATGGCGCCGCGCGGTCCGTCCCATGCGGGGCTTGAGGCAGTTACCTCGCCTGAGGGCGCGTCCCTGGCTGGGGCTGAATCCTCATCCACCCAGAAATCTGGAGCTAAAACCCGCACGTGGCTGGATGAGTTGCTTGAAACGTTGCTCATGGCCGCGGTGCTGTTTTTCCTCATCAATGTGTTCACCGGTCGGTATCAGGTGCTTTCCATCAGCATGGAGCCGACGTTGCACGAAGGGGAGTATATCATCGCGCTCAAGGCGTCTTACTGGTTCGCCGATCCGCAGCGCGGGGATGTGGTGGTGTTTCGTCCGCTCCCCACTTTCGGCAGTGTGCCCTACATCAAGCGCGTGATTGGCGTGCCGGGGGACGAGATCGAGGCGCGCGATGGGCGCATCTGGGTCAACGGGACGCCTCTGGATGAGCCGTATCTGGCCCAGCCGGTGCAGTATACCGGCCATTGGTCGGTGCCGGATGGCGCTTATTTTGTTTTGGGCGATAATCGCAATAATTCCAGCGATTCGCATGTGTGGGGGACGATTCCCCGCGCCAATATCATCGCCAGGGCGGTGTTCCGTTACTGGCCTTTCAGCCGCCTGGGTGTGATTCAGCATTATACGTATTCGTTGAAACCTACGGAGTGAACGATGAAACGGGATGAACTGGCTCGCATGATTGATCATACGATTTTGAAGCCGGAAGCGACGCCGGCGGATGTGCAGCGCGTGTGCGAGGAGGCGCTGCGCTATCATTTCGCTTCGGTGTGCGTCAATCCTGGCTTTGTGCCGCAGGTGGCGCAGGCGCTGCGCGGCAGTGAGGTGAAGGTCTGTACCGTGGTGGGCTTCCCGCTGGGGGCGACGAGTACCGCCGCCAAGGTGTGCGAGACGGAAATCGCCATCGCTCAAGGGGCGGAGGAAATTGATATGGTGCTCGCCGTCGGGCGGCTCAAGGCGGGGGAGCTGCGCGCCGTTGAGGCGGATATTGCCGCCGTGGCTGCGGTGTGTCGGGCGCATGGGGCTTTGCTCAAGGTGATCCTGGAGACGGCCTTGCTCAGCGATGAGGAGAAGGTGACGGCCTGCCAACTGGCCGTGTCCGCCGGGGCGCATTATGTGAAGACTTCGACGGGCTTTGCGAAGGGTGGGGCGACAGCCGCGGATATCGCCCTGATGCGCCGCACGGTTGGCCCTCACATCGGCGTGAAGGCTTCTGGCGGGGTGCGGACCTACGCTGACGCGCTCGCCATGATTGAAGCCGGCGCGTCGCGCATCGGGGCCAGCAGCAGTGTCGCCATCCTGGAGGGCTGTTCGGAGTAGGCGACTGGATGGGAGGAAGGATGAGTTACGTGTGTCCGGCGTGTGGCTACGGGCGTCTGCAACCGTTCCGCAGCATTTACACGCGACGTTGGGGAGAGACCTTTGTCACCGTGCCCAATTTTCCGGCCTGGCGCTGTGACCATTGCGGCTACACGCGCTACGATAACGCCGCGCTGGCGCATATCGAGCTGGTCCTGGGGCCGGATGAGGACGAGTTGACCGAGGGAGGGGCGCAGCCGCGCCTGGGGCAGGGTGGCCCCGGCGAGCGCGGCCCACGCCGCTGGTCGTTCTAACGAAAGGGGGAGGCGTGCCTCCCCCTGTTTGTGTGAGAGGTAGGGAGGGGGCTGATGGACGATCCTAAAGCGCGCGGGCTTGATCGTAAAGCACGTTTTGCACTTCCGCCGCGGCGGGCAACGCTGCGGCCCGCCGAGGAGCGCCGCCGTGACTTCGCGCCGGTCGTTGTTCCCATGACGCTGGAGCAGGCCCGCGCCGAGGCGGCGCGCTGTTTGCACTGCACGCCCGCCCCGTGTCAGGCAGCCTGTCCCCTGGGCAACGCCATCCCGCTGGCCCTGGGCTACCTGGAGGATGGCGACCCCCTGCGCGCCGCAGCGGTTTACCTGGAGACCAATCCCTTCCCCGCTATTTGTGGGCGCATCTGTCCGGCTTCTTTTTGTGAGGATGCGTGTGTGCTGGCGAAGGTGGGCAAGCCGTTGGACACGCGCGCGCTGGAGGCTTTCGTGGCTGACGAAGCGCGCCGCGCGGGCGTTTTGTCGCCGCACCCTGTCCCGCGCAGCACAGATGCTGCCGTGGCGGTCATCGGATCCGGTCCGGCGGGGCTGGCGGTGGCGGATTATCTGGCGCGGCGCGGCTATCCCGTGCACGTGTACGAGCGGTATCCCTTCCCCGGCGGTTTGTTGCGCTATGGCATCCCCGGCTTCAAACTGGACCCTCAACAGGTGGCGTTGACGATTGCTGACCTGGAGCGCCTGGGGGTGGTTTTCCACACCAACGTCTGCGTGGGGCGGGATGTGTCGTGGGATGTGCTGCGCGCGCAGTATGCCGCGCTCTTCCTGGGCGTGGGCGCGTCGGCGCATGTTTTGCCCGGCATCCCCGGTGAGGATTTGCCTGGCGTTTACGGGCCAACGGAGTTTTTAGTGCGCAGCATGGTGGCGCCGGAGTTCCTGCCGGAAGTCTGGCGTGGCCCCTGGACGGTAGGGCCGCGCGTGCATGTGTTGGGCGGCGGAGATACGGCGATGGATTGTCTGCGCACGGCGCTGCGTCTCCCCGGCGTGCGCGAGGTCACCTGCTACTACCGCCGCAGCGAGGCGGAAATGCCGGCGCATCACGCGGATTACACCTACGCGCGGGAGGAGGGGGCGCGCTTTGAGTGGCTCACCGCGCCGCTGCGTTTTGAAGCGGGCGTGGATGGGCGCGTCGCACGGGCCGTGTATCAGCGCATGGCCCTGGGCGAGCCGGATGCGAGCGGGCGGCGTCCCGAACCTGTGCCCGGCTCGGCATTCAGCGTGGAGGTAGATACCATCGTGCTGGCGTTGGGCTACACCACGGAGCGCGCGCTCCTGGAAACCTTGCCGGGGTTACAGCTCACGCGCAAGGGCCTGATCGAAGTGGACGCGGATGGGCGCACGAACCTGCCCGGCGTCTTCGCGGCGGGGGATGGGGTGCGTGGGGCGGAGCTGGCCGCACCCGCTATCGCCGGAGCGCTGCGCGCTGCGCGGGCCATCGAGGCCTACATCACCGCGCAGAAGGCAAGCGAACCTTAAGGCCGCCTGTCTGCCGCCATCCCTCATGAACCGTGCGGTCCACCCGGCAATGGGCGTCAAAATGCGGCGCGGCAAAGGGAATAGCAACGGGCCAACCGGTTGCCTGCAGGCCATTAGAGAGAGGCTCTGATGGAAGAAAACGAGATCAGCAAAAATGTTCTGGATGCGGCCATTGAAGTCCACCGAACGCTGGGCGGACCGGGACTGGCGAAAGAGGTTTATGCTGAGGCGCTGAGCTGGGAGCTACAACAGCGCGGGCTGAAGGTGGAGCCGCAAAAAAGCGTGCCGATTGTCTACAAGGGCCGCGTCCTATCCACGCCGCTGGTCCTGGATATGCTGGTAGAGGATAAAGTTATTGTGACGTGCCTCGCCGCGCCGGAAAATCTGGACTATTTCGACCTTCAAATGTTGACCCGCTTGCGGGTGACCGGGCTTAAATTGGGGCTGGTCATTCATTTCGGCGCCCGCCGCGTGGTGGATGGCTTCAAGCGCGTCGTCAACCATCTCTAAGGCCGCTGGAAACGCGCAGGCGTCGCTGGTAGCGAATTAAGGAGGGAGGTATGCCTGTTACCATCTTAATCGGAGCACAATGGGGAGATGAGGGTAAAGGGCGCGTGGTGGACGATTACGCCGCACGCGCGGACATTGTGGCGCGTTACAACGGCGGCGACAACGCCGGCCACACCATTGTCGCCGAAGGGCACACCCTGGCGCTGCACCTGGTACCTTCGGGGATTTTGTATCCGCACGTGGTGAATCTCATTGGAGGCGGCACGGTTGTCAATCCGCTGCGCCTTTTGGAGGAAATCGCCATGTTGGAAGCGGCGGGGATTCCTGCCGGTCCGGAACGCATCAAGCTGGCTGCCGCAGCGCATCTCATCCTGCCGACGCATCGCGCCCTGGATGGCGCACATGAGAGCCGGCTGGCGGGGCGCGCCATCGGCACAACGCAGCGCGGCATCGGTCCGGCCTACGCCGATAAGGCGGCGCGCATCAACGTGCGGGCGGGGCAGATGCGCGATGCCGATGCCTTCGCCGAGGCGGTGGAAGTGCTTTTGAGCACGCACAACGCGCAACTGGAAAAGCTTTACGGCCTGCCGACGGCGGACGTTGCGCAGGCCGTGGCGGCGTTGCGCGAGGCGGCGCAGAAACTTGCCCCCTACCTGGTGGACGGTTCGCAATTCGTCGCAGAAGCCTTAGCGCAGGGCAAGCACATCCTGTGCGAAGGCGCGCAAGGGACGCTGCTCGATCTGGATCACGGCACCTATCCCTTTGTGACGAGTTCCTCCACCATTGCCGGTGGGGCCTTGACGGGCCTGGGGTTTGGTCCGTCGCAGGTGCGGGACGTGATCGGCGTGGCGAAGGCCTACACGACGCGCGTGGGAGCCGGTCCCTTCCCCACCGAGCTGCTTGACGCCACCGGTGAGCAGTTGCGCCGCGTCGGGCATGAATACGGCACCACCACCGGTCGTCCGCGGCGCTGTGGCTGGCTGGATGTGGTGATTTTGCGCTACGCGGCACGGCTCAACGGGTTGACAGGGTTGGCGCTGACCAAGCTGGACGTGTTGAGCGGCTTGCCGGAGTTGAAAATCGCTGTGGCCTACGAATACCGCGGTACGCGGGTGGAGCACTTCCCCGCGGAGTGGGGAAGCGCTGCGTTAGCCGAGATGACGCCCATCTACGAGACGCTGCCGGGATGGGAAGAGGATTTGAGCACGGTGCGTCGGCGCGAGGATTTGCCCGCAGCGGCGCAACATTACCTTGCGCGTATCGAAGAGCTGGTCGGCGTGCCGATTATCTTTATCGGCGTGGGGCCGGCGCGGGAAGCTTTTATTCGTTGAGCTGGCGTAGCTGCTCAACCTGACCGGGCCATGAAGAACCATGGCACAAGATCAATGGGGGGCCTGGGTGGGCGAAGGCATTGCCGTCGCTCACCCTTACCCCGCCTCGCACCGTAACCCAGATAGAGTGAGCCGGTACGAAGCGGCATAAAACAGCATAAGGGGCAGCTCTGTGCCATAGGGAGCGGGTATTTCAGAAGTTGGGAAATAGGAGCGGACCGGCGCCGGCTGGTTCGCCCTTGTTGTTCACATGGGGTTCAGACCTGTTCAGTCAATCGGCAAGCGGACGTAGAATTTGCTGCCGGGGAAGTTGACTTCGTCGTGGCCGGGGCTTTCAGCCCAAATGCGCCCGCCATGGGCGAGCACAATCCCGCGCGCGATAGCCAGGCCAAGGCCCGGTCCGCCGCCTTTGAACTTGGTGCGCCCCGAAGAGTGGAATTCCACCTCGCCAATCTGATAGGCCGGCTCGAAAATCAGCTCCAGATATTCCGCGTCAATGCCAATGCCCGTATCGGAGACCACCACCTCGACCATGGCCGTGCCGTGATCGGTGACCGTACGCCCCTCGATGGTGATTTTCCCACCATCCGGTGTGTACTTGATGGCATTGCCAATAAGCTGGTAGAAGACCTTGATCAGCAGGTTGAAGTCCCCATGGATGATGGGCAACTCTTCCAGCGAAGGGTCCTGAATAAGGGTGAGGTTGCGTTCTTTGAGCGCCGTGAGGTAAGGTTTGGCAGCGCTGTTAATGATGTGCACCAGTTTCACGGGCTTGCGCGCAGCTTCGAGCGCCTCGTTTTCAATGCGGGCCACATCCAACATGCTGTTGACGATTTCCAGCAAGCGTTCTGTCCCGTTGCGGATGCCGAGCAGGAATTGATAAGCGGGGTGGGATTCCTGAATCTGGGCAATGTGCGGCAGAACCTGCGTGTTGCCCTGAATGACGGTGAGCGGCGTGCGCAGCTCGTGGGCCGCCACCTCGATGAATTTGGTCTTGCTCTTGTAAAGTTGTTCAAGGCGCAGGTTGGCCTGATTGAGCGCTTCAGTACGCTCCTGCACCATCTGCTCAAGATGCTCGTTGAAGTCCAGGATTTCCGCGTAGAGGCGGGCATTTTCCAGCGCGATGGCCGCCTGACCGGCAAAAGCCTGCACCGCGGTTTTGTCATCTTGCGTAAATTGCCCAACCTCGCTGCGGGTGAGGGAAATCATGCCGATGACCTTGTCGCGCGCGATGAGGGGCACCCCCATCCAGGAATGGTCCACGGGCAGCCCCTCCACCTGTTGCCAGCCCGGTTCCGCCGTCACGTCGCTCACGATGATGGGTTCTTGCGTGCTGGCGATGCGGTGATAGACATCCCCTTCCCGGATGGGCATCGCTGGAGCCTGATACCCTTCCGGATAGCCTTGACTGGCCACCATCTGCAGGACGTTGTCTTGCTGCAGCCAGATAGACCCGCGCTCGTAGGGGACAACGGCGCCGAGTTGCTTGAGGATGCGCTGCGGCACCTCACGCATATCCAGGCTGCTGCTCAGGATGCGGGCCACTTCCACCAGGGTTTCGGCCAGTTGGCGGCGCTGCTTTTCGGAGCGGTAGAGCTGCGCATTGCGGATGGCGATGGCAATCTGGTTGGCCAGGGTCTGCAATACCATGATGTCGTCGCTGCGGAAGGCGGCAACTTTTTCGCTCTGGATATCCAACGCGCCGAAGAGCTTATCGCCAATCTGCAACGGGAACACGCACTCGGATCGGGTCGCGGGCAGTTCCGCCAGGGGCAGGTAGTCACTGGTTAAGGTCACATCGTCTTCAACGCGGACGCGTGCAGTCTTGCAGGTCCCCGTCACCAGGCTATCCCGGCTCAGGGGGATTGTGATGGTGCCCTGCAAGGCCTGCATACTTTCTGGCCCGGCGTAGGCACGCAGTTCAACGTTTTCCTGTTCGGGATTGACAAACCACACACCGACGAAATAGTAGCCAAAACGGTCTCGGATGAGGCGCACCAGCAGGGTGAGGAGGTCTTGTTGTTCCAGGACTGAGGTAATTTGCTGACCGACTTCATTGCTCAGAGCAAGCTGCAGGGCGCGGCGCGAAAGTTGCTCGTTTGCGGATTGTAGCTCAGCATTCAGCCGGTCGCGGATTTGTAGCAATTTTTTGAGCGTCTCCCGGCTTTCGTGGAGTTCCAGTGCCCACTGGTGATATTTTTCGTAGCTCGAAGCGTACCAGGCCGCGAACATGAAGACTTGTCCCGCGATGCTGTGAATCACACCCGCGGACGCTGCGGCGACCAACAACCCCCAAAAGCGCAACAGCGGCAGGCTTAAACGCCCCGCTTCTATGGATGAGAAGAGCAGCGTCACCACGGTGAAGGTACCCAGCAACGCCCACGGTGTCCAGCGCGGGAGCATAATGCCGGCGATGATCACGAGCAAGGGCAAGCCGAACACGGCGACGTCACCTGTGGTCTTCCCTTTGGCGATGAGGAGGATGAGGGCTAAAGCTGTGCCGATAACAAAAATCCAGGCCGCGCGTTCTTCTTTTTCTTCGTTTAAGGCTTGTCGCGTGGCCCGGACGGTGACCAATAAAAGAATCCCAGGCAAGAAAATAAGGCTGAGGCGGGAGCCGATTTCTTGCGAGGTGCGCGCGGTAAAAGCCCACGCCACGCTGAGGAACAGCCCAACCAGAATAGCGATGGTTAAGATGTTGAGCTGATCATGGCGGGTGGATTGCAGGACAGACCCCCGGCCCTTCGTCGGGTCGGGAATATCCTGGCTCAGATCCGGTGCGATGCTCATGCTTTAAGTTTCCCGTACTAAGTTTTCCGCCGCCTTGATAGTAGATGATTTTTGAAAATATGCAAGTGTTGCTGGGATATGGGATATCCCGGCCTGGGACGAGCTGTGCCTGGGCCGCTCATCCCTGCTGCTCCTTCGCGTTTGCGAACCTGTCGAAAGCTCTGGCCCCGTGAAACGTTACCGTCCGGAGCGGGACATTTCAGCGCACTTCAAGGTGGCCCGAGTCCTGGATGAGCGTGATGGTCACGCGCCGGCTGGCCGTGGCATACTGAGCCGTTTCCCAGGTGTCGGTAAGGTTCGGGACTGGTGTCATCCACGAGGGCAGGGTAAGCGCCCCGCTGCCACGTTCTTCGACGATCAGGCGCAGCGCAGCCCCCTCTTCGCATTCCAGACGCAAAGGCCCTGATCCACCTTCGAGGCGTAGTTCGGCGCTGGCGTTGGCCGGGATGATGAGTGTGAAGGGACCCTGACTGGCGTTCAGCGTCCCCTTAAGCTGGGGGCCTCCTTCTGGCAGGATCAGGGTGAGCGCACCGCTCCCCGCATTTACCTCTAAGGTGCGCAGCGTCAGGCGGCGCAGGTCGAGATCCGCGGCGCCGGTGTGTCCGTCCACCTCCAGTTTGAGCGGAACGTGGGGAGAAAGGCTAATCTGCCAGCGGTCAGCTTCCGGAGTGGCTGAAGGGACGTAAAAAATGGACCACAGACCACGACTGCCCAAATGAATGGACGTTTCGTTCGCGGAGGAGGTGTATACGTCGTACACGTAGTCGCCAATGTAGCTGATGGACGCTTCAAAGAGCAGGTCGGCGGTGGAAAGTGCGCTCACGGTTACGGGGTTGCCGGGCAAGTCGAGGTACACGTCAGCGGTGCGGGTATTGCCGAGAGGTTCGCGCAGCACCTCACGTTTGACTTCGGCCTGTGGCAAGATGCCCGTGCTGGGACCGTAGAGGAGCAGGGCCAGCATCAACCCCATTGCGCTAAGCCAGATGAGGGCGCTCAGCCAGCGCGAGCGGTAACCTATCATGATATCCAGGCCCAGAAAGACCAGGAGCAGCGGCCACAGATAAGCCAGGGCTGTAAGGTTGGCTAAAGGCAGCAAGCCCACATTGATCAGCAGCCCCACACATCCTGCGCTGATGAGCAGGAGCGGGAAGAAGACCGAGCCATGATGACGCCGCACGGAACACATCCTCCGTTTAATTCAGATACTTACAGTTTAGCACGAAATGACGCGACTGCAAAAGCCTGTCAATGCGGGTGGGCGAGGGCATTGGGGCGGGCGAAAGCATTGTGGGGTGGGAGAAGGCATTGCTTTCTCCCACCCTTTTGGCCTGCACAGGTATCCGACCTTGCCAGCGCCTACCGCATGTTGACGCCTTTTGAATCGGCACCTTAACGTTGGCGGCCTCAAGGGCTACCCCATTATAGGACTTCGGGTATAATGAACCACAGGTGAGTGATGCCATGAAATCAATGCAAGCATGGTTTTCGCGGTTTCATGTACAGTATCGCGTGGTGGCTTTGAGCCTGATGTTGGTGATGCTCATCGGTGGGCTTGGCTATCTGAGCAACACGCGCCTTGATGTGTCGGTGTTGTACCTCCTGCCCGTGGCCCTGGCGACTCTGAAATGCGATTTCTGGGCCGGGGTGTTGGTGGCTATATGGGCCAATGTGGTGGGACTGGGTTTTACGTTGGGTGTGGGTGAAGCCACCCCGTTGGCTTACTACAAAGCTTTCCTGTACCTTGGGGTTGAATTACTGGTCGCTTACGGGCTGACCTACCTGCGCACGACTCAGGCCATGCGCGAGGAGTTGATTCAGTTCGTGGCGCACGACTTTCGCACCCCTTTGGGCAACATTCTGATTGGCCTGGATATTCTCCATGAGCAGCCGGCTGTGCAGCAAGACCCCGCGTTGCGTCGTCTGGTGGAGATGAGTCAGACCTCGGCGCAACGCCTTGTCCATCTTTCCAATTCCATGCTGGACCTGGCCAAACTGGAAAGTGGACAACTCAAGGTGGAGCCACAGGTTTTGGCGGTGGCGGACGTGCTGCACAGCATCACCGAACAAATGGGTTTATGGGCGGAGCAGTCGCACATCACCCTGGTGATGGAGCCGGTGAACGCGCCTGTTTATGTGCTGGCGGATGCATTCCTGTTGAACCGCATCCTGCTGAACCTGGTAGGGAATGCCATCAAATACAGTCGTCCAGAGACCGCGGTAACGGTGCGCGTTCAGGCTTTGGCGGATAAGGTCCGCTTCGAGGTGCGGGATCAGGGGGTGGGCATTCCGCCGCATCTGGTGGCGCGCGTGTTCGACCGCTTCTATCAGGTGGAGGCGCGGCGCTCCGGTCAGGCTACCGGCAGCGGGCTGGGCCTCACGTTTTGCCGGGCGGCGGTCCTGGCGCAGAAGGGCGACATCCATGTAGAAAGTGAAGTGGGACGGGGAACGACCGTGGTCTTTTCCCTGCCCGCTGCGCCCCAACAGAGTGGGGGTGGAGCATGAAGTACCGGGGACGTTACCTTGTGCGGGAGACCGAGGACGAGCAATGGCTGGTCTGCGAACGTCACGGTGGGGAGGAGGTGGTCCTGGCCTGGACATCCAATCGCGACGTGGCGCATCTTATCGTGGAAGCCCTGGAAGCGCTGCCTATGACCGTGGCAGCGCTGGAGGATTGGGACGCAGGCTATCGGGATAGCCCCAAGTTGCGCGAGCTGACTTATTTTTTGCGCGATATGCGCAGCGCGCGTTTCCGCTCCGAGTTGCGCTTCGAGACGCATTCCGCGCTGCGGCAGGGCTGGACGTTTTTGCTGGTCGCATTAGTGGGGATTGCCGCGTTGCTTTTGCTCGCCTTTGTGCTGGATTGGCTGGCACGCTTGTTGTAGTGAATCATGAAGAGGAGCTTATGGCTGAATCGGAACTGGACGCCTGGTTTCCACGGACACACTATGAGACAACTCCGTTAGGCGTGGTGGTAGCAGGAAGCCTCAGCAAGGGGCTGGAGGTGCGCCTTTCCCCGGATCGTCTGGTCGAGGGGCTGGCGGTGGGGCGCTACGTTGTCATCCGCGGGCAGACAGACTTGCGTTTCTTCGGGATGATTACCGATATTGCGCTGGAGGCGCGCAATCCCGATGTGCTGCACATGCCTCCCGCAACTCCGGATAGTTTTGCGGCGCGCGCTTACAATGGGACGCTCACTTATGCGCGCTTGCATGTGACACCGCTGCTGGTCCTGGAAGGCGGCGTGGCCCGTCCCGCCCGCACCGTGCCCGCGCACTTCACGCAGGTTTTCGATGCTACCCCGGAAGAAGTGGCCCAAATCTTCGGCGATGAAAGAGAACCTGGCCATTTCTTTATCGGCACGCCCCTGGAAATGCCCGATACGCGCGTTAGCCTGGATTTGCGCCGCCTGGTCGAGCGCTCAAGCGGCATTTTCGGCAAGAGCGGTACGGGCAAGACCTTCCTCACGCGCATGGTGCTCGCCGGCATCATTCAGCAGCAGGTGGCGGTGAATCTGGTTTTCGACATGCATAACGAGTACGGCTGGAAGAGTCAGGAGGAGACGACGCGGCAGGAGGTCAAGGGCCTGCGGCAGCTCTTCCATGATGGGCGTGTCAGCGTGTTCACGCTTGATCCGCAATCGTCGCGGCGGCGCAACAGCAAGGTGGATTTCGAGGTGCGCATCGGTTTCGATCAGATCGAGCCGGAAGATGTGGAGATGCTCGCGCCCCTGCTGGGCTTCACGGATGTGCAGACCAACGCGCTCTACATGTTGCAGCGGAAGCTGGGGCGCGAGTGGTTGCTGCGTCTGCTCGACGAGGATAACGCGGATGAGACCCTTCAGACGCTGGTGAGTGAGGATAAGATTCACGAAGGTACGTTGGGCGCCATGCAGCGTAAGCTCTCTCTGCTGCGGCGTTTTGACTTCCTGGTAGAACAAAACCGCACCGATCCGGTGGCGCGCATTCTGGACTACCTGAACAGCGGCAAAAACGTGGTGCTGGAATTTGGACGCTACGGCAACGCGCTGGAAGCCTACATCCTGGTGGCCAATTACATCACGCGCCGCATCCATCGGAATTACGTGGAGCGCAAGGAGGCGGCCCTGGGCGACCGCGGGCAGGAACCCAAGCCATTGGTCATCACCATCGAGGAGGCGCACAAGTTCCTTGACCCGGCCATCGCCCGCTACACGATTTTCGGCACCATTGCGCGCGAGATGCGCAAGTACAACGTGACCCTGCTCATCGTGGATCAGCGTCCCAGCGGCATTGATCCGGAGGTGATGAGTCAGATTGGGACGCGCATCACCGCCCTGCTGGATGAGGAGAACGACATCCGCGCCGTCTTCACCGGCGTGGCCGGGGCCGCGGCTTTGCGTGAGGTGCTGGCCAGCCTGGATACAAAGCAGCAGGCGTTGATTCTGGGACACGCTGTGCCGATGCCCGTGGTGATTCGCACCCGCGATTATGCTTCGCTTTACGGAATGCTGGAGAGCGCGCAACGCGCTGCGCAGGATGCGGCCGCTTTGCTGTACGGGGAAGATTGACGTGGGATAGGGTGGGGGCGTGAGACGAGCGGAGGAGGTGATCGCTCAAGTTTCTGCCCTGCAGATTTTGCGTTCTCTGGAGTTGAGTGACTTTATCAACTTAAGGTAACGGCTCAGTTTGCCTGGGTTACAGTGCAATAGAACATTCAGGCGGGGTGGGGAGGGCGAAGGTATTGCCTTTGCCTACCCCATGAGGGTTGAAATCTTCGGATACCCTATCCGGGCTGGTACCCTGCAGGTATCTACGCATGGCACGATCGCGACCTGAGGAAAAGGCCTTGGCGGCGATTTCAATCTCTGTTGTGGTGCTGCCGATAAGCCGTTCCACCTTAAGTTGGCTTATCATGGGAGGTAGGGTTGGACGAACAGACTTTTGCGATACAAACGCGCCTGAATCGTGTTCCGCCCATCAAACTGGCGTACATCATCGTGACGCGCCTGCGCACGCAGGGCCTGCGCACGACGGCCCTGTGGCTTGGGGATAAGATCGGGCGGCAGCTCTACGGCTTTTCGCCGCAGCGTATCGCCGAAGTGCAGCCGGGGCTGTACGTCGGCGGGCAGCATTTCAAGCGCGGTCTCAAACGGATGCGCGCCCTGGGACTTGCGGCCGTCGTCAACCTGCGCCGCGAGGCCGACGATGCGGCGCGGGGTGTGGCGTTGGACGCTTATTTGCATCTTCCCGTAACGGATGACGCGCCCCCCACGCCGGAGGATTTTCGCCGTGGGGCCGCCTTTATCGCGGCGCAGCGGCAGCAGGGACGCGGGGTGTACATCCATTGTGCGAGTGGGGTGGGGCGCGCACCGACGATGGCCGCGGCTTATCTCATGGTGGAGCAGGGCATGACGCTGGATGAGGCTCTGGCGACAATCCGGCGTGTGCGCCCATTCATCCGCATCACGCCGCCGCAGATGGCGGCTTTACAGGCGCTGGCACAGGAGGTGAGAGCCATGCATCCAATCTTGCGCGAGCTACAGATGCGTCTGAGCGAGGACGAGGGCCTGACGGCTGACCTGACGGATGTGGCCGCTATGCAGCTCTTGCGTTGGGCTGAGGCGGAAATCGCGCGTTGGGACGCGCTTCTCCCCGCGCAGGCCGATCCGCAAGCCTGGGCGGAAAAACGTTGGGCGACCCTGCGTCGCCATCTGCGCCGTATCGCGCGCACCGCAGCCGAGGCTGCCGATCCGCAGGCGGTACTGCCCTCTTTGTTGATTCCCCCATCATATGAGGAGTGACCTATGAGCCAAAAACGTTATCGGTATTCCACACGGGATGTGATTATTGTGCTGGTGGTGCTGGTGCTGGGTTTCCTGGCGCAGCAGTTCCTGGGCGGTGGGGAGGAGCCGACGGAGGCGCCCCCCGTCACGGCCCCCGCAGGGACGGGGGTAGGGAATGCGTTGCGGGTTTACTTTACCGAGCCGCGCTATCCCGATAATCCCGAAGACCGCCCGCCGGCCATTGACCGCTTCCTGGTTGAGGCGATTGACGGAGCGCAGAAGTCGGTGGATATGGCTGCGTTTGAACTCGATCTCGAATCCGTGACGAAGGCGCTTATCCGCGCCCATCAGCGGGGGGTGCGCGTGCGCGTGGTGACGGATTCGGATTACGCCGAGGAGTATGGCCCGGTCGAGTTGCAAAAGGCTGGTGTGCCCGTGGTGTTTGATGAGCGTGAACCGTTCATGCACAATAAATTTACCGTGATTGACGGTAAGCAAGTGTGGATGGGATCGTGGAACTATACCAATAACTGCACGTTCCGCAACAACAACAATGCGGTAGTGTTCGATTCCCCGCAATTGGCCGCTAACTATACCGCCGAATTTGAAGAAATGTTCGTGGATGGCAAATTCGGTCCGACCTCGCCCGAAAATGTCAAATATCCAGAGGTAACGGTAGGTGGAATCAAAGTAGAAAATTACTTCGCCTCGGAGGATAAAGCCATTATCCCGCGCATCGTGGAGCTGGTGAGCGGCGCCCAAAAGAGCGTGTATTTTATGGCCTTCTCCTTTACGGATGATGACATCGCGCAAGCCATGGTGAAACGCCACCGTAAAGGCGTAACCGTGCGCGGCCTGATGGAGGCGCGTAACGCCACCGGTTCCGGCTCCGAGTTTGAGGTCCTGCAAAAGGCCGGTATTGACATTCTGCCTGACGGCAATCCTTATGTGATGCATCACAAGGTCATCATCATTGATGAAGCGATTGTTATCACCGGCTCGTTCAACTTTACCGGCGGCGCGGCTAAAAACAACGACGAGAATCTGGTCATCATCCACAGCCCGGAAGTCGCTGCCCTTTACAAGGCGGAGTTCGATCGCGTATACGCACGGGCGCAACAGCCGTGACGTAGCTGAAGGTGTTTGCTTCTTACGGGACATCCGTCAAGGGGGAAAGATAAAAAAACCGCGCCTCAAGCAGGCTTGAGGCGCGGCGCGCTGTTTTTCTTTTGAGTTACCACCGTCGTGCTTACCTTCAGCACCAGAACAGCGCTTGAAATCGTGCCGGCGCGATTCTAACCGCCAGCCCGGATAGGGTATCCGATGCTTTCAACACCTTTTGGATGCCTGGGGTGGGCGAAGGTATTGCCTTAGCCCACCCCCGCCTGAAGGGCCTATTGCATCGTAACCCAGACAGGGTGAGCCGTTACCACACGTCTTGTTTAAACATGCGCCAGACCTCAAGCCCGGCCTCGATAAAGGCGGGTAGTTCTTCCACTTTGACCAGACGGCTCAACCGGTAATACAGGAACGTATCACCCGCCGCCTCGATGTAGAGATTGGGGTTTTGTGTGAAGTAGTCCAGTTTTTCCCCATCAAAAAGCGCGCGTACAGCCTCTTCATCCTCTCCGTTGAGGCGGTACAGTTTGGAGAAAACTTCCGCTTCGGGAAAGTTGATATCCTTACTGCCCAGTGCATCGGCGAGTTTGTCCCAGAACTTTTCGGGACGGAGGCTGAAGTGCGGCAGCGCCGTTTCCGGATGGGTAAACACCAGGACGGTTTGATGGTAGGTGTGGGAATTCTTGCCCGCGCCGATAGTGTAACGGTAATCGAACAGCAGCACGTCGCTGCGTTCAAGTCTGGCGCGCACCACGTTGCTGACGTGCTTACCGTGTCCGTGTTGGAAAAGCGTGAATCCGCGCGCCGACAGGGCTTCGGCAAGCGCGTCTTCTTCTTCGCTATAGGTATAGCCGGAGCTATCGGCAAAAGCCCGGATGGCTTCGCGGCGCTTCTTCTGCTGATAGAAAAGGTACACGATGACTCCCACCATCACCACGGTGATGCCTGTGGTGATAAACAAGATGATGAATTCGCTGCTATTCATCCTTTCTCCTTTCAAGACGAATCCGGTGAGCCTGAGCGTAGTTGGTCAGAGTTACTTTTAACGCAGCGGATGGCATTTGTTGGCAATCCGCTATGCGCCGGTTTGTGGCCGGCAAATCCCATCGGCGAGCCTGAGCTTATCGTTTGAATCGGCAGAGGCCGGTTTGTCTTGTGCGGTTAACCTTTCCCGTCGAGACACTGAAGATTACCTTCAGTATAGCGTAGAATGTGCAAAAAGAGAACCACGTTCTTGAAACTCAGGCCGATGCCGGGACACCAACGTTTCTGCCTTGACGAAAGCCCATCCCGGCATATAATGTGGAATGCGGCGAATTTAAAAAGAGGAGGCATGAATGTTAGACGCAACGGATCTGCGTAAAGGCACAACTTTCATCCTGGATGGAGAAATCTATCAGGTTCTGGAATATCAGCACTATAAGCCGGGGCGTGGTAACGCCATCATCCGCACCAAGATTCGCAACCTGCGCACCGGCGCCATTGTCCCGCGCAACTTCCTTTCCGGCGAACGCTTCGAGGAAGCTCCGGTCGAACGGCGGCAGGCCACCTTCCTCTACGGGGATGGGGAAGCCTACTACTTTATGGATTCCGAGACTTACGAACAAATCGCCGTCAGTGCGGACCTCGTCGGTGACCGCGGTGGTTACCTCAAAGAGGGGCTGGAAGTGTACGTGGTCAAACTGGAAAACGAACCGCTGGATATCGAACTGCCGGCGGCCGTAGAACTGAAAGTCGTCGAGTCCGAGGTGGCCGTGGCGGGCGATACCGCGACCGGCGCCAACAAATGGGTCACGTGCGAGACCGGCCTGCGCGTGCAGGTCCCGCTGTTTGTGGAAGTGGGCAACGTTATCCGCGTGGATACGCGCACTGGAGAATACAGCACCCGCGTCTAAGCGCCTTTAGTTCACGCTATGCTGTGCGGCGCGGGGGACGCGCCGCACAGTTGTTATAGGGCGCATGGCACGGCAGGGTGGAAAGGAAAACGGATTGATGGATTCAACCATGAACCTCTATGCGGGGCGCTGGCTTGCCCGTAACGACCGTGGCGACATCGTCGGGGTGGGGGAGACCGCTGCGACGGCGCGCGCCATGGCTCATGCCTTGCGTCCCAAAGAGCGCATCCGCGTGGATTGGATCACGCCGGGCGCACCGCACCTGCCGCTGCCGGATTGGCTGATGGAACACATCTGGCCGCACCTTCACGCCGGACGCGCGTGGCTGGTGGGCGGTTGTGTGCGCGATCTACTCCTGAACCGTCCCCTTCACGACTGGGACTTTGTCGTGGCCGATGACGGCTGTGCGGTGGCGCGCAGCCTGGCCGAACGCATCGGCGGCAGCTATGTCCCGCTGGACGTGGAGCGCGGCATTGCCCGCGTCGTGACGCACGCCTTCGCCTCGTCTGTCCTCACCATTGACTTCGCCACGTTGCGCGGCGCGACCCTCGCCGACGATCTCGCCCTGCGCGACTTCACCATCAATGCCATGGCCCTGGCGATGGATGGAACCTTCACGGACCTGTACGGGGGCCGCGACGACCTGCAAGCAGGTGTTGTGCGGCGCGTTTCCCCGCAGAGTTTTGTGGACGACCCCCTGCGTATGTTGCGTGCCGTGCGCATCGTCGCAGAGCTGCATTTTAAGGTGGATGAGGATACCGCCGCGCAGATGCGCGCGCTCGCGGAGCAGATTCTCCATCCGGCGCCGGAACGGGTGCGGGAGGAGCTCCTCCGTACCTTACGCGCCCGTCCCGTCCTGCCGGGGTTGGATTTGCTGCGCGACTCCACCCTTTGGACCTACATCCTGCCGGAAATAGCGGCGCTGGATAGCGTGCAACAGAGCGCGCCGCACTATCAGCCGACCGTCTGGCGTCACACGCGCGCCGTCCTCGTGGCCTGGGAGGCGATGCTCGCCTGGCTCGAAGGCCGGCCCGTTTCCCCGCCCGCCGACGTGCCGGAAGCCGCCTGGAGCGCGCTGGAACGCACCCTGGCCCCCTATCAGGCGGCGCTGCTCGCCTACCTGCAGGAGCGTTTGAGCAGCGACATGACGCGCGCCGATGGCGTGATCTGGGGCCTCCTCTTCCACGACGTGGGCAAAGCCCTCACGCGCAGCGTGGACGCAGCCGGGCGCACGCACTTCTACGGCCACGATGAACAGGGCGCGGAGCTGACGCGCCTGCGCTTGAGCGCGCTGCGTTTCCCGCTGGACGCACAGACCTTCATCGCCGACCTGGTGCGTCATCACATGCGCCTGATTGAGCTTGAGCGGCATCTGCCGCTGACGCGGCGCACCATCTACCGCTTCTTCCGCACGACCGGCGAGGCGGGCATGGGCGTGGTGCTGCTCTCACTGGCCGATACCCTGGGCGTGTGGGGGCCGCATCTCAACAAGACTTCCTGGCAGGCCCATCTCGATGTGACGCGCGCCTTGTGTGAGGCGTACTTTGAACGGGCAGAGGCGCTTGTTGCGCCCACGCCTCTGCTCAACGGCCACGATCTCATGGCCATGGGCATTCCCGCCGGGCCGCGTCTCGGCGAGCTTTTGGCGGCGCTGCGTGAAGCGCAGGCCGCGGGCGAGGTGACGAACCGTGAACAGGCAGAGGCCTATGTCCGTGCGCTGGTGGCGTAACTCCTTTTGGCTGTGGCTGATGGTGCTCCTCACGGCGTGCGTCACGCCGGCAACGCCGACGCTCGTGCGCGTCACCTTGCAGGCCGATGGCGCGGCGCGCACCGTCGAAACGCAGGCGCTGACCGTGCAGGACCTGCTGCGTGAGCAGGCCATCACCTTGAACGATTTGGACATCGTCCAACCGCCCGAAACCACCCGCCTGCAGGATGGTATGACCGTGAGCGTGACGCGCATCCTGCAGCAGACCGAGGTGCTCACCGAGACCATCCCCTTTGAGCGGCGCGTCATCCGGGATGCGAGCCTGCCGGAGGGTGAGACGCGCCTGTTGCAGGTGGGGCAGCCTGGCGTGCGCGAGCGCGTCTACCGCCTCACCTACACCAACGGCGCGCTCACCGAGCGCGTCCTGCTGCGTGAAACGGTCACCCTCGCGCCGGTGGATGAGATTCAAGTCCTGGGCAGTCGGGCCGTCCTGAGCAGCGTTCCCATCACGCGCACCCTGGCTTTTCTCAGCCGACAGGATGCCTGGATGGTGCGGGGCACGAGCAACAACCGGCGGCAGGTCACCTTCACAGGCGATTTGGATGGGCGTGTGTTTCGCCTTTCGCCGGACGGCACGCGCCTGCTTTACAGCCGTGCCGTGACCCATGACGCGCAGCGCATGAATGAGCTGTGGCTGGTGGACACCACCCACGTGGATGCCACACCGGTGGCGCTGAACATCTCCAACGTCCTGTGGGCGGATTGGGACGCGCAGGGCAAACGCATTGCCTGGACCACGGCAGAAGTGGTTGAAGCGGCCCCCGGCTGGCGTGGGCAAAACGATTTATGGTTGGGTGAACTCAGCACGCAGGGACAGTTGCGCACCACTCGCCGTCTCTACAAAGCCGAGGCCGGCGGCGGGTGGGGCTGGTGGGGGACACGCTACCTCTGGTCCCCTCAGGGGGACCGGCTGGCCTACTCCCGTCCGGATGAGGTGGGCTACGTCACCGTGAATAACGGGCAGCGCGTGACGTTGCTGCGCTTCCCGGCCTACCGCACCAACAGCTCCTGGGCCTGGAATCCCGGCCTGGACTGGTCACCAACGGGGCAACTGCTTTTCACCGTCAATCACGTGCCGCAGCCCGGCACTGATCCGGAGGAAAGCCCGGTTTTCAATGGGGTAGCCCTCAATGTGGATGAAGGCTACACGGCCACGGTGGCCCTTGATGTCGGCATGTGGGCTGCGCCACAGCTTTCGCCGGACGGGACGCGCCTGGCTTTCGGACAGGCACGCTTTCCACAACAGAGCCACCTCAGCGCGTACACCCTCTGCGTGGCGGATCTGGATGGTTCGGAGACGACATGTCCCTATCCACCCCTGGATGAGGCCGGTCTGGAGCTGCCGGTCTGGCGCTGGAGTCCCGATGGCAAAGGCGTGATGGTGATCTATCAGGGCAATCTGGTGTTGTGGGATTTGTCCCGTCGCATGGCTGCCCCTCTCACCGACGGCCTGAACATCATCGCGTTGGATTGGCGCTGACGCTACACATCCTTTTTAGCGCTGGAACGGCCTCGCCTGCTCGTTTGACCTTCGGGGATGCCGTGCCGTAAAAGGTCATTCACTCGTCTGACCGTCTGTTTCTGCTCATGTCTCGCGGCTTGTTGACCGGCGAGAGCCAAAGGTGTCGCTTTCGCGTGCATACCGGCTTTGCCTCTTTGCCTCTTTGTCACAATCTCGTATAATGAAAGCGTAGTAAGGGGGAGAGTGTATGCGAGTTCTCATTACAGGCGCTTCAGGCTTTGTCGGGCAACATGTACGTCGGCATCTGCTGGACAACACCGATTGGATGTTGTGCCACTTTGCTTATCCCACCCTGATGGGCAACCTGCGGGTAGAGCGGGAAGAGGAGCACCTGGTGGACTTGCGCGATGAGCTGCGCGTGTTGGATAAGATGCGCGCCTTCATGCCGGATGCCATTATCCACCTCGCTGGACAATCGCACGTCCCCACCTCCTTTGCTGACCCCTGGATGACGCTGGAAACCAACATCCGTGGGCAACTGAACCTTCTCGAAAGTTGCGCGCGTCTGGGAATTCGTCCCCGCATCATTATCGTGAGTTCGGGTGAGGTGTACGGACGCCTGCAAGCCGATCAGGGTCCGCTGGATGAGACGCTGCCACTCATGCCGGAAAATCCGTACAGCGTGAGCAAGGCCGCGCAAGACCTGATGGGGTATCAGTACTTCATCAGTCACAAGCTGCCGGTCATTCGCATCCGGCCTTTCAATCACATTGGACCGGGGCAATCGGAGCGCTTTGTGTTGCCTGCATTTGCCTCGCAGGTCGCGCGCATCGAGGCCGGGATGCAGGAACCGGTGTTGCGCGTGGGCAATCTCGATGCGGCGCGCGACTTCACCGACGTGCGCGATGTGGCGCGCGCTTACGAATTGGCCGTGCGTTACGCCCACGCGGGCGAGGCTTACAATCTCGCTTCGGGGGTGCCGCGGAGGGTGCGCAGCATGTTGGAGCTTTTGTTGAGCATGGCGCATGTCCCCATCCGCGTGGAAGTGGACCCGGCGCGCTTCCGGCCCACCGATACGCCGGTGCTCTATGGCAATGCGATGAAATTCCGCGGTGTGACCGGCTGGCAGCCGCAAATCCCGTTTGAACAAACCGTGGCCGATGTCTTAACCGAGTGGCGGCAAAAAATCGCTTTGCAGCGCAAGGCGCGGGCCGAGTAGGGCCTGTTGTTCCAAACCAATCCTTTTGAGGAGGTATTGCTGGATGAAAAAACGTGCTTTGATTACCGGCATTACAGGCCAGGATGGTTCGTACCTGGCCGAATTTTTATTATCCAGGGGGTATGATGTCATCGGCATGGTGCGACGCACGAGCACCCTGAACTTCAGCCGCATCGAGCACATTCAGGATCGTATCACGCTGGTGCAGGGTGACTTGCTCGATCAGAGTTCGCTGATTGACATTCTGCGCGACTATCAACCCGATGAGGTGTACAACCTCGCAGCGCAGTCCTTTGTGCCCACCTCCTGGAATCAGCCCGTGCTCACCGCGGAGGCGACGGCGCTGGGGGTGACGCGCGTGTTGGAGGCCATCCGCAAAACCAACCCCTCTATTCGCTTTTACCAGGCCAGCAGCAGCGAAATGTTCGGCAAGGTGCAGGAGACGCCGCAGAATGAGCGCACGCCTTTCTATCCGCGCTCCCCTTACGGGGTGGCCAAGGTGTACGGGCATTGGATTACGGTCAATTACCGCGAATCCTACAAGCTGTTTGCCGTGTCGGGCATTCTGTTCAATCACGAATCGCCACGGCGCGGCCTGGAGTTTGTCACGCGCAAGGTGACGCATCACGTGGCGCGCATCAAGCTGGGATTGGCGCACGAGTTGCGCCTGGGCAATCTGGATGCGCGGCGCGATTGGGGTTTCGCTGGTGACTACGTGGAAGCGATGTGGCTGATGCTGCAGCAGGATCACGCCGAGGATTACGTGATTGGCACGGGGGAGACGCACTCCGTGCGCGAGTTGTGCGAGGTGGCTTTCAGTTACGTGGGCCTGGACTGGCGCGATTACGTGGTGCAGGACCCGGCGTTCATGCGTCCGGCGGAGGTGGATTTGCTCGTGGCAGACCCCTCCAAGGCGCGGCGTCAGTTGGGCTGGGAGCCGCGTATCCATTTCAAGGAGCTGATTGCCATGATGGTTGAGGCCGATCTGGCGCTGCTCAGCAAAAAAGTCACGCACGCATGAGCCGGGAAGGGTTCGCATAGTTGGTTGCAAAGTACCAACTTGTTATCAGCAGCGATTGAAATTGTTTCGGGTGGGCTTGCAGCGTTTTCAATTCCAAAAAACATTAAGCCTTGACGATGCAAGGAAACTCCCATCAGGCTTTACGTTTTCTGGCGGTTGCCAACCTCCGGACAGGCAAGGATGGGTCCGCTTAAACTGCATGATACCTATGGCAACATTTTTGAGTTAAGGAGTGACGTATGGACATTGAACGGGTCATTGTGATTGTGTTGGATGGTGTGGGGGTGGGCGAGTTGCCGGACGCGGCAGATTACGGTGATGTGGGCAGCAATTCCGTGGGCAATACGGCGCGCGTGCTCGGCGGTCTCGACTTGCCCTACCTGCAAAAGCTGGGCTTTGGCAATATCATTGATATTCTTGGCGTGCCGCCGGCGCATCCCGCGCAGGGTGCGTATGGGAAGATGGCCGAAATCTCCGCGGGCAAGGACTCCGTCACCGGCCATTGGGAGCTGATGGGCATCTGGTCGCAGCGCCCCATGCCGACCTATCCCCACGGCTTCCCACAGGAACTGCTGGACGAATTCACGCGCCGTACAGGGTATGGCGTCATCGGCAACAAACCCGCTTCCGGGACGGAGATTATCAAAGAACTGGGCGAGGAGCACGTGAAAACCGGCAAACTGATTGTGTACACGTCTGCGGATAGCGTGTTCCAGATCGCCGCCCATGAGGAAGTCGTTCCGCTGGAAGCGTTGTACCGCGTTTGCCGCATTGCGCGTGAGATGCTCACCGGCGAACACGCGGTGGGGCGCGTCATTGCGCGGCCCTTCCGGGGCGAGCCAGGTCATTTCTGGCGCACCGAGCACCGCCACGATTTCCCCCTCCTTCCACCCCGTCCCACGGTGATGATGCGCCTGGCCGAGGCGGGCTACGATGTGGCGGCGGTGGGCAAGATTGACGACCTCTTTGGCAATACCGGCATCACCCTGAATAAGCATACCACCAACAACCGCGACAGCATCAACGCGCTGTTGGAATTCATGCCAGAGCGCTTTAAGGGCATGATTTTCGCCAACTTGATTGAGTACGACATGATTTACGGCCATCGCAATGACCCGGAAGGCTATGCCGGGGCGCTGCGCGCTTTTGATGACCGCATCCCTGAAATCCTTTCCGCGATGCGGCCTACCGACATCGTGATCATCGCCGCTGATCATGGGGTGGATCCGACCACGCCAAGCACGGATCACTCGCGTGAGTATGTGCCGTTGCTCGTGTTTGGGGAGCCGGTCAAGGGAGATGTGAATCTCGGCACGCGCCGTACTTATGCGGATGTGGGTGCTACCATCAGCGAAATCTTTGGCTTGCCCATGCCGGAAATCGGCACGAGTTTCCTGGCGGAGATTCGCAAGTAGCTGCTGGTGTGCAGGGCGTGCATACCCGCATGGGGTACGCCTGTCCGACATGAAGCGCCCTTCAGGCGTGGCTTTCACCGCCGGCCTGAAGGGAATCAAGGAATGTTCCCCGCGGGGATGAAGAGGAGGCCTTATGGGAGATATCGTTTTTGGCACGGATGGCTGGCGCGCGCGCATCGCGGAGGATTACACCTTTGCGAACGTGCGCCGGGCGGCGCAGGCCTATGCGCTCTACCTGCAGCAGCAGGGCCTGGCTGAACGCGGGTGCGTCGTCGGCTATGACCAGCGTTTTCAGTCGGAGTATTTTGCGGCAGCCGCCGCGGAGGTGCTGGCGGGCAACGGCATCCCCGTCTGGTTGACGGATCGCGCCACGCCAACGCCGGTCATCAGCTACGCAGTGGTGGAACGCGGCGCGGGCGGGGCCATCAATATCACCGCGAGCCACAATCCGCCCACGGATAACGGCTTTAAGGTGCGTGATGAGCATGGCGGCGCTGTTGCTCCGGCGGGCCTGAAACAGATCGAGGCCCTCATCCCCGCCAGCGAGGCTGAGGTGCGCCGTCTACCGCTGGAACGCGCCGAAGCCAGCGGGCTGGTGCAGCGCTGGGACCCGGCTCCCGCTTATGAGGCGCATCTGCAAACGCTGGTGGACCTGGAACGCTTGCGGCAGGCGGGGCTGACCATCCTGGTGGAGCCAATGTGGGGGAATGCCTCTGGCTGGTATCCACGCCTGTTAGGGGGCGGATCGAACCGGATTATCGAAGTACACGCCGGACGTAATCCCATTTTCCCGGAGATGAAGCGCCCGGAGCCTATCCGCCCTAACATTGACGTGGCGCTGCGCCGCACAACGGAGGTGGGCGCGGATGTGCTGCTCATCAATGACGGCGACGCGGATCGCATGGGCATCGGGGACGAGCATGGTGTCTTTCTCGATCAGTTGCGCGTCTTCTCCTTGCTCACCTATTACTTGCTGGCATATCGCGGCGAGCGCGGCCCTATCGTGAAGACCCTCTCATCAAGTTGTATGTTGAACCGCCTGGCCGAGCGTTATGGTGTGCCGGTGTACGAAACGGGCGTGGGCTTTAAGTACATCGCTCCGAAATTCCTGGAAGTGGACGCGCTTATCGGTGGTGAGGAGAGCGGCGGCTACGCCTTCCGGGGCAATGTGCCGGAGCGGGATGGCATCCTGGGCAATCTCTATTTTGTGGATTTCATGCTGCGCGCGCGAAAATCGCCTGCGGCTTTGATGCAGGAACTGTTCGATGTGCTGGGGCAGACGTATCACTACGACCGGATTGACACGCGCTTCCCGGCGGAGCTGCGCCCTCAGGTGATCGCCCGCCTTGAAAAACAGCGTCCGGAACGGCTCGCCGGCCTGCCGGTGTACGACGTGGTGACGGTGGATGGCTATAAATACGATCTGGGTGAGTATGGGTGGGTGTTGATTCGCTTCTCCGGCACAGAGCCCCTGTTGCGGGTGTACTGCGAGGTGACGGACGCGGCGCTGGTTCAGCCTGTCCTCCACGCGGCGTTGGAGCTGGCCGGGTTGAAACCATAGCGGTGCTTGTCTCTGGATTGAAACGCGCTAAGGGGACAGGGTCTCCTTAGCGCGTTTTCTGTGGTTACAGCAGGCCGTTGTTATCGCTTTGGGGGAGCGTGAAGAAGAAGCGACTTCCCACGCCCGGTTCGCTGTGGAAGCCCATAACCCCACCGTGGATTTCCACCAGCCGCTTGACTATCGCCAATCCCAGCCCACTGCCCGGCACAGCCTGCACGCGCGGATCTTGCGAGCGGAAGAAGGGGGTGAAAATCTCCCTTTGTTCCGTGAGGTTGATGCCGTATCCGCTATCTTCGATGCTGCACACCAGCGTTCCCGTTTCATGGGGGTCCGTGGTGATGCGCAGGATGATGCGCCCTTGCGCCGGTGTGTAAGCGATGGCGTTATCGAGCAAGTGGAGGAAAATCGTGTTCAGGGCTTCCGAATCGGCCAGCACCGGCGGCAGGTTGTCCTCCAGGTCAAGCTCGACCTGTAACGCCTTGTCCATCCATGCCGGGCGGCAGGCTTCCAGGGCTGCTTCAAGAGCCGGGCGTAGCTTCACCGGCAGCAGGGCCAGGGGATAGCGGCCTTGCTCCAGCAGGGCAAACAGGCGCAGGTTCTCCCATGCGCGGCGTAGCAGGGAGGGGGCTTGCGCCTCACCATGCTCTAAGGCCTGCAATGGAACGGCGAAGCTCTCCAACATCTGGTCCACCAGCCGCCATTGCGCCTCACGCGCTCCGCGCAGCGCCTCGTAGAGGCGTGCGCTTTCCAGGTAAAGCGCCATGAGATTGGCGACTTGTTGGGCGACGGCGCTTTGTTCGTCGCTGAAAGGGAGGGTTTCGCTTTCCAGCACCAGCACGCCCAGAGGATGCCGGGCGCGGAGCAGCGGAACGACCATTTGATGCTGGCTTATCTGCGCCCGTCGTTGCTGCAGGACGTGATGCGCCAGCTCGTTGTTGAGCGCTGCGCCGCCCTGTTGCGCCTGCCAGCGCAGGCCACCGGTCTCCAGGGTGCCCAGCGCACCCCGTGCAGCGCCCACGGCGCGCATCGCCCACAGCAAGCCTTGATGGATGATGCGGGTGTAATTGTAGTCTTCGTCTAACGCGATGAGCATCTCTTGCAGGAATTTGACATCGCGGTTGCGGGCGTTTAAACGTTGTTGCAAGAGTTGATACTTTTGCGCGTTGGTGATGGCGAGCGCCGTCAATTCGGCGGCCATGCCCAGCAACTCCACATCCTCATCGCTGAAGGCGTTGCCTGACGTGCGGTTCTCCAGGTAGATGGCCCCCAGGGTGCGGCCCAGGGCAATGAGGGGAACGCAGAGGACGGCATGGAGGCCGCGTAACACGACGCTATCTTGACCGGAAAAGCGCGGATCGAGCTGCGCGTCGCTGGTAAGGATGGGCTGGGCGCGCTGCAGGGCTTCCTGGACAATGCTGCGGCTAAAACTTGTATCGGTACCTTGCAGGGATGGCGTTGCGGCGTAATGGATGGAGCGGACATGGGGTTGACCGTTTTCATCCAACAAGAGCAGTAAGCCACGTTCGGCCCGCGTCATCGTGACCAGAATTTTCAGCGCTGGTTCGATAGTTTGCATCCAATCCAGGCTGGCATTCACATCGTGAGCGAGGGTGTAAACCATGTGCAGCGCGCGCTGTTGCGCTTCGGCATTGCGCTGAGCTTCTTCCTGTAAGCGCTTTTCCAGGTTGGCAAGGCGCGTCATCAGGGTAGCGGAGGGCGCTCCCTGGAGCAGCTCCTTGCGCAGAGATTCAATCTCTTCGCGCCAGGCGGAAGGTTTATCGGTACGTGGCGTTGGCATGGGCGGTCACCCCTTTCACAGGTTTGGGTAGTCCGGAACCCAGCCAGTAAGCCAGGGTTTCCCAGGGATGCCAGGGCCTGAGCAGGGTCTCCAGAGGGCTCTGGAGCAGGGCATCGGTTTGAAACTTGCCAAAAAGGCGTCGGTAGGCATTGAGCGTTGTCGGGACGTGTTCGTAATGCCCCGTCAGCAACATGATGAGATCCAGCGTGGCCTGATCCAGGTCAGGGAGATGATCGAAGAGGGTGTTCAGCGCGTGTTCCGGCAGCGGAGATTGCGGCAGGCTTTCCAGGCTCTCCCCCTCAGCCTGGAACAATTCCGCCAGTTGGAGCAGGTTGCGCGCCAGCTCCGGCCCGAACATTCCTTTGAGTAAGAGTTGCTCCCAGAGCAACTGCGCGGGCGTCGGGAAAGCGTGGAGGGTGGGATTGCGCGGCAAGGGATCACCAATGCGATCCACCAGCCAGGAGATGCGATAGTCATACCATCCCGGCGGGGATTGGATGATAATGAAGGCCTTGACGAGGTCCTCAAACAAGCTGCTGCTGCGCAGAAAACGCGGGGCATCGCTGATGTTGATCTCCGGAGTCAGTTCTCGCTGCAGGATCAGGAAGGCGCTCAGGTCTTCCCCTAAACGCAGGGCGCGCCACATTTTCTGGCTGAGTTCTTCGGTTTCGGGGCCACTGAGCCGTTCGCTGACGGCTAAGGTGAGACCGCCCGGTGCGTGCGCTATCGTCAGTGCCACGATGGTGCCTGTGCTCAGGCGCTCCACGCGATGCAAACGCTCTGGATGCCCCGTCTTTTCAAAGGGACGGAGTAAGAAAGGCCAGGAGCGTTTCAGCATATTGGCCAGAGAAAAATCCGCCGGTGTCGTCAGAGTCCAATGCATAGATCCCTACCATCTCTTGGATAAGTACTGCTCAAAGCATACCACAAGTGGGGGTTTCAGGGTGTTTCAAGGCAGTTACGGTTAGGTTAATCCTGAGATACCAATTTTTGTGCGTAACGGCTTACTTTCAGCACCAGGATGGCGATTGAAATCACCGTCAGCCTGGATTGGGGTGGGCGCAGGCATGGCCTTCACTCACGTCCACCCCGCCTGAATGTTCTTTGCCTCATAGCTCACGGCTCTTAGCCACGGCTCCAACATAGCGAATGCCAGTCCAGCATGGGCTGCTCGTGTCTGCTCAACGCCATACATGCCCCCCGTTTGCTCATGGCGCATCGGCCAGGGCAAAGGCCTGGGGAAAATACTTGACTACTTTCCAGAGCATGATAAAGTTGCTTTGTATTAAGATAAAGATGAGGCTGCACAATCCGTTTGACCGCGAAGATGGCCGGGGAAAGTTTCCTGGTTTCCTTGTGGCACGGAGGTTTTGTAGCCCATACATCCAGGCACCGCAGGTTGAATCAGGAGGAACTATGACGCAAAGCCGTAAAATTATGATTGTTGACGATGAGGCCTTCATCCGCACGCTTCTAACCCAGACTCTGGAAGACCTCGAAGATCAAGATGTAGAGCTTTTGACCGCCGGAGATGGAGAGGAAGCCCTCGAATTGGCGTTGAGCGAGGTGCCGGACCTGATTTTCCTCGATGTGATGATGCCCAAGAAAAGCGGGTACGAAGTGTGCGCGCAGATTAAAGCGCAACATCCATCGGTGTACGTGATTTTGCTCACGGCCAAAGGGCAGGCTGTGGATAAAGAACAGGGCAATCGCGCCGGAGCTGATGAATACATCACCAAGCCTTTCGATCCGGATTTCATTATGGAACGCGCGGTGTCCATTCTCCACCTGGAGGGCTGATCGGTAGCCTGTAAGGGATAACTTATGGCTTCTGAGCTAATCGGGCTGCGCCGTAAGGCTGTCTTGCTCGTCGCTGGTATTGCGACGGGGGGCGTTGTATTGTTGGCCCTCATCAGCCCGATTCTGACCGCGCAGGAGGAAACCTCTGCTCGTTTGGGGCTGAGGAATTCTCTCTTGTTTGGTCCGTTAGTTCCACTCCTGGTGGGGTGGGCCCTATACCGGGCTTTTGAGCCTATCGAAGCGCTGGGGCGGCGCTTGCAAGCGGGCGAGACGCCGCCTTTGAACACGTTGTTGCAGGCGCGTCAGGCCGCTTTCTCGATTCCTCTCCGTTTCTTCTACCGCCCCCTTCTCATCACACTGGTGGTCACGCTGGCATCAGATTTTATCGCTGCAGCCCTGGATCCGCGCTATACCCTACAGGAGCAGCTCCCTTCTTCCGGATTGATTCTGGTGGTGGCCTGTGCGCTGTCCCTGTTGATTTACCTGGGCCTGCGTCAGCTTGTGATGCCGGTTTTGCTGGTGACCCATGCCGTCCAGGATGAGCTTACCCGGCCACGGTTTACCCTCGTGGCCCGGCAATTGCTGACCATGCTCCTGCTCATCAGCGTCTGCCTGGTCTTTCTGGCTCTCTTGGGTTACGCCATTATCTACCAGAGCTCGCGCATCATGCTCTACAACAAATACCAGTTGCTCTTACAGACCCTCAATCAGCATGTCTTCCCCTATTTGCACTACAACACCGATTGGGTGGCTACTGTGGAAGAGCTGCAGGGGATCGAGGGGTATGGTTTTTTGTTGGATGATGAGGGGCAACTTTTAACGAGGGTGCCGCGCGCTTTCCAGGATGTGGGGGTGGACTGGTCCCGGGTGATGACGGAATCTACTTACATTGAAACGCCAGCCTGGGCAGCCGTGACCTCACCGGTGTATCGCAGTGGGGAAGAGCCCTGGAAGGTGGGGTTTGTGTACCGCATCAATCCCTTTGCCAGCCCGTTAATGCGGCGTGCCCTGTTGATTTTGGGGGCTTTTGCTGGCTTGATGATTGTGTTTGTGTTTGTGGTCAACCGCTCCGCAGCGGTGGATTTCACCCGCGACATGGCCTATCTCACACAACGCCTGCACGAACTGAGCCGCGGCGATGAAATTGAGCTGCATCCCCTGCCTATTATTTCTCATGATGAGGTAGGGGACCTGGTACGCGCCTTCAACCGCCTGCAAGATCGGCTCAAACGGCAGCAGGCGCACATCATCCGCGAGCGCAAAGAGCTGCTCATTCTGCAGAGCATTTCCCAGCGTCTGAACTCCACGCTGGATATTATGCAGGTGCTGCAGGAAATCATCAACGCTGTAGAGACCACCTTTGGCTTCCGCAATACCTCAATTTTGCTATTGGATGAGAACGAGCAGGCCCTGTATGTGGCAGCCAGCCCCAACTATTTCGATCCCGCTGTCCGTGAAAAACGCATCCCCTTGGGAAAGGGCATTGTGGGTTACGCCGCGGCTACGGGCGAAGTATATCTGGCACAGGATGTGACGCAGTCCCCCCATTTCATCCGCACCGATCCGACCACGCAAGCTGAACTGGCCATCCCCTTGCGCATTGGCGAGCGCATCATCGGCGTGTTCAACGTGGAGAGCGAGCAGCGCCATGCCTTCAGCGATGAGGATGTGCGCCTGCTCACCGCCGTCGCCCATCAGGCCGCCGTGGCGCTCCACAACGCGCAGCTCTACCGGCAGACGGAGCAGGAACGCCGCACAGCCACCCTGCTCGCGGACCTGGCGCGCATGGTCAACAGCACCCTGGACCTGGAGGAGGTGCTCAATCGCGGCCTGGAGCAACTGGAGCAGGTCATCTCCTTTGACTCGGCCTCCATCCTGCTCCTCACGCCGGATGGCAAACTCACCATCGCGGCATGTCGGGGTTTCGAGCATCCAGAGACGGTGCTGGGCGCGACCTTTGGCCCTGAAGAGAGCAACCTCAGCCACGAGACCATGCGCATGCTGCGCACCCTCGTCATCCCCGATGTGCAAAAACACCCCACCTGGGGACACCAGCGCACCGATGTGGAAGGCGTCAAAACTATCCGCTCCTGGATTGGCGCGCCGCTCACGGTGCAGGGTGAGGGCATCGGCCTGCTGACGGTGGATAAGCATGAGCCCGACTTTTACACGCCGGAGGATGCGCGCAAAGCCTCACTTTTCGCCGCGCAACTGGCAACCGCCGTTCACAACGCCCGTTTGTATCAGCAGATGCAGGCTCACGCTCGCGACCTCGGTGTGCTGCTCAAGGCCTCTGAGCACATCAGCGGCCTGTTGGACGTGCGCCGTTTGTTGCATGAAATTGTCCATTTCGTGCGCGATACTTTTGGCTACCCCGTGGTGGCGCTGCATCTTGTGGACGAACGCACCGGCGATCTCTCCTATGTCTCCCAAAACGAGACACTTTCCCTGTTAGACCCCATCCCTCTGATTCTGAATCCGGAACATAGCCTGGTGGCGGAGGCCGCTGCTACGCGCACCACGCAGCGGCGACAACATCCGGCGGATGGGGTGGCTGTTTCTCACCTGCGCTCGGAACTGGCCATTCCCATGTTCTCTGGCGAGAAAGTTATCGGCGTCTTTCATCTGGCCTGCACCCGGGCCAATGCCTTTGACGAGCGCGCGACGCAGTTGCTGACGGCTCTGGCCAATCAGGTTGCTGTGGCCTTGCAAAATGCCCGCCTGTACGAGCGCGTGCAGACGCAGGCTGCGCGTCTCAGCATTCTGCAACAGGTTTCCCATACCATCACCTCCATTCTCGATCCGCGCGCGCTGATGCAGGCCGTGGTAGAAGCTGTCGCTAAGGCTTTCACCTATCCGCACGTGGGCATCTTCCTGTTCGACCCCGCCGCGCGAGTCCTGTACATTGGCTATCAAGTTGGCTATCCGGAAAGCACCTATGATCTGCGCCTCTCTCTGGATGGGCCTGGCCTGACGGTGGCCGCGGCGCGGAGTGGCAAACCTGTGCTGTGCAACGATGTCAGCCTCGATCCCCGCTACGTGCCGGGTATGCCGGAAATCCGTGCGGAGCTGGCCATTCCCCTGATGGGGCGCGAAGGTCTCATCGGCGTGTTCAACCTTGAAACCCAACACGTCAACGCCTTCACCCCGGAAGACGTGGACCTGTTTATGGCGCTGGGGCAACAAATTACCGTCGCTTTGGAAAATGCCCATCTCTTCGCCAACGTGACGGAGCAGGCCCGTCAACTGGCCCGTCTGGCCGATACCCTGGCGCAGGAAAAGCGCAAACTCGACGTGACGCTGCGCACCATGGTGGATGGCCTCCTGGTCACGGCGCCGGATGGCAGTGTTGTTCTGGTCAACCCTGCTGCGGAAGCGATTCTGAACCGCCCGGCACACGAAATATTGGGGCGTCCCCTGGGCGCGAGCGCGGCAGAACAGGAGCTGAACCGTCTGATTACAGAGGCCATGCGGGACCCCGCTTCAACCTTCATGACCGAAATCACCTTAGAAGATCACCGCAGCTTTAAAGCCTCGGCAGCGGCGGCAGAGGAGGCGGCTGAACTTGGCGTCGTCACCCTGCTGCGCGACATCACGCACGAAAAAGAACTCGACCGCATGAAGACGGAGTTCATCAGCACTGTCTCCCATGAAATGCGCACGCCGCTTACCTCGGTCCTGGGCTTTGCCCGCGTCACGCGCAAACACCTGGAACGCGACCTCATCCCTCATCTGCCGGCGGACAATGGGCGCGTACAGGAGGCCCTCAAGCGCGTGTTGAACAACCTCGACATCATCCAGAAAGAGGCGCAGCGTCTGAATCAGCTTGCCAACGACGTGCTCGACATCGCCCGCATCGAAGCCGGACGCATGGCGTGGAACGATCAGCCGCTCCACGTGCCGCAACTTCTGGAGCAAGTTTTGGAGGAACTGCGTCCCCTGCTCGAACAGCAGCAGTTGAGCATTCGGCGGCGCGTGCAGGAGTCCCTTCCGCCCCTCTACGCCGACGCGGAGCGCGTCCGACAGGTGCTCTTCAACCTCATCTCCAACGCCATTAAATTCTCTCCGCCGGGGGAGAGTATCACCATCACCTTAAAAACGCTTGCGCCGGGCGAGCGGTTAGAGGACTGGCCTGTACCGGAGGGCGGCGCGCTCTTAGTCAGCGTCAGCGACCGCGGACCGGGCATTGCCCCCGAATTGCAGGCGCGCCTGTTTAAGCGCTTCCAGCAACTCACCTCCAACGGTCTCACGGATAAACCTCAGGGCACAGGGCTGGGCCTTTCCATTTGCCATGAAATCATCAGCCACTACCATGGGTTTATTGGGGTGGATTCGGCCCCTGGTCGTGGCAGCACCTTTTTCTTCGCCTTGCCCTGGCAGGGCGCACCGCAAGAGCGGACGAGCGCCGTCGTGCCGGAAAGCCGCCCACGGGGTAGCACTGGTCCTCTCAGCGTTTCTGCGCCAGTCTTGCTGATTGGCCCGCGCGATGCGGCCCTGCAGACCCTGCACGACAATTTGCCGTCTCTCGGCTATCCCGTTCTGCACGCGCAAAGCGGGAGCGAGGGCATTACCCTGGCCCGGCAACAGGCGCCGGCGCTGATCGTACTGAACACGCGCCTCACCGACCTCACCGCCTTTGACGTGCTGCGCATCCTTAAATCCGACCCGCAAACCCTGCGCATTCCCGTCTTCCTGCTGGCTACGCATCAGCATGAATTGGACTTGGGCCGACAGCGAGGTGCGGATCTATGCTTGCGCCTGCCGGTAGCGGAAGACCTTCTGTTGCAACATGCCCAAACCCTGCTGCGCCTCTATCGTAGCAGCACTGAGCTGCCCGCCGAGACGCCTTTGGCGGGAATGATGAGCTACCTGAACGCCGATGGCTTTCAGGTCCTGGATGCTTATGACGTGCACAGCGCTCTGCTTACCGGGCAGACCGTCACCTTGCAAAGCTGGCTGATGACCCAGCTACGTCCCGACGAGAGTGCCTGGCAGGCGGTGCGCCTCAAGCACCCCGTACATGGGCGTGAAGTCATTGTTTTAATGAGGGAAAAACGTGAATCTAACGGACATGAGCTTACCTGAGCGTCTGGTGCTTCGTCTGACACGACGCTTCGCCTACAGCGTGGTGGTTGCCTTGCTGGCCGTGCTCGGTGGGCAGGTCGCTGCGCTGCTGGGATTTCTCTTCATCGTATTGGTGACAGGACTCAGCGGCGCGTCCTTGCTGCATGTGCTTGTGCTGCTGGCCGTATTGGTGAGCATAGCCACGCTCATCCATCTGCTGCGCGGGGGCTGGCTGGAAACTCCATTAACGCATCCGGCCTGTCGGCGCATTAACGTAGCCTGGCGGCAGGATGAGATTCCCGCCGCAGATTTGCCCACCCTGACGCGAGACCTTGAGGGTTTGCCCGGCCTTTATACGCGCATCGCCGCCGTGCTGAGTAGCCTGGTGGTCATTCTGGCCGTGCTCGATGCAGCGTTGCGGGGGGCGGCCTGGGGCTGGTATGCCCTGGGCGGCGCGCTGGCCGTGCTGCTGTACGTGACCTATGCCAGCACGATTACTGAACTGGCTATGGCACCCGCGCTGCGCCGGATGCGTCATAGGTTAGCCCTTTCCGGTCAGCCTCTATCCCTGAACCCTCCCGGCAGTCTTGATAGGCGCATGGCCCGTCTGCTCGTGCCGGTACTGACGGGGACGATCGTGCTCACGGCTCTGTTCGGGCAACGTCCAGAGCTGGCGCGGAATGGCGCCTTTGTCATCCTGTTGGGGGGCAGCTTACTCCTGTTGACCTTTGCCCTGGCCCTGTTCATTCTCAGCACGATTCGCATGGCCCATGTTGACATTCAGCAGGCGGTGCGCTCCCTTATGGAAGAGAGCCGCGCCGATTTTGTCACCGGCAGCACGGACGTGGACTTTGTCGTGATGGCGCAGGACATCTACACGATGGCCCGTCATGTCGTTGCCACGCAGCAGAGCATGTACGACTTGAATCAGTCGCTGGAAGAGCACATTGCGGCGCGCGTGGCGGAGCTGGAACAGAAACAGCAAATGCTGGCTGCCATTCTGGACAACATTGCCGAGGGATTGGTCGTGACCGATCGCGAAGGCCGGCTGGTCATCACCAACGAAGTTTTCCGCACGGTTTTCCCGCTGGCAACGGACGCTTCTACGACCCATCTGGCAGCGCTTTTCCCCAACACGGGTCTACACGAACTGTTACAGCAGGCGCTACAGGTGCCGGAGCGAGCGCACGAGTTGCAACTCGTCGCACCTGACCGGCACGTCTACCGCGTGCTGGCGCGCGCCTTGCCCGCCCATACGGGGCTGGGTGCGGTGCTGGTGTTGCACGACATCACGCGCGATGTGGAACTCGCGCACATGAAGACGAACTTTATCTCATCGGTTTCGCACGAGCTGCGCACGCCGCTCACGTCCATCCTGGGCTTTGCTAAGCTCACGCGCCGCACTCTGGAGCAGCTCATGGCCGCGCTCACGCTGATTCCAGAGCCAGCAAAGCGCGCTTTCGAGCGTTTGAGTCGTAATCTCGATATCCTCATTCAGGAAAGTGAGCGCCTGACGCATCTGATTAACGATGTACTTGACCTGGCGGCCATGGATAGCGGCAAGCTGGAATGGAACGATGTGATGTGCGAGCCGGCGATGATCATCGAAGAAAGTGTGGCGGGATTCCGTGAGGCGGCGGAAAAGAAAGGATTGCGTATCCTGGTGGATTTTGCATCCCCGCTCCCCTTGATTAAAGCCGATCCCCTGCGTGTTCAGCAAGTTTTGGATAACCTGCTTTCCAACGCCATCAAATTCACTTCTGCGGGCTGGGTGAAGGTAAGCGCGCGGGCGTTGCAGGCGGGCGAGAAAGTGGATGACTGGATAACGCCGGAAAGCGGCGGTCTCTTGATCAGCGTCGCCGACACGGGGCCTGGTGTTCCGCTGGAGTATCAGCCTTATATTTTCGAGCGCTTCTGGCAAGGCGGGGACTACATCCACGATAAACCCAAAGGTACAGGCCTGGGATTGGCGCTTTCGCGCGATATTGTGCGCCACTATCAGGGCCATATTGCCGTGCGTTCTGAGCCTTCCAGCGGGGCCGTTTTCTACTTTGCCTTGCCGGCGGGGGAACAGAGCCTTGCGTTTTTATCCGAAGAGAAGCAGCGTAACGGCGCCAGCTCTGACGTGAGACGCCCCGACGCACCAGCTTGCATTGTGGCTGTGGATGACGACCCTGCTATTCTGGAGTGGTTGCGGCAGGAGCTGGAGCAGCGCGCTTATCGTGTGCTGAGCGCAAAGAATGCAGCGGAAGGCATGACGCTGGTGCGCCTGCATCATCCCGATGCTATTGTTCTGGATTTGATGATGCCGGGCATTTCCGGCCTGGAAGTTCTGCGTCTGCTCAAGGCGGATGCGACCACAGCTTCCATACCGGTGGTGGTCCTGACCATCGCCGACGAACGCGAGGCGAGTATGGCTCTGGGCGCAGCGGCCTATCTTAAGAAACCTGTGGATTCCAATGTTGTAGCCGCTACGCTGGAGCAGGTGATCCAATCCGCGCGAGTTAACGGGTAGCTGTGGCAAATCCGGCGAACGCCTTTTGGATGATGGTTATGCCCTTAACGATCTTTACTTGTTTTTTGAAAAACGGGATGCGCTTGGAGCGAGCGCATAACAGGAGGTTGAGCGATGGAAACCACTCTGACTTTACGTAAACTCATCAATCGGCGGAGCGCGCAACAATGGTTGGGGGCGCTTGCAGCCGCGTTACCCGATACGTACGTGGCGCTGGAGGACTGCGATGGACGAATCCTGGCGGAAGCGAACACCGCTATTGCCCCGCAGGCTTCCGTGCAGCGTTATCCGCTTCAATATGGTGAGTACGTTTATGGCCACATCCTGGTACGCGGGGATGAAGCTGCACTTGCCCATCCTGCGGTGCTTCAGTTTGCGCAGCAAAGTCTGATGAACTTGCTGGTGGCGGCGCTCGAAAACCGCTCGTTGGCGCAGGAAACGCTGGAGCGCTATCGCGAAATTAATCTGCTCTACAACATCGGCGAGACCATCAACACCTCCCTGGATCCGCAGCAGATTCCGGGCCTGGTGCGGGATGAAGCGGCGCGCATCATCAGCGCGGATTTTGGCGTGGTGGTGTTGCTGGAGCAGCGGCGTAATCCCAGCCTGCGCTCCAGTTTCGGCGACGAAGCGCTGGTGGATGAAGCCTTAGGTTTGATAGCCAGCTCGATTCAAGCGATTCTGGAGGATGGCAAGCCGCGCATCATCACCGCCGATCAATTCGACCGTCCTGACCCGACGCAAATCGCTTCTGTGCTCTGCGCTCCGCTCAAAACCCGCGCGCGTATCCTCGGCGTGGTGCTGTTGGGACGCTGTGGCGGACGTGACATTTTCACCGCGGGCGATGAGAAGCTGCTCACCACCTTAGCGGCACAGGCCGCCATCGCTGTCGAAAACGCACGGCTCTTCGCCGATTTGCGCCAACAGCGTGACGAAATCGCCGCCATGAAGACTTACATGGATAACATCTTTGCCAGTATCGCCAGCGGCGTGATGACCACGGATAACGACGACGCGATTACCACCCTGAACCGCGCGGCAGGGCAAATCCTCAACGTGAGCGAGTCGGAGGTACTCGGTCAGCCTTGCAGCAGTGCGCTCCCCGGCCTGGGGCCGCTGCTGGTGCCGCTGATGGATGAGGTGAAATCGAGCGACCGCGTGGTGCAGAAAGAACTGAACACGGAATTGCCGGGACGCGGACCCGTGTACTTGCGTCTCCACCTGAGTCAGTTAAAAGACAATCACGCGCAGCGCACAGGTATCGCCATTGTGTTGGACGACCTCACCGAAACCCGCCGCCTGGAAAAGCGTGTCCAACTGATTGAAAAGACCTTCAAACAGTATGTCGTGCCGAGCGTGGTGGAACAGCTCCTTTCCAACCCGGATCAGGTGCGTTTGGGCGGTGTACGGCGCGAAATTACCGTGCTTTTTGCCGATATTCGCGGCTTTACGGCCTTCAGCGAACGCACGGACCCGGAACGCCTGGTGGAAATCCTCAACCGTTACCTCACCTTAGCGGCGGACGCGGTGTTGAATGAGGAAGGCACGTTGGATAAGTTCATGGGAGATGCGGTGATGGCCATCTTCAATGCGCCGTTGGATCAGCACGATCACACGCTGCGTGCTGTACGCGCGGCTTTGGCCATCCGCGAATCCATTCGTCGCCTGCACGAACAACTCGACCCGGCCTATCGTCTAAGCTTTGGCATCGGCATTACAGCCGGTGCCAGCGTTGTGGGCAACATCGGCTCCAGCGAAATCCGCAACTACACCGCGATTGGCGATAGCGTAAACCTGGCCTATCGCTTCCAATCCCACGCCGGGCCCGGGCAAATCTTCCTCAATGAGCAGGCCTACAACAACGTCAAGCCCTGGGTTGATGTTGCTGTGCGCGGTCCGATTCTGGTGAAAGGCCACAGCGAGCCGGATATCGTGTACGAGGTGCTGGGCCTGAAATGAACCTTGTCCTGTGTATCCCCAGGCTTTGCCTGCGTACCCCCAGGCTCCGTCTGCGTATCCCCAGGCTTTGCCTGGGGAATTTGCCCTTGTACCCCCAGGCTTCGCCTGCGTATCCCCAGGCTTTGCCTGGGGAATTTGCCCTTGTACCCCCAGGCTCCGCCTGGGCAACTCGCCAACCGGAGGCTGGCGGTACACCGTCACCCCCAGGCTTTGCCTGGGGAATTTGCCCTTGTACCCCCAGGCTCTGCTTGTGTATCCCCAGGCTTTGCCTGGGGAATTTGCCCTTGTACCCCCAGGCTCTGCCGGGGACATTCGCCAGCCAGAGGCTGGCGGTACACCGTCACCCCCAGGCTTTGCCTGGGGAATTTGCCCTTGTACCCCCCGGCTCCACCTGGGACGTTCGCCAGCCAGAGGCTGGCGGTACACCGTCACCCCCAGGCTCCGCCCGGGGAATTTGCCCTTGTATCCCCAGGCTTCGCCTGGGACGTTCGCCAGCCGGAGGCTGGCGGTACGCCGGTACCCCCAGGCTCCGTCTGGGCAACTCGCCAGCCGGAGGCTGGCGCTACAAAAGTTTTACGGTAGAAAGTTCACTGGAACCAACCTATGGACATCATCTCAGAAACCGCCGCTCTAACCGCTGATCCGCCCAGCCCGCGCGTTTGGGCGGCCTTCCGCGCGGCCCTGATGTCCACCTCGCTTTTGACCCTGGGGGAAGCGGTGGCCCAACATCTGTGTACCTGGCGCCCCGTCGCCAGAGTAACGCTGGTCTTGCACGCCTGGCATACGGAACGCCCTGCTCATGTCGTGTACCACATCAACCCCGATCTAACCCCCGCCGGTACACCGCTGACCCTGCCCATAACCAGCGACGGGCGCATCCTGGCCTGGCTGGCGCTGGACCCGGACGTTGCACACACCCTCTCCGCGGACGTGGCCGACGATGCGCGCGTTCTGTGCGCGCTGCTCGCGCCGCTTATGGCACAGTTACAGGAGCTGCAGGCTGAACAATGGCAGCGGCGTCTGGCGGATATTCTGTGTTCCGTGAGCGCCGATATCGCTGTGGTTCGCGATGAAGCTGCGCTGTGGCCGCGTCTGCTGGAACACTTGCAGCGCCTTGTCCCTTATAGCTGGGCGGCCCTGTTCGAGCGTCGCGCCGGGAACTGGCATTGCTTGAGCTGGCGCAACGCGGAAGGAGCTAACGCGCCCTGCGCCGATGCCGAATTGCCACAGCAACATCTGGCGCAGGTCCTGGAAGCGCGTCGCCCTGTGCTTCTGGAACGCGTGCCTTCCATGTGCCCTCTGGCTTCCGCCGAACAACCGGTGGCGTGGATGGGTGTTCCCCTGCTGGTGCGCGATGAAGTATGGGGCGTCCTCTGTTTGGAGCAGCTTACCCCGCGCACCCTCACGCCTGATCACGTGCAGGTGGCGGCGCTCTTCGCCGAGCAGGTGGCGCTGACCCTGGAGAACAACCGTCTCTACCGCGAGGAATTGCATCGCCGCGAGGAACTGGAAACCATCCAGCGCTTCAATCTCCTGGTGGCGGCGGAACTCGAACTGGAACCGCTGTTGCAGACCATCACGCAGGCCGTGCGTGGGCTGGTGCAGGCACAAGAGGTTTTTCTTTATCTTCAGGTTGATGAGGGCCACGACGAAGTGGTGCGCGCTGCGTTGCGCGAGGGCCGTCCCTGGCACACGCCGGAGGAGGACCGCGCCGCCGTGCGCTGTGTGTTACCCCTGCTGCTGGGCGCGCGCGTCGTGGGCGTGCTGGATGTGCGTTGGGCGCCGGGCCTGTATGAGGAGGCTTATACTGAACGCCTCCATCTGTTGGCACCGCAGATGGCCGTTGCGTTGGAGAACGCGCGGCTGTATCAGACCGCGCTGGAAGCCGGACAGCGGCGCGCGGTGCTCCACGCGGTGGGACAGGAAGTTATCAGCGCCGTGCGCGATTTGCCCTCGCTGTATGCGGCCATCCATCGCGCCGCACAGCAGTTGATGCCCTGCGATGCTTTCTTGCTGGGCGTGGTGACGGAGGATGGCGAGGCCATAGAGGTTGTTTATGCCGTGGACCGTGGTCAGGTGTACACCGGCGTGCGGGCACCACGCGGGCAGGGCCTGAGCTGGCACGTCGTTACCACCGGTCAGGCCTTGCTGATAGGGGAGCAGAGCCTGGACGCTATCGGCGCACAGGCGATTCAGGTAGGCGCGACGCCGGTGCGTTCGCTGCTCTTCGTCCCCATGCGCCTGGAACAACGCATTTTCGGCGTGCTTTCGGCCCAGTGCTATCAGCCCAACGCCTACAGCGCGGATGACATTGTGTTGCTGGAGATGCTGGCAGCTCAGGCCGCGATTGCCATCGAGAATGCACGCCTGCTGCAGCAGACGCAGCGTCGCGCCGCTTACCTGGAGACCCAGAATGCCATCATCGCGGCGGCGACGGTAGCAAACGACCTGGCCGGGTTGTTGGAGCAGGTGCTGGATCTGGTGATGGGAACGCTGCAAACCACCCTGGGGGGCATCTGGATTGGCGCTCAGTATGCCGTGCGTGGCCTGCCCGATTTTGTGCGCGTTTTTGACGAGGCGCGTGAGTATGCTTCCCAACTGGATCTGCGCGTGCCGATGGCGGTACAAGATTGGACGACAACGCCGCTGGACGGACTGCGTACCCGGACCGGTCCATTCTTGATGCGTTTGGGATTCCGCTCTTCCCTCACCATCCCCATCAAAAATCAAGGGGAAACCATTGGCGGGATGCTGGTAGGCGATGCGCAGCCGCGCTTCTGGAGCGATGAGGAAATCGCGCTGGCCGAGACGGTGGGGCATCAGTTAGGCGCGGTGGTACGCCGCTTGCAATTGTTGGATCGGGTGAGGGAGCAGGCGCAAGAGCTGGAGCGCTACAGTCGCTCCCTGGAGGCACAGGTGCAGGCGCGCACGCAGGAGCTGGAGCGTGCCTATCAGACTGTGAGCGCACAACACGCGCGGCTGGATGCCATTCTGCGCCATATCACGGATGGCCTGGTGGTAACCGATGCGGCGGGGCGCATCGAACTTGTCAATCCCGCTTTTTGTGCTATGGTAGGACATGAAGCAGCGCGCCTGATTGGGTTGCCTTTACAGGAGGTGTTACCCTATCCGCCTTTGCTGGAGGCGTTGACGCTGGCACAACAAACGCCGGATACCAGCGCGAGTGTGGAATACACCCATTCGCCACGCATCTACCGCAGCACTTCGGTGGCTTTCGGCGGGCAGGATGCCTGGAGCGGAAGCGTCGTGACCGTGATGCACGACATCACGGCGGATGTGGAGATGGCGCGCATGAAGGACGATTTTGTGTCCACCGTGTCGCACGAGCTGCGCACTCCCATGACCTCCATCCTGGGCTTCAGTCAGCTTATCGGGCGGCAGTTCACGCGCCACATCTTGCCCAAACTACCCGCGGATGATGCAGAAGTCCAGAAAGCCGCGGCGCGTATCACGGACAACCTGTCCATCATAGCGCAGGAGGGCGCGCGCCTCACCCGTCTGGTGAATGACGTGCTCGATCTGGCCAAGATGGAAGCCGGGCGGCTGGAGTGGAAATCCGATCCCTTCACGCTGCAGGATGTGATTACGTCCACATTAGCGGCGCTGCGCTCGTTAATTTTAGAAAAGCGCGTGCCGGTGCGAACGCAAATCGCGCCCGACTTACCGGTGTTGGTGGGGGATGCGGATCGCATGATACAGGTACTTACAAATCTGTTGGGCAATGCGCTCAAGTTCACCGATCATGGGGATATCGTCATCGCAGCGGAGGTGCTCCCACCGGGAACAGAGGTGGCGCCGTATGGGGTCCGTCAACCTGGCGCCGAGACTGGTCTGCCCGCGCCCTATCCCGTGGTGCTGGTCAGTGTTACGGATAGCGGTCCCGGTATCCGTGAGGGTGAAATGGCGCGTTTGTTTCAACGTTTTCAGCAGGGTGGGGGGCAGCGCGGTGGCAGTGGTTTGGGCCTCGCCATTTGCCGCGAGATTATGCAGCATCATCACGGGACGATTTGGGTTGAGAGCCGACTGGGGCAGGGCAGTCGTTTCTTGTTCACACTTCCTCTGCCGTAATTTCACTTTGTAGTCGTAGAAAGGATGGAATCACCATGGGACGGATTTACGATGGGTTTATCAGCTTCTTCAAGCAGGATGACTGGCCCTATCAGGAGATTGAGGGGCGTCCGGTCATTCGCACCGGTTTTGCGGGCAAAAACGGGGAGTGGACCTGCTTTGCACAGGCGCGTGAGGATATGGAGCAATTTGTCTTCTACTCGCTTGCGCCAATTAAGGCACCGGTCGAGAAGCGCGGAGCCGTGGTCGAGTTTATCACGCGCGCCAACTACGGCATGATTATCGGCAACTTCGAGTTTGACTACTCGGATGGCGAGGTGCGCTACAAGACGGCGCTGGACGTTGAAGGTGGCGAAGCTACTTTCACCATGTTGCGGAATCTCATCTACATCAACGTGCGCACCATGGACCGCTACCTGCCGGGGTTGATGAAGGTAATCTACACCGACGCATCGCCTGAAGACGTTATCCACGAGATTGAGGGCTGACGCGAAGTAGGGAAACGTGCGCAAAGGCGCGGCGTGAGCCGCGCCTTTTGTTGTTGGGGGTAGGTATCTTTTTTGTGGCGCCGTCCCCAGGCAGAGCCTGGGGGTACACGGCGTACCGCCAGCCTTTGGCTGTCCCCAGGCAGAGCCTGGGGGTACACGGCGTACTGCCAGCCTCTGGCTGGCGAGTCCCCAGGCAAAGCCTGGGGGGACGCAACTTGTGTTTGGCTGGCCAGCTCCCCAGGCAGAGCCTGGGATACCCGTTCGACCTTGTCTCTTTTGATAGTTTTGTCTCTTCGCTTAAAATCGGTATAATAATCCCATCATTCTGGGAGTTATTGGGGTCTTATGGCTAACAATCTTGCAGGGCCGGTCCATGTGCTGGTTGTGGATGACAATCCCAACATTCGCGAGTTCATCAAGGATTCGCTTCTCGAACCGCAGGGGTATCGCGTCAGTGTGGCGGTGGATGGTCAGGATGGTGTTGAGAAGGCTCTGGAACTGCAACCTGATTTGATTCTCCTGGATTACGAAATGCCGCGCCTGAACGGCATCGAAGTCCTGCGCAAGCTCAAAGAGCATGAATTTTTTGCTCCTGTTATCCTCATCACCTCGTATGGCTCTGAATCCGTGGCGGTGGAGGTATTTCGGCTTGGGGTGCGCGATTACGTGCCCAAGCCTTTCACCGCGGATGAGTTGTTTAGCGCCATGGAGCGCGTGTTGTATCAGGCACGTCTGGAGCGTGAACGCGATCAGTTGATGCAACAGCTCAAGGTCACCAATCAAGACCTGGCACAGCGCTTGAAGGAACTGGATACTCTGTATCACGTGAGCAAGTCTGTGACGATGTTGTACGAGCGCGAGAAGCTTATGGAGCGCATTGTGGATGCCGCGCTTTACATTACCGGCGCGTTGGAAGGGTTGCTTGTGCTCCTCGATCCGCAGACGGGCGAGCCTCACGTGGCGACTCACCGCCTCTATGCCAACAATGAGTATCGCTCCCTGGAAAGCCGTGCTCTGATGCTGCACGATACTGACTTGATGGTCAGCGTTCCCCTGCAATCGCGCGGACAGGTGCTCGGCGCCCTGACCCTGAGCAACAAAGCCAACCGTCAGCCCTTTTCCACGCACGATCGTTTGCTTCTGAAGATGTTGGGCGACTACGCGGCCATTGCTATCGAGAATGTGCGGCTGCTCAACGAAGTGGAGGAGCGCCGGGAACGGGAAAAGCGCGAGTTGCGCGCCCTGTTTGAACATTACGTGGCCCCGCAGGTGGTGGAGCGCATCCTGCGCCACCCGCAGGACGTGCAACCCGGCGGACAGCGCCAGAGCATCAGCGTGCTCTTCGCCGATATTCGCGGCTTCACGGCTTTCAGCTCGCAGACCACGCCCGAAGTCTTGATGGGGGTGCTCAATCAGCATTTGGGATGCGCGGCATCGGTGATTTTGGAGCAAGAAGGCACGCTCGATAAGTTTTTGGGGGATGGGATGATGGCTTTCTTCAATGCGCCCCTGCCGCAAGCGGATTATGCGCTGCGTGCGGTGCGCGCTGCTATGACTATTTTGCAGCGCATTGCGTCCTTGCATACCGAGTTGCCTATCCAGTACCGCCTGCCGATGGGGATCGGCATCAGCACGGGTGAAGCGGTGGTGGGCAACCTCGGCACGTCTAACCTGGTTAACTTTACGGCGATCGGGGTCACGGTTAACAAGGCCCACGCGCTGCAAGAGTTGGCTGCGGCGTGGAAAGTGCTTATCTGTCAGCGCACTTACGATTTGGTGCGGGAAAAAGTGCGTGTTCGTGAATTGCCACCGGTCTGGATTAAGGGGCAGCAGCATCCGGAACCGGTTTACGAAGTGGAAAGTCTGGTGGAGTAGAACCATGCCCGTCTTTTTCGACCTGGAAACGCAAAACACCTTTGACGAAGTAGGGGGCCGCTTTCCGGAGCAGCTCAAGCTTTCCGTCGCGGTCACGTATGACGATCGGACCGATCGTTGGGGGCGCTTCACCGAGGCCAATGTGGAGGCGCTCATTGCCGAATTACAGCAGGCGGATGTGGTGGTGGGTTTCAATCTGCTGGATTTTGACTACCTTGTTCTCAAGGCTTACACGCCAGTGAACCTGTACGCCTTGCGCACGGTGGATATGCTGGCGGTGATTGCGCGGCAATTAGGCTTCCGCGTGAGCCTGGACGCTCTGGCCGCGGCGACGCTGGGCGAAAAGAAAAGCGCGGATGGCTTGCAGGCGGTGCGCTGGTGGCGCGCCGGACGCATCGAGGAGCTGTTCCGTTACTGTGAGCAGGATGTCCATGTCACGCGCCGCCTGTACGAGTTCGGGCGAACCTACCACTATGTGGAGTTCTATGACAAGCGATACCGTCTGCGCCGCGTACCGGTCAACTGGTAAGGGGCGTGGAGCGCAAGAAGCGAATAGCTCATCAAATCTGCCTGGCTGGCGAGAGCATTACAATCGGCTGGACGGCGGCATGGCTGTTGCCCATCCCATTTCCCCCTCAGCTTTCCCTCGGACTGGCCGCCCAACGCAAAGGATGAATGCCGCTTAACACCACATCCCCATCGGGCGTGATGATAACCTCGGCTTCCGGGACGGCGCTCAAATCCGCGGGGGTGTAGCGCGACGTGAGAAAGCGCACCTCTTTGTTGGCCGAGCCGCGCAAGTCGCGCGCCAGGCGCTGCGCGGCCACGTACCGTCCACTGATGAGCACGTCCACACAGGCCAGCAGCGCGCTGTGCTCCGGCAGCGTCTGAATTTCCTCCCAGGTGTAGCCGGTAAAGAGGATGACGGATAGCGACGAGGCGCTGCGCACGCCCTGCAAAAGCTGCCGGAGCGGGTGCATCTGCTGCAACGGCTCGCCGCCGCTGATGGTCACCCCCTCGATGTCCGGCAGGCGCAGGAGCTGCGCCAACAGCTCCGCCACGGTGATGCGCGTCCCGCCCTGCGGATCGTGCGTCTGGGGATTGTAGCAGCCGGGGCAATGCAGTGTGCAGCCCTGCACCCAGATCACGGCGCGCAGACCCGGCCCGTTGGCGGCGCTGCGCGGCCAGAAAGCATGGAGCGTTAGCTCGTCTTCAGCCATGCCTGATTCTGCTCCTCCTGCTCGCTCTCGTAAGCCGCGGGTTGCAACTCGCGCGCGAGCACTTCGCCGAGGGCTTCTTCGAGGGCGCGCGTCAGCTCCACACAGCCCATGCCCTTGACCCCGGCTACACGAATTTCCACTTCCCCTTTGGGGGTGATGATGACCTCAATCTCTTGATACTTCATGGCATCCCTCCTCAAACCATGCGGCGCAGGAGAAGATGGATGCGCCCCTCCGCGTCTACCTGCTCTTCCGCTAACGTGAAGCCCTGCGCTTCGAGGTTTTGCTTTGCGGCTTGATAGGCGTAAAGTTGCGTCAGTTTGCGCGTGAACTCGGCTTGCCTGACCCCACGCACGCCCCACCAGTCCGCGATGATGTCGTACCCTTCTCCCGTCTTGCGGAAACCGATGGCGTAGCTCATCGGACGGGGGCGAACGCTAAACTCGACCTCGACCTGTTTGTTTCCAAAGCCGCGCACGCTTCCCCGTTGATCGTGGACCTGGTATCCCATCTGTTGCAGCGCAGCTATGATGTAGGCCTTTTCCTTCAGGCGCGTTCTAACGCGAGTAAAATGGGACATGTTACCTCCTTGTGCTGATTAAGGGGCCGGGGCGCTGTCTTAACCCCGACTGGCTCCGGGCCTGTTGCCGCTCAGGTACAGCTTTAAGCTGCCTGCTTGGAGTAGCAGGCTGGCATCCAGCCGCGCAAGTCCTTGCCTTCCCCGATGGGCCTTGCAAGTCCAGGCCCTGGCGAACCCTGACCGTGGGTTCTTGTTATGTCAGTTTCACCACCGGATAATCCTTGTAGGCCAGCTTACCTGTGCGCAAATCCCGCGCGGTGAGCAGCAAACGCTTGTTGGCATCTATGCTGAACACGATTTCAAAACATTTTTCCCCTTGTTGCGCGGGCGGATCGGCCACCAGGAAGGTGGGCTGCTTTTCGTTCATCCAGAAATATTGGCGGCGATACGTGGCCTCGGCACTGACGGGGGCCAACCGCGCCGCGCCGCTCGGATCGAACACCAGCTCGAACGCGCCCGCGGCGCTTTGACGTGTCTCGCTCACTTCGAAAATCGCCACACCCAGATGCGTCTGCTGATCATACGACGCCTTGACCGTCAGGCGCGCCACCTGCGCTGCCGGATAGGGTGTGCCGCGTTCGACAATCGTCCAATAATCGTGCTCGTTTTTCTCGCGGTTCAGGTAGCGGATGGCGTAGCTGTGCTGAATGTGGTCGTAGAAATCCGTGCCGGCAACGAAAGCGGCTGCGCCACGGGCGATAGCATCTAAGGGGCGGTTGAGCATGACCCGCTCGCGTCCGAAACTGCGCTGCAAAAGGCTCTGGATGGCCGGAATTTGACTGCTGCCGCCCACCATCAACACCGCCTTGATGCGATCCTCGTCGTAACCGCGCTCGTAGGCTTCGTGCAGCGCGCGGCGCACCGTCCGCTCGATGGTGGTGAAGGCGCCGTTCGCTTCCAGCAGGCTCTCGAATTGCGCGCGGCTGTAATCCGCCCCTAAAGCCGCCCCACTTTGCGGATCCACCACGCTGATGGACGCCCGCTCCTGTGTGGAAAGCTGAATCTTGGCGCGCTCGCATTCCACCAGCAGCAGATTGCTCACGCGCCGCACCACCTCATCCCCTTCGGAGCGGCCCTGTTGGCGCAGAATATCCATGAAGAGCCACTGATCCACCACCGCACCGCCCAAATCCGCGCCGGCCTTGCCCAACACGCGGCAACGGCGGCCGCTATCTGCATGTTCCGCCTCTTCGATGAGCACCATCGCCGCGTGCACCGTCCCACCGCCAAAATCGAAAATGAGGTACACGTCGCCGGGGCGGATGGGGGCGCCGTAGCCCAGCGCCGCCGCTGATGGCTCGTCAATCAGGCGGAAGCGCGGCATCCCGGCCTGCTGTGCCACGCCCGTCAGCCAATCCTCGTAGTCCTCAAAGGCCTCCACCGGCACGCTGAAGGCCACTTCCTCATCTTCCAACGCCACCTCCTGACCAGCGAAGAGCAACACCGCTGTCAGGAAATCCTGCGCTGCCTCGAAGGGGGTGATGTCGCGCTCGCCCACGCGCACGCGATAGGGGCTGCGCTGCGTGATGTAGCGCTTCATCCAGCGGAATGTGCCCGGCGCTTGCAGCAATTGCTGCTGTCGCACCTGCTCGCCAATCCAGCGCCGCCCGTCCGTTGTATAGTGGATGAGCGAGGGCACGACGGCGATGGATTCTCCGCCCTGCATGTAGAAATGGCTGTATTCCGGGATGAGCAGCGGCTTTCCCTCCTTCGCCAGGGCATCCCACTGCGCGACCACCGTATTCGACGTGCCAAAATCAATCCCCAAACGTCCTGCCATGGCCTTTTATCCCTGCCTGAGCGTTTTGACCTTAAAGGGTGTTGCCACGCCCCTTCACTCCTGAACGACGCCCGCCTTGTGGATGAGCCGTCCGCGGTAACTCAGGCCCGGCAGCCGCACGCGCGCGCGCGTCCCTGCAGGGCAACTCCCGCTCAGGGGCTGATGCCGGTCCGGATCGAAGGCCACCTCTGTGCCGATGGGCGTGCTCACCTCCAGGCCGTGCGCCTCCAGGACGCGCACCAGACGCTGCACCACCAGCCACACGTCCCGCGCCCGCACCTCTTGCCCCGCTTCGATGAGCGACCCCTGCAATAGCACCTGCGCCACAGGCGGGGCCGCGGCTTCCATCAGCGCCGCCATCTGCGCCTGCACCTGCGCTTCCACTTGTGCCGTGCTGCGCGCGCGTTCCTGTTCCCACTGAGCGCGTAACCTGCGCAGTTCCGCCTCACGCTCTTCCAACGTCAGGCGCAAGGCCTGTAACTCCGCTTCGAGCTGCAACATACGCGCCTCCGCGGGCGCCCCCTCTTTTTTCCGGCGTGACCAGAATGGCATGATAACCCTCCCGGTTTCCTCTGGAGTTACCCCTCAATCTCGATATCGAACTCTCCTGCGACCAGCTCCGGCGCCTGCTCCAGCTCGATTTCGTAACGCCAGCGATAGTGTAGGATATGCGCCGCAAATTGCAAGGCTCGCTGCACATCGGGGAGCAGATGGGTCTGCCCGGCCAGCCAGCGGATGCGCGCCGTCTCGTCGGGACCGAGCCGGGCTAACGGTTGGGCAAAGAGCCACGGCAGGGCCAGGAAGCGCAAATCCAACAGCGCGAAGGCCGTTTCGCTCAATCCCAGGACCATGAAAGCCTCATCCGGCGAAAGGTGTAACGAGGTGGCGCGGCCTTTCCCAATACGCTGTTCGTGGCGCACCTCATACGTCTCTGTATCGAGGACGCGCAACAAGCCGGAGCCATCCACGCTCAACACCAATCCATAGCGCGCGAGCGTTGCCAGGCCCACCACCGCCTTCTCATAGCTGCTGATGACGCGCTTCGGCGCACGGCCCATATCGCTCAGATCGAGGGCGATCACCTCGCCGCTGAATCGTCCCAGCAGCACATCCTTACCGCACACCGTTGCCGCGGTGATGCGCCCCTCGGTGAAGCGCCATTTCTGCTCTTTCAAATCCGGCAGGCTTATCAGGCGCATCAGCCGGCCCAGATAGAGCACATGCGCTTCGTCCACCACGCACAATTGACGAGTCCAGTCGCCTTGCGTCTCATGCTGTTGCAGCAGACGACCATCTTCCAAATCCCACAGGCGCAGGAGACCCTCGCGTCCCGCCGAAAGTGCCCAGCGGTCATTGGGGACGGCCAGCGCTATCATCATCTCATGGGATCCCAGGCGGCGCATGGTGTTATCCGGGGGCATGGTGTACAGGAACAAATCCACCGGCTCTTTTTGATTGGTGCGTTCCCCCAGCAGCACCCGCTCATCGGGCGTGAAGGCCACGCTCCCTATCGCGTGGTCGAAATGATTCCCCAGCAACATCTTGCGCTTGCCCTGCGTGTAATCCCAGATGACCGCGTGGCGTGTGCCGGTCGCCACAGCGATCCAGGGTGAACGTGGCGCGAAGACCACATCGTTCACCCGTCCCGGCACGCGGACGAGCGTGTGCGAATCGAGCAAACCCTGCCGCCGCCGGATTTCATCCGGCACGGCCAGCAATCCGGCCTGCGTCAGGCCGTGCAAGGTGCGCAACAGGGCCTGCTCTTCGGCGTCCTCAGGCTCCCAGCCGGCGGCGACCAATCGTTCCACCGCCCAGGCTCCCCAGGCTACCTGCACCTTAAGCGCCAGGTCCCACACCTCACGCCATGCGCCCATCCCCACCAGCAGTTCCAGCACGGTGCGCGTCTCGGCGGGCGAGAGCGCCTCGGCCTGCAGGCGCGTCTCCCCGCCGGTGAGCACCGTTAAGAAGTCCGGGCGTCCGGCGGCGCGCAACTGCTCGCGGATGCGCGCGCGCAGCTCAGCCGAAGCGGTGGCGTACACTGCGCGCAAGCGCCGGCGGTCGAAATCCAGCGCCTCATACTCCTGCCATTGGCCCAGCAAGAACCAGAACAACGCGCGCTCGTTTTCGTCTCGGGGCGGTTCTCCGCTCTGCGCCAGCGCTTTCAGGGCCAGGGGATGGCCGTTCTCGCGGACGATGGTCCACAGAGCGGCGCGGGCATCCTTACGGCGCAGGGCCAGGAGCGCAGCGCGCGCCCGTTCCGCCAGGCGCGGGTCCGCATCCTCACAGGCCTTCAGCAAAGGCTCGACCATCGTGCTGCCGATGCGCGCTCCCACCTCCTCCGGCGTTCCCTGCAGCAACAACGTCAGGACGCGCACCTCCGGTGGCCTTTCGGCTATCCAGCCCAACTCGCTCAGCAGCGTCTCCAGGCGTGGATCGCGCGTGCGCGCCCAAATCAGGCAGACCAGCGTTTTGAGGTAATCTCGCTTGAGCTGACGCAGGCCGCGTTCGGCGATGCGTTGCACCTCCGCATCAGGGTGATGAAGGGCGCGCGTCAGCAACTCAAGCTCAACCGGCTTTGGATTCAGCGCCACCCAGCGCACAAGGAGCCGCTGCAACAGACGCCATGGCAGCGAACGTGAGGGGGTGTCAAAAAGGATGCTTTCAAGCAAGGACATGGTAGCTCCACTTACACCGGTTGAGCCGCAAAGCGCGCAGGGTTAAAGAATAGCCCATCGGAACGCCCGCCCATGTGCAACGCCACTCTCATCGTCATCCGCACCTCGTCGGCGCGCCTCAGGTGGATGCAATCGGAACATGGCTTGAACGCCCGTGCCTCTCTTGGCGCTCTGACCGCGAGGGGCGAGGCAGGGAGAGCAGAGCTTGTTCCCCCATGCTCAAACCTCAGAAGCCTCAAGCTGAATGGGCACAAAACGCTGCTGCGCCTCGCGCGATTCGCGGAAGGAGGCCGAGCGCGCGCGTCCCTCCATCAGCCACGCGCGCAGGGCTTCGATGCGTTCGCGCTGTGAGACGGAGAGCGGCACCTGTCGCTTGAGCGCTTCCAGAATGTCTTGCGTGGTAATATCGCGTCCGGCATCGAACCCTACGTACATCGCGTCAATAATCGCCTGTTCGATTTCGGCGCCCACGTAGCCCGCGGACTGTTGGGCCAGCAGGTGGAGGTCGAAATCCTGTGGCAGGCGTTTACGTTTGCGCAAATGCACAGCAAAGATAGCTTCGCGTTCCTCTTGCGTGGGCAAATCCAGGAAGAAAATCTCATCAAAGCGCCCTTTGCGCAACAATTCGGGTGGCAGGCTGCTGATGTCGTTCGCCGTTGCCACCACAAAACACGGCGCGGTCTTTTCCTGCATCCAGGTGAGAATGGTGCCAAAGACGCGCGTGCTCGTGCCGCTATCCAGGCCGCCGTGCGAAAGCGCTTTCTCCATCTCGTCAATCCAAACCACACAGGGGGCCACCGTCTCCGCCAGGCGCAAAGCGCGGCGCGCGCGTTCCTCCGATTCCCCCACCAGACTGCCGAACAACGCCCCGACATCGAGGCGCAGCAGAGGCAGATGCCACATCCCCCCAATCATTTTAGCCGTGAGGCTCTTGCCGGTGCCCGGAATGCCAAGGAGAGCGATACCTTTGGGCGCGGGCAGCCCGTAGGCGCGTGCCTCCTGCGTAAAGGCGCGTTCGCGCAGACGTAACCACTGTTTGAGTACGTCCAGGCCGCCCACATCATCCGGCGTCTCGGAGGCACTGTAAAATTCCAGCGCCTCGCTTTCGCGGATAATTTGCTTTTTCTCCTCCGTCACCTCATCAATGTCGCGCTCATCCAGGGTTCCGTTGCGCACCACGCAGCGCGCAAAGACCCGTTGCGCCTGTGCCAGCGTCAATCCCAGCGCGGCCTGCACCAGCTTTTCGCGTCCCAGCGGGGTGAGGTCGTTGCGCACGCCGGGCGTTTTGAGAAGCTGCTCCAGCACAGCATCCAGCTCGGCGGCGGAGGGTGGGGGAAGCTCGGTGATGACCGCATCATCTCTCAATTCGGGCGGGACTTTGCCGTTTGGCGTGAGCACCAGCAGCGATTTCTTGCTGTAGCGCAGCCTTTGCGCTGCCGAGCGCAACTTGCGTTTCACCTGCGGATTGTTCCACAACTCGTGGAAGTCCTTGAGCACGAACAGGGGCGGATCGGCGGCATTCTCAATCTGCTCCAGCGCGCCCAGTGGATCGCGCACGGAAGCGGGGGGTGCGGCATTTCCACTGAGGAGCTGAAACCCATCCGCCACATCCCAGGTGAGGCAGGGCCGCTTCTGCTTCTCGCACACCGCCTTGATAGCCTGCAAAGCCCGCTCTTCCTCGATGGTGTTGAGCACGATGAGCGTGACCCGCGCCCGCAAGTACAGGTCTAACTGTTCTTCAAACGTCATACGCACCCCCTGAGATGGATGAAAATATTATAAGGCGAAAAGCCGCGGAGTCCAATTTTGCAGCCGCGCTTTCCCTTTGTCAGCCACGCCGATTCTATTCAGAATTGTCCTCAGACTGCCGACTTGCGCGTTTTGGGTAACGGATTACAATCAAAGCACCGCGGTCAGAGCTTTCCTGCCGCTACACATGGAATCCAAAGGAGGTAGCGATGACCATTACGTTGTTGGATGGTTCTTTGCGGGTAACGATCTACTACAGCGAAGAAGACAGGGGCTACGAAGATAACATCTGCATCTCTATCCTTGAAGACTGCCCTAAAGACGAAAAACTCTTCATCGGCGATGAGAGTAACATCTTTATCACACCGGAGCAGGCGCGCAGGTTAGCCAAAGCCCTGTTGGCTGCTGTGGCAGCCAGCGAAGCCAACCATAAGCCTGCCTGACGTTTCCCTATCCTGCACCAACGGCGCGGGGATACCCTTCCCCGCGCCGTTTGGTGTGGATACGGTCCGCGTTGACCTGGAATCCGAACCGCTTTACCGTACCACGGGCCGGAAATCCAATAACCCGCCGAGCAAAATGCCCACCACAATCGCCCCGCTGAGGATCCCCACCACCGGCGCCAACACCCGGTTGGGATCAAAAGTGTTCTTCGCCGGGCTTCCTTCCATTTGACTGACAGGTGTCCCCGGTCCAAGGATTCCTATATCCTCGGCGGCGTCCATGCGCGGACGGGTGCGGCTGCACAAGTTCACCTGTAAATCATTGGTATCCCCGTTGGCATACACAAGATACTCCACGCCTTCTGCGAATGTGTAGCCGCAGGCGGCGCTATCGGTTGCCGTGCGCACGGTGATCAGGGATTGATAAGGCCCCTTCCACACTTCGGAGACCTCAAAATGCACCCACAGCGCCCCGCCCGAAGCCTCCATGCTGTACACGCGCCCGCTGAAAACTGCCGTGGCCTGTTCCAACTCTATTTTCGGATCGCCCGGCGGCATACAGGAACAGGCCTTGACCGGCGTTTTGACCAGCAAACCCATTCCCGCTCCCAAGAGCACACTCAAAAGCAGCCATTTCCACACCTGACGCATATCTCCTCCCGCTTCCAGCCCTTTGCTCTGATCTTGTGCCTGACGTTACAAAAGGCCCTGAATTTGTACTATGACGACTCTCGCCGCAGTTCAGTTCCCCATCTACAAGTATCCCTTGACGCGCGGCCACAAAGCGAGCAGGCGCGCCTGTAGCTGTTCTGCCTCCTGCGCCAGCGCGGCCTCATCGGGGCGGAGTCGTGCCTGTTCCGCCTTGAAAGCCCACTCCATCAGCAAGCTATGGAAGCGCCGCAGCGCGCGCCAGGCGCGCGGCCCATGGCGGAAGAGCGCGCGCGTCTCATACCACCAGCGTCGTCCCGGCTTCAACAAACTTGCGCTCACCCCCAGGCTCTCCCATTGGGGGAGCATGGCCTCCAGCCAGACGCGCTGACGATACAAAGCCCATATCCCTACCCCCACCGTGAACAACAGCCCTGCCAGCGAAAGCACGACGAAAGCCGGCGTCAGCCCTTGCAGGCTGTTCAGCCAGCGCAAATGCAACCCGTGCGCGCCGATGGCGGCCACCATCCCCAAAACCGGCACGTAAACCCGCGCCTTGCGGTCATTAGAAAGCCGTGCCCAACCCAGCGACGCGCCGAAAAACGCGCTGTACATGGCCTGATGCAGGGCAAAGAGCACCCCCTGCGCCCACGTCTCCAACGTCATGCTGGAAAAGCCCCACAGCACAAAATCGCTGAGCTGACGGAGCAACTGACTCATCATGGCGAAGCCGAACCCCACCGTCGCACCGTAAACGATGCCGTCGAACACCCCGTCGAACTCGCGCCGGTAGCGCCAGAAAATGAAAAACACCGCTGCGCCCTTGATCAGCTCCTGCGCTGCTGCGCTGAGCAACCCGGCGCGTAACGCGATATGCGCTTCGCGTGTCAGGGGCGAGGTGGGCAGGCGGAAGAAGATAGCCGCCCCTACGAGCACCAGCACCGCGGGCACAGCGCCCCACACGAACGTAAAGAACACCAGCCGCTTCGGTTCGCGTTCGTAATAATCCAGGTTATACACCAGTCCCAGCAGCACCAGGGCGGGCAGGATGCTGCCGACGAGAATCCAACCGAAGCCCACCGCCACCTCTTGCGCGGTAAGCAGGCTTCCCATCCACACCAGGTCGGGAGTATCCCACGTGGCGCTGTTACTGCTGCTCGTGGTGGGCAGGTAGCTCATCTGCCCTACTACAATTTTGGGGGATGTGGGCCCCAGGAAGAGCAGGGCCGTGCCGGTGGCATCAAAGCGCACGTTGGCGAACCTCCAGTGCGTGACGCGCGCCGCGCTGCGTTCGGGCCAGGTCGCGCTAACATCCATCTCGGTATCAGGCGCGGCCTGTAAGGTGATGACAACGCCCTCTTCCGGCGGGTCGCTGTGCAGGATGAGACCGTGGCTGAGCGTCTCGACGCCGGCGAGGGAAGCGCCGGGCGCGGTATTGAGCGTGGCGCTGATTGGCACAGAGGCGAACACGCGCAGGCGGTGCGCGTACCACACCTCCACATCCAGCGGTTGAGCCATGCCCCAGGCGTAGGGATCGTCCCATTGCGTGCCCTTATCCGCTGGCCCATAGGGACCGCTGAAATCGCCCTGAGGCGCGTTTTCCCCCCAACGCCCGCGGTAAGGCAGCCATTCGGCGCCCGGCCAGGCTGCCGGATTGGCGACCACTTCCGCGCGCTCCGGCAGGCGGATGACGCGCGGACGCAGTTGCTCCACGCTACCGGTGCGGTCGAGCAGCTCCACGCGCGTCTTGCCAATCGTCATGCCGTTGGGATAACTCTCATCGCCGGCGAAATAATTAGCGTGCGATCCCTTCGCCACGTACACCATGGGATGAGTCTGTGCGTAGCGCGGCGTATCCTCCCAGGCGCGGCGCGTTCCACCGTGATGCTGACTGTACACCACCCAGCGCGGCGTGCCGTCGGGGTCCAGCATGACCTGTAGCATTTCCCAGTCGCCTTCGTGTTTGTTGAACCAGTCGTTGTAGAAATAGAACGCCCAATACTGCACGGTGATGTGGCCCTGCGCGTCGCGGTGGACCCGTCCGTACACCGCAGGCTCAGGTCCGCCCGCCTCCGGGCTGAGGAGCGCGCGGTAATAACTGCGGTGGGCCGTGTAATCGGTGGCGGCGCTCCCCTCGCTCCCATACCACACGTCGAGGAAGAAGCTCTTTTCCGGTGGCAGGTTTAAGAAATCGCGCAGGTTGAGCGAAGCCAGGACGTTCACATCGAACCAGAAGGGGGAGCTGCGGCGCAGGCGCGCTTCGGGCAGCATCACCTCCACGGGTTGGGGGCGGAAGTACTCATCTGGATGGAAATAGAAGACCGGGGCATAGCGCTCCAGCAGCGCCGCGTCATCATCAGCCTGTGCGCGTGCCGGGATGGAGAACCCTTCCATCCAAAGCAGGAGTATCAGGGCGAACAGGATAAGCCTGACTTTGCGCATGACCACCTCCTTACAGACAAACGGAGCGCAGGCAGGGCGCTTCGGGTATGGGTATCGGGGTGTCACCGTGTTGGGCTAAAACGGTTTCTTGTTGGTCAGAGTTTAGTCGAATAAACCCGCACACTGCAGAAGACACTGGAAAATACCAGGGCTTTTTGAGACAGGGTGGGGGAGCGATGCTAAAAGCCGGACCATACTTAGAAACTCCCACGGTTCTACTTATCCGGGCTTCAACGGCAGCGTGAAGACAAAGCGGCTTCCGCGTCCAGGCACACTTTCGGCCCAGATGCGTCCGCCGTGGCTTTCCACCATCCCCCTGGCAACCGATAACCCCAGTCCCAGGCCATCATGGTGGCGCGTCAGGTGATCTTCCGCCTGATAGAACGGCTCGAAAATGCGTTCCAGGTCTTCTTTGGGGATGCCAGGACCGGTATCGGTAACGCTGACAGCTACGGTCGAAGTTTGCACTTGAATCGCCACCTCGATAGTGCCGCCTGTGGGGGTAAACTTGATCGCGTTATGCAAAAGGTTAGCGATAATGGTGTTGAGCATCGAGCGGTCGGCAAAGACGCGGACAGGTTTGTAGGGGTAGCGCTCACGCAGGGTTTGCCGTTTGTTATCGGCCATGGGGCGCCACTCCAGCACCACCTCGGCGGCGATATCCTGCAACACCAGTTCCTCACGTTTAAGCTGAAAAGCGCCGCTTTCCAGATATTGCAGGTTGGTCATGGTTTCGATGAGGCTTTGCAATTGCGTGGCAGCGCGCAGCACCATTTCGACCTGTGCGCTCATATCTGCCGAGACCTGCTCTTGTAAAAAGCTGGCATATCCCAGGATGAGGCCTAGAGGGGTGCGCAGCTCATGGGAGGCAATACTGATAAAATCCGACTTGAGCTTATCCAGTTCGGCCAAGCGCAGATTGGCCTCGCGCAGGCGGGCGACCAGACGCGCATTCTCGATGGCTAAAGCGGCCTGTGCGGCCAGATCGCTGAGGATTCTCACGTCCTCTTCGGTAAAAAGCCCCTCTTGTTTGTTCACCACCTCCAGCACCCCAATACAGCGCTGCCGCACCACCATCGGCACCCCGATAAGGGAATGGGTGACGTGTTCAATTTTCTCATCCACTCCTTTGAAGTGGCGCGGGTCCTTCTGGAAGTCGTTGACGATTTGCGGTTCACCTGTGCGGTAAATCGTCCCGGCGATGCTCCCTTCCATGGGTACTTTAATTTTGCGCAGTTCTTCGACCGGGGTACCGGTGGCGGCGGCGAAGTAAAGTTCACCTGTGCGTGCATCTTCAAGTAAGATAGAGGTGGATTCTGCCCCTAAGGTTTCTGATGCCGTATCCAGGATAATTTGCAGCAGTTGATTCAAGTCCAGCGTGGCGCTCAGCATCCGGCTGATGCGTACCAGCTTTTCCAGGTGCTGCTTTTCGCGCTCCAGTTCAGCCAGTCGCTTCTGGAGGTGTTGCATCTGCTGTTGGATAGCTTCCACTGCGCCCTCCTTTAACTTAGTGGCTCAAGGAAGCGTTGAATTTCAAGACGATAGCCGTTGGGATCGCGGAGGAAGGCGTGATAGATGCGGTAGGTCGCGTTGAGCTGTGGGGTACGCTCGCTGACCGCTCCTTGTGCGGTCAAGATGGCGTATAGTTCATCCACGTCTTCCACCAGAAGGGTCAGGATGACGCTTTCCGGTGGTTGAGGTAAGGTGGCGCGTTGACAAAAACCCACATACGCGGCATCGCTGAGCCGGTAAATGCGACAATCTCCCTGGTCCCGGATCAGGGGAAGTTGCAAAAGGTTGGCGTAAAATTGATGTGTCGCGTTCAGGTCGCGGGTTGGCAAAAAGATGATGCTACCGGTCAGCTCCATCATGTTTCCGAAGGTGTACTTTCCGTTGTCGCTTTGCTGCCGATTTCGACCAGTTGCACCTGTACCTGATAGCGTTTTCCCTCGATGACAATTTTGCCGCTGGCAAAAAAGCCTTTTGAGCCGGTTCGGAATTCTTTAGGCATGGCAGCCAGCAGGCCTAAGGGCCTGTTCTGATCATCTTTGAGTTCGGCTACAATATACACGGTTCACCCCTTGAATTTGGTAGGTTCCAGCGAATCTACAACAGGACCGTTAGCGCGTCAATGAGCGCATCTATATCCGCCTGCGTGTTGTAGGCCTGCACGGAAACGCGCAGCAACGTCTGTCCATTCCATTTGATGATGGGTACCTCAATCCGGTAATCGTCGTAAAGGCGTTGCTTCAGCGTCTCAGCGTTGCAGGGTGGGAGCGGGAAAGCCGCCATTTGCGCGTAGTAATCCGGTGTGTCGGGCGTCAACGGGGGCAACCCCGTCAGGGCGGTGATACGCTCCCGTGCATAGCGCAGCAAAAGATGGCACTCCTGTTGGACCTGCGGCCAGTTGTGCTCCTGCATGAAGCGGATGGCTTCCGGCACGCTCAGGTAAGCCGAGATGTCGCGCGTGCCCTGATACTGATGCAGGTCTATGAAACGCGATGGGCCGGGCTTTTCCGGCTCCCAACCCCAGCTCACCACCAGCGGATCGAGCAAAGGTTGCATTTCCTTGCGGGCATACAGGAAAGCCGCGCCCTTGGGGGCCATCATCCATTTGTGACAATTGCCCACGTAAAAATCCGCGCCCAATTCCCGCAAATTGAGCGGGATCTGCCCCGGCGCATGAGCGCCATCCACAATGGTGATGATGCCCAAATCCCGTGCGCAGGCCAGCAAGGATTTGAGCGGGTTGATGATGGCCGTGCTGGACGTGATGTGACTGATGAACAGGATGTGCGTGTTGCGGTTCACGCCGTTCCATACCGCCTCCAGAATATCCGTTCCATCCTGAATGGGCAGCGGAACCGCCTGTCGGACGTAGCGTCCACCGCTTTGCAGGCAGGTGAAACGCCACATACGATCCATAGCGCCGTATTCCTGATCGGTGGCCAACACCTCATCATTTGGGCCGATGGGAATGGAGCGCGCGATAATATTCAGGCCAGTCGTTGCATTCGGCACAAACACCAGGTCGTCAGGGTCGGCGTTGACGTAGGCACCTAAGGCGCGGCGCGCTTCGGCTAACAGCTCATCATGCCGACGCCCCAGAAACTCAACCGGCTGACGTTCCAGCTCCAGTTGCCAGGCCTGGTAAGCTTCAAAGACCGGACGCGGACAGGCACCAAAGGACCCGTGATTGAGAAAGATCACGTCGGGGCGGAGGAGGTAGAGAGAGCGCAGGTCCTGAGTCGGCATAAGTGACTAATCCTTATCCGTTTGGGTTTCCTCCGGGTTTCGGGAATAACGATGACGCAACACGCGCACCGAAATCAGCAGCGTCACCAGCAGCACGGCGGAAAGGCCCGCCGTCAGCCAGGAAAGGCCACCGTTCAGGCTCAGGCCAGTCCAGGGCAATGAACCCGGCGTTTTGGTCGGCGTGCGAGTGGGCGTGTTGGTGGACGTATTCGTCGGACTGGGCGACGCCGTCGTTGGCGTGGTCGGTGGCGGCGTGGTCGGCGACGGCGTGGTCGGCGACGGCGGCGGCGTAGTCGGTGGCGGCGTGGTCGGCGACGGCGGCGGCGTGGTGGGTGTGCCGATGGGCGTGGGCGTATCTCGCGGTGTGCCGGTTGGCGTGATCTGGTAGACTGGATGGGCCTCCAACATGGACGGAAGCGCCAGTAACAGCAAAAGGGATAAGGCGATCCAGGTTAAGAGTTTGCGCATAAATCCCCCTTTGATTGGTTGGATACCATCATGGTACAATTTCAGGTCTGGTTAACGTCGCGCTGACGTTGACCCATCCCTCTTAAAAGTATCCGAAATGGCTAAATAGTCAAGTGCTCATCAACGCCCGCCACGTCTGATCAGCTTGTGGATGCCCGCAAGGTTAAGGATCGTCGGTTGAAAACCCGGCGGAGCGATGCCCGGCGCTGCTCCGGGTGGGAGCGCGGTCCCTTACTGATGTCTGAACCCGCATGGGGCGACTCGATATCGGGCGGCCAGCCTGTTGGGTGTTATCCCAACAGACTGGCCTGCCTGACTTGCCTCGCCGCGCGCTATGGCTGGAGCGGCGGCACCGGACGCGGCTGGGTCAACGGCACCGGACGCGGCATCTGCGGAATCATGTTCAGGTTGTTGATACCCGCGCCGGGCGGCGCCAGATAGCGCGTCAATGGACCGTAAACATTATCGTTTTCGTTCCATTCAACCACGTGTTTATCGGTGTCCACCTGAGCGTAGAAAGTCCAGTTGGCGCCCACAGGGAAGGAGTAGGTTGTGGTCAGGACGACCGATGCTCCCGGCTGATACCAGTGGCCCTGCACGCCCCAGTACCGGTTCCCCGCCGTCAGTGGCGGTGGCATGTAGGGGTCCTCATAGAAAATGTACAGGTCCACGTAGAAATTGTTGCCGTAGGCCACCGGTTGATTGCCGATGTTCATCGTGGTCACGGTGATGACCGCCGTCCCTTGAGTGTCCAACGGGCCAATCTGGATGCCCGTCACAATCAAGTTCACGCCGTCAGGCGGATAACCGCGGTAGATGACAGGCAGGTACAGCCGGAAGCTCGGCGTGCCCTGGACAAGGGTACGGTCTTCCGCCGTGGCCACCGTGGAGGTGAAACTCGTCGAGCGTGCGGTAATGGTAAGGATGTCCAACGTCCCACTGTAAGCTGTCTGTGGCACTTTCAGCACCACGCTGAAGGCGTGCGCCTCACCCGCGGCCAGGGTGATTTGCTCTGGCGGACGGTACAGGATAGGCCAGTTATGGGACGAGACCACGCTCAGGTCGAAGGTATCCACACCTGTGCCGGTGTTGGTGATCGTATGGGTGTAGGTGACCACCTCTCCCTGTGTGGCGATGGAGTGGACGCCCGGACTGAGTTGCACGCCCGGCGTGAATTTCACCCACGTCTCCGCCTGAACGGCCACAGGGGCAGTCTTGATCAACGCAGGACCACCCGGCAGACTCGCGCGTGAGGTCGCAGTGACGGTAACCGTATGGTGTAGGCCGCCTGAGCCTGCCGGCGGTGTGACCGTCACCTTAACCGGCACCGCCTGATTCATGCCCAGCGTGGCAACGTTTGGCACCACCGTGACCGTCCATCCCGTGGGTGCGACACTGTTGCTCAGGTCAAAGGTATCGGTATAGTTGCCGGTGTTGGTGAGCACGAAGGTGTAGAGGATGGGCTGCGAAGGCCAGGTTTCGCCCTGTTGGAAAGCTGGCGTGAAGCTCATCGCCGCGCGCATCGCCACCGTCGTCGTGTCGTATACCGTTGCTGAGACGCTGGCATCCGCATCCGAACTGGCCGTAAGCGTGATCACGTCCACCGTGTCGCTGATCACATCCATGGGGATGGTGAGCGCGATGATAAGCGACTTCCTTTCCCCTGCAGCGAGCACGACACTCTGCGGCGCCTGTACCGGCCAACCGTGGGCACTGACCGCGCTGATGTTGAACACGTCGCGGGCCGCGCCGGTGTTCGTGATGGTGTGGATATAATTCACCGTCTCTCCGGCTGCGCGTCGGTTCGTGCGGTCAGGAGTAAGCGCCACGCCCGGCGGTTCGACGATGTAGGTGGTGATGATGGCCGTCGCTGTCATGGTAGTATCGCTCTGAGAGGTCACCATCACCGAGCTGGTATGTGTGGCGCCGTTCTGGGCGCTCGCCGGCACCTGCACTGTGAGCGTGAGGGTTGCTACCTGACCTGGCTGCAGGCTAACGGATGTGGCTGGTGTCAAGGTGGCCCAGCCGTTGGGAGTATCCGCCACGTTGAGCAGGTATGTATCCGGGATATTGCCGGTGTTGGTGAGCACCAGCGTCTGCGTCATGATGTGACCGGGCCGTGCGCTGCGCTCCTTACTCAGCGGGTAAAGCACAAAGTCACGGTACGTGTTCACCGTGGTCGTGTCCTTCACGCTGGCGCGCACGGTCGGGTCGAGCTGCGAGGCCGCAGTGACCGTGGTTTCGCACACCAGGTTGGCGGGCGCCAGAGGCGGAATCGTCACCGTGACCTGTACCTCCTGTGCCGCGTTCGGCGCTAAGGTGACCGGCGCGGGTACGTTCACCGTCCAGGTGGCGCAGGCGGTACTGTTGACGTAGCTGAAGCTGAAGGTATCCGCCACATCACCCGTGTTGGTGATGGTGTGGGTGTACGTGATGACCTGCTCCGGATCCCCGTTGGCACTGCGGTTGGGTGTGAAGCGCACCCCGGCGCTCGGTGCGACGGTGGTCGTATCCACCGCCTGCGCGTAAAGCGTCGGCGCGCCCTGCACCGTAGCCCTGACGGTCGTCACGTCCTGCATCCCCGGCGTGACGCCCGTGCTTGGGACGGTGACGCGCACCGCAACCGGTGTGCTGCCGCCCGCCGGCACGCTCACCTGTGCGGGCGTGAGCAACGTCGCCCAGGCGCGCGTGCTGCTGATCGTGATGGCGTAAGTTTGGGCAGCGGTACCGGGGTTGGTGAGCGTGTGCGTGTAGACGGTGCTCTCTCCGCGCTTGAGGCTGCGCGCGTAATCCGGATCGAGCACCGGCGCAACGCTGCTGAGAATCGTGGTCACATTCGTCGCCGTGTCAAAGCGTTGCGCGTCGCTCTGCGCCGTGGCGGTGATGACGGTCGTGTCCACCGTGCCGGGCGTCGCGTTCGAGGGCACGTTCAGCGTGGCGAGCACGGTACGGCTCGCCCCCGCGCCCAGGGTAATCGGCCCTGCCGGATCGAAGGTCACCACCCAGCCCTGACTGCTGCGGTAGCTCAGGGTGTAGGTATCCGTCACGCTGCCGGTGTTCGTGAGCGTGTGCTCATACGTCACCACGCTGCCGGGCGTCGCCTGTCCGTTGGGGTGGTCAGGCTCCAGCAAGGGGCCGCCGGGCAGGGGGATGGTGGTGAGCGCGGTGGCGGTGGCGCGTGCGCTCGGCGCGTTGGGCACGCTCGCTGTGGCCGTGATGACGGTGGTCGCGCCCTGTTCCGCTGTGGCGGGGACGTTCACTGTCAGCACCACGGTCTGACTCGCTCCGGGCGCGAGGCTCGCAATCACCGTCGGATTCAGCGTGACGTTCCAGCCCTGCGAGTTCGCTTTATCGAGCGTGATGGCGGCGTTGGCGTTGCCTGTGTTGCGCACGGTGTAGGTGTACGTCACCGTGCTCCCCGCCTGCGCCGTCTTGCTCTGAGTGGGCGGGGTCAGCTCAGCCCCGGCCTGCGGTTGCACCATGGATGTCACCGTCGCCTGACGGGTGAGGCCGGGGGTGTTGGTCGAGCTGGCTGTGAAGGTCGTCACATCGGTTTGTCCGCCGCTGTTGGCCGGCACAGTCAGCACGAGCTGTACCTGTCCGGATGCGCCCGCATTCAGCGACAGGCTCGGCGGATTGATGGCGTAGGACCAGCCCAGCGAACTGATGGCCGAGAAGGAGATGGTATCCGCTGCGTTGCCGGTGTTGGTCACGGTGAAGGTGTAGGTAACCGGCGTTCCGGATGCCACCACGCGCTGGTACGAAGTCGGCGTCAGCTCCAGACCCGCCGCGCCGCCTACGCTGGTCACATCCACCACACCGGCCTGTACCGCCGGGCTGAAGGCGGATGTGGCGGTGATGCGCGTGGTATCCTGCATACCTTGCAGCGCGCCGGCGGGCACCGTGACCGTGATGCGCACCGTCGTGCTCATGCCCGCGTTGAGCGTGACGCTGGCGGGTACCGGCGCGGAAGCCCAACCCTGCGTGCTCTCGTAGCTCAGGGTGAAGGTGTCACGCCCGTCGCCGGTGTTGGTGAGCGTGTGCTCGTACACGATGACGCTGCCCGGCGCGGCGTTCGGCGTGTTGTGGTTCGGGGTGAAGGTCACGCCGGGGATGAATTCCGCCGTGGTCTTATCCGTCGCGGAGGCGAACTTCGTCGGGTCGGCCTGTGAGGTGGCGGTGATGACGCTCACGTCCTGCAAGCCGCCCACGTTCCCCGTCGGCACCGTCACGCGCACCTGCACCTGAGCTGTCGCGCCGCTGGGCAGTGTGAAGGGCCCGGGCGTGAGCAACTGGCCCCAACCGAGGCTGGAGTTGAAGCTCAGGGTGAAGGTGTCGGTCATCTCGCCGGTGTTGGTGAGGGTGTGGGTGTAGGTGATGACCGTGCCCTTGGGCAGGACGCGCGTGTAGTTCGGCGTGAGGCGCGCGCCAATGTTGATGACGTATTCGTAAGCGCCGATGTCCACGCGCGGCCCCATGCGCCGCGAGGCGTTGCCCAGATCGCGCGGGAAGGTGCTGAAGTCTGTGGCCGGATCGCCCGCATCGCGCGCCGGCGAGGTGGAGCGCAGGCGCAGGTTGGGCGGCGTGGTCGCTGTGGCCACAAACTGCGGGTCTACATTGACTTTGTCGTTAGCGCCGGTGCTCGCACCGGAAACGACGTTCTGCCAGTACAGGTTGTAGTCGGAGTTGAACGTTCCGCCAGCTCGATGCACGGCGCTGCCCGTCCCGGCCGTGTTAGCGGCGAAGATGCTGTTGCGCACGTTCGCCTCGCCAGCGAGGATGTACATCCCACCACCAAAGCCTGTGCCAGCAGAGTTGTTGTAGAAAGTGTTATTCCAGGCGTTAAGCGTGCCGCGCGTGTAGAGCGCTGCGCCGGTGGCGGCGCTGTTGCCATAGAAGAGGCTGTTGGTAAGCTTGAGTGTGCCCGCGTTGTAAAGCGCACCGCCCGCATCCGCCTGTCCACCTGTGAAGGCGATGCGGTCCACGTGGACGGTAACGCCCTCCGGGATCACCAGCGCGCGGCCCTGCCCTTGCGGGTTGAGCAGGGTGGTGGGCGTGATCAGGTCGGTGCTGTTCCAGTTGCTCGCGTCGTAGCCGCCGCGCAGCGTCACGGATTTGGCGACATACAGGGTTTGCGTGATGACCTGAGCCTGATAGGTGGCCGTCATCACCTGCGTGTAGACGCCTGTAGCTAAGCGGATTTCATCACCCGCGGCGGCCTGTTGCAGCGCGTGGGCGAGGCTGTAGCACGGGGCGACCTGCGGCTGCGTGCAGTTGTTGTCCGGCAGGTCTACCGCGTTCGGGTCCTGACTGCCGATGGTTTCATTCACCAGCGAGTCGGTCCCGGACGGGCTGACATAGCGCACGCCGGTGGTGTAGCTGATGGTGGTGTTGTTGGCGGCGGCGCGTTGCATCGCATTCTGGTTCAGGCCGATGATGCTCGTCACGTCCACCAGACCGCCCGCGGCTTCAGGGTTAATCGTCACCGCAAACGTGATGGGGTAGCTCTGGCCCGGCCCCAGGTTGAGCGGCAACAGGTCTTCGGTGGGCGAGATGATGCGTCCGACGCCGTAGAAGCCCGCCTTGGGGAAGAGCCGGAAGCTCTGCGTGAAGTTGCCGGTGTTGGTGATGCGGTGGGTGTAGGTGATGGTTTGCCCCGGCAGCGCCGCGCCGAAATTATCCGGCCCAATGAGGAAGCTGTCGTCTTCGCGCACGCGCACGATGGCCTGCGGACTGCTCAGCTCCATCGGGTCGCGGTCGCACAGCGTGGCATTCACACCGAGGGTAAGGCGGTCTTCCATTCTGGCGAACGTGCCCGGCGGCGGCGTAGTCACGACGTAGATGATCGCTGTCTTGCCCGGCCCGACCTGGAAGCCGGCGCTGCGCCCGTTGGGAGCGATGTTCACGTAGGCCGCGTTATCCACCCTGACGATGCGGCTCCAGCCGAGCTGCAGGCTTCCCAGGGTGATTTGAATCGTCTCGGTGTACCCCGTGCCCGGGCCCAGACTGGTGCGGTAATCGCTGGGATCGAGCCAGTATTCGCTGTCGTTGCGCAGGCTGAAGGTCGTGGTGACGGGAACGCCCGGATCGGCGAAGTTGAGGGGCGGATTGGGCGTATCCACCCAGGTGAGCAGGCGCTTGGCGACGTAATACTCACGGTAGCCGGCATCCTTGGCGCAAATTTGCGGACGCGGGATGCCCTGATAGTCCCAGTTCACCTCGGAGGCCGCGCTGGGAACGTAGTCAATGGCGGGCGACGTGTAGAGGAGGTGGCCGCTGTTGGGCAGGAAGCGCGGATCGGCGTTTTTGATGTGCGCGCCATTGGCCTGATAGAAGTCGTTGGCGAAGCGCACCACGTAATCCACGGTCACGTTGGTGGCGCCGTAGATGCCGGCGCCGGTGCTGGCCGTGTTAGAGGCGACGATGCTCGCGCTCACGACCGTGCCCGCGCCGAGGTTGTAGAGCGCGCCGCCCTGTTGGGTGGCTACGTTGTAGTGCAGGGTGCCGTGCAGTACGCGGGCGCTGGCTCCCGTGTTGTAGATGCCAGCGCCGGCCTGCGCGCTGTTCTCGTAGAAGCGGGTGTTGATAAGCTCCAGGTTGGGCATGGCGTTGTACAGACCGCCGCCGTTGCTGGTCGCCACGTTCTGCCCGAACACGGCGGAATCGAATCCCTGTACCTGTGCATTGGGCGCGATGTACACGCCGCCGCCGAGGGTGGCCGTGTTGCGGTAGGCCGCTAAGGCGTAGAGATCAGCGGTGCTGTTATCGGCCAGGTAGAGGCCACCACCGTTCCCCTGTGCGATGTTGTCGGAGAAGCCCGTATCCACCAGGTCGAGCGTGGCGCCGCCGCTCACGTACAGCCCGCCACCATTGCCCGCCGCCTGACTTTCGCGGATGGTGACGTTGTTCAGGCTGAGTGAACTGCCGCTTTCGAGGAGCACCGCGCCGCCGTTATCCTGCGTCGAACCCTTGCGCAGGCCCAAATCGCGCAGCACGACGTTCGGGCTGGTCACGCGCGCCACGCGCCCCACGTTTTGCCCGTCAATGAAGGTGGCGATATACTCCAGCTTGCTGCTGAAGACTTTATCCCACGAGCCATCCAGGGTCAGCGCCTTGTTCAGGGTGAGATTTTCGTAGCACACCCCCTCGGCGATGCGCAGGGTATCCCCGTCCTGCGCTTCGTTCACCGCCATGACGAGGCGTCCGTAAAGCTTGTTCAGGCGCGGGTTCTTGACCAGACAGTTCATGACCTCGTCCGCGCCGATGTCGGGCCGCGCGTTGCTCGGACGCGGATCGCCATCCATGTCGCGTATCACGCCCAGCTCCACGCCCGCATCAATCAGGGTGGACTTGTCCTGCAGGTGGAAATCGCCGTGGAACTGTTGCGTCACCCCCGGCTTGACGTAGAGCGGATCGGCATTGGGGTTGTTGCTGCCCACGCCGACACCGCCGACCACCTGATTGGAGGCATCGGTAGGCCAGTAGTCGTTGTAATCCAACTGACCGCGGTTGGAGAAGATGGCCTTACCTTGCGGCGCATTGTTTTCGCTGAAGATGTTGTTCTTGATTTGCAGCGCGCTGCCCGCGCCCGTACCGACATAAATCGCACCCCCTTCCACACTGGCCGTGTTCTGGTGGAAGGTGTTGTGCCAGATGTTAGGCGCGCCCGCGGCGAGGTAGATGCCCGCGCCCCGCTGCGCCGTGTTGATGTAAATCACGTTGTTTCGCAGGGCGAGGAAGGTGCCGCCTGCGTAAATCGCACCGCCGTTGCGTTCGGCATGGTTCCAGTAGAAACGGTTGCCCAGGTCGAGCGAGGCCGTGCCCGCGTTGTAGAACGCGCCACCATCCTGCCCGGCCCAGTTATCGTAGAACGCGCCGCCATGCAGGATGGCCTGACCGGCATTGTAGAGCGCGCCGCCGAGCTGCGCCGCCGTGTTGGTGTAGAAGCTGCCCGCGGTCACCGTCAACGTGCCGCCCGGTGCGACGTAGATAGCGCCGCCCGAAGGCGCTGTGTTGCGCTTGTACTCGGCGGAGCCATCCTCCAGGATGACGCTGCCGCCCGCGACGTAGATCGCGCCGCCGCGTGCCCCGGCCATGTTGCCATTGTACCAGGTTCCAGCAATGGCCTGATTGCCCGTACCGACAACCGTGACGGTAAGCGGACCGCTGGCATTATACAGCGCACCGCCATAGGTCAGGGCCGTGTTGTTGCCATTCCAGCTATCCGCCAGGTTCAGGCGACCACTCACCTTGTAAAGGGCGCCACCGTAAGCGGCCTCGCCCTGGTAGAAGTCCACATGGGTGAAGAGGCCATTAGCGCTGGCATAGAGCAGGTTTCCGCCCGCGTTGGGCAGGGCGGCACCTCCCAGGCCCGCCGCGTTACCACCCACCATCTGCACGCGTTCGATGGTGATCATCGTCGTGTTGGTGATGAGCAGCGCGCGGCCCAGGCCCTGCGGCAGGAGGGTGGTGGAGCGCTCACTCGCATCCGGGTAGCCAAACGGTCCGGCGTATTGCTGCGTGAAGTCGCGCGTCCACCCACCGCTCAGGGTCAGGTTGCGCGTGATGTGCAGGGTCTGGCTCAGCACCTGTCCGCCCACGGTGAGCGGGTGCACGCCCCGGCACTCACCCACCGAGATGCGAATCTCGTCGTTGGTCTGGCTGGCGTACACCGCAAGCTGCGGGTTGGCGTAAATGATGCCGGTACGCATGTTCTTGGCCCAGCAGCCGCGCCGCTCGTCCGCGCCGATGTCGTAGCCCTGATCCGCCGGGCGCAGGTCGCCGTCAAAGTCGTGATCCAGCGCCGTCTGCGGGTCGCCACGGTCAAACAGCGGCGAATCGTTGGCGAGATGCAAATCGCCCGCCGTCGGATTGATGAATTTCGGGTCGGTGTACAGGGTGTGCGGCCCCGGCACCACCTCCGGGTTGACCGCTCCCGCCTGCGGGAAGAAGGCATTGTAGTCCGGCTGGTACGCCATGGCGCTGTAAAGCGCATCGCCCAATGTCCCCGCCGTGTTGGTGGCGAAGATGGTGTTCTTGAGCACCGGCAGGCTGTTCAGCGTGTACATGCCGCCGCCGCGATCCGAGGCGGTGTTGGCGTGGAGGGTATTGTTGATGACCTCCAACGGCGCAGTCGTGTTGTTGTAGATGCCACCGCCGAGCACGGCATGGTTGCCGTAGATGAAGCTGTTGTACAGGCGCGTCGTCCCGCCCTGATGGTAGTAAGCACCGCCGTGTTGGGTCGCCGTGTTGTTGGCGATCACGAGGGAATCGAGCAGCAGGTTGCCGTCCTGATTGAAGACGCCGCCGCCGCGCAGGGCCTGATTGCCGGTGATGACCGTCTGCCCGCTGATCTTCACGGTACCGCCCGCCACGTACACGGCGCCACCGTTGTTCGTGGCAACGCTGTTGGCGACGGTGCTTTGGGTGAGCGTGAAAATCCCGCTGGCGACGTAAATCCCTGCGCCGTTTGTGCCGCTGCCGTTGACCAGATGCAGGCCGCTGATGGTGACGACGCTATTCGCGGCGATATAGACCACGCGCCCTTGAGCGAGCGCATCAATCGTCGTGATATTCACCAGCGGGTCGGGGGGCAGGGTCCAATTAGTGTAGGTATAACCGCCCTGTACGCCTAAGGCTTTGTTGATGAAGAGGGCTTGCGTCACGCTCTGCCCGCCGTCCTGGGCGGTGTTCACGCCAAGGCAGTAGCCTGCGACGTGCAGCACATCCCCGGCTACGGCCAGGTTGGCTGCCCGCTGCACGCTGCCATACGTCGGCGGTTCGCCGTTGATGCGCACGTAGCAATCGCCCAGCTCATCCGCGCCGATGTCGAAGCCCTGGTTGGAGGGGCGCGGCGTGCCGTCAATATCCTCCAGCACCGGGCTGGCCGGGTCGGCACGGTCCTCCATGGGGGAACCAGGCAGGAGATGCAGATAGGCCGGGTCGGTGTAAGCCGGGAGGGTGCGCAACTGCGGTGCCAGCGCCACGTTCCCCGTGCCGTCGCTCAGGGTGAGGTTTACCATCGTGTTGTTGAACACGTTGTTGTAATCAAAGCGCGGTTTAAGCCCGTCGTTGTAGATGCCGCTGCCGCTGGCTGCCGTGTTATCGGCGAAGATGCTGCTGTTGATGAGCGGCGTGGTGGTGAAGCTCTTGTGGTACAGGCCACCGCCTTGCGTGACGGCGGTGTTGCTCACCACCGTGAGATGGCGCAGCTCGGCCTGATCGCTCAGGTTGTAGAGACCGCCACCGCTGAAGGCTTCATTCAGCGCCACGATGACGTTGGTAGCTTTGAAGGTGCTGCTCGCGGCGGCATACGCACCACCGCCGAGGCCGCTGGCTGTGTTGTGCAGCAGGCGCACGCGCTGCGCATCCAGCGTCCCGCCTGCCGCGTAGAGGCCCGCGCCGTCCGTGGCCTGATTATCCAGCACCCACACGCCGCGCAGGGAGAGCGTCCCGCCGTTGACGTAGGCGCCGCCGCCCCGGGTTGCGTGATTGGCGATGAACTGACTGGCGCGGCCCGAATCCTCGCCGAAGGTTACCGTGCCGCCCTGGACGTAGAGGCCACCGCCGTGCAGCGCCGTGGCGTTGGAAATGACGCTGTGCGCGATGATGACCGTCTGGTTGTACACGGCCACACCACCGCCCGTGCCCGCGACATCGCCACGCAGCGCGTCACCGTTGGTGAAGATGATGTTGGAGATGACCACGGTAGCGGCCAGCTCTGTGCGGGTGATGAGGAGCGTGCGCCCAAGGCCTTGCGCGTCGAAATACGTGGGCACATAATCCACCGCCGGATCGTTATCAAAAGCGCTGTTGTAACCGCCGACCAGCGTCAGACTCTTGGCGATGAAAGCCGTCTGCGTGTAGGTCTGGCTGCCCACTTGCAAGGGGCGCGCGCCTAAACAGCGCCCGGAAATCTGGATGATATGCCCACCGGGAGCGGCATCAATCGCTTCCTGCAGGACGGTGTAAATCCGCCCCGTCGGTTGATTGGTTTCGGGGTTGATGATGCGCGCGATACAGCCTACAATCTCATCCGCGCCGATGTCGTAGCCCTGATTGGACGGACGAGGGTCGCCCTCGAAGTCCTCGGTGAGCGGCGTGTTGGGGTCACCGGTATCCAGAGCCGGCGAGTCGAAGCGCAGGTGCAAATCACCTTGCGCCGGGTCGAGGAAGCGCGGATCCGCGGAGAAGCTATGGGCGCCGAGGGAGAGGTTGCTCTGAGGCACACCGGGCGCGCTGTTCCCCCACACGTCGTTGTAATCCACGCTGAGTAAGCTGCTCCCTTCGCGGTAGAGGCCGCCACCCGCGACGCCGGCTACGTTGGAGATGACGAGTGTGTTGCTGATCTGCAGGCCCGTGCTCAGGCGGTCGTACACGCCACCGCCGTATCCGCCGGCCTGATTGCCGTAGAGGGTGACGTTGATAGCGCTCAGATAGCCGGCGTTGTAGAGCGCGCCGCCGTTTTGCGTGGCGGAGGCGCTGTAAATCATGGTGTTCACCAGACGCGGCGCGCCGGCGGCATTGTAGAGCGCGCCGCCTTCTGCGGCCGTCGTCAACGAAATGACCACCCGCGAGAGGAGCGGCGCACCGCTATCCACGTACACGGCACCGCCGCGTTCCGCCTGCGTGTTGCGGATGGTGACTTTGCGGATGATGGGGTTGCCCGCTTCAACGTAAATCGCGCCGCCGAGGGTGCCGCTGCTGTTTTCGATGATGAGGTCTTCCAGGACGGGATTGGCATCCGCGCGCAGGTAAATCGCGCCACCGACGCCACCCGCCATGCCGTTGCGCAGGGTGAAGCCCTTCACCTGAACCTGCTGGCTGGCGTTATCCGTGCCGGGGGTCTGGATGAGCAACACGCGCGCGCGATTTTGCAGGTCAATGATGGTGGTGGTCGGATCGTTGGTATTGTTGGGTAACTCGAAGGCTTTGGTTTGCGGGTTCTGGACGTAACCACCTAAGAGTTCGTTGTATTGACTGATGCGGATGGTGTCGGTTTCGCGGTACAGGCCCTGCGCGACTTGGATGACATCCTGCGCTGCGGCCTGTTCTACTGCGTGGCTGATGGTCTTGCAGGGCGTGGCGGATTGCCTGCAGTTGTTTTCGCGGTCGTCACCATCGGGCGCTACGTAGCGTTCACCGACGACCGGGTTGGCGGTGGTTGTATCGGTGACCACGGCGCTTGTTCCATAATTAACTGAGCGCGCGCGTACCAGCAGGACCTCCTGCAGGTTGGCGGCTGCTTTGGCGGGCACATTCACCTGTACGATGACCGTGGCCGTCTGTCCATGCGTGAGGGTAATTTCCTGCAGGGGCTCAATCAGGCGTCCCCAGGGTTGCAGCAGGTTCGAGGTGACACTGATGCTGAATCTGTCGGTCGCACCGATGTTGTGCAGAGTGTGGGTGTAGGTCAGCACTTCGCCCGGATCGGCATTTTCGTTGTAGTCCGGCGTGAGGGTAAAGGCGGAGTTGGCGATGGTGTCCACCGCTTCCTCGTAAGTCGTGCTCCATTGGGAGGTGACGCGCACGGTGGTTTTGTTGTCGAAACCCTCGGCCAGATTGGTGGGGATTTGCACCCGCACCTGGAAAGCCACACTTTCGCCCTTGTAGAGCTGCACGGGCGAGCTGACGCCGAGGATGGTCACCGGCCAGCCATCAGCGTTGCTGGCGGTGATGACGAAGGTATCGCGCAGGTTGGGGGTATTGCCTTCGTTTTTCAGGGTGTGGTTGAAGGTCAAGGTCTGTCCGCGCGCCTGATTCACGTCCGTGTAGACTTTCTGTTGGGCAAGCGGTGTGAGAGAGATTTGCGCGTAGGTGATGCGCTCATCAGGGCCGATGTCCGGACGCGCGCCCTGAGGGCGAGCATCCGCTTCGTAGTCGTAAGGAAGCACCGGGGTGGGGGCACCGCGGTTAATCAGGAAAGATGTAGGTTGCAGGTGGAAGTCGTAGCCGGTGGCGTTGACAAAGGCGGGCGCAAAACTCACATCGTCAGGGCCGGGCGTCGCTGCGCCGTAGGCATCGGGTTGATTGCCGTACAGGTTGTTATAGGCCAGGGTCAAGGTCCCCGTGCCGCCGACATCTAAACCGCCGCCGCGGATGCCCGCGTTGTTGCTGGCGAAGATGGTGTTGCGCACGGTGAAGGGCTGCAGGTTGTTGAGGTAGAGGCCGCCGCCGCGCTGACCGGCTTCATTGGCGTAAAAAGCGCAGTGTTCGATGCTGCCGCTGCCGCCCACGTACACCCCACCGCCGTTCAGGGTGGCGTGGTTGCTGGTGAAGACGCTGTTGCGCACGGTGAGATAGACGTTGGACGAGGCGAACAGGCCCGCGCCGTTCTGTCCCACGCCGTTGGCTACATGGAGGTTTTCGATGCGCACGTTGCCGGCTACGGCGTAAAGGCCATAGCCCTGACCATTGGCGTTGATGAGGGTGGGCTGATAGCGCGCCTGTTCCCAATCGGTAGCCTTGTAACCACCGACAAGGCTGATGGATTTGTCAATGTACACGACCTGCGTGCTGCCGTTGCGCGTCTGCACGCCGCTGCATGTGCCCGCTACTTTGACGGTGTCGCCGGCTTCCGCCGCATCCACCGCTTCCTGAATTGTGAGGTACACGCGCCCATCTCCAACGCGGGCGTAACAGGCCGAAGGGGCGAGATATTCATCCGCGCCGCGGTCCACTCCCGCGCCAAACGGGCGTCCATGCCTCTCGAAGTCCACCGTCACGGAGCTGCTGCCCGTATCTCTGGCCGGAGAAGCGGCAGTGAGGCGGTAATTGGCATCCAATTGCGGATCGCTGTAGCGGTTATTGTTGCCGGGGACAGGATCGCTCATCCCACCACCGAAGCTCGCCGCAGGCCACAGGTCGCTATAGCTGACGGCGAGCCGGTCGGCAGGCGCGTAGAGGTTGGCCCCCTGTGTGGCCGTGTTATTCACAAACAGCGTGTTCGTGGCGGTGACAAGTGCGCTGGGAGAGACGTACAGGCCACCACCGTTTTCGCCCGCGCTGTTCGCGGCCAGGGTATTGTGCTCGAGGATGACGTTGCCTTGATAAACGTACACGCCACCCCCATGATCGTAAGTGGCGGTGGGCGCGTTGGCCGTGTTGGCGTAGATGAGGTTGTTGCGCAGGGTCACCGTCCCGTTATAAACCAGGATGCCGGCCCCGGCTTCCATCGTGTTGTGATGGATTTTGTTCTGGGCAATCAGACCTGTACCCCCGTCAATGCGGATGGTGCCGTTAGTCTGGCTGCCCTGCCCGATGTGATCGCGAATCTCGTTGCCGATGATTTCAAATGTGCCGCTGCGAATGTACACTGCAGCACCGGCGCCAGAGGTGAGTATCGTGTTGGCGTAGAGCAGGCTGTTTTTGAGCGCCAGGGTCCCTTCGCTGAGAATGCCCGCGCCCGGCTTACTGCTCTGCGTAAGGCGATTGTTGTGGATGGTGACCGCTTCGAGCGTCAGGTTGCCCTGATTGTAGACGCCAACCCCTTCCAGGTCGTAACTGCCATTGCGCAGCGTGAATCCGCGCACGGTGGCGTTGACCCCCGCCGGGACATACAGGACACGCCCATTATTGCCTGCGTCCAGGATGGTGGGGTTAGCAACAGGGTCGGGGGTGACCCAGTTAGCGGTCGTAAAGCCGCCGATGAGGGTGACCGACTTGTTGAGGTAAATCAGTTGTCGGCTGCCGGCGCGCAGGCTTGTGCCCGTGTACGTACCCGCCGCGACGCGGATTTCATCCCCGTTGACGGCATTGGTGATGGCCTGTTGAATCGTCAAACAGGGCGTTTTGACCGTACAGGACGGGCTATCTACCCCACCGGGGGCCACGTAGTGCACATTGCCCGCCGCACGTAGTCCAGGCACGCTGACGAGGAAAAATCCAAATGCGATGGCAAGGCCTAAGGCCATCAACCATTGGCCGAGGCGTTGATAGGTGTGAGTCTTCATCATGTCCTCCTTCAAAGAGCGCCTGACGCTCAGATGGGGAAATCTAAACCTATATGGTCCGGTTGTTTGCTTCTGTCTGGCATGACGTTAAGTATGTGAAAAGGGATTCCATACTATGGAATCCCTTATCTTAGTGTACCGGAAACTACAATTTGAGCAAGTTACCATGAGACATTGGTACAAACGCTATTGCTGCCTTGTGCGCAGACTTGTCCGCTGCCATGCTCACTGTGGTTGCAGCTAAACGTGAGGGAGCCTGATCCATTGATATTGCCGCTGGCGCTGCCGCAACCGCTCATCGAAACCGTGACCTGACCGGGTGAACTCACGCCGACGTTGGCGCTAATGGTTAGGGTACAGCTCCCCATAAAGCAACCGCTGGTGCTGGCCGCTGCGCTGAGGCCACTGACCGTTGCGCCACTGCTGCCGCCGCCGCCGATCCCACTGATGCCTAAACCGGAATTAATTTGCGAGAAGACATCACTGACCCGTGTACCCAGCAGGCTCAGAATGACGATGACCACGATAGCGATGAGCACCAGAATCAAAGCGTATTCAACCAAACCCTGCCCCTTGCGATACTTATGCAACATAGCCCACCTCTTGCTTGTAAAGATAAGTTTGTCTTGCTTAGAGTTTAACATATTTTGCCGTGCGTGGCAACGCTTTAGGATAGGAAAGTGGTCATGGGGTACAAAAACGTGCGATGCCGGCCTGCCATGGCAGCCGGTTATACCAGAGAGAGGGGGACTCCACTCGTTCGTGGAAACCGGCAGGCTGGGGGTGGCGCCTTCAGCGCATCTTTTACGGAGTGACAACGACGGGTTCGATCTCAAGCCGTATCTCGAAGTGCGACAGCACGGCAGCCCGTATCTCCTCAGCAAAGGCGAGTAGCTTCTTTGTGCTGCCGCCGTAGTTGACCAGCGCCAGGGCATGGTGGGGCGAAAGGCCCACGCCGCCGCGCCGTGTCCCGCGCGCAAAGCCAGCGTGTTCAATCAACCAGGCCGCGGAAAGCTTCCACCCCTCCGCTGCCGGGTAGGCGGGCATGTCCGGGTAGGCGGCGCGCAGCGCCTCATAACGGTCCGGTTTCACAATCGGATTGGTGAAGAAGGAGCCGCACGAGCGCGTGTGGGGATTATCCACGTCCACCACCATGGCTTTGGCACGGCGCAGGGCGAGCACCGTCTCCCGCACGGCGGCAGGGGTGGGGGGCAGACCGCGCTCCGCCAGGGCGCGCGCCAGCTCGGCGTAGCGCACGGGCACGCTTTCCGTAACGGGCAGGTGGAAGGTGGCCTCCACGATGACGTAGCGGTCGCGATCCGCGCCCTTGAAGCGGCTTTGCCGGTAGCCGAAGGCACACGCCTCCGCCGGGAAGACGACCTCCGCACCACTTGCGCGCTCAATCGCGCGCAGGGAGACCAGCGTTTCGGCCACCTCCTGTCCGTAAGCGCCGATGTTTTGCACGGGCGCGGCGCCTGCGGTGCCGGGGATGCCCGCAAGGCACGCCAGGCCGCCTGTTCCACGCGCCACGCTTTCCGCAACCAGCGCGTCCCACGGCTCGCCGCCTGCGGCGATCACCTGCCACCCGTCCGCGCTTGCGCGCCAGGTGATGCCACGCAAAGCGACGTGAAGGACCAATCCAGCGAATCCCTCATCCGCAAAAACGGTGTTACTGCCCCCGCCCAACACGTGGACGCGCAGGGCGCGCTCCTGTGCCCAGCGCAGGGCGGCGCGCACCTCGTCCACCGTGGTGCAGGTGGCGAAGTAGCGCGCCGCTCCACCCAGGCCAATCGTCGTGTACGCGCTCAGTGGGACGTGTTCACGCAGCTTCATGCCGCGCGCGGCTCCTTGATTTTGAGCAGCGCCAGGGTTGAAAGCACAAACAGCGCGCCGTAGAGGGCGAAGAGCAGCACGTAGCCGATGCCCGGAAATTCCGGCAGGTGGGTGGTGAAGAAGTCGGCAATCGGGCCGCCGATGTAGGCTCCCACGGCGCCCGCGCCCGCGCCCGCCAGGTTAGAGATGCCCAGGTAGCGCCCCGCTTCTTCTTTGGGGACGAGGCTCGTTCCCAGGGCCCAGTTGGCGGTGTAGAAGAGGCCCAGCGCCGCGCCCAGCACGGCTCCGCCGGCGTAAATGACGCTCAGTTGGGGCAGGGAGAGCGCGATGACCGCGCCCGCCGTGGCGACGAGGCCGCTCACCAGCACCATGCGCTTGCGTCCAAAACGGTCCGCCAGCCAGCCACCCGTCAGCGCGAAGATGAGGATGGCGATGCCGATGAACATGAGCAGTTGCGCGGCGGGCTTGGCCGCCGCTTCGCGTTCCAGGCCGAGGCGCGCTTGCAGGAAGTAAACCGTGAAGGTGGAAAGGTTAATCGCTCCCGTGAGGAAGCCAAGGCGGTTGATGACCCACCAGGTGAAATCGGGATGCGCGCAGGCTGTCGTTTCGCCCAGGGAGAGGCGCACGCAGAGCCAGACGCCCAGCGCGATGGCGGCCACCATCGCCAGCAGTCCCGCTCCGCCCATGAGGCCAATCATCACGGCGGGGGGCGTGTTCACAGCGCTGATTTGACTTCCCAGCAGCCGTACCAGCGCGCCCAGGCCCAGGATGATGACGGTGAAGACCGCGGTCATGCTCAGCAAGCGGATGAAGGGCGTCCAGTCGAGCGGCGGCAGCTCCTCGGTAAAGCGTTCTTCACGTGTGAGCAGGGAGAGCAGCATGGTCAACACCAGCACGGCGCTCATCACGACGATAGCGGTGGTGGTGTTGCCTTTGGCGACCATGCGCCCAATCGTGAAGGAGACGAGGATGGTGGGCAGGGGGATTTCGAGCACGGCTTTGACCGCGGAATAGCGCCCACGCTGGTTTTCCGGCACGAGATCGGGAATGAAGCCCTGCACCGCCCCGTGGCCAATGTTAACCGTCACCTGCAGCAGCAAGTACATGGCGAACATGAACCAGAACCCGCTCAGGCTGCTTAACCCGGCGGAGAAGGCGATGCCGGCGATGAAAATCAGGTCGAGCAGCGTGCCGATGACGATGAAAGGACGCCGTCGGCCCCAGGGCAGGCGACTGCGATCGGAGAGCATCCCCCACAGCGCTTGCGCCAGCAGCGCCACCATGAGGCCCCACAGGCGCAGCGTACCGTAGTAGGTCGCCTTGAGGCTTTCCCCCACGAACTGCTGCGTTAGCAGGGGGAGGATGAGGGGGGCCAGCGTCTGTGAGACGGTGCTCAGGCCCAGGTAGTAAATGTTAACCGTGATGATCTCATACCAGCGTCGGGACATAAGGGATTGCCTCCTGTAAAGATGTCAGAATTCCAGGCCGAAGTTCAGCTTGCGTTACGTTAGACTTCCCTGCTGCCTTGTCCATCCCGGCGGAGAAAGTTGGTGCGGGGCAGCGGTCCGCAAGCCCGGATGCGGGCTGTCGGGCGTGTCCGACTCATCGCTGAACTTCAGGTCAGGTCGCTGCATCAGCGAAGCGCCGCACCTCCACCACCGGCGTGGGGAAAGGCAGCGCCTCTGTCCGTTCCGCGACAGGCCCAAGCGGGAGCGCCGTGCCCACGCGCCCAAAGAGCGGCATGCGCTCCAGGTCCACGTGCAGACGCAGCACGCGCGGCCCCTCGTAAGTTGTCCCATCCCAGAAATCCTGCCAGCGCCCCTCCGGCAGGTACAGCTCCACCTCGCCCTCGTCGTTGAGCACCGGCGCCACCAGCAAGGCCGGGCCGAGCAGGTACTGTGTCTCGAACTGCCAGGCCACGCGGTCGTGGGGGAAGGCTAAGGGCATGGCGCGCGCCACCGGCAGCCCTGTCAGGGAAGCTTCCTGCGCGCACGCTTCCAGGTAAGGGAGCAGGCGGTAGCGCAGCTCCAGCCATGCGCGCACGATGCGAGCGGCTTCTTCCCCAAAATACCAAGGTTCGCGAGGCGAGGTGCCGTGGAAGCGCGTGTGCGAGCTGAGCACGCCCACCTGAGTCGAACGCACATAGTGGACCGGCGTGGGTGTGCCGTAGAAGCCGCCGATGTCGTGCGTGTAGAAGGGGACGCCGCTCATGCCCCACGAAAGCCCGCCGCGGATGCTCGCCGCCAGGCCTTCCCAATCTCCTTGAGAATCCCCGCCCCACTGTATGGGGTAGCGCTGACTTCCCGTCCAGCCGGAACGGCCCCACACGAGCGCTTCGCCTGCGTGATAGCGTGCTGTGGCCTCGTACACGCAGCGGTTGTAGAGCAGGGGGTAAACGTTATGAAGCTGCGCGCCGCTATCGCCGTTGGCCGCCACCGCGTGACGCGGAATCTGTTCCCCAAAATCGGTTTTGCACACATCTACACCACATTCAAACAGCGCGCGGTGCATATCCCGATACCAGGCGTAGGCTTCGGGATGGGTGAAGTCTATGATGCCACTCGTCGGCAGGGGCGTGAGCAACAGCCCGAACGGCTCCGGATCCCATTCCAACAGGCAGGTCTCCCCGGCGCGGTTTTTGAGCAAATAGCCCTTTTCGGCCAGTTCCTGGAAAAGCGGATTGTAGATCGAAACATAGGGGTATTCCCAGACGCACAGGCGGTAGCCCAGGGCCTTGACCTGCGCCACAAACGCCTCCGGGTCGGGATAGCGCGTCCGATCCCAGGCGAAGCCGAAGCGCGTGCGCACGTCCAGCCAGGCGCGTCCGTCCAGGGTGATGACATCGCAGGGGAAATGCTCCGCGCGCATCCGCTGCGCCGCTGCGAGCAGTTCCTCGCCTGTGCGATAGTAGCAGCGCGAAAGCCACACGCCCAGACTCCAGCGCGGCAGGGCCGGCGCGCGCCCCGTCAGCCAGGTGTAGCGCTCCAGCAGGCCCGCCGGCTCATCCGCCAGGATGAGGAACACATCCAGGACGCGGTCCTCAACGCGCAGGATGTAGCTGCGATGCGACCAGGGCGCATAGCCCACGCCGTGCTGCACCCGTCCCGTGGTGTGGACGAACACCCCCCAGCCTTCGGGACTCCAGGCGAAGGGGCAGTTTTTGTACGATAGCTCGCTGTTGACGCCGAGAGCATCCTCATTCCAGGAAGTGATGAGCTGTCCGCGGCGGTTGAGCGGGCCGTATTTTTCGCCCAGGCCGAAGACCGCCGTACCTTCGCGCAGGGCGAGAGCCATGTGCCACGTCTCCCCCCTTTGCGCAAAGGGCGCGATGCGCAAACCGCCGGAGATGTGCCCATCACGGGTGGATTCCAGCACCAGCGTGCCGTTACGCCACAGCTTGAAGCGCAGGGGATGCGTTTCCAGCTCCAGGGTGATGGTATCCCAGCTCACGCGGATGCGCTCCGCGCCGCGCTCGACGCGACACGGCAGGGGGGAGGGGGGAGCGACAAGCAGACCATAGTCGGGGCGCGTATCCTCGCCCCAGCGCAAGCGAATCAGTCCCGGCGCGTAAGCCGTGATCTCCAGCGGACCGGCTTCGCTGTGCAGGCGCACGCCGCCATAGCCCTCAGCTTCGAGCTGAGCTTCCTCCAGGCGTGGGAGCTTGGGGAGCGCGCTCATGCTTTGAAATTGCGCTCCTCCAGGGCCTGCACCTGATGGAAGGCGTTGGTCAGGAATTCGCGCTTGAACTCCATTTTTTGCGTAAATGCAACACTCAACCAGGCGTCCACAATTTGCGTCGCCAGGAAGGGGGCCGTAATCCACCCGCCCATGGTGATGACGTTGGCGTTGTTGATGATTTTAGCGCGTTCGGCGGAGAAAATATCCGTCACCACGCAGGCGTAGATGCCCTTATGCTTGTTGGCGACAATCGCCATCCCCTGCCCCGTGCCGCAGATCAGGATGCCGCGGTCCGCCTCCCCGCGTTGAATCGCCTCGGCCACCTTGGGCGCCTGCACCACGTAGGGCTGCGGCGCCTCTTCGGATTCGATGCCAAAATCCAGCACGCGGATATGGGGCTTGCTTTGCAGATGCTTGACAATCTCCCGCTTGAGGGGAAAGCCCGAAAGGTCGGAAGCAATCGCTATGGTGATGACAGGTTCTTCCATGAATGCAAGTTCCTCCTCGGTAAAGTCAGGTCTGCACGGGAAAATCCCCGTGCCAGAGTTACAAACCCCGCCGAAGCGGGATAGGCGGCCTTGGCCGCCTTCGGAGTCGTAGGCGTGGCAGGGACCCATCCCCGCCTCAGCGCTCCGCTCCACACCCCGCCGAAGCAGAGCAGGCGGCCTTGGCCGCTTGCGTAAAGGTAGCAAGCGGCCAAGGCATTGCTTACCGACGCGCTTCCTCCAACACCGCCTTCGCCGCGGCGACAATATCCTCCGCGCTGAGCCGGAAGCGCTTGACGAGGTACTCCTGCGGCCCCACCTCGCCGAATTCATCCTGCACACCGATGCGCCGCAGCGGGGTGGGGCGATATTCCGCCAACACCTCCGCCACCGCGGAACCTAAACCGTTGGCGATTTGATGATTCTCGCACGTCACCAGCGCCCCGGTCTTCTCCGCGTAGGTGAGGATAAGCTCCCTGTCTATCGGCTTGAGCGTGTGCATATCAATCACCGCCGCGTGGATACCTTCCGCGGCTAACAGCTCGGCGGCGCGTGTCGCCTCATCTACCATCACTGCGCCGATAGCCACCAGAGTAACATCACCCCCATCGCGGACGAGGACCCCCTTCCCCAAAGTAAACGGCTGCGTGGCCGGATAGCGCGGGGCCACAGCGAAACGGTGCAGGCGCATGTAGGTGCAGCCGTACAGCGCCGCGCTCTGCTCCATGAGCTGCGCCAGCGAAACCGGATCACTGGGTTCAAACACCGTCAGGTGCGGAATGATGCGCATCAGCCCCAAATCCTCAAAAGGCATGTGCGTCCCGCCGTTGTAACGCGCCGTCACCCCCGGATCGCTGCCCACGAGTTTGACGTTCAGCCGCGCGTAGTTGGCGGAAATGAAAAACTGATCAAAGACGCGCCGCGCCGCAAAACAGGCGAAAGTGTGCGCAAAGGGAATTTTGCCCGTCGCCGAAAGCCCGGCGGCGATGCCGACCATGTTCGCCTCGGCCACGCCCGCGTCGAACGTGCGTTCCGGGAAGCGCTCCTTAAAACCGAACGTCCCTGCCGCCTTCATCAAATCGGCCTCGACCAGCACGATATCCGGATTGGCCTCGGCTAAGCGGATGAGCGTCTGAGCGTACACACTGCGCATTTCGACCGTGCTCATGCCTGCTCCTCCTCATCCAGCCGCCGGATCGCCTCTAAGGCCGTCTCGTAGCTGAAAGGCATGTTGTGGTTTTCCAGCCGTCCCTCGGCGAAAAATGCCCCCTTGCCTTTGACCGTGTGCAGCACCAGCATCGCCGGACCGCCCGCCCGCTGCGCCAGCGTCAGCGCGGCATCGAGCTGCTCCAGATCGTGCCCATCCACCGCGTACACGCGCCAGCCAAAAGCGCGCCATTTCGCCTCCACATCCTCGATATTCATAATATCGCGCACATAACCGTCAATCTGCATCTTGTTGTAATCCAGCATGGCGATGAGGTGAGTCAGGCGGTAGTGAGAGGCCGCCATGGCAGCCTCCCAAACCTGCCCTTCCTGACTCTCCCCGTCGCCGATGATGCAATACACGCGCCCCGGCAGCCCGCTCAGGCGCAGGCCCAGGGCGATGCCCACTGCCGCCGAAAGCCCCTGACCCAGGGAGCCGGTCGTCATATCCACCCCCGGCGTGAGATTGCGGTCGCAATGGCTTGGCAGGGACGTGCCGCCGCGGTTGAGCGTGTGCAGCCACTCCCTGGGGAAAAAGCCCTTATCCGCGAGCACGCTATAGAGCGCCGGTCCGGCGTGTCCTTTGGAAAGCACCAGCCAATCGCGTTCCGCCCAGCGCGGGTTAGAGGGGTCCACGCGCATGTGGCGGTAGTACAACACAGTCAGCGCCTCCACCAGCGAAAGCGATCCGCCGATATGTCCCACACCAAGATAGCCGATGGTATCAATCGTCAATTTGCGGATTTCCCTGGCCTTAGCTTTCAAAAACGCCAGCTCTTCGGGTTCCATCCCATAGACCTCCAAACGTAAAGTAGGGTAGGGTTTCAGGTTGACGAGGGCCGCAGCTCCAGGGCCTACAACCGTATCACATCCACCCGCCACAAGCGGGCCAGGCGGAGCAGCGCCTCCGTCACATCACCGTAGGTGATGCCCACATGATGATCCAGGCCGTGCGTGATGATGGTGTCCATCACATCCCGCACCGGGTGCTCGAAGCGCAGCACGCCCGACGTGCCGCTGAAGCTGAGGGGGGCGCGGACCATCTCCCCGCGTCCCACCACCAATTGCCAGCCTTGAGGCCCCTCATGCAGGCGGGCGATGGTGACGATGCCCGGTTTGAGCGGGAATTCCATAAGCAGCGGCAGTTTGCGGTTGGAGTGGATCGTTCCGCACGGGGTGACTTGCGGATCGGCCATGCTGAGAGGAGCCAGGCCGCAGTGCCACAACACCGCCGCGTTTTCCGCCTCATCGAAGCCCACCACATCCGTGCCGAAAGCCGGCTCGCCGCTGAGCCATTGCAGCACCAGTTGCGTCACGGTACCGTTGATATCGGCCTCGCAACTGCACGGCGTCCTTTCGTCGCTGAGGAGGGACATGGCGGCGCAGGCGGCACAGCCCAGCTCGGTGAAGAACTCCGGCCAGCAGCGCACTGCCAGCCCTGCCAGATGGTCACGTTGCGCCTGAGCGCGCAGGGCGAGGTAAGCGGCCAGCGTCCCGCGCGTCGCGGACTCGGACAGTGCGTCCAATCCGTCGAGGCGCGTGTGCAGCATCTGCCATACCGTCTCGACCTCCGCCGGGTTGACGGTTTGAATCTGCGCGAACAGCTCTGGCAGGGGGTACGTCTCCACCGTGACGCCAAACGCGCGCTGAAGCGCTTCCGCGTCAAGGCGGCAGGGATCGAAACCTGTCGGGTGTTCGCCAAAGCGGCCCAGCCGAGTGGTGCGCAAGCGGCGGTAGACCTGTCCCGCCTGTGCCCAGGCGCGCAGCGTGGGCAGGACGCGCGCATCATCGGGGGCGGCGTAGAGGTAATCATACTCGCGCGCAGCGCGTTTGAGGCTGTGAGCAGCGAGATTGATGCCGCAAAATGAATTGAGGCGCAGCCGTCCGCCGGTGCGCGCTTCGGGCACGGCCCACAAAATCAGCGGCGCGTCGAGGCGTTCTACCAGGGCAAGCGCCATACTGCTATCCGCAAACGTCGCCTGAAAGAGCACCAGCGCATCCACGGGGGAATGGCGCAGCACCTCCGCGGCAGCCTGCGCCTCATCTAACGTCGTGACCAGCGTCTGTGGACCGAGCAGCGTGAATCCAGCGCCTTCCAACAGCGCGCGCGCCTGCGCTGTTACCTCCTGCGCCAGTTGCATATCGAATGTCGTGCGGGCCAGCGCGACGAAACCCAGGGTCAAAGTCATGTGTCACCTCGTTATGTTACCGGTCACGCGGATATCCTTGTAGAGACGCGCCGTCGGCGACGACGCGCCATCGGCGACGACGCGCCGTCGGCGACGACGCGCCGTCGGCGACGACGCGCCATCGGCGCGTCTCTACAACCGTCGGCGACGACGCGCCATCGGCGCGTCTCTACGACCTGCGCTGACTGACGTACCATCCCACCGTGCGGTTGGTGGGACGCAGGTAAGTCTGAGCCACGCGCAGCACATCCTCCGCGCTGACAGCTTCCAATCGTCGCAGGTAATTGACGAACCAGGTATAAGTGGCGAACATCTCGCTGTAGCCCAACCAGAAAGCCTGATTGGTCACGCTTTCGCTGGAGAACGCGAAAAGCGCGCGCGCCTGCCGCTTGGCCTTTTCCAGCTCCGCCGCGCTCACCGGCTCCTCCTGCACGCGCGTCAGCTCCGCATCAAACGCTTGTTCGACCGCGTCCAGCGTGGCGTTGGGATGCACCGTTGCGGCAAAGGTGTACATACCGGGCGCGCGGGTGGGATAGAGCGCGCCGCTCACGTCAACGGCCAGGTCACGCTCCACCAATGCGCGGTAGAGGCGGCTGGTGTGATTGGAAAGGCCGCCGCCGCTGATGACCAGGCCGGATCCGCCGACCAGAATGGCGTTGAGCACCGTGAGCGGGAAGAAGTCAGGATGGGTGGCCTGCGGGGTGTGATAGAGCGCAAGCAGATAGTCCACTTCCGCTTCGCCTCGCACTTCGACGCGCCGCTCCTCTTGCTGTGGCGGTTCCGTCACGTGCGGCCGTTCGGGTTCCGGCCCGCGCTCTAACGGGCCAAAGTAGCGCTCGACCAGACGTTCAATTTCGCCCGCGTTGAAGTCCCCGGCGATAGCCAGAATAGCGTTATTGGGACGATAATAAGCGCGGTAGTGCGCGTAGAGGTCCGCGCGCGTCATGCGGCGCAGGTCTTCCACCGATCCTAACGTGTCGTGGCCGTAGGGATGCACCTGAAAAGCCGCAGCCATGAGTTTCTCTTCGAGCTGGAAAAGCGGGTTGTTTTCCGCGCCTTGCCGCTCGCTGAGGATAACGGTGCGCTCGGCCTCCACTTCCTCTTCATCGAAGCGCGCGTTGAGCATACGGTCGGCCTCGATGTCGAAAGCAAGTGCAATTTTTTCTGCGGGCAGGGTCTCGTAGAAGGTGGTGAAATCGAGCCAGGTCATGCCGTTGAAGATGCCGCCTTCTCGCGCAACCGCTTCGTCCGCTGCGCCTTCGGGCCAGCGCTCCGTACCCTTGAAGAGCATGTGCTCCACCCAGTGTGCGATGCCGGTCTTGCCAGGCAGCTCATCCCCACTGCCGACGCGGTACCACATCCACACGCTGGCAACCGGAGCCGTGTGCGTCTCGCGGATGAAAACCTGCAGGCCATTATCCAGCGTCGTCTTGAGCAGATTCACAGCACCTCCTGAACCACACCCTGACCATCGTAACCGCGTCCGATTGCGCGATATTGGAAGCCCAAAGAGCGCACATAAGTCGGGTCGTAAATATTGCGTCCGTCAATCAGTACCGGCGTGCGCATCAAATCGCGGATGCGCTCCAAATCCAGATTCTTGAACTCGTTCCATTCCGTCACCAGCACTAAAGCATCCGTGCCTTCGGCTAGCGCGTAAGCATCGTTGCACATCTCAATTTCGGGGAGAATGTTGCGCGCGACCCCCATCGCTACCGGGTCGTAGGCGCGCACATGCGCACCTTCGCGCAGGAGGAAATGCACAATGTCAATTGAGGGCGCGTCGCGCATATCGTCCGTATTCGGCTTGAACGCCAATCCCAGCAGCCCCACCACCTTACCTTCAAGCGAGGGACCCATCAATTCCTTAAGCTTGCGCACCACACTCAGGCGCTGATCGGCGTTGATGTCCATGACGGCGTGCAGCAGGTGCGGATGGCGTCCGTGCGTTTCCGCCATGTACGCCAGGGCCTTCACATCCTTGGGGAAGCACGAACCACCCCAGCCCAGGCCCGCATCCAGGAAATAACGCCCGATGCGCTTATCCAGACCCATGCCGTAAGCCACTTCTTTCACGTCCGCGCCCAGCGCCTCGCAGATGTTGGCAATTTCGTTGATGAAGGAAATCTTGGTGGCCAGGAAGGCGTTGGAAGCGTACTTGATCATTTCCGCGGTGCGCAGGTCTGTTACCATGATGGTGGTGCGCAGGGGCAGGTGCAACTGTGCCACGCGCTCCGCCGCCTCGCGGTCATCCGCTCCCAACACAATGCGGTCGGGATTCATAAAGTCGCTGATGGCCGAGCCTTCGCGCAAAAATTCCGGGCAGGAAACCACCGAGAAAGGCGGCACATCCGGGCGATGATTGCGGATCACTTCGGCCACCCAGTCCCCCGTGCCCACCGGCACCGTGGACTTGTTCACGATAATCACAGGATGATCCAGCACGTCGGCGATACTTTCCGCGGCCATGCGCACGTAGCGCAAATCGGCCTGTCCGTCCACCGCGGAAGGTGTGCCCACGGCGATGAAGATGAATTCGGCATGCTTTACCGCTTCTGCGTAAGAGGTGGTGAAGCTGAGCCGCCCGGCCTTGACGTTCCGCTCCACCAGTTCCTCCAGCCCCGGCTCGTAAATGGGGAGGATACCGCGCTTAAGGTTCTCGATGCGCTCCTCATTGACATCCAGGCACACCACGCGATTGCCCAGGTCCGCGAAGCACGCGCCGCTCACCAGACCTACATATCCAACGCCAATGATCGTGATAGCTTTCATGGGTCATCTTCTCCTAAATGAATGTACCCGGATTGGGTTGTCCAGGCCAAAAATTTGAGAAAGGGACTTCCTCGCCGCCGATGATACCACGTTTTACGCGTAGCGTAAAGCCAACCCGGGAAGTCCAGATACAAGCCTTGAACACCCCTTGTGCCCGTACCGCCATTCTCCGGCTGGTCTGTCCCGCCAGCCTCTGGCTGGCTTTATCTCCCGCCAGCTTTCGGTTGCCTGTCCCGCCAGCCTTTGGCTGGCCTGTCTCGCCAGCTTTCGGTTGGCCTGTATCGCCAACCTCTGGCTGGCCCTGTGTGCTGTCAACCTTCGGTTAGTTTGTACCACCAGCCTTTGGCTGGCTTTATCTCCCGCCAGCTTTCGGTTGCCTGTCCCGCCAGCCTTTGGCTGGCTTTATCTCCCGCCAGCTTTCGGTTGCCTGTACCGCCAACCTCTGGCTGGCTTTATCTCCCGCCAACCTCTGGCTGGCCCTGTGTGCCGTCAACCTTCGGTTAGTTTGTACCACCAGCCTTTGGCTGGTTTTATCTTCCGCCAACTCTGGCTGGCCTGTACCGCCAACCTCTGGCTGGCTTTATCTCCCGCCAATCTCTGGCTGGCCCTGTGTGCCGTCACCCTCCGGTTAGTTTGTACCACCAGCCTTTGGCTGGCTTTATCTCCCGCCAGCTTTCGGTTGCCTATCCCGCCAACCTCTGGCTGGCTTTATCTCCCGCCAATCTCTGGCTGGCCCTGTGTGCCGTCACCCTCCGGTTAGTTTGTACCGCCAGCCTTTGACTGGCTTTGTCTCCCGCCAGCTTTCGGTTGCCT
>DAOUBT010000003.1:0-5108 GCA_034432595.1 Anaerolineae bacterium | reverse complement strand
GCCTGACCCACGTCCACCTCCTGCCCACCTTCGACATAGCCAGCGTGCCGGAAGAGAACGTGCCGCGCAGCGTCTGGCCCGCGCCGACGGGATACGCGCGCGACAGCGATCAGCCGCAGGCCGAAATCGCCGCCCACCGCAACGAGGATGGCTTCAACTGGGGCTATGACCCCTATCACTACGGCGTACCGGAAGGTTCTTACAGCACCAACCCCGACGGAACAACGCGCATCTACGAGTTCCGCGAGATGGTGCAGACTCTGCATCAAAACGGACTGCGCGTGGTCATGGATATGGTCTACAACCACACCAGCGCCAGCGCGCTGTGGGATAGCTCCGTCCTGGATAAAATTGTGCCCGGCTACTACTATCGCTACACCACGGATGGGTATCTCTATACCGATAGCTGCTGCTCGGATACAGCTACCGAGTACGAGATGATGGAAAAGCTCATGCTCGATACGCTCACGCGCTGGGCTGCAGCCTACAAGGTAGATGGTTTCCGCTTCGACCTGATGAACTTCCACACGCGCCAGACCATGCTCAACGTAAAAAGCGCCCTGCAGGCAATCGAACCGACGATTTACCTCTATGGCGAGGGGTGGGATTTCGGCTCCGCCAAAGCCAAAGGCCTGACGACCTGTCCCAACTGCTACGCCAAAAAAGAAAACATGAACGGCACGGGCATCGGCAGCTTCAACGACATCATTCGCGATGCGGTGCACGGCGGCTATAGTCAGGATAGCGTGGAGATTCGCGCGCAGGGCTTCAGCAACGGCTTGAGCTACGACTGGAACGGCTTTGCTTACACGAAGCGGTTCGACTCCGACCTGACCGAAGCCACGAACAAAATTCGCTCCGCGCTGCGCGGAAGCATCTGGGATTGGAGCGGTGCCGGTGCTCCCTTCGCCGCTGACCCGCAGGAATCCGTGCCCTACGTCGAAAAGCATGATAACGAGACGCTCTTCGATCAAAATGTGTTTAAGCTGCCCAACGGCGACGGCAGCGGCCTGCCCGGCTGGATCGGCAGCGGCAGCATCCCGACCACCGCGATGAGCGAGCGCGTGCGCGCGCAGAACGTAGCGCAGAGCATCATCGCGCTCTCGCAGGGCGTGCCCTTCTTCCAGATGGGAACGGACATCCTGCGCTCCAAGTCTTTAGACCGCAACAGCTACGATTCCGGCGACTGGTTCAACCGCGTCTATTGGGATAAGAGCAGCAACAATTTCGGCGTAGGGCTGCCGCCAGCCTGGGATAACGATTCGCGCTGGAGCATCATGTCGCCGCTGTTGGCAAATACAGCTCTCAGCCCCGCCACAACGGACATCGCCTTTGCTGCGGCTCAGTTCCGGGAATTCCTGCGCATCCGCTACAGCTCGCCGCTGTTCCGCCTGAGCAGCGCTTCCGATATTGCTGCGCGCACCACCCATTACGACACGACGGGCAAACCGGGCCTCATCGTCTACGCGCTTAACGACACGGTAACGCCCGATCTGGACCCCAACTACGAGACTATCCTGGTCTTCTTCAATGCCAACAAGGTAGCCCAGAGCTACACGATCAGCGGCGCAGATGGCTTCACGCTTCACCCGGTCCTGGCTGATGCGCTTGACGCCGACCCGGTTGTGCAGACGGCAAGTTTTAATGACAGCACGGATACCTTTACCATCCCGGCACGCACCACCGCGGTTTTCGTCTCCAACGAGCCGATTGTCCCGCCCAGCACGATTGACTGGGTGGGCCTGATGTGGCCGCGCGGCGGCGTAGCCAAAGACATCGCCCAAGGCGGAGCCAGCAGCGGGTTTGACGTGTACGTGCAGGTGTACGAAGCAGGAGTCACCCCCGGCGCCGGTCAGGGTGCGGGGATAGCCTGCACCCTGCACTGGGGCAAGTACGGCTCAACCTGGAACGACCTGCCCATGAGCTACAACAAGGACATCGGCAACAACGACGAGTATAAGGCCACTATCCCGCAGGCCACGCTCAACGCGCTGACGCCCGGCACGTATGGCTTCACCGCCTACTGCCAAAAGAGCGGTGAACAGGGCAAAAAATGGAAGCAAGATACCTACGACATCGGCGGCAACGCGCTGGACGACGATCAGGGGGACGGCCTCATCACCGTGGTCCCCGCTGGTGACCCCTCGCCTACGCGCGCGGGCGGCGTGTTCGTGCATCTCTTCGAATGGCGCTGGAACGACATCGCCAAAGAGTGCCCTTATTTAGCGGAAAAGGGGTACACCGGCGTGCAGGTTTCGCCGCCGAATGAGCATGTCGTGCCCGTGGCGGATATGGGAGGCGCGGATAACGATTACCCCTGGTGGGCACGCTATCAGCCGGTGAGCTACCTGCTCGACGTGAGCCGCAGCGGGACGCTTGCCGAGTTTCAGGCGATGGTGCAGGCGTGCAACGCCGTAGGCGTGGACATCTACGCCGATGCGGTCATCAATCACATGGGGCTGTATCCCAGCGGGGTGATCACCTATGGCACAGCAGGGACGGCATACCTTTCCGCCCCTAAGGCCAGCCGCTACTATGGCACCGGCGCCAACACGCTCTACACAGGGGCGCATTTCCATGATGAGTGCAGCATTACCGACTACAAGGACCGCGGACAGGTGCAATCCTGTGCACTTTCCGGCCTGCCGGACCTGGCGACAGAGCAGCCCTACGTGCGGGAGCGCATCCGCGCTTACCTGCAGAGCCTGCTGGATATGGGCGTCAAAGGCTTCCGCATTGACGGGGCCAAGCACATCCCGGCGCAGGATATCGCCGCCATCCTTAACGGCCTGAGCGGATCCTACTACGTCTTCCAGGAGGTCATTGATCAGGACCCGCAGGAGCGCGTGCGCGATTGGGAGTACACGCCCAACGGCGATGTGACGGAATTCGCCTACCCCTATTTCATCGGCGATAAGTTTGACGATAGTTGCAGCGGCACCTTAAGCGGCTTGCAAAATCTGGAAACCAATATGCTGGCCTCGCGCTTCGCCGTAGTCTTCACCGATAACCACGACAATCAACGCGGGCACGGCGTGGGCACAGGCACGTGCATCGTGGACCATCGCGACGGTCAGGAGCACGTGCTGGCCAACATCTTCGTCCTGGCCTATCCGTATGGGCATCCCTCAATCATGTCCAGCTACTACTGGCAAAGCGATCCAACCGTCAACACGGGCGATAGCTACGGCCCCCCCACGGTCAACGGTGGTCCGGGCAGCAGCGGCGCAACCCTGCCGGTTTACGTGGATGCAGATAACACCCCCGATAACTGCGCCGCAAGCTACACCTGGGGCAAGTGGGCCTGCGAACACCGGCGTGACCCCATCACAGCCATGGTGGAGTTCCGCCGCGTCACGGCGGGCGGCAACGTCAACGCCTGGCAGAATGTGAACGCTGACCACATTGCCTTTGGCGTGGGCAACAAGGGCTTCGTCGTCATCAACCAGAGCGGGAGCAGCAGTACGGTCACCTATCAAACAACGCTGCCCGCCGGCACCTACTGCGACGTAATCCACGGCTCGCTCCTACCCGACGGCAGCGGCTGCAGCGGCCCATCCTACACCGTCAACAGCGGGGAGTTCCAGGCCTCCGTCGCCACCAACGACGCTTTAGCGTTACACGTTGGGGCACGGGTGGGCCTCAAAGTGGAAGCGGTTGCCGCGCAGCCGGGCGTCGCTTTTAACGGCAGCACGACTATCAGCGCCACGGTGACGCAGGACGGCGCGCCGGTGAACGGGGTCACGGCGCGCTTCCTCATACAGGAAGGCAACGGCGTGCTCAGCGCCTTTGAGGCGCAGACCAACGCCAACGGCGTGGCCACCATCACCTATACCGGCGGCGCGGCAAAAGCCGTGACGCGCATCCGCGCCAGCTATGGACAGGCTTACGACGCAGCCTACGTCCACGTGGGCGCGGCGACAGAAGCCAATCTCCATCAGCGCGCAACATCGGGCACGGTCACACTGGATCGCCTGAACGATTGGGGCATCAAGCTGGTCAAAGAGGGCACCGGCACGCCGTTGCTGGGTATCGGCAAATTCACCAGCAGCCCCTGTCCGGGAGGGGGTGGTTTCTACGCCAAATCGCCCTTTGTGGATGCTTTCGTGCAAGGCACCGCAGGCGTGGATAGCGTGACGCTCACGGTCCACTACCCCAATGAAACCGGCACCGAAAGCGCTTTCAATCTCTATTGGTGCAACAATGGGACGTGGCAGGCCATCAGCGGCGCCACGCAGGATACCAGCGCCAACACTTTCACCTTCACCGTGACCGACAGCTCGACGCCGAGCCTGAGTCAGCTCCTGGGCACGCCGTTTGTGGTGGGCGGCAGCGAACCCAACGCCGTGACGGTGCGCGCCGTCCGCACGGGGCAGGCCTGGCCGTGGACGTTGCTGCTGATTGCAGCGGCGCTGCTCATCACCGCGCAGCGTCGGCTCGCGGCTCGGCGCTCCACGCAATAAGCCGCGCGTGCGCGAAGCTATAAAAAAAATGGGGTGGGCGCGCGCCCACCCCATTGATTTGGGCCAAAGAGCCATCCCCGGGCGGAGCCAATCAGGCCCCTGATTAGAGTGGACCTTTGGAGTCCAGAAACAGGACATGACAATTTTTTAGTTTGATGCTACAATCTAATTGTATCCTTCAAGGGCTTAGAAAGGCTCAGCGATGAACAATGATACATTCACGTTGACATTCCACGGTGTACGTGGGGGATACCCCATGCCTGGCCCGACCACTTTAAAATACGGGGGCAATACCACCTGCTTTGAGGTCCACGCCGGCCCGCATCTCATCATCGTGGATGGCGGGACGGGTATCATCAGCCTGGGTCAGGATATGCTGCACGCCTTCCAGACCGAGCGCAAGCCCATGCGCGCCGTGTTACTTTTCACGCACCTGCATCACGACCATACGCAGGGGATGCCTTTCTTCGTGCCCTTGCGCCACCCGGAAGCCACCCTCTACATCTACGGCGCTGCGCCCAGCGAAACGAGCAGTCTGCAGGATGAACTCTATCGCGCTGTCATTCCCCCCGTCTTCCCCCTCGGCATCGAGGAACTTTACAGCCGGCAATATTACGAACACATCCGCGACGGGGACTGCCTGGT
>DAOUBT010000002.1:0-40066 GCA_034432595.1 Anaerolineae bacterium | reverse complement strand
TCTTTTTGCCCTCACAGATGGAGGGGATTTCGTTAGCGATTTACGAGGCCATGGCGATGGGGGTAGCCGTGGTGGGTGCGGATGTAGGGGGGCAGGCGGGGCTGGTGACGCCGGCGTGTGGGGTGCTGGTGAAGCGCGGCACGTTTGAGGAGGAGGTAGCGGCCTACACGGCGGTGCTGGATGGGCTGTTGCGCGACCCGCAGCGGATGCGGGCGATGGGTGCTGCGGGCCGTGCGCGGGTTGAGGCGCACTTCCCCTTACCCAAAATGGGCGAGCAGATGGCTTACGAGCTGCTTGAGCGCGCCCCGGCGCTGCACCGTTCCCGTCCTAAAACGGTACCGGGAATCACCTTTGCTTTGGAATATGCTCAAAAATCGGTCGAACTCAAGCATTTAGAGCAGGCCATGGCTCCATTGGAGAAATACGCTGTGTTGATGTCGCTTGGACATAAAGCTAAGGACACGCTCTGGATAGCCGGGCATGGGTTGAAAGTGCGGCTGGGATTGGCGAAGGAGTGATGAGACCAAGCGTCAGCGTTATTATCCCCACCCGTAACGCCGGGCCGTCATGGGCGCGCCTGTTGGAAAGCCTGCGGGTGCAGACGCTTCCGCCCACTGAAATTGTGGTGATAGATTCCGGCTCTAGCGACGGCACGGTTCAACAGGCCCACGCGGCTGGAGCGCGGGTTTTGACGATTCCGGCGCGCCAATTCAACCATGGCCGCACGCGCAATCAAGCCCTGGCGGCAGCGCGTGGCGAGCTGCTGGTGTTAACCGTACAGGATGCGCTGCCTGCCGATGCGACCTGGTTGGAGGCCCTCTGTACCCCTCTGTTGAAGGATGCTACGCTGGTTGCCAGTTATGGCATGCAACTGGCGCCGGCGGATGCGCCACCTCTCGCGCGGGCGCGTAGTCTGATGTGGGAACGTTCTATGCCACCGGAACACGTGCAGGAAGGAGCGCCGCCAGACGTGTTTTGGCGGATTCCACCCGAAGAACGTCTGCGCCGGGCACGCTTCGACGATGTGAGTGCCTGTCTGCGCCGTTCTGCCTGGGAAACCTTGCCCTTGCCCGAGGTCAATTATGCCGAGGACCTGGCCTGGAGCACACAGGCGCTGTTACGCGGTTGGCGCGTGGCCTGGGTGCCGCAGGCGCGGGTATGGCATTATCATCAGCGTCCCATGGATTACGAGTTTCACCGTTCGTTTGCTGATGGTCTCATCCGTGCGCGGGTGCTGCGCTGGCCTGCCCCGGCCATGACGGTGCGCGAAGCCCTGGCCCTCTGGCGCGAGGCGCGGCATCCACAACTGGCAGCGCGCTACGCGTCTCTGCGGCTCCCGGTAGAAATTCGATTAGCTCTGGAAAGAGAACTGAAAGTCGTTGCGACTTATCCTGATGAACTTTTTGTGCGTCTCTACCGTGAGAGCGTTGAGTTTAGCTGGGGCCTGGTAGACATGGGTGAGGCGCTTTATCCGGGCGGTCCTTTGCCGGAAGGTCTCTGGCCAGAGGCGGCGGCGTTTGCCACCGTGGCTGTGATGGGTACGCAGTTGGGATTGGCGGCGGCATCGCGCCGTGGCCTTTTCTGGTGGGCTATGCGTCGCATCCTGGGACGGGGGGTTTAAATGCGCGTCGCTCTGATCGTGCACAAGTTCCCTCCTGCTTCCTACGGCGGGACGGAAGTCTACACGCTAAACCTGGCGCGTGGCTTGAGCGCGCGTCACGAGGTAGCCGTTTTTTACCGCGACGATGGCGACGGTTCGCGTTTCCGCGAAGAACAGACACAGCGTGAGGGCTTCCTCACCTGGCGCGTAGGGCGCGCCTTCAGGGCGGAAAGCGCCAACCCCGCCGCGCTTTTCCGGGATACGTTCTTTAATCCCGACGTAGAAGCCAGTTTTCAACGTTTCCTGACAAGCTTCAAACCCGATGTCATTCACTTTCAGCATCTGATGCTGCTTTCCTATCGTCTCCCGGCTTTGAGCCGTGGCCTTCCGCAGCTTTTGACGCTGCACGATTATTGGTTTCTCTGCGCCAATTCGCAACTCATCTGGCCCGATGCGCAGCTCTGCCGCGGCAAGGCCTGGGGTTTGAACTGTGCACGCTGTGCCACGGCGCGCATCGGCTCTCCGCTGCTTAACGCGGGTCGTCCTGCTTTTGCCCTGCTCTTTCAGCTACGTGACGCGCTCGTGCGCCGTGCTGCGCTGCAGATTGGGCGCTACATCAGCCCGTCGCACTTCCTGCGCGATCAATACCTGCGTGCCGGCTTTCCGGCGCATCCTTTTGCTGTGCTGGAAAACGGCGTGGATGTGGCTCGCCTGCGCGCTTTCTCCCGTGTGCCTGCTCCGGATAATCGCCTGCGCGTTGCTTACCTCGGTTCGTTGGCCTGGCAGAAAGGTGTCCATGTCCTGGTCGAGGCCGCGCGCGACCTGCCGCCGGAGCGCTTCGCCGTGCGCATCTATGGCAATCCCGCCACCTTTCCCGATTACAGCGCCCGTCTGCGTGCACTGGCTAATCCGCAGACGACCACCTTTGCTGGCCCCGTCCCCAACACTGAGGTCGGGCGTGTCCTGGCGGAGACGGATGTTCTGGCTGTACCCTCGCTGTGGTACGAGAACTCACCCGTGGTCATTCAGGAAGCGCACGCGGTGGGCGTCCCGCTCCTGGCCTCGGATACAGGCGCGCTACCGGAAAAAGTCGGGCGCGGCGGCATCCTTGTTCCGCGTGGCGACGTGACCGCCTGGCGCGATGCGCTCCTCACCTGGCCCGCCGGGCGCACCTTCGCCCCGGAAGCGGTGCTCAGCGTGGAAGAGCACCTGTCTCGCCTTGAACCACTCTATCAGGAGGCAATGGCGTGACGACTGTTCTGGGGAGCTTGCGCGCGGCGTTAGCCTTTGCAGCCTTGCTGCTCATACCGGGCTGGACCTTGCTGGCCCTTACAGGCCTGTGGCGGCGCTGGGAAGGCCTCGCCCGCTGGTTTGTCGCCGTGAGCCTGAGTTTAGCGCTTTTCCCTGTGGCTTTTTATCTTCACCGCAGCTTGTTGCTGTGGCTGCCGCTGGGACCCTACAAACTGGGCGCGTTACTGATTTTGAGCGCAGGGTGGACCTTATGGCATCTGCGCGGCGCATGGCGGGAGCTTTTACGCCTGGATGCGCTGGACGCCCTCACCCTGCTGGTCATTGCCGCGACGCTCTTCACGCGCTTCTGGATCATTCGCGATTACCCATATCCTGCCTGGTCGGACTCTCTACACCACACCCTGCTCACGCAGCTCACCGCAGCGCAGGGGCATCTGCCTTTCACCCTCGAACCCTACGAGCCGACGCCGTTAGCCATGTACCACCTCGGTCTGTACAGCCTGAGCGCCTCGGTGGAATGGCTGGCGCAGGTACCGCCGCATACCGCGCTCCTGTGGACAGCCCAACTCCTCAACGGCCTGTGTGGCGTGGGCGTCTATCTGCTTTTGGAGCGCAGGGTGGGGCGGCTGGGCGCGCTGGTTGGTGCGGTTGTGGCGGGGCTGCTCAGCCACCAACCTTCGTATTACGTCAACTGGGGGCGTTTCACGCAGGTCGCCGCGCAAGCGATAGTGCTGAGCGCGGCGTGCGTCGTGTGGGATGCGCTGGAAAGCTGGCGCGACCCATCCGCGCGGCGCGATGCGCTGAAACTATCCCTGCTGGCGGCGCTGCTCAGTGCGGGCGTCTTTTTGTACCACTTCCGCGTGGCCGCTTTTTACCTGCCTGTGGTAGCGCTCATCCTGTTGGGTGTGCTCTGGGGCGCGTTCCGGCAGGGGTGGGGGATGTGGGCTCTCGGCGGTGTGGCGCTCATCGCTGCTCTGGGGCTTCTCTTCGTCAGCCCCGCCTTATGGGAAGCGCTCCGGGTGTACGTGGCCCGTTCCACCGCCCCCATAGAGCCGCAATATGCTGCGGACATGGACACTTATTTCGCGTTTCCCCTCAAAGCCATTCCTGTTTTAGGTCCACATCCGCCCCTGTTATGGGCTGCTGCGGTGGGCAGTGTCCCTGGCCTGGTACGACGCAAATCCATGGCGTTGCTGGCCCTGGGCTGGACGGCGCTCCTCATGGGCCTGGGCTACGCTTATCTGTTTCCCTGGCGCGTGCTACACGTCACCAACCTGGGAGCTATTGTCATCATGCTGTATCTACCTGTGGCCATGCTCATCGGCACAGGGGCGCAGGCTCTGGCGGACTGGCTCGATGCCCGACGTCCGCGCTGGGGCACGGCCCTGGCATTGGGACTGACGCTGGCGGGCATCTTCTGGCTGGCCGGCCCACGCCTGCGTGAAATTGAGGTCAATCGGCACTTCGTCACACCGGCGGATGAGGCAGCCATGGCATGGATTCGCGACCACACCCCGCCGGATGCCCTGTTTGCCGTGAATACGTATGCCTGGATGCGCTCTGTATCGCATGGCATTGATGGTGGGTACTGGATTCCCTACTTTACCGGTCGAGCCACCACCGCCGGCACCATGCTCTCAAGTTTGGGACCGCGCGAGCACGCCTTGCGCATCGTCGAGCTTTCCGCGTTAGCGGTACAGCTTGATGCGCGTCCGGAAACAGCGCAAGCCCTGCGCGATGCCGGGGTGAGTTACGTGTACCTTGGCGCGCGCGCCTTCAAAGCGGCCACAGCCTGGGATGCGGCTGCGTTGGCGTCCAATCCCGCCCTGGAACTGGTGTACAATCTCAATGGTGTGAGGATTTATCGCTTGCATGACTGAGCGGTTGCGGATTCTCTTTATCACGCGCAAGTACCCGCCCTCCGTGGGGGGAATGCAGCGCCTGAGCTATCAGCTCATCAACCACATGTGCGCCCATGCCGAAGTGCAGGCTATCACCTGGGGCAGAAGTCAACGCGGGTTGCCGTGGTTTCTGTTGCGTGCCCTGGTGCAGGGGCTGTTCCTGGCGCGCGACGTGGACGTTTTACATGCGGGTGACCCGTTGGTAGCGCCGGTAGTGGCTTTACTCGCGACCCTGTATCGCAAACCGACGGTGGTCAACGTGCATGGCCTTGACCTCACGTTCAACTTTCCTGGCTATCAAACCCTCATGCCGCGTCTTTTGCGGCGCTTTACGCGCGTCATTTGTATCAGTCAAATGACCCTGAAGGAGGCTTTGCGGCGCGGTCTGGCTCCGGAGCGTTGTCGGATCATTTATCCAGGCCTGGATATGCCGGCAGCGTTGCCGGAGCGGATGGCAGCGCGGGAGCGCATCGAGGCTCTGTGTGGGGTGCCCTTAGCCGGGCGGCAGGTCTGGCTCACTGTAGGGCGTCTGGTCCCGCGCAAGGGGGTGGCCTGGCTATGTGATGAGGTCCTGCCGCGTTTGCCGGACACAGCGGATTACGTGTATCTTGTGGCAGGCGAAGGGCCAGAGGAGCAGCGCCTGCGCACACTGATCGCGGCGCGTGGCCTGAAGGCGCGCGTGATCTTGTTGGGGCGCGTGAGCGATGCCGATTTGCCCTATCTTTATACCGGTGCCGATGTGTTTCTCATGCCCAACATTCCGCAGCCGCACGACCGTGAGGGCTTTGGTATTGTGGCGACTGAAGCTGCTGCCCATGGTCTGCCTGTGCTCGCCGCACGCCTGGAGGGGATTCAAGATGCCGTGATAGAAGGCGAAACGGGGTATCTCTTGCCCCCGCAGGATGCAGAAACCTGGTCGGCACGGCTTGAGCGCTGCCTGGCTGCACCTCACGAATTAGCAGCCTTACGTTTGCGCGCACCGCAGGCCGTGCAAGCACGTTTCGGTTGGGAGTCCATGGTCGCACGCTACCTCGAAGTTTTCTGGGCGGCGGTGACGGAAAGTCGAAAGAGGTAAAACACGATGGTAAGTCCTGGCGAACTGTTGGAAAAGGCTTTGGCTCTGTTGGGATGGGGTATCTATCGGCTGGACCGGGCGCAGGGGGCCCTGGTCGAATCCGCGGTAGAGCATAACACGCCTGAACGTACCGATGCTTTGTATCGCGATCCCAAAGTGGTGCGCCGGTATCTCAGTTCCGCACGTCAGCGTTACTACGAAGGCATCATTCGCCTGCTGCCGTTGGAGGCTTATCATCAACGCCGCATTGCTGATGTGGGATGCGGCCCTGGTTACTTCCTATGGATGTTGCAGCGCATCTTGATGGCGAAGGGTTACCAGCCGTCCGCGCTTTTCGGCTTTGATTATTCGGAGGCTGCTTTAGAGATAGCCCGTAGCCTCCTGCCGCAAGCGACTTTTCGCCATCTTGATATTGACGCGACCTCATGGGAAGAACGTTTTGACATGGTCATCTGCATGGATGTGTTGGAGCACCTGCTCTACCCGGATCGCGCTCTGCGCCATTTAATGGACATGGTCGCACCAGAGGGTACTCTGATGCTGGCCGTTCCTAATGGGCGGTATGATCATTTTGCGGGGCACATCAATTTTTGGAGTCCTGAAAGTTGGCGCGTCTTCTTAGAGGTAAACTCTCCGGGTTGGCAAATCGAGACGGGAGTGACCGGTAATGGCCGTCTGGCCGGGACTCAGCATGTGAATTATGCCATTCTGAGGCGCGCGTGAAAAGGCCGCGATGAACCTTGCTGTCATTATCCCCAATCTGCATAGTCCCGTCGTTGATGAGGTTATTGCCGCGGTGCTGGCGCAGGCCACCCCATCCTTAGAGGTATGGGTCGTTGGTCAAGATCGCCATGGCAAAATCCCGGTGCATCCTCAGGTCCACACCCTGGTCACGCCAGAGCCGGTGTATCCTGGCGTGGCGCGCAACCTTGGTGCCGCATCGGCGCCACAGGCGGAGGCCTTGATTTTTCTGGACGCGGACTGTGTGCCGCAGGTGGGCTGGCTGGAGGCGCTGCTTGCGGCCTGGCAGGCGCATCCTGCTGCCGGGGCCATTAGCGGGGCCATGTTGCCGCAATCCGATGGTTTTATTCAACATTGTGGGCAGATCGCTAATTTCCACGAATTTCTGCATCTCAACCCTCCTGCGCGACGAGAAAGCCTGGCGAGTTTTAGCTTGCTGGTGCCGCGTGCCGCCTGGGAGGCGAGTGGTGGGTTCGCCCCGCACCTGCGCCACACCGAAGATATAGATTTCACCTTGCGGTTACGCGCCCTGGGTTGGGAGTTGTGGTTTGAGCCGCGCGCGCGCGTCTATCACCGACCGGCGCGGGTGAATATTCGGCAATTCTGGACCTATGCCCGTCGTGGCGGTGCGGATTCCATTCGGATGCGTTTGCAGCATCCTGAGGCGTATGCCATGCCGTTCTGGTCGCGTCAACCCTGGGCCTGGCGCTTTGGGGCGCTCTGGATCGCCCTACTGCGGACGTTTCAGATTTATACACGGACGCCTGGCCTGTGGCGCTATAGTTACTGTCTACCCTGGGTCGTGCTGCACAAAATGGCCTGGTGTTATGGGGCGGCTGATGGGGTAGCTCGGAATGAAAACAAAATGCTGTTGAGGTAAGGTATGGAACCTGAAGTAGCGGTTATTGTTTTGGCTTACAATAATTATGCAGATACCGAAGAATGCCTGCGCTCGATTCTGGCCCTGGATTACCCGGCCTTAACCGTGTGGCTGGTGGACAATGGCTCGCAAGATGGGACGGCAGAGCGCGCAGCAAAGGACTTCCCTTCGGTGCGGGTGGTGCAGACCGGGCGCAACCTGGGCGTGGCGGGTGGCTTTAACGCCGGGATTGGACCTGCCATTCATGCCGGTGCAGATTACGTCTTCATTCTGAACAACGATACGGTCGTGGAACCGGACTTGATTCGTGTGCTGGTGCGGGAAGCGCAGGCCCATCCTGAGTATGGGATGCTGATGCCTAAAATTCTCTACTATGGTGCGCGTGATCGCATCTGGTCTATCGGCGCGCGCTATCGTCGCTTCCCCCCAGCCATTGTCATGCTGGGGTTGGATCAGCCGGATGGCCCGCGTTACGATGCGCCCCGTCTTATCGAATATGCGCCGACGTGCGGTTTGCTGATTCCGCGTGCGGTGTTGGAGCGTGTGGGACTTCTGGATGACGGGTACTTCTTTTTTTATGATGATTGGGACTATTCGTTGCGGGTACGGGAAGCGGGATACCGGATAGCTTATATTCCGCAGGCTCGCTTTTACCATAAAGTGTCGCGCACCATTCAGCATAAGGGACGCCCGCCTTTCTTCTGGCGCACCTGGGGACGCAGTGGCGCGCGGTTTTATCGGCGTCACGGCCATCCGCCCCTGGTGGCGGCGTTAGTGCATTTGGGTTATCTGGTATTGCGCGAAGGCTGGCGCTATGGTCTCGCCCCGATGCGTCATTTCATTGCCGGGGCGATTGAAGGTTACCGTGCGCCTCTTACGCCTTACCCCATGTTGCCTGGAGATGAAGCATGAGCGCTGAACCGGTTTTTGAGTCTGTTATGTGTGATTTTTGTGGAAGTGAAGCTAGCGAACCGTTGTTTGAGGGGCCAGATCGTCTGCTGGGCCTGCCGGGCCGTTTCCGCGTGGTACGTTGTGCGCGCTGCGGGCTTTTGCGTCAAGACCCACGCCCTACCCGCGAAAGTATAGATTTCTATTATCCGTCGGAATACGAGCCGTATTCAGTTGCTATAGATGAGGAGCCTTCACGTTGGCGGCGCTTCGATCGGCGGTATGGGATGCGAAAACGGCAGCGCGCCATTGAGCGTTTTTGTCCTGGTGGGCGTTTGCTTGACGTAGGCTGTGCTACGGGAAACTTCTTGCATGAGATGGCCCGCAGCGGGCACTGGGAGGTAGAAGGGGTGGAACCTAACCGCGAAGCCGCGCGCTATGGGCAGGACCATCTCGGCCTGACTATTCATGTGGGCGAATTGACGGCGGTAGAGCTTTCCCCTGCTTCTTATGACGTGATCACGATGTGGAACGTGTTTGAGCATTTGCACGATCCAATGGCTAATCTGCGTGCCATGGCGCGTTTACTCAAGCCAGGGGGTTGGTTTGTGTTCAGTATCCCCAATTTGCGCAGTTGGGAGTATCGCCTGCTTGGCAAATACTGGATGGGATGGGAATTGCCCCGTCATTTGTACTATCCATCCCCAGCCTTGATGGAGACCATGCTGAACGCAGTGGGCATGCGCGTGCGAGATTGGCGGTGTCTGGTGGGAGCATATCCTTCATTCCTGTTGAGTCTGCGCTTCTGGCTGGAGGGCGTGGCTGGACGCACGACTTTAACGCGCATGGCTCTGGCTCTCAGCGGCTCGTTGCCGGTGCGCTTGTTCACGGCGCCGCTTTTTGCCCTCATTACGCGCTTGAATCGGGCTTCGCTCATCACCGGCTTTGCGCAACGCGAGGACGTATGAAGGCATCCTGGTGGCGCTGGCTGACGCGGGCCGGGGTAGCGCTCTCTTTCGGCCTGATGGGTTGGTTTCTCTGGCAGCACATTGAGGATTTGCGCGCTGTGGATTGGCGCGCTATGGCTATGCCAACGTTTTTGAGCCTGGTCCTTTATGGTGTGGCTCTGGGTATTCAGGGGGCGGTTTGGATTGCCCTGTTCTCCCGGCTCACGGATACTCCCTGGACGTGGGGGGATGTGAAAACGTATTTCACGACGCACTTGTTACGTCGCCTGCCGGGTGCTCCCTGGTATATGGCGGGACGTGCAGCCGCCTATCAGGAACGCAATCCCGAAGCCGTGCGTGCAGCATTAGCGGTGAGTCTTCTGGAATGGGCTGGCATCATTTTAAGCGGTCTGGTTTGGATGGCCTGGGGCCGCTGGGGATGGGTTGGTCTGGTGGGGGGGATGGCGTTGCTGCTCCTCCTCGTACCCTGGTTAAGACGTTGGCGCTGGCCCGCGCGTTGGGTGCCTCTGTCGCGCTTCTCCTCATCAACTTTGTATAAAGCCCTGCTGGCTTATGGTGGACAGTGGTTCCTGGCAACCTGGATGCTCTACAGCTTGCTGAGCACCTTGGCGCCGGGACGTGTCCCTGCTTTTTTAGAAACGGGTAGCTTGTGGGCTACAAGCGGGGTAGTGAGCAGTCTGGCGGTGTTTGCTCCGGCGGGGTTAGGCGTTCGGGAATTATCCCTGATAGCCCTATTGGAACCGCATGTGGGATTAGGCTACGCGGCCCTGGCGGCTTTATTGATGCGCGTTGTCTTTACGGTGGGGGATTTACTCTGGGGGGCGCTGGCAGCTCTCTGGCCTGATACTCCATAAGGGGTATTGCCCTTTAAGGTGCCTTCTGTATAATGAAATCAGTTCAGGGCCGATTGGCTCACCTATTCTTTTCCAGGAGGTATGCTATGCGCAAGTTCGTATTACTTTTCGTGCTCCTCGTGACCCTCATCGGTGTGATGCCGGTGGCGGCGCAGGTTCCGGGCCCGGGCGGTCCCTACAACAGCGCCTTCACGGTCCAGAACCTGGATCCAGCAGATGGCACCTGCCAGTACGCTCTCTATGATGCTGCTGGTACGGCAGCCCTCACCAGTGCAGCGACTGCTATTCAGGCGAATAAGAGCGTCTTCGTGTACGTGGGGGGCCTGAGCGTGACCGATGCCATGTACTCTGCGGTCATTTCCTGCGATGTGAACGTGGCGGCGGTTTCCAACTACACCGGCAGTGGTGGCGCCTACGCCGCTTCCTATGGCGGTGTTTCCGCTGCTCAAACGGCGAACATGGTTTCTTTCCCCGGCCTGTATAAGAACTATTACGGGTATTACACCAACGTCGTAGTGCAGAACGCGGGGAGCGCTGCCGTGGACGTTACGCTGAAGATCTACAACGGGGCAACCCTGGTGGATTCTGAGACCAAGACGGTCCCGGCCAATGCTTCGGTGGTTTTCGATCAGAAAGCGCGCGCGGCTCTGCCCAATGGCATTTATGCGGGTGTGGTGGAAGCGACCGGGCCGGTTGCGGCGATGGTGAACGTATGGAACAGCGCCGGGCAGCAGTATGCCTACAACGGCTTCACGGGCGGGTCAGCCGTAGCTTACGCGCCGGTCTTGATGAAGAGCTACTATGGCTTCAACACCGCCTTGACCGTGCAGAATGTGGGCGATACAGAGGTTTCGGTGACCGTTACCTATTCCAACGGTGCTACCAATACCAAGACCATTGCGGCCAAGGCCTCTCAGCTCTTCTACACGCCGAATGAGGCGGGCATTCCTAATGGCTGGCTGGGCGCGGCCAAGATCGAAGCCACGGGTGGGAACATCGTTGCCCTCATCAACGAGTCTGATGCGAACAACCGCGCGGCATCCTACACCGGCTTCGCGTCCGGTGGCACTACGGCCAACGCCCCGATTGTCATGAAGACGTACTATGGCTTTAGCACCAGCGTTACCTGCCAGAATATTGGTGATGCCGCGACGAATATCACGGCTATCTATTCCAATGGCGTAACCGAGACCAAGACCAATATTGCGACCGGTGCTACGGCGCTGTTCTATCAGCCCAATACGCCGGGGCTGTCGAACGGCTTCAACGGTTCTGCGGTCTTCACCGCCTCTCAGAACATCGTCTGCGTGGTGAACGAGAACCAGGTTGAAAATACGGCTCAGAAAGACTTCTTGCTCACCTACGAGGCGATTGTCCAGTAGGTTTGAGTGGGACTGCTTTGTAAGGGCCGCTGGCCACTGTGACCAGTGGCCCTTAACTTTGCAAAGAAGAGGTTTGAAATGACATCCTGGTATAAGTTGATGATAAGCTTTTTGCTCGGAATCCTGCTTTTAGTGGCTTGCAAACCCGCTCCGGGCGTTTCGCCCTTGAATAGCCCTATTCAGCCTACCGCGACGCCGACTGTCCAAAGCAAACCATCTTTGCCTGAACCGACGGAAGGCATGGCCGTGATCGGCGGGGTGATTAAGGTGGAACATACCGAACAGCCGATGCAAGGGGTGGAACTCTATCTGGCCAACCACATTGGATCAACGCCGGATACCCCCATGTACAGCATGGATCCCAGTAGCGCACCCCATGCTTTGACTGATGATAATGGACATTTTGTGTTTACGGACGTCAAACCAGGTCGTTACGCCATCGTGGTTTGGAATCCCTTCAACTCTTTTTTGGCGCGCGATCCTGAGACTGGCCTGGAACTGATTATCGAAGCCGCACCGAATCAGACTTACGATGTTGGCACCCTCTACGAACCCATGCCGTAATGAGGTCTTGATGATGCAGCCATCGGTTGTTGGGATTGTGCCCGCAGCGGGCAAAGGACGACGGCTGGCCCCCTATCCTCTTCCCAAGGAGCTGTTTCCGGTAGGTGGACAGGTTGTGGAGGTGGATGGGCAGCTACAGCAACGTCCTAAGGTGATCAGTCAGTATCTGATTGAGGCCATGGTTGTCGCGGGACTGGAACGGTTGTTTATCGTGTTGGGACCGGGCAAGCTGGACATTGTGGAGTACTACCGCAATGGCGAGGCCTATGGTGTGCCTTTTGCCTATGTCTTCCAATCCCAGGCTGGGGGAATGCCTTATGCTCTGGATTTGGTGACGCCCTGGCTCCGAGGGGACGAGCTGGTTTTAATGGGCATGCCCGATACGATTATCGAACCGCGTGATGCTTTCCAGCGCTTGCTGCACGCTCATCAAACCTGGGAAGCTGACCTCACGCTGGGATTGTTCAAAACCGACCGCCCTCAAAAATTCGGCATGATTGGCCTCGATGATGACAACAATGTTATCGAACATGTGGATAAGCCTCGTGAGACCAGGCTCTCCTGGCTTTGGGGCATTACCTGTTGGGGGCCACGTTTTACAGCGCTGCTGCATGAGATGGTACAGACCCAGGGTAAGGCCATTGCGGAACGCAAGGGGCGCGAACTCATCCTGGGGGATATTTTCGACGAGGCGCTGCGCTCAGGTTTGCGCGTTAAGGGCTTACCTTTTGAGGATGGCCGCTACATAGACATCGGCACTTACGATGACTTGCGGCAAGCTGTCTTGCTTTACGCTTAAACAAGCCGCCGGGCCGTCGCAGACGGCCCGGTTGGTTTTTATAGCACCACCCTCTCCCTCACGCACCGCTGCACGTGATCCGTCAGGCCCAGCGCTGCGATGACCTCATCCGGGCGGCCGGTGGCGCCGGGACGTGCGCTGAGGCGCATCCATACCCCTTCCGCACAGGGACGTAGCTCCTCGATGAGGGGACGCAGATCGTAGCGCTTTTCGCCGCGCACGCGCGGCAGGCTTTCCGCCGAGAGGAGCGTTGCGCAGCGTTCGGCGATGTCTTCCGGCGCCGTGTCGCGCAACCAGACGCGGTACTCTGCGGCTCGGATTGTCTCGCTCAGGGCCGGAGCTTCCGGCGGTACAAGTTCGACCGCGAGGACTTGCAGGTCTTGTGGCGTTTTGCCCTGCAGTGCCGAAAACGCCTGTTCCGGTGTCCACGCTTCATCGAGCCATACGTCTAACCATTCCGCCTCCCCGGCGCAGCCGACGGGTAAAGGAAGGGCGAATTGCAGTTTGGGGCGCGGGTTAAATCCTTGCGTATATTTGACCGGTATCCCCGCTCGACGCAGGCTCCGTTCCCAGATGCGGCCCATATCCAACACCGAGACGAAGGCCAGCGCCCGCTGTGTGCGATAGGTGATGCGTAGGCGCATACCGCTTTCCATCAGGCTTCCTCCTTGCGCGCCGGGGGTGGACATTGCCATTCCAGGCTCCAGGCGGCGCCCAAATGGGTCAGAATGCCGCACGCCAGGCATCCCGCGCGGCAGTCGCGGCTGAACTGGCCCGCTTCGCTCAGGCGTTTCTCGCGGAGAAGGAAGCGCTTGTCCACCGCCGTGGTGAGGTGATCCCAGGGCAGGGTTTCCTGCTCGCTGCGCGCCGTATAAAGCAGCGCGTCCACGTCCAGCCCCGATTCGCGCAGCGCCTGATCCCAGGCCTCAAAGTTGCGCCACTCATCCCAGGCGTCGAATTGGGCGCCCAACTCCCAGGCGCGTTCCACCACGGCGTTGAGCCGCCGATCGCCGCGCGAGAGCAGCGCTTCCAGGCGCGTCTCGCGGTAGTCATTCCAGGAAAGGTGCACCGCGCGCGTGCGGATGCGCTCCCGCAGCATGGCCTGACGCCGCGCCACCACGTCCGCTGCGGCCAGCGGCTCCCATTGGAAAGGCGTCCACGCCTTGGGGACGAAGGTGCCCACGGTCAGGTGTACTTCCGCGTTGCGCCCGTGGACGGCGCGCCCGCGTTGCCAGACTTGGAGCGCCAGGTCAGCCATGGCCGCTACGTCTTCATCCGTTTCACCGGGCAGGCCCAGCATGAAATATAGCTTGATGGTGCGCCAGCCGCGTGCGTAGACTTCTTCCGCTACTTGCAGCAGGTCCTCGGTGCGGATGTCCTTGTTGATGCGTTGGCGCAGGGTCTCGCTGCCCGCTTCGGGTGCAAACGTGAAGCCGGTTTTGCGCCCGCTGCTCAGCGCGTCCGCCAGCTTGACTGAAAAAGCATCAATGCGCAGGCTCGGTAAGGAGAGCGAGACGTGCTTTTCGGCAAAGCGCGTGCGCAAAATCTCAAGGATATCCTCAATTTGACTGTGGTCCGCCGAAGAAAGGGAGAGCAGCGCCAGTTCTTCGTAGCCGGTTGCGGCAAGAATCTGCTCGGCTTCGGCCACGATTTCCGCCAGGGGGCGTTCACGCACGGGGCGGGTGACCATGCCGGCCTGACAGAAGCGGCATCCGCGCGTGCAGCCGCGCTGAAGTTCGATGACCGCGCGCTCGTGAGCGATTTCGATGTTTGGCACGAGTTGGCGGATGGGCGTGGGGGGGAGCTTGCTCACCGCGCGGCGCGCAATGGGCAGTGGCGCTTCCGGAGCCAGCGGCTCGATGCGTTCCACGCCAAGGCCGCGGTAGGTGACGCGGTACAGCGCGGGCACGTACACGCCGGGAATGCACGCCAGCGCGCGCAGCGTCTGCGCGCGTGGCGCGTCCTTCATATCGCGCAACGTCTGCGCCACTTCCAGCAGGGCCTCTTCGGCTTCGCCGATGATGAAGGCGTCCACAAAGGCGCTGATGGGTTCGGGATTGAAGGCGCCGTGCCCTCCGCCTAAAATGACGGGATGCGCCTCCGTTCGTGCGGCGCTGCGTTTCGGTATCCCTGCCAGGTCGAGCACGCTCAACACGCCGGTGAAGAGTTGCTCGTAAGCAGTGCTGATCGCCAAAAGATCAAACGCCGCTAAGGGGCGGAAGCTTTCCAGACTGTAGAGCGGCAGGCCGGCGCGCCGCAGGGCGGCCTGCATGTCCGGCGCGGGCAGATAAGCGCGCTCGGCCAGCATCCAGGGCTGCGCGTTCAGCAGGTCGTAGAAAATCTGGAAGGCGAAGTTGGACATGCCCAGGTCGTACAGGTCGGGGAAGACCAGGGCGACGTGGAGATCCACCGCCTCCCAGGGCTTGCGGATGGCGTTGTATTCGCCGCCTGCGTAGCGGCCGGGCTTCTGCACGCCGGGCAGGAGCGGCTCTACCCGCTCCCAGGGGATGGGGTCAAAGGCCGGGATGTTCATCCTGCCACCACTTTCACCCAGATTTGCCGCTGTCGCGGACCATCCAATTCGACCAGGAAGACCCCTTGCCAGGTGCCCAGGCGGAGCTGACCACCTTCCACCAGGACGGCGTGACTGTTGCCCAACAGCAGGGACGTGATGTGCGCTGGAGAGTTACCCTCCGCGTGGCGGTAGGGAAGCTGCTGCGGTACCAGGGTTTGCAGGGCAAGCAGCGCATCCTGCTCTACGGTGGGGTCCCAGTTCTCGTTGAGCGCTAAGGCGGCGGTGGTGTGAGGGCAAAAGACGAAGCATACCCCTTCCTGTACCCCGCTTTCATGCACGGCACGTTGCACCTGCGCGGTGATGTCGAGCATGGCGCGCTTCTCGCGCGTGGCGACGGTAAAACGGTGGATGGTTCCCATGGTTACGATCGCTTGAGCAGGCGGTGGAGCCAGGAGCGCGGACGGCTTTCCTCCTGCTGCTGCTCGCGGTTCTCACGCTGTTCCGCCGCACGCTGTAACGCCACCTGAGCTGCCTCGGCGACGTGTTCCACCTTATCCCGTGCCAGCGTCTGCAACGCGGCGCGCACTTGCGGCGAACCATCGCCCAACAGGCGCAGCGTCTCGCTGAGGGCGGCGCGCACGTAAGCGTTCGTGTCGTTGACCAGGGGGAGCAGGGCAGGCAGCAGGCTGCTATCCCCCAGCGCACCGAGCGCTTCCACCGCCGCCGGGCGTACCAGGGAGCTGCTGTCCTCTTCGATGAGATTGAGCAGCAGCGGGATGGCTTCTTTATCCCCACTGCGCCCGCAGGCCAGTGCAGCGGCGCGACGCACGCGCGGGTCCTCGTCCTTAAGCAGTTCGCGCAGGGTGGGCATGGCCGGGGCGTAGCGAATGTGTCCTAAGGCTTTGATGGCGGCCAGGCGCAGGTTGGCACTTTTATCTTTGACGGCCTCCAGCAGGGCGGGGCCGGCACGGACATCGCCAATTTGCGCCAGGGCCAGCGCCGCTAAGGAGCGCGCGCCGACGTACCCTTCCAGCACCCGGATGAGCACGGGGACGGCCTCAGACGATTGAATTTCGCCCAAAGCGACCACCAGGGTTTTCACGATCGGCAGGTCGCGCGGGGAGGGGGAGGCTAAGTAGGCTTCGAGTAACGCGATCATCTGCGGCACCGATTGCTGCGCCTCTAAACGGCGCAGGGCGGTGATGGCGGTTCGTTGGATGCGCGGGTCTTCGGATTTCAGCAAAGGCTCAATGACGTGGCTCAAATCGCGCACGCCAAGCTTGCCGATGGCGTTGATGGCGGCGCGGCGCACGTAAAAATTGGGGTCTTCTATGGCGTGCAGGAGCGCTACCTGCGCCTCTTTGGCGCGCAACTGCCCCAGGGAGATGGCGGCAGCACGGCGCACAAAAGAGCTACTATCCTGTAGCGCGTCCATGAGGGGGAAAATGGCCTGCGCGTCACCGATGCGGCCCAGCGCTTCGGCTGCTGCCGTGCGCACGTAGGTGTTCACGTCGTGACGCAGGGCTTCAATCAAATCGGGAACCGCTTCGACCGCGCGCATGTGCCCTAAGGTTTCGGCAGCCTGCGAACGATCACGTGGATTGGGGCTATGTAAATTTTTGATGATCTTTTCTGTGCTTTGAGCAATATTTTCTGTTTTAAGGGCGGACACACCAACGGCATCCACGGGCTGAGTCATGGCGCTTTGTCCTTTCTATTCAATGCTTTGTCGTGGCTCGACCTTTAGGTGAGCTAACTATAGTATAACACAACCTTGACGCTTTGACGAATAACGCTTGTGTGACATTTTGGCGGCAGAGAGTAACGCCGCCGCGGATGCTCCCGCGGCGGCGTTGTAACGGGCGGGGCGGCTCAGGCCTGAGTGCTTTCCTGCTCGACTTCCAACGCTACGCGGTGGCCCGCTTCAACGTCCACACGGGTGAGGATGTAGATGCCGATCAGGAAGAAGAGCACCAGGCTGGTGATGGCCGGACGACTGCTGCCGAAGATCAGGCCTGCCGCGGCGAAGAAGAGCGGCCCAATCAGCGAAGCGAACTTTTCCATCACGCTGAACAGGCCGAAGAACTCGCCGCTCTTTGAGGGCGGAGTGAGCGCGGCGTAGAGGCTGCGGCTGAGCGCCTGACTGCCGCCCTGCACGATGGACACCATCCAGGCCAGGAGCCAGAACTCCAGCGTGGAGTTGACCAGGAAGCCCCACAGGGCGATGATGGCGTAGATGCTCAGGGCCAGGATGATGCTGCGCTTGGTATCGAGCTTTTCGGCTAAGCGGCCAAAGATGGCTTTGCCGGTGAGCAGCGCCCACAGTGCGCCCACGACCTGCAGGCCAAGCAGGATGCCAAAGATGGCCAACAGGTTGTTTTGGCGGATGGACGGCAGTACGGTGATGCTGCCCAGCGCGATGCGCGTCCCCTGCTTGCCGGGGCGAACGCTCAGGCGCAGTTCATGTTCGCCGGGCTGCTCTGCTGTGATAATCTGCCGGATGCCGTACCGCGGGGTGGGGCTGTAGGTGTCTATCACCAGGGGCGCGCCACTATCCGGGTCGCGGTAAGGTTGGCCGTCCAGTTCAACCACGAGCTGACCTTGTTGCGGGCCGGTATCATAATAGAATTCGATTTTTTGCCCATGATAGCGGAAGAGCACACTGGCCTGCGGGTCTTCGCTCACCCGCACCGGGACCATCTCCGCGCCGAACACCTTGGCAATGCGATTTTCGGCAGCCTGCCATGCGCCGTTGTAGCTGATGGCGGGATCGCCGGGGAGATAGGTGCCTTCGCCAACCGCGTTCGCCGTTGCTGTGTAGGGCGGAAGGGGCGCGCCGATCAGGTCGGGAGGCAGGAACCGCGTCCCCACCAGACCAAAAAGCGGCAGGACCACGGCGCTGTAGGCCAGGAAGGCCAGGAAATACGGCCGCAGGCGCTCCTTGGGCGAGGGCAGGCGTCCAAAAATCAGGCTAAAGGGGATGCCTGCAAATTGCACCAGCAGCAGGGCCAGAATCAGTTCCACGCTGCCGAAGCCCAGCTCACTGCCGTAAATCACCGACACGCCGATAATAGTGCCGATGCCGTCGTTGTAAATCAGGAAGGCGATGAGGTACTTGAAGAGTTCCTTGTAGCGGCGGATGTCGCGGAAGGTGTCGCTCAGGCGTTGGAAGCTGAGGCGCACCGCTTCGCGAAAGCCGATCTGTTGCGGGCCGAGGGTGTGCGGTTCGGGGACGTGCCGGAACAGGGGGATGGAGAAGAGCAGCCACCACAGGCCCACGCTGACGAAGGAAAGGCGCGCGCCCCATGTGCCGGGCAGGAACTGAATCATGGCAATGTTGATGGCCAACAGGAGGCCGCCGCCAAGATAGCCCATCGCGTACCCCTTGGCCGAGATGCGGTCCTGATCCTCTTCTGCGGCGACATGGGGAAGCAGCGCGTCGTAGAAGGTGAGGGCACCGTTGAAGCCGATGCGCCCCAAGATGGCCAGGATGGACGCTAAGAGCCAATCGCCGGTGCTGACCAGCACCAGGGCCGCCGTGCTGAATGCGCCGATGGCCGTGAAGATGGCCAGAAAGCGCTTTTTGGAGCGGCTGATGTCCGAGAGGGTGCCCAGAATGGGGGAGAGAACGGCGACGATGAGCAGGGAAATGCTCAGGCCCAGGCTCCAATAGGCTGTAGCTGTGGTCTCGCTGGGCAGGGTGGCGCCGGCCACCTGGCTGTAGTAGACGGGGAGCACTGCCGCCAGCACGGTGGTGGCAAAGGCAGAGTTGGCCCAGTCGTACAGGCACCAGGCATTGGCGACCTTGGGGTTAGTCGTTTGCGCGCTCATGAATGATGCCTCCGTAAAAAAGGTATGGAGTCGTCAGGTCGTCAACAGCAAAGCTGAATGCGATGGTTCATCACGCTTTGCGGTCGTGATAGGACGCAAGGCAACTCCTGCATAATCAGATTCTGAAGGTGATCTTCCCCGCCTTTTTTGCGCGCTGTACCATGATTTCTTGAGCAACGCTACAGCGCATGGTCAGCGTTTTACGCTGCTTTCAGGTTTCGGGGAAAGCCGGCGATGTGCTCAAACGCGCTTCCAGGGCACGGCTCAGTTCTTGCAGCCGTGTGCGATAGGTCCCATCGAAGGGGCCGGTTTGCATATAGAAAGCATCTTCACCGTTGGGATAGTATCCCTGCAGGCGATCTACAACCTCGAAACCATACTTGTAATACAGGTCCTGCGCCGTGTGGTTGTTGACGCGAACTTCTAACACGACACTCTGCGCTTCCAGACCGATGGCGGTTTTGAGCAGCGCTTGCAGGACCCACTCTCCAAGGCCGCGTCCGCGCCAGTCGGGATGGATGGCCAGGGTGCTGATGTGGCCCTGAAGGGGAATCGTGCGCTCCAGGCGCAGACCGCCGAAGCCAATCAGGCGCGTAAGCGGACGCTCGGCGCGCAACCAGGCACTGACGGCGCTAACTTTCAAATCACGATATTCCAACACGAAGTAACGTGCTAAGGGATTGAAAAACAGTTCGTAAGTATAGGCCGATTCGGGCCAGGGGTCGGTAAACGCCAGCCGTTCCAGCTCCATCACCTCGGGCAGGTCCTTCGGTTGCATGGCGCGGATGCGACAGGTATCCAGGAGGGTTAAAGTGCTCATGCCGGATAGAGCGGGGTCAGGGTGAGAGCATCATCGCGAATGCCGGCCTGCCAGCGTTGCCAGGCGATGTCGGCCAGGTAACCGGCGCGGCGCAGGTGACGCGCCGCGGGTGGAATTTCGACGCGCTCCCCTAAGGGGCGCAGCAGGGTAAGCGCCTCAGCGTCGAGTTCGCCGACGAGGAGGCAGTCTTCTTCCAGGTTGGCTATCAGGCTTTCCCAATCGGTGAGCTTGACCGGTGCCTGAACCTGCCAGTGGTTTTGCTGCCAGCGGTAAGGAGCGTAACCGATGCGGCGGCGTCCTGCGCTGAACACGGCAATCAGCAAACGCGGATCCGGTGGCTGAGCGAAAGCCAGGATGTCCAGGGTAGAGACGGCGATGAGCGGGAGCTGCCGCGCGGTGGCGATGCCCTTGGCGACGGACAGGCCGATGCGCACGCCGGTGTAGGAGCCGGGTCCGTGACATACCGCCACGGCCTGAAGCTCATCCATGCTCACGGCGCTTTCATCCAGTAAAGAAACGATGCGCGGGACCAGGGTGGCGGTGTGGCGGTTGGTCGCTTCCCAGGTGCATTCACCGCGCAGACCCACGGCATCGCGCAAGGCGATGCTGGCATAACGGGTCGCCGTATCCATGGCTAAAAGCATCAACGTCCCAGGACCTCCTTGCGGAAGGTGTCAAGCAAGGCGCGATGGCGTGTTCCGGAGGCGCGGAAGACCAGGGAACGGCGCTGTTCGTCAAGGTGGTGCAGGGTGATCCAGAGGTGTTCGCGCGGGAAGAGCGCCGGTGCGCGATCGGCCCATTCGACCACGCAGATAGCCTGATCCTGCCCCAACAGGTCTTCCAGACCCAGGGTGGCCAGGGCTGCCGGGGTTTCCAGGCGATAAAGGTCAATGTGATAGAGATACACGCGGTTGCCGGGGCGGCTGTGGCGGCGGATAAGCACAAAGGTCGGGCTCAGGAGCGGGTCCGTCACGCCCCAGCCCGCGCCGATACCCTGAGCAAAAACGGTTTTGCCGGAGCCGAGATCGCCCACCAGCGCGATAACATCGCCGGCCTGCAGGTGCGCGCCTAAACGCGCGCCCAAACGGCGCGTTTGTTCCGCGTTGCGGCTGATGAATTCGAAGGTTTCAGCATCGAAAATCGGCATGGCTTTGATTATAGCCGGATGGGCGAGAAGGGCAAGCGGATACAGGTGCGCGGGGAAATGGTGGTGACGTTGTGGCTGGGGTCGGTGCGCATTCCGCTTGAGGGAACTTTTCCGGTAGATGAGGGCGTTGTGTACGCTGCTTCTGGCCGCCATGCCGCATCTCGAAGTCGCTCATGGCCGGAATTGGGACGATGTTGGGCCTGAAAGGTCTTTCTTTCAGCAGCTTTTTAGAGTATAATCTCATTCAGCGCCTGTCTGGTGCTGACATTTTATAGAGGTTTAGCTTTTTAATTCAAGGAGAGTAACCATGGCTCAGGTAACCTATACCATTCCTAACATTTCTTGCAAACACTGTGTGCATACGATTAAAATGGAGCTGGGCGAACTGCCGGGCGTGCAGCACGTCGAGGGCGATCCGACGACGAAAAAGATTGTGGTGACATTCGACGCCCCGGTGACCGAGGAACAGATCAAAGCTTTGCTGGCCGAGATTAATTATCCGGTAGCTGAGTAGATTGTTCCCGCTGGTACGGGCGGCCCAGGCGGAAGCTTGGGCCGTCTTTTTGGAGGTAAGGCATGACTGAACAGGAATCGAAACAAATTACCCTGCCTATCACGGGCATGACGTGTGCCAATTGTGTGGCCACGGTGGAGCGCAGCCTGAAAAAGCAGCCCGGCGTGCAGGGGGCTGTGGTGAACCTCGCTTCGGAACGGGCCACGGTGACGTTTGACCCTCAGCTTGTGGTGTTACCCGACCTGTTGCAGCGCATCGAGCGCGCCGGGTACGGCGTGGCAACCGGTGAGGCGGAGTTCGTGCTCAAGCGCATTGCGGACGATAACGACGCGCGCCGCCTTGAGAAAGCGCTGCGTGAAGTTGAGGGCGTGTTGGAGGTGCAGGTTCTGCTTGCCGCCGATAAGGTGCGCGTGCGCTACATTCCGACGATGGTGAGTCAAACAGAACTGCGTGCGGTCATGACGCGCGCGGGCTTTGCGCCGTTGGAGTTGGGCGGCGATACCGAAGATGCGGAGGCGCTGGCGCGCGCTGCCGAAATCCGCGAGCAGCGACATCTCTTACTCGTCGGCTTGCTGTTGACCGTGCCCCTTTTCCTCTTTTCCATGGCGCGGGACTTTAACCTGTTGGGCGAATGGGCGCATGAACCCTGGACGCACTGGATGATGCTCCTGCTGGCGACGCCGGTGCAGTTTTACGTGGGGGCGCAGTATTACAGCGGCGCGTGGAAGGCGTTGCGCAACGGCTCGGCGAATATGGACGTGCTGATCGCGATGGGGTCGTCCACCGCTTACTTTTACTCGCTGGCGATTGTGCTCGGCTTGATGGAGGGACACGTCTATTTCGAGACGGCGGCGGTGATTATTACCCTCATCCGCCTGGGGAAGTACCTGGAAGCCCGCGCTAAGGGCAGTACCTCGGAGGCCATCCGCAAGTTGATGGCCTTGCGTCCCAAGACAGCGCGCGTCGTCCGCGACGGGGCAGAGCTGGAGGTGCCGGTGGATGCGGTGCGCGTGGGGGATGTGATGCTGGTGCGCCCCGGTGAGAAAATCCCTACCGATGGGGTGGTGGTGGAAGGCCGTTCTACCGTGGATGAGTCCATGCTGACGGGCGAATCCCTGCCTGTCTCCAAAGGCGTGGGCGATACGGTCATCGGGGCGACGCTCAATCGGCAAGGTTTTCTCAAGGTGGAAGCAACCCGCATCGGGCGCGAGACGGCGCTGGCGCAGATCATCCGCCTGGTGGAAGAGGCGCAGGGGAGTAAAGCGCCGATTCAGCGTCTGGCGGACCGGATCTCTGCGGTGTTCGTGCCAGCCGTTATCGGCGTGGCGCTCCTTACCTTCCTGGTATGGTGGCTGCTCGTGCCCGCGCCGGCGGAGTTTTCGGCGGCGGATACCTTCACCCGCGCCTTGATGCACATGGTGGCCGTGCTGGTTATCGCCTGCCCGTGCGCGATGGGGTTGGCGACGCCTACCGCGGTGATGGTGGGTACAGGCAAAGGGGCGGAATTGGGTATCCTGTTCCGCAGCGGCGAGGCGCTGGAACGGGCCGGGCGCGTGCAGGTGGTGGTGCTGGATAAGACCGGCACCCTTACACAGGGACAGCCTTCCGTCACGGATGTGGCACTGCGTCCGGGAAGCGCGTTGGACGAGACAGAGCTGTTGCGCCTGGCGGCTTCGGTGGAACGGGGCAGCGAGCATCCCCTGGGTGAGGCGCTGTGGGCGGAGGCGACGCGGCGCGGTCTGACTTTGAGCGAGCCGCGGGGCTTCCATGCCGAGGCGGGACGTGGCGTGCGCGCTGAGGTGGAGGGGCGCTCCGTCGAAGTGGGCAGCGTGAGCTGGATGCGCGAACGTGGCATGGACCTCGCCACGCTGGACCCTATCCTTCAAACATGGCAGGATGAGGCCAAAACGGTGATGGCGGTGGCTGTGGACGGCACGGTGGCGGGGGTGATTGCCGTGGCGGATACGCTCAAGGAGGGTTCGGCGGCAGCGGTGCGCGCGCTCAAGGCCATGGGTCTGCGTGTGCTCATGCTCACCGGCGACCACCGCAAAACCGCGGAGGCTATCGCCCGACAGTTGGACCTGGACGGGGTGCTGGCGGAAGTGCTGCCGGATGGTAAAGCGGCCGCCGTGCAGCAGTTGCAGGCCGATGGCACGGTGGTGGCGATGGTGGGCGACGGGGTCAACGACGCACCCGCGCTGGCACAGGCGGATGTGGGCATCGCGCTGGGCACGGGCACGGATGTGGCCATGGCTACGGCGCCGGTCACCATCATGTCCGGCGACCTGCGCGCCCTGGTGCGCGCGGTGGAGCTTTCGCGGCGTACGTTGCGCACCATCAAACAAAATTTGTTCTGGGCCTTTTTCTACAATACGGTGCTGATTCCGGCAGCGGCGGTGGGCCTGCTCAATCCCATGCTCGCCGCGGCGGCGATGAGTTTCAGCAGTGTGAGTGTGGTAACGAACAGTCTGCGCTTGAAAAAAGCGCGCATTGCATAGGATAGGAGGGGGGAATGCCACTTTGGGCGGCTTTTATCACGGGGGTAACCTCTGGCGGCCTGAGTTGTCTGGCCGTACAGGGGGGCTTGTTGGCGACGGCTCTGACGCAAGAGCACGAGACAGGGGACCGACGCCGCACGGCGCACGTGTTGGTGTTGTTCCTGAGCGCTAAATGGTTGGCTTACCTGGCCCTGGGCGCGCTGCTGGGGGCTGTAGGGACGGTGTTTCAGCTCTCGCCCGCCCTGCGCGCGGCGTTGCTTATCGTCATCGGCCTGTTTATGGTGGGCAATGCGTTGCGCATGTTGAATGTGCATCCGATATTTCGTTATTTTGCGCTGGAGCCTCCGGTGGAAGTGCGACGTTTCCTGCGCCAAACCGCACGCCGCAATGAGGCCACCACGCCGCTCCTGCTGGGCGCGCTGACGGTACTGCTGCCCTGTGGCGTGACGCAGGCGATGATGGCCCTGGCTTTGAGCACCGGCGATGCCTGGCAGGCGATGGGTCTGATGGGTGCTTTCACATTGGGGAGCAATCTGGTCTTTTTCGCGATCAGTTATCTCGCCCTTCAGGTGAGCGGTCTGTTGGAGAAGCGGCTGAACCTGGTGATGGCCGTGGTGCTGCTGGTGGTGGGATGCGTGACGCTGGACGCCGGCGCCAATCTGGCCGGCGCGCCCTTTTCGTTGACGCGCCTGCTTTCTGCCGGGACGGTGCCGGTGACCACGCCGGCCCCAACAGCAACTGCCTCGGCGGAGGTGGTTATCGAGGTACGCAATCAGGGCTATGTGCCGGACGTGGCGCACGCTCCTGCTGGACAGGAAGTCAAGCTGACGTTCGTGACCGATAACGTGTTCTCCTGCTCCCGTGCTCTGGTCATTCCGGCCCTGCATATTGAGGAAGTGTTGCCGGATACCGGCGCGGTGAGCTTCACTGTTCCGCCGCAAGCCCCTGGCAAAGTGTTGCGCTACAGTTGTTCGATGGGGATGTACGTCGGCTCAATTGTGTTCGATCAGTAAGGAGAGACCATGCGTCAGTGTTTTCGCGTTCCCGACATGCACTGTCCTTCTTGCGTCATGCGCCTGGAGAGCCTGGAAGATCGCCTGCCTGGCCTCCGGGCGATTCAGGCAAACTATCATCAACAGCGCCTGGTCGTGGAGTACGATGAGCACCGTCTGCGCCTCGAAGCCCTGATTGAAGCCGCGCAGGCGCTGGGCTACACCCTGGAAATGGAATAAGCTCTGCGGATGGGTTTGACGGCTGAAACCGCGCCGGGCGATCATACCCTGCGGGTAGCTACGACCTTCTCTGTCGTTCAACCTGCTGCATCCAGCACCATTTGATTCCCCCGTCACTTATGGTAAAATAAAGACACTCCGGAGGTCATGAAAGATGCGGACGATCACGAGCTTGCTGTCGCTTGCCCTGCTGGCCCTTAGCAGCAGGCGTTGGCGCGCGGCTCGGACTTGGTAAGTGTTTTTGTTCAGGCCCCTGCCGCGCAAGGCAGGGGCTTTTTATGTGCGTTGGGAAAGAGTTCATGCAGATTTTGTAGGTTGGACCATCAGCAACGGACGACGCATCATCCAGGGTTCATGAAACAGGACAGGTTTACATCTTGCAAACGTAATGTTGCAGAAATGAGGAGGAACTTAAGATGGCCGAGCCTTATCAACCTCAGGTAATCGAGCGTAAATGGCAGGAAAAATGGGAAGCGGACGGTCTGTATCGTTCGCGCATAGACCCGGAACGCCCCAAGTTCTACGCGCTGACGATGCTGCCCTATCCGAGCGGTGACCTGCACATCGGGCACTGGTACGCGATGACGCCGAGCGATGCCCGCGCGCGCTTTAAGCGGATGCAGGGCTATAACGTGCTCTTCCCCATGGGCTTCGATGCTTTCGGTCTTCCCGCGGAAAATGCGGCCATTCAGCGCGGCATCCATCCCCACACGTGGACGATGCGCAACATCGAGAATATGCGCCGTCAACTGCGTTCCATGGGCGCCATGTTTGATTGGGAGCGCGAAGCGGTGACCTGCCTGCCCGGCTATTACCGCTGGACCCAGTGGTTCTTCCTTAAATTTTACGAAATGGGCCTGGCTTACCGCAAAAAGGCTCCTGTGGATTACTGCCCTTCGTGCCATACAACCCTGGCGCGTGAACAGGTCGTGGGCGAAGAACACGTCTGCGAGCGCTGTGGCACGCCGGTCATCAAAAAGGAGCTGGAGCAGTGGTTCTTCCGCATCACGAAGTACGCGGATGAGCTGCTTGACTTTTCCAGGATTGACTGGCCTGAAAAAATCCGCTTGCTGCAGACTAACTGGATTGGGCGCAGCGAAGGCGCGGAGGTGGTTTTCAAAGTGGCGCCGGAGGACCTGCCCGCCGATGCAGCGCCGGGTGAGGGCGATCTGGTGGTCTTCACCACCCGCCCGGATACGTTGTGGGGCGCCACCTTCATGGTGCTCGCTCCGGAACATCCGCTGGTGGAGCGCATCACCAAACCCGACTACCGCGAGGCGGTGCGGGCTTATCAGCATCAGGCCGCGCGCCAGAACGAAATTGAGCGCATGGCTACCGACAAGGAAAAGACGGGCGTCTTTACCGGCGCGTATGCCATCAATCCCGTCAATGGGGCGCGCATTCCCATCTGGATTGCGGATTACGTGATGATGACCTACGGTACCGGCGCCATTATGGCTGTGCCCGCGCACGATGAGCGCGACTTTGCGTTTGCCAGCAAGTTCGGCCTGCCCATCCCGGTGGTCATCGAGACGGAGGACTGGGTGGCGGAAGGGCGTCCCTTCCCGCTGCCGCGCGCTTATCCGGGAGAAGGGCGTATGGTCAACTCCGGTCCTTTCGACGGCACGCCCGCGCCCCATCCTGCTGTGGAGCAGGTCACGGCGTGGTTACAGGAGCAGGGGCTGGGTAAACCCGCCGTCAATTACCGGCTGCGCGACTGGCTTATCAGCCGCCAACGCTATTGGGGGGCCCCTATCCCCATGATTTATTGCGAAACGTGCGGTGTGGTGCCCGTGCCTTACGAAGACTTGCCCGTGGAGCTGCCTTTGGATGCCGAGATTCCCAAGACGGGCGAGAATGCGCTGCTCTACCACGAGGGCTTCCTCAACACCACCTGCCCCAAGTGCGGTGGACCGGCGCGCCGTGAGACGGATACGATGGATACGTTCATGTGCTCTTCGTGGTATCAGTACGCCTATCTCAGCCCCTATTACCGCGAAGGCGAGCCGGCGACGGGGCAGGATACGCCCTGGGATCCGGCAGAGCTGGCCTATTGGGCGCCCGTGGATACCTACACCGGCGGCGCGGAACATGCTGTGATGCACCTGCTCTACACGCGCTTCTTCACCAAGGTCCTGCGCGATGCCGGATTGGTGAATTTCGATGAGCCGATGACGCAGTACCGCTATCAGGGCATTATCCTGGGCGAACCGCGGCGCGGCGATGTCGTCACTGTGGAGGGAGCGTGGGAAGGCAACGCTTTCAAAGCCAGCCGCATTACCGTGTACCCCTTCAACAAGCCCGAAAGCTGGCCCGCCTTTGAGAAGAGCGAGACGCGCATCTGCGGCGAGGTGATGCTGCGTGAGGACGCCGGCTTGCGCGTGGGGGTGGATGAGAAGACGGTGATCATTGTCCATGCCAGCGAGGAGACGCCGACCTTCACGTTTGAGGGTCAGCCCATGGAGTACAAGGGCATCCTCTACCACCTGGAGGTGGAAAAGATGTCCAAGAGCAAGCGCAATGTGGTGGCGCCGGATGAGCTGGTGGAGAAGTACGGCGCGGATACGGTGCGGGCTTATCTCATGTTCGGCTGGCGCTGGGAGCTGGGCGGCCCGTGGGATAGCAAGGGTATCGAGGGCGTGGCACGCTGGATGAACCGCGTCTGGAGCGCGGTGATGGACGAACCCGAAAGCCGCGTCGCGGCATCGGCGGAGGCGGAGCGCGCCCTGCGCCGCGAACAACACCGCGCCATCAAGCGCGTGACGCAGGACATGGAGGCGTTTGCCTTCAACACCGTCATCTCCACGCTGATGGAGTACACGAATACGTTGCTCAAGGCCAAGGCGGCCTTCTGGGGCACGCCGGTATGGGAGGAGGCGGTGAGCACGCTCGTCCTGTTGCTGGCTCCCGTGGCGCCGCACATCGCCGAGGAGCTGTGGACGCGCCTGGGCAAACCGTACAGCGTCCACACGCAGCCCTGGCCCGCCTGGGACGAGGCCATGCTGAAAGAGGAAAATATCGAGCTGCCGGTGCAGATCAACGGCAAGCTGCGCGGCAAGGTTGTTGTGCCCAGCGATGCGGATGAGGCTGCCATTGAGGCCATCACGCTGGCCGACCCCGCTGTTCGCAAGCACATTGAAGGCAAGACGGTGGTCAAGGTCATCATCGCCCGCGGCAAAATGGTGAGCCTGGTCGTGAAATAACCTGCACGGGCAAGGCCGGCCTGCGTCGCATAGCGCAGGCCGGCCTTTTTTCAGGTTGCCGGACGTTGGTTTCTGGTCCGCCGGTAGTTCCGCTCAGCCGATGGGCAGTTTTTCGGGCTTGCTTCTCATCCCTTTTGGTTTACAATACACCTTATCCGGTAAATCGCCGGAAAAAAGCCTTGTACAGGATGGGTCCCGTGTTTCAACCCGATTGGATACTCACGGTACATCACGACGGTTCAGATTTGTACGTTTCCAATCCTTACCCTTCGCTGGGGGAAAAGGTGCAGATTCGGTTGCGCGTGGGCGCACAGGCGCCGGTGAAACAGGTGTATTTGCGCACCGCCCCCGATGGCGAACAGCGCCTCACGCCTTTACAGGCCACAGCGCCTACCCCGCCCGTGCGCTGGTGGGAAGGCACGCTTGAGGTTAGCGAGCCGCGTGTCGTGTACCGTTTCCTCATCATCGCTGAGGATGGCGTCTGGTGGTACAACGCCGCTGGCGCGACTCCCGGCATCCCCACCGATGCACAGGATTTTGTCCTGCTGGCCGATTACGCCGCCCCGACCTGGGTGCTGCAGAGCGTCTTCTATCAGATTTTCCCGGACCGTTTTGCCAATGGTGACCCCTCGAATGACCCCCGGCCCAATGGCGTCAGAGAAGTGGGTGGGATCCAGCCTTACCTGTTGCCGTGGGGGGCGGAGCCGCCCACCAGCGCGCCGCATTCGTTTGTCTTCTACGGCGGTGACCTGGAAGGCATCCGGCAGCAGCTCGATTACCTGCAGGCCTTGGGTGTCAACGCGCTTTACCTCAACCCCATCTTTCCGGCGCTTTCCAATCACCGCTACGATGTGACCGATTACAACCACGTGGATCCGCGCCTGGGCGGAGACGAGGCGCTCATCGCCTTGCGGCGGGAACTGGACGCGCGCGCCATGCACTACATTCTGGACGTGGTCCCCAATCATTGCGGCGCGCAGCATCCCTGGTTCCTCAAGGCGCAGGCCGACCCTGACGCGTCGGAGGCGAGCTTCTTCACCTTCACGCGCCATCCCGACCTGTACGAATGCTGGTTGGGTGTCAAGCGCCTGCCCAAGCTCAACTACCGCAGCGCGGAATTGCGTCGCCGCATGTACGAAGATAGCGATAGTGTTTTCCGCCGCTGGCTGCGTCCCCCTTTCCGCGCGGATGGGTGGCGCATAGACGTGGCGAACATGTTGGCAAGGCAAGGCGCCTTACAATACGGCCCGGACGTGGCGCGCGGCATCCGTCGCGCTGTCAAAGATGTCCGTCCCGACGCCTACCTTATCGGCGAAAACTTTTTCGATGCCACCCCGCAACTGCAAGGCGATCAGTGGGATGGGGTGATGAACTATTTGGGGTTTGCCATGCCCTTGTGGCACTGGCTGCGCGGCTTCCGGCAAGGTGCCTGGGGACTGCACGAAGAAATCCGCGTGAACGCGCCCTGGCCCACCATGGCCCTGGAGCAGACCTGGCGCAACGTGCGCGCCTCCATCCCCTGGACCGTGGCCTTGCAACAGTACAACTTGCTCGATAGCCACGACGTGCCGCGCATCCGCAGCGTGGTGGAGGGGAACGACGCGCTCCATCGTCTGGCCGTCATCGTGCTGATGACCTATCCCGGCGTGCCTTCGCTCTACTACGGCGATGAAATTGGCCTGCGCGATACACCGCGCTTAGGGCCGCGTGGCTGCATGATTTGGGACGAGGCGCGATGGGATCACGACCTGTTGCACTTCCACCGGCAACTCATCGCCTTGCGGCGCAGCTCGCCGGTGTTACAGCAAGGCGGCTTCCAAATGCTTTGGGTGGATAAGGATACTTTCGCCTATCAGCGCGCCTCGAAAGCCGGGCGCATCCTTGTGGTGGCGCACCGGGGGACGCAGCCACGCCCACCGCAGGGCCTGCGGGTGGATCACGGCGGCGTACCGGATGGGGCGCACTTCATCGAGCTGTTCAGCGGTCAAGGTGCGCGCGTCATCAACGGGCATCTGCAACTGCCGGAACAGCCACAGGGCGCTACCCTGTGGCAGCAGGTCAGCTGAAGCGGTCCTGCGTCACGACAACTCGCGCCCTGAACCCCAGAAATTCACGACTGAACGACTTGCAAGCGAGGAGGTTTTATGGCATTACCCATTCCGGTGGATTCCATGCTTGATTTTCTGGTGCGGCTGCTGAACACCCCAAGCCCCACCGGCGACACGGCGCGCGCTTTAGCGGTGTGCGAGGAGGCTTTCACGGCCCTGGGCCTGACGGCGCGCCACCTGCGCAAAGGAGGCCTCATCCTCACCTGGGAAGCCGACCCCGCCCATCCGCGCGCCCTCACCGCTCACACCGATACCCTGGGCGCCATCGTGCGCGCCATCAAATCCAATGGCCGCTTGCAGCTTTCCTCCATCGGCAGCTTCGACTGGCACTCCATCGAGACCGAGGGCTGCACGGTCATGACGGCGGAGGGCAAAACCTATCGCGGCTCGATATTGCCTATCAAGGCCTCGGTGCACATCTACGGGCAGGAAGCGCGCGATTTGGAGCGGAAAGCCGAAAATTACGAGGTGCGCTTAGATGCGCACACCAGCACGGAAGAAGACACGCGCCTGTTGGGAATCAACGTGGGGGATTTTGTCTACTTCGACCCGCGTGTGGAGGTCAACAGCGGCTTCATCCGCTCCCGCCACCTGGATGATAAGGCGGGCGTGGCCTGCATCTATGGAGCGTTAGCTGCGCTCAAACAGGCGGGACTCGCCCCGCGCTACCGCCTCACCGTGCTCATCGCCGCCTATGAGGAAGTGGGCCACGGCGCAGCGGTGGGCCTGCCGGAGGACGTGGAAGAGCTGGTGGCGGTGGATATGGCCGCGGCAGGGGGAGAGCAAGCCTCGGATGAGTTCAGCGTGGGCATCTGCGCCAAGGACTCCGGCGGCGCGTACCATCTGGAGCTGCGCCGCCGTCTGGAACGCCTCGCCGAAGCCGAAGGCATACCTTACCGGACCGACATCTACCCCTACTACGGCTCAGATGGCGAAGCGGCCTGGCGCGCGGGCGCGGACCTGCGCGTCGCCCTCATCGGCCCTGGCGTGGACGCCTCGCACTCCTACGAGCGCACCCACCGTGCCTCCCTGGAAGCGACAGCGCAATTGATCGCCGCTTATTTGCGCTCTGAGTGAGTTAAAACCGCACCGGGCGACCGGTAAGGGGGGTGGGTGAGGACATTGCCTCGCCCACCTCCCGTGTGTTGAAATCATCGGATACCCTATCCAGTCTGGCGGTTAAAATCGCGTCACAACGACGATTGCATTCGCTCTCCTGGTGCTGAAGATAAGCCGTTGCTCTTAAACCTCATCAACGGTCGCCGGTCCGTTCCCACCGCCCGGCTTCCAGTATCCAGTCCCCTGCTCAATCCTCGTTACTCTGTGCCAGCTCCAGGTACTCAGAGCGGACAATCGCCTCTTGAGGTACCTCCAGCAGGCGCAACAACTCCCCGATGAGCGCCGCTTTTCGCTCCGCATCCAGGCGTGACCAGGTGCGGCTCTTAATTTCCAGATAAGCCCCCAGATCGGCAGGTTCCTTCACCTCATCAAAATTGAGCGAGAAATCCGTGCCGCCGTAGCGCACATGCGCGCGTCGCCGCTCCTTGTGGACCGTCAGCTCCTCGGCGGGCTTAAAATACTCACGATAGAAGCGCCGGCTGCGCGTCGCGGGAGCATCGAAGCGCGAACGCGAAAGCAACACCGAATTCTCGTACTCATGCTCCTTACTCGACGTGGTGAGCGTCAGGCGATAAATCACGTCCGTCACCTCCCCCGTCTCCGGATCGTACAACTCATCCTCGCGATAGCGCAGGCGGCTTCCTTCGCTATCGTGGAAGATGAAGTACGTATCATATTGACGGCGCGTCGAGCCGCGAATCCAGGTAATCTCCGGCAGCGAGCGCATCCGCGTGTACAACGCATCCAAATCATCCACCCGCACCTTCACCTGCACCTCGAAGGTCTTCTGCTGCGCCACGCCGCCAATCGCCAACAGCTTGCTCAACACACTCTGCTCGCGCTCGATGAGGAAAGCATCAATCTTGCGCGCCAGCGCGTCAGCCTCGGCGATGAGCGCCGCCTCATCAATCGTCAACAAACGGCGGTCGCGCATCAACCACTGTCCGTTGACCATGGTATGCAACACATCCTGCGCCTGTGCGGCATAGACCAGGCGTGAGTAAATCGCATCCGCATCGCGCTCAAAGGTGGGAATATGACGCACATCATCCATCCGCACTACAATCAAATCAGCACGCTTGCCCGGCTCTAAGGACCCCGTCAGATGGCCGATGTGCATCGCCTCCGCGCCTATAATCGTCGCCATCTCCAGCGCCTGCGTAGCGGGCAACGCGGTCGGATCGAGCGTCGCCCCCTTCGCCAGCAGCGCCGCTAAGCGCATCTCCTCGAACATATCCAAATCGTTATTGCTCGCCGGCCCATCCGTACCGATGCCCACCTTGAGACCCATGCTGAGCATCTTCGCCACGGGAGCAATGCCGCTGGCCAACTTCAGATTGCTCGAAGGATTATGGGCCACCCCCACCTTATGCTGAAGCAATATCTCCATATCAGCAGGGGTGAGATGGACACAATGCGCCGCCGTCACCTTTGCCTCCAACACACCGAGGCGTTCCAACCATGGCACGGGCGGGATGCCGTATTCGCGGACATGATCCTCCACCTCCTGCGCCGTCTCCGCCACGTGAATATGCAACGGCACGTCATACTCCAGAGCCAGGGAGACCGCCGCCTCCATCAACTCCGGTGTGACGGTATAAGGCGCATGGGGAGCAATCGCCGGAATCACCAGCGGATGCTCACGCCAGCGCATCACATAATCGCGCGTTTTTTGCAGCGCCTCATCATAGCTGCCCGCATCAGGAGTGGGAAAGCGCAGAACACTTTCGGCGCACACCGCGCGCAAACCCGCCAGGGCCGCTGCGTCCGCCACCGCGTCCTCGAAATAATACATATCCATAAAAGTCGTCGTCCCGCAGCGGATCATTTCAGCCGCGGCCAACTGCGTGCCCAGCCAGGAAAAATGCGGCGTCACAAACTCGCGCTCGACCGGCATCATATACCCCATCAACCACACATCGAGGCGCAAATCATCGGCCAGGCCGCGCAGCAGCGCCATCGGGGCGTGACCGTGGGTATTGACCAGGCCGGGCAAAATCACCGCGCGGCCGCAATCCACCCGTTCCCTGGCCATGAAAGCCGCGTCCAGGTCGGCGGGCGTCCCTACCGCGACGATACTATCCCCGCGCACCGCCACTGCGCCGGGCGTGAGCACGCGCCGCTGAGCATCCATCGTGATCAGATAATCGGCGGTGACAATCGTATCTACAGCTTGCCGTGCGGATTCGGTCATACCTTCCCCTCCTACATTTGTTCGAGCAACTCTTTGAGATTATGCTTGACAGCATACGCCGCGGCCTCGGCGCGATTGGTCAGGTTCAACTTGGAAAGAATATTGCTCACGTAATTGCGCACCGTCCCCTCGCCGAGATACAACATCCGTGCAATCTCGCGATTCGTCTTTCCTTCGGCCACCAGATTCAGCACGCGCAACTCCTGCTCGGTCAGATCCGCAAAAGCGGAAGCCTGCTCCTGCCAGGAAGCCTCGCGCAGGCGGCGCAACACCTGCTGTGTCACGGAAGGATCCAGCAACGCCTCACCGCGTCCCACGCGCTCAATCGCGCGCACCAGCTCATCCCCGCCGATCTGCTTCAACACATACCCCGCTGCGCCGGCGTTGATAGCCTCAAAAAGCATCTCATCCTCAGCGTAGGACGTGAGCATAATCACATTCGTCTTAGGCAACTGCTGCTTAATTTCCCGGCAAGCGGTGATGCCATCCCCGCCGGGCAGGCGAATATCCATCACCACCACATCCGGATGATGCAACAGCGCCTTTTCCAGGGCCTCGCGCGCCGTGCCCGCCTCGGCCACCACCGTAAAATCGGGATGCTGCTCCAACAGCGCCCGCAGCCCCACGCGCACCACTTCGTGATCATCTACCAGCAAAATTCTCAGCCCCATAACCTTTCCACCTTTTTTCAATGTGATGAGGTTTCTCGCTTCAGCAAGTCGCACGCGCAAGCGTTACGCTCTCGCCGCCCGCGGTCAGGGGACGGTACGCGCCGCCCGCCTGATCCCAACCCGACCTGTCCACGCAGCATAAAAACCTGCGGCTTGCGTTACCAGGAGCGGTCTAATACGGCACGGTAATGTGCAGCCGCACGCCCTCTCCCGGCGCGCTTTCGATGCGCAACGTTCCATCGAGCAGCCGCACGCGCTCGCGGATATTGCGCAAGCCATGTCCTTTTCCGATCTGCAACGACTCCATACCGACACCGTCATCCGTGATAATCAATTCCACGTACTCATCCTGATAAATCAAGCGCACCTCGGCGCGTTGCGCGCGCGCGTGGCGGGCCGTATTGGTCAAAGCCTCGCGCACAATCTGGAACACATGACGGCGCCGCTCGATATTCAACGTATGCTGTGGCTTATTCTCCACCTCCAGGCGCGTATCCAGCAGGGTATTGATATGAAAATCGCGTAACAAACGTTGAATCCCCTGCTCCAACGAAACATCCGAAGCGCCGCCCCGCAAGTCGAAAATATAGCGCCGTACATCCTGAATCGTCTCGTTCAGGTTGTCCATCACGCGCCGCAACTGTGCCTGTGCTTTTTCCGGATCCGCGAGGATGGTCGTATACACACTCTCCAACATCAAACCCGCCGCGTAGATAGACTGGATAATGCCATCATGCAAATCGCGGCTGATGCGTTCGCGATCGGCCACGAGCGCCTGTTCACGCTCCATCAGCTCCACCCATTCCTGAATGCGGTTCCACAAGCTGAACAAAGCCCCGCTCAGCCCCAGTGTGAGCAAAACGCCGCAAACAGCGCGCAAAGCGGCGGCCAGAGTCAGGCGGAAAAAGCCATCCTCGCCCAGAGTCCAGGCGCTGTGGGGCAAAGGGAAAAGATTGAGCAGGCCGAACGAAAGCATAGCGCCTTCGGCCAGGCGCAAATAAGAGCGAATTGCCTGCCGGTGCTCCGGCTGCAGGAGGCGATAACTCTGCTTGCGCAGTCCCACCCCGGCCAGTATCCCGCCCGGTGTGGCCAGCAAAACGCGCAGCGCGCTTTCCACCTGTGGTGCATCCCCTATCCCCGAAGGAGCCATCAGCACCCAGGCCACGCCCATCGCGCCGAACGCTACCATGCCAGGGGTGACCATCACCCACCACGGCCACCCTTTATGCCCCTGCTCCGTCTCCGACTCCTGACCCCAAACGTTATACATCCCATACGCGAGTAAGAAACCATAAGCGAATGCCATCGCCAGCAGGTGCAAATAAAGCGGGAACACCGTCACGGTGATATGGGGGGCCAGGGCCTGATTCCAGCTCACAAAAGCCTCGCCCAGAGCGAAAAACCCCAACCACTCTAACGAGCGCGAAAACTTAATCCGCTCGCCAAGGTAGTTGATGACGAAAACCAACAGGCCCAGGGTAAAAAACACCACCCCCTGCGCAAAGGTGGCTAACGTATAAAAATCACTGATGGGTATGCCGAAAAGGAATTCTGTGACCACAGCCTCACAATCCGGGTATCTACCGTAATCTTTTCGTAACTGCTTACCTTCAGCACCAGTAGCCATTGAAATCATCGCTAGCGCGATTTTAACCGCAGGTTTGGATAAAGTCCGATGATTTCAACATCCTTAGGGTGGGGAAGGCATTGCCTTCGCTCACCCTCACCCCGCCTGAATGTTTCACTGCATCGTAACCCAGGCCGTTTGAGCAGTTACATCTTTTTTAAGTATATCACAAAAGACGTGCGGGCCAATTACCGGCTGCCTTTCAAGCCGGCGCAGATTTTCCCCCTCAGAAGGCACAGAGTCCGGGTGGGCGAAGGCCGTGTCTTCATCTACCCCGGAGTTCTAACTCTTTGGGCATCCCTCATTGTCCCCTGCACGCTACGCACCGCCGCCGCGGATGCCGACACCGCCTTTCTCTAAGCCCGAACGTGATCCAGGACACCCACCTCCTCCTGACCATTTGTCAGCGTGCTCAAAAGCGGTATACTTGACATGGCCCTGAGTTACAGGTAGTATTGTATTGTCAAAGGACTACCGCAAAAAAGTATAAAAAGCCATGGACTTATACGAACACGCGCGTCAAGAACAGCTACGCAAAGAGGCGCCTTTAGCTGCCCGGATGCGTCCGCGCACCCTGGATGAATTTGTAGGGCAGGAGCACATCATTGGGCCGGGGCGGCTCTTGCGCCGCGCCATTGAAACCGACCGCCTCTTCTCATCCCTCATCTTCTGGGGGCCACCGGGATGCGGCAAGACTACCTTAGGCCTGCTCATCGCACAGCACACACGCATGGCCTTCGAGACGCTCAACGCTGTCCTTTCCGGGCTGCCGGAGCTGCGGAAAATTGCCGAAGCTGCCAAAGAACGGATGCGCCTGCACGGACAGCGCACCATTTTGCTTATAGATGAAATCCACCGCTGGAACAAAGCTCAGCAGGACGCGCTGCTTCCTATCGTCGAGGATGGCACGCTGATTCTCATCGGCGCGACCACGGAAAATCCCTACTTTTCCATCATTCCCCCGCTCATCAGTCGCTCGCGCGTCTTCCATTTTGAAGCGCTCACGCCGGAACAAATCGGCGCGCTGCTTGATACGGCCTTGCAGGATGCAGAACGCGGCTACGGCAAACTGGCTATCGAACTCACGCCCGAAGCGCGCCTGCATCTGAGCGAAATGGCCGGCGGGGACGCGCGCAGCGCGCTCAACGCCCTGGAATTGGCCGTCGAATCCACCCCGCCCGACGCGCAAGGCATCCGCCACATCACCCTGGATGTGGCTGCGGAATCCATTCAGCGCCGCGCCCTTCATTATGACCGTGCCGGGGATGAGCACTACGACACCATCAGCGCCTTCATCAAATCCATCCGCGGCTCCGATCCCGACGCGGCCCTGTACTACCTGGCGAAAATGGTCAGCGCTGGCGAGGACCCGCGCTTCATCTTCCGCCGCCTGCTGATTCTGGCCGCGGAGGACGTAGGCCTGGCCGATCCGTGGGCGCTCCTGCTCGTCAACAGTTGTGCGCAAGCCTTTGAATGGGTGGGGATGCCCGAAGGGCAGTATCACTTAGCCGAGGCGACGCTCTATCTGGCAACTGCGCCTAAATCCAACAGTGTGGGCGCCTACTGGGAAGTGCTGGCCTATCTGGAAGAGCATGGCTATCAGCCACCACCACTCTACCTGCGCGACAAGGCGCAGAGCCTTAGCCCTGGCATGGCGAGCCACTACCGCCGCACAGTCGGCGCGCAAGAACGCTACCGCTACCCTCATGATTACCCTGGTAGCTGGGTGGAACAGTGCTATCTGCCCGAAGGCGTCCCCGGCGGCTGGTTCAAGCCGCGCGGCCATGGCTTTGAGCAGCGCCTTATGGAGCGGTTGCAGCGCATGGAAGGCAAGGTCCCCCCAAAAGGGGAGGATACGTCTGGAAAGAAAGAACCGGATGACGTTTAAAAGGCTGGTGGAGCCTTTGATCACAGCGGAAACCGGGAAACACCGGGCCTGTCATACGGCCTTTGGCGTATGACCGCTCTGTTCGTAAGGGACGGTTCACAAGAGGATGATCAGAGCCTTTTTGAGGAGGTGGGGTATGCGCTTAACCTGGTATGGACATGCAACCTGGGGGCTGGAAATCGGCTCTCATCGCATTCTCATTGATCCTTTCTTTACCGGCAACCCGCAGGCGCCGGTGAAGGCCGAGGCGGTAGAGGCGGATTTCATTATCGTGACGCACGGCCACGGCGACCATCTCGGCGACGCCATTGCCATCGCGCAACGGTGCGACGCGCTGCTCATTGCCAACGCGGAGATTGCACGGTGGGCGCGGCAACAGGGCTTGAACAAAGTCCATGCCCAACACATCGGCGGGGGCTTTCATCATTCTTTCGGCTATGTCAAACTGACGCAGGCCGTGCATGGCTCCTCCCTGCCCGATGGAAGTTACGGGGGGATGCCGGCGGGGGTGCTCATCCACGCGGAGGGCAAGAAGCTTTACCACGCCGGAGATACGGGCCTGTTCGCCGGCATGGCCCTGATCGGCGAAGAAGGCATTAACATTGCCCTGCTGCCGATTGGCGATAATTACACGATGGGGCCGGACGATGCGTTGCGTGCGGTCAAGCTCATCAAGCCGCGCGTCGTCATCCCCATGCATTACGCTACCTGGGGCCTGATTGCGCAGGACCCGCACGCCTGGGCTGCACGCGTGCGTGCAGAAACCGCCACCATGCCGGTCGTTTTAGAAGTAGGGGATAGCTACGAAGGATAATCTCGCGGCGCGGCCTTGCGTCAAGCGCCGCATGAACACCTGGGGTTGAAGCAGAACATGACAATAAAGATTGGGTTAGCACGAGGATGGCGTCTGGTGTGCCTGGCATTGAGCGTGCTGCTGCTGGCAGCGTGCGGAAACGTCTCCGCCGCCGATCCGCTGGAGCGCATCCGGCAGCAGGGCAAGCTCCGCATCGCCCTCGACCCTACCTATCCGCCCTTTGAGGAGTTGGTCAACGGGCAGGTGCAGGGGTTGGATGTGGATATAGCCATGGATCTGGGCAAACGGATTGGGGTGCCGGTGGTGTTTGTGCAACAGCCGTATGATAAGATTTATCAGGCATTGGACAATCGGCAGGCTGACCTGATTATCTCTGCCTTATACCCGGAAGGCAGTGCCCTGACGAACTACGCCTTCAGTCAGCCCTACTTTAATGCCGGGCAGCTCATTGTTGTCCCTACAAATTCGCCGGTGCGCACCAAAAGCCAGCTGGCCGGTTTACGGATCGCCGTGATCAACAATTCGGAAGGGCTGTTGGAGATTTCGCGCTGGCAGTACATGCTCAATCCGCCACCGCAGCTCATCACGTACGACAAACCGGATGATGCCATCAACGCCTTGTTGTACGGCGAAGTGGACGCGCTCGTAGCGCACGCCATCGTGGCGCATCGCGCGCGCCTGCTTCATGCCGAACTGCGCCTGCTTGATGAAAGCGTCACCGATGAAATGTATGTGATGGCCGCACGCCGCGAGGATGAGGCATTCATCAAGGCGGTGAGTGAGTACCTGTCGCAGATGCAGTCCGACGGCACGTTGGATGCAATCTTTGCGCGCTGGTTGACCAGGTAACTCACGAGGGGTAGGGCGTTATAGCTTTTGTCTGGCTTGCCGGGGTGTGTCCCAATTTCGTCGGGTGAGGTAAAATGAGAATGAGAGAGAAGAGATAGGAGGTGGCAAATGAAGACGCTAAAGAGGGAAGAGA
>DAOUBT010000001.1:0-12022 GCA_034432595.1 Anaerolineae bacterium | reverse complement strand
CCGCGGTAGGTGTTGTCCCGCCAGCCTCTGGCTGGCAGGTAGTCCAGGCGGAACGTACCGCCAGCCTCTGGCTGGCAAATTTCCCAGGCGGAGCCTGGGGATACCTGTACCGCCAGCCTTGGAATGGCAAATTTCCCAGGCGGAGCCTGGGGATACCTGTCCCGCCAGCCTCTGGCTGGCAGGTAGCCCAGGCGGAACGTACCGCCAGCCTCTGGCTGGCATGTTTCCCATGCAGAGCCTGGGGATACCTGTACCGCCAGCCTTTGGCTGGCAGGTTGCCCGGCAGAGCGTATCGCCAGCCTTTGGCTGGCAAATTTCCCAGGCGGAGCCTGGGGATACCTGTACCGCCAGCCTCTGGCTGACCCAGGCACCCAGGTTGAGAAATCCCCATTTTCGATTACAATCACCACCGCACTTAAGGAGGACCCGATGCCCATCCACCTGTTACCCGAAGCCGTTGCCGTGCGTATCGCCGCCGGGGAAGTTGTCGAACGCCCGGCTTCCGTTATCAAGGAACTGGTCGAAAACAGCCTTGATGCCGGTGCCACGCGCCTCGAAATCGAAACCGAAGAAGGCGGCCTGCGCCTCATCCGTGTGCGCGATAACGGCCACGGCATCCCTGCCGACGAAGTTGAACTCGCCTTCCTGCGTCACGCCACCAGCAAAATCGCCACTGCCGAGGACCTTGAACGCATCGCCACCCTGGGCTTTCGCGGCGAGGCCCTGGCCAGCATTGCGGCTGTGGCGCGCGTCACCTGCACCACCCGCCACCGCGACGCGGACAGCGGCGTCCGTCTGCGCCTTGAGGGGGGTGAAATCCTCTCCCGCACTCCTGTTGGCTACCCGGTGGGCACCGAGATGCGCATCGAGGACCTCTTCTACAACGTGCCGGCGCGGCGCAAATTCCTTTCCAGCCCGCGCAGCGAGCGCAAACACTGCGATGCCTTCCTCACGCGCTATGCCATCGCCTATTCGCACATTGCCTTCACCGTCATTCACGACGGGCGCACCGTCCTCAACACCCCCGGCAACGGCAATGCAGAAGAGGCCCTGGTACAGGTCTACGGCCTCGATTTAGCGCGCGCCCTCCTGCCCCTCATGCCGCAAGCCGACAGGGACGGGGTGGTGCGCGTGCGCGGCTACGTCAGCGACACCAACACCCACCGCGCCGACCGGGGCTACATCACCCTGTTCGTCAACGGGCGCTGGATTCACGACCTGCGCCTTTCCTACGCCGTCATACAGGCCTATCACACCCTCCTGCCGGTGAACCGTTACCCGGTGGCCTTTCTCATGCTCGACCTGCCGCCGGAAGACATAGACGTTAACGTCCACCCGGCCAAAACCGAAATCCGCCTGCGCGATCCGGACGCTGTTTTTCGCATGGTACTTCATGCCGTGCGCGCCACCCTGCTCGACAGTGCGCCGGTGGCCGCGCCGTGGGGGAACGATCCGCAGCGGGCGGCGCTCCGTGCGCAATTAGCCTCGCTCACGCCAGCGCGTCCGGAAGCTTCGCGGGGTGATGAGGGCCGCAGCACCCCGGAGGCCCCCACGCTATGGGATACCGTCCCGCCCGCCACCGCCGGGGACGAGCCGCGCCTCCCAACGTCAGGCGCTGCTGCCCTTCCTCCGCGGTCCGAACCCACCGCCGCGCCAACCGTCTCTCCCACCGCCTCGGATCTGCAAGGCTGGACCTGGCCGGGTCACGCGACCATCCCCGCCGCCCTTGCCATTTCCGTGGACGGAACCTCTGCTCCTGCGGACGAAGCCACTTCCTCCGCCGCTCCTGCGGATGCGACGGTGTCCGCTGGCGCTGCTGTGGACGAGGCCGCTTCTGCCGCCGCTCCCGACGCGATGCGTTCCTTCCCCGCTGCGGGCGCGTACCCTGCGCCGTTTGTCGCTTCCGCCGCTGCGCAGGGAGAACGTCTCCCGCCCCTGCGCATTTTGGGGCAGGTAGCCGCCACCTATATCGTTGCCGAAGGCCCGGACGGCCTCTACTTGATTGATCAGCACGCTGCGCACGAACGCATTCTGTACGAACGCCTCCTCGACGCCTGGCTGACCGGGCGCAGTGAGGGACAGGCCCTGCTCGAACCCGCGGTCGTCTCGCTGCCCCTGGATGAGGCAGCGCAACTCGAAGCCATCCTGCCGCTCCTGCCGCCGCTGGGCTTTGAAGTGGAACCTTTCGGCCCGCGCGCCTTTCTGGTGCGCGCTGTACCGGCCCTTTTCCAGCACGTCCCGCCGGCCACCCTGTTAGCGGACCTGATCAACGCGGAAGATGATCCCGCTGCTCCTGTGCAGGCGCGGCAGGAAGAACTCCTCGCGCGGCGCATCTGCAAACGCGCCGCCATCAAAGCCGGTCAAATCCTCACCGCCAGCGAGATGGAAGCCCTCTTGCGCGCTTTGGAGAGCACGCGCAGCCCGCGCACCTGTCCGCACGGACGGCCCATCCTCATCCATCTTGGCCTCGACCAACTGGCGCGGCAATTCTGGCGCACCTGAGTCCAGGGTGGGCGAAGCCATTGCTTTTGTTTACCCTCGGTAGTTGTTGTATCGCCAGCCTCTGGCTGGCAGGTAGCCCAGGCAGAGCCTGGGGGTACCTTTACCGACCCAGGCAGAGCCTGGGGGTGCTGGCTGGCAGGCAGCTTTCTAAACCGGGTAGGCGAAGGCATTGCTTTTGTTTACCCGCGGTAGTTGTTGTACCGCCAGCCTTGGGCTGGCAGGTTGTCCAGGCGGAGCCTGGGGATACCAGTACCGGCCCAGGCAGAGCCTGGGGGTACTGGCTGGCAGGCAGCTTTCTAAAACGGGTAGGCGAAGGCATTGCCTTCGCCTACCCGCGGTAGTTGTTGTACCGCCAGCCTCTGGCTGGCAGGTAGCCCAGGCAGAGCCTGGGGATACCTATACCGGCCCAGGCAAAGCCTGGGGATACCAGTACCGGCCCAGGCATTGCCTTCGCCTACCCGCGGTAGTTGTTGTATCGCCAGCCTCTGGCTGGCAAGTTTCCCAGGCAGAGCCTGGGGGTACCTTTACCGGCCCAGGCAGAGCCTGGGGATACCAGTACCGGCCCAGGCAGAGCCTGGGGATACCAGTACCGGCCCAGGCGGAGCCTGGGGATACCAGTACCGGCCCAGGCAGAGCCTGGGGATACCTGGACCGGCCCAGGCGGGGGGTGGGGAGACGGGGCTGAGTAGCTACTTTTTTTGTATCTTTGTCGCTTCGTGGTAATATAAAGTTAGTTACTGGTTGCTTGCGACGGCATCAGCTTCCAGTAACCCGTTAAGTTTCTGCACACCCGTTCACAACCTGAAGGAGGTTCGCGATGGCTACGTTTATCATGCTGTCCAAACTCTCACTCCACTATCCGGGCGAAATCAAGTCTTTAGCTGAACTCGATGTGGAATTGGGCAAGCGGCTCGAAAAAGAGTGCCCTGGCGTCAAGCGTGTTGCCAGCTACGTCCTCCTCGGAGAATACGACTTCCTGCACATTTTTGAGGCGCCAGATGCCACTACGGCGGCGCGCATCGCTCTCATCATCCACTCTTTGGGCATGGGGGCCACGCAGACCCTCACCGCCATCCCCTTTGACGAGTTCCGCTATCTCGTGGAGGAGGTGTAGGCCTTGCCGCCCGCGCTGACCGACGAAGACCGCGAAAAAATCGAAACCCTGGCCGAGAAAATCCTGGAAGCCTACGGGCTGAAGGAACCGCCGGTGCCAGTAGAACAAATCGCCGCGCGTCCACCCAAGGGCCTTAAGAGCCTGGAGCTGGAGAACATGTCTTATGTCTTCGGCTTCGGCGAACATCAACATGAATTCCGCATGGCGCTCACGCGCCTGCTGTACCGGCAAATTTGTGATACCGGCTGGGCCGGGGTGGAGCTTCCCTACACACGGGACGCTGCCCGCTATTTCGCGTCTTGCCTGGTCATGCCACGTTCCTGGGTGCTCAAAGCTATTCGTAATCCCTTCATGGATCTCGCCAAACTTAGCGAGAAATTCCAGGTGCCGGAATACGAGATGGGCACACGCCTGGCTCAACTCAAAAAGAAAGTGCGGGGTATGCAATGAGCGTCTGGCAAAAGGTCTTTCTGGGGGGATGGCTGCTTCTGCTCCTGTGTGGATGTTCGTTGGGCGGAGGCTACCTCACGCCAACCGCAGGGACGGGGAACGTCGGGGACCTCGCCGGGACTTACGCCGTGCGCGGCAAGGCGCAGGGAGGCGGCACGTACACGGGCAGCCTGACCATCGAACGCGCGGGTGAGGTGTATAACGTCACCTGGAACCTTGACGATGGCACTGTGGTGCAGGGCGTGGGACTGCTCGAAGGCGACCTGTTCAGCGTGGCGTGGGATGCCGGCGGTGCGCCGGGGCTGGTTGTCTATCGCGTCGGCGCGGATGGGCGGCTGACCGGGCGCTGGACCGTGGCTGGCGAAAAGACCACCTGGAGCGAAACGGCTACGCGACGTTGAGCGGAAGCAGCACCGGCGCGTGACTCCGCGCCGCTGTAGCCTGCCTGGGCCGTTGGGCCAACGGGGCACAGTCAAGCTGTGCCCCGTTGCTTTTGAGCGATGGGTGCGGGCTTACTTCTTCTTGGGGAAGCGGCTCAGCACCACAATCGGCACGGGCAATTGCACCTTATCGCCCGGCTTCAGTTCCTGCTGCGGCTTGGGCGCGCGGCGCGGCGTGACCAGCACCGCGAGCTGCGTCCCTTCTGCTGTGTAGCGCTGATCCACATACGCCTGACCCAGCAGCAGGCCCTCGGCATCCACCGCGCAGCTCGTCACATAGCCCACCACTTTGCCGGAAGCATCAATGACGCGATCCAGGTTCTCCGGCTTGGGTTGCCCCTTTTCCGGCACCTGGAAGCGCACCACCTCGGCCTTGCGCTCGCGTTCGCGCGTCACAAAGGCCTCACGTCCCACAAAGAACGGCTTGTACAGCTTGATGTAGGAGCCGAAGCCCGCGTCGGCCATGGTCAGGTTGAGCGGACCGGCCATCTCGTGCCCGTAGAGCGGCAGCCCGGCCTCGGTGCGCAGGCTATCACGCGCCGCTAAGCCGCACGGCTTGAGGCCGAACGCCGCGCCCACCTGCAACAGCGCCTCCCAGAACGCCACCAGGCGGTCGGGATGGACGAACAGTTCATACGCCACGCGCTCGCCGGTGTAGCCCGTGCGGCTCACGATGACGTCAAAGCCGCCCAGCGTGACCTGACAGATGCCGGCCCAGGGCAGTGCCTTGACGCGCGCCAGGTCCTCCGCCGATCCGCCAAGGGCCAGCAGGATATCGCGCGACTTCGGCCCCTGCAAGGCCAGCTCCGCCCGGCGGTCCGCGCCGCTTTCCGGCGCGCGCAGGTCGCGCAGGCGCACGTCCCCGCCTTCCCACTTGATCCACGGACGGTTGGGATCGAGCTGCACCTCGCCGCGCAGGACCGCGTTCACCCACGCCCAATCCTTATCGTTGTTGGAGGCGTTGACCACCACCAGATAGCGCTCCGGCTCTAAGCGGTACACCAGCAGGTCATCCAGGGGAATACCGTTAAGGTCGAAGAAGGCCGAATACTGCGATTCGCCCACCTCCAAAGCGGTCACGTCGTTCACCATCACCAGGTTGAGGAACGCCGCCGCTTGTTTGCCGGAGACATCCCAGCAGCCCATGTGGCTCACGTCGAACAGGCCCGCCGCTTCGCGCACCGCGCGGTGCTCCTCCAGATTGGAGGTGTACCACACCGGCATTTCCCAGCCGCCGAAGGGCACCATACGCGCGCCCATCGCTTTGTGCGTCTCGTAGAGATAGGTGCGCTTGAGCGGGGCCTCGGCGGGTTCTTCCCAGGTGAAGACGGGCAGGGCCGCTCCCGCCGCTTCGCGCCGACGCCACGCGCCGATGAAGTAGGGCTTGCTGAAGGGTCCGCTTTCCACCTGCGGTTCCTGCGCTGGCGTCGGGGCCGCGCCCAGGTCGCGCACCGCGGTGAGGAAGGGCAGGCGCCCATACACATCGTCGGTCGCCACGTAGCCATCCACCAGTTGCCGCAGCCAGGTCAACACGCGCACCGCCTTCGCGTGCGGCACGTCGAGCTGATAGCGCTCCGCGCTGATGCGGGTGAGCAGGCCGGCAGCCATGGGCGTGCCGTCGGCTTCCAGCAGCGTGATGGGACGCGCTTCGCCGTCGGCCATGTCCAGCACGCGCGAGGGCGTGAGCCAATCCACAAACGTGGCCGCCTGCCGGCCTTCCAGCTCGATGCGCTCATACGGCGCATCGCTTGCCGGCTGATCCTGCAGGCTGTAGAAGTGCGGGTAACCGCTCTTCTTTCCCAGCGGGTAGGGATGGGCGGCTTTTTCGGCCAGGGCAGCCACCGTCGCCTTGACCTCTTCCAGGGCATTGAAGTCCACGCGCGCGGCGTAGTCCGGCTTTTTGCGCCAGGTGATGGTGTAGGGCTGCGTGGCCTTGAGCAGGCGCGCGATGGCGTTCGCCAGCACCCCCATATCCTCTTCCTTCAGGCCGCGCTGCGTGATCCAGGGCGTGCCCAGGCGCACACCGGATGGGTAGGCCGCCGTGTCGTCGCCGGGCAGGGTGTTGCGGTTGGCGACGATGCCCGCCACGTCCAGGATGCGCGCCGCGGGGTCGCCCATCAGCGGCGTGCCATCCGGCCCCTTGATGGGGCGGCAGTCAATCAGCACCATGTGCGTATCCGTGCCGCCGTAAGCCACGCGGATGCCCGCAGCCTGCAGCGCCTCGGCCAGGGCTTGCGCGTTGCGCACCGTCTGATGCTGCAGCGCGCGGAAGGCCTCCGTTTGCGCCAGCTTCGCCGCCACGGCGATGCCAGCAATCGTCTCCATGTGCGGGCCGCCCTGGAAGCCGGGGAAGACGGCGCGGTCGAATTTGCGCGCCAGCAACGGCTTGTGCGTGAGGATGACGGCGCCGCGCGGCCCGTCCAGCGTTTTGTGCGTGGTGAAGGTCACCACGTCCGCGATGCCCACCGGCGAGGGGTAAGCGCCGGCAATCACCAGGCCGGAGACGTGGGCAATATCGGCCAGCAGGTAAGCCCCCACCTCGTCCGCGATGGCGCGGAAGGCCTGCCAGTCCGGCGCCCAGGGGTAGGAGGTGTAGCCGCCGATGATGAGCTTGGGGCGCGTTTCCAGCGCCAGCTTGCGGATGGCCTCGTAATCCAGGCGCTCCGTCTGCGGGTCCACGGAGTAGTGCACCACGTTGTAGGTCTTGCCGGAGTAGGCGACTTTGCTGCCGTGGCTCAGGTGTCCGCCGACGTGCAGGGCCATGGCCAGCATGGTGTCGCCGGGGTTGAGGAGGGCGTACTGCACGGCGGTGTTGGCGGGCGCGCCGGAGAGGGGCTGCACGTTGACAAAGAGTTGATCCGCACTGAGTTTGGGCGTGGCGAAGGCTTCGGCCACCCGGCGGCGCGCCAGAGCCTCTAACAGGTCGGCGTATTCCACGCCCTTGTAGTAGCGCGGGTCGGAGTAGCGGCGATAGTGGCCCAACCGGGCTTCGTAGTCGAGGATTTCAGCCTGCGTCATCTGGCGCGTGTCCTCGTCGGGGTAGCCTTCGGCGTAGATGTGGGAGAAGGAGGAGGCTACGGCCTCATGTACGGCCAGCGGGGAGAGGGACTCCGAGGGCACCATGATGAGTTTGCGCGCCTGACGTTCGGTTTCATAGCCGATCAGTTCGGCCAGCTCCGGGTCTAACTCGTTCAGCGGTTCACGAAATAAAAAATCGGTCATGCAAGCCTCCTTTCGGAATGTGAAATGGTCAACGGTAGCCATGTGACTGACGTCGTGTTTGTCTGGTCGTGGGTGGACGGTGTGCAGCCGTTCGCCCCGATGGCCTGGCCTCCCCTCTGCCGACATGGTCGCTGCTGACGGGGCCCCCCACGGGATGACGTGGAACGGCTCAGGGAGCTGCCGGGCGTCCCCAGCTGGCCCGCGGCTTGCGCGGGGTGGGGCGAGATGGGCGGCGCGGGGCTATCTGCCAATGACGCGGCGCCACCTCACCCGTCTGAGCCGTTACCGGATGCCTTTACTATATACCCCGCTATGGCAAATGGGCAAGGGAGAGATGTTCTCTTTTCTCTTGCTATTCGTAACGGCCTCTCTGATGCAACGCCGGCGCTTGTCGTCGCACCGGCGGAGCGTCCAGCGCGTCCGCGCCGTGAGGCGTCAGGGACGCGCTGATGCGTAGGGCCTATATCCCCTGCTCTGCCGAAAGGTGGGCGGCACGCGCGGCGCTTTCTCCGGCCACGTAGCCGGTGCTGAAGGCGGCCTGCAGGTTGAAGCCGCCCGTGTCGGCGGCGATGTCGAGCACTTCCCCGGCCAGATAGAGGCCCTGCATTTTGCGCGAGGCCAGGGTGCGCGGGTCCACTTCCTTGAGCGCCACGCCGCCCGCCGTGACCATGCCCGCCTCTAAGGGCAGGCTGCCGGTGATGCGCCAGCGCCAGTCCTTGATGAGCGCGGCTAAGGCGTCGCGCTCGGCGGCGCGCAGGGTGTGCACTTCGCGCGCGTCGCCGATGCCGCTCCATGACGTGAGCACTTCGCCGATGCGTTTGGGTCCCCAGCTCGCCAGCAGGGCGGGGAGGTGCTTGTGCGGCGCGGCTTCAAATTCGCGTTGGAGGCGCGCGCGCACTTCATCGAGCGTCATGCCCGGTTTGAGGTCTATGCTCAGCCAGACTTCTTGCCGGCTGCGGAGCGCATCCACCGCCCCTAAGGAGAGGGAAAGCACGAGCGGCCCGGAGACGCCAAAATGCGTGAAGAGCATTTCGCCCGTGTCCGGCAGGGGGTAGGGGGGCGGAAGGGGAAGCGTGCGCCCGGCGGCGTCGCGCGTGAGGAGGTGGCAGCGCACCTTGCGCAGGCTGACGCCCTGCAGCGCCTGCGCGTAGCTTTTTTCCGCCACCGTGAGCGGCACCAGGGAGGGGCGCAAGGGGACGATGGTGTGGCCTACTTCCGCCGCCATGCGGTAGCCATCGCCGGTGGAGCCGGTGCCGGTCCAGGACGCGCCGCCGGTGGTGAGGATGACCGCATCCGCGTTGAGGACGGTGCCATCGTGCAGGCGCACGCCCGTGATGCGCTGTTCGGTGGTGAGGAGGGACTGCACCGGCGTGCGGTAGCGGATTTCGATGCCTTGCGCGGTGGCGTAGCGCAGCAGCGCGTCGCGCACGTCCGCGGCGCGCCCGGAGGCGGGGAAGATGCGCCCGCCGCGTTCGGTTTGCGTCTTCACGCCGTAACGCGAGAGCAGGTCGAGCAACGCTTCGCGGAAAAAGCGCGCAAAGGCGTTGCGCAGGAACCGCCCATCGGGATGGTAGTTTTGCAGGAAGGTTTCCAGGGGGGCGCTGTTGGTGATGTTGCAACGCTTCTGGCCGGAGATGAGGATTTTCTTACCCGCCTCTTCCATTTTCTCCAGGAGGAGGACCTGGGCGCCGAGTTCGGCGGCGCGGCCCGCCGCGATGAGGCCGGCAGCGCCCGCGCCGATGACGATGATGCGCACTTTCATGGTGTTTTCAATCCAATCACAATGAGATGGAGGATGTCTGCGCCGAGGTTGGCCACAGCATGGTATTCGCCGGCGCGCACGAGGGCGGCATCGCCGGGGCGCAGGGCGCGCGCGATGATGGGGCTGCCGCTGCTCATGCGGTGGTAGAGTTGACCCGCGCCGGCGATGACGTAGAAGAGTTCGTCGGTGGCCGGATGGGCGCGCATGCCGGTGCTGGCGCCGGGATCGAGGCGCGTATCGTGGACGAATTCGATGCAACGCCCGTCGAGTAGCCCTTCCTCGGTCCCCGCCTGTTCGCTGAAGAGCCAGCGCACGACGGTGCTGCCGCTGCCCTGCCAGGGTTCGGGCATGTCCGGGGCGGGATCGGCGGGGGTGTAACGGACGCGCGCGATGTGGGCCGCGCGTTTGAAAATCACCCCGCTGATGGCGTCGTAAGGCGCGCGGTTGATGTTGGCATGTTCCCCCTCGCGGTGGAACGCTTCCGCCTCTACGGGTTCAGGTTCCCAGGGTTGTTCCGGATCCATGCTGTGAGTCTCCTTTACGCTTGGTGGCCTTATTATACACGAGGTTGGGAAAGAGGGGAGCGCGGCGGGACCATGGGGAGCATCCCGCCCCGCGTGGAAGGGGGCAGGATGCTCCCCGTGGTGGGTTGGGGGGGGAGGGCGTGTTGGATCGTGCGCGCCGGTGTTTTGGAGCCGCATCCCGGTTGGATAGCGGGGCCGGGCGTGACAGCCTGCTGTCAGCTTTCTTTTTCTTCACTCACTATAATAGCCTCGTACTCCGCGCGGCGCAGCACCGTATCGTAAAGCCCTATATCTTCCCCTTCATGGCGGTTGATGCCGGTGTAAACCAGGCTGGGATCTTCATACCGCTTGAATTTGTACACCGCGTCGTTCATGAGCGCGCTGTTAAACACGCCCAGGCTGACCAGCAGTTCAAAGTCCTCCACGGTCAAGCCGGTGACCCGTTTGAACAAGCCCGGCTCCAGTTGCGTGATGACATCGCGCAGCGTCCTTTCCCGATAATCCGTCAGGTACAGGAAAATGGGGATGCGCGTCGCAAACTTGATGAGTTTTTCCTGAACCTGTTTCCGCAGGCTCTTGTATTCCTTTTCTTCCGCCGTGAGCTTTCTTTTTTCCTCGGCGGAAAGTTCCCGGTCGTTGGCTTCTCGCTTCACCTTCTTGACCGCCTCGGATTTGTTGATGATGGTGGCGATGTCCTGATTCAAATTCCGGAATCCTTCGATGCTCATCAGTGCTCGCATTGCCCGTTCGTTGTTCATGAGCCGTCGCAGTGTGTCGTTATCCACGTTCACCAGCAGGGCGCTCTCCCAGCGGCGCGCCAGCAGGGTGGCGGTGGTTCCGCTCATGGCCATCTCCAGCACCCCGGCCGCGTCTATCTGTCGCATCGCACTCCCGTCATAGGCCAGCACCGGCAGGAAGTGGATGAATTCCTCCACCTTCTTTTCGGGGTCATCCTCGTTGACGTTCAGGCGGCAACTGTAATCGGCAATCTGTCGCAGGGCGCGATCTGGTGCAAAGTCGAAGACGTAGCACTCTTCTTTGAGGATCAACTCCTTGTTGGGCGACATCCCGTCTGGATTCTGGATTGTCCACGGACTCTGCACACGAAACGCGGCCTGGAAATAGGTTTCCGGGCTGGAGGTGTTGCGCAGCATAAAAATGCCCGTCCAGGGACGAACGGTCACGCCGGTGGTCAGCTTGCCGCACGTCAGGGTGATGGTTTTCGTCTTCAGGGGATCGCCCATGGCTTCCAGCACCGGCGGTAAAGCGTTGACCCCAATGCCTGCGGCGGCGCCAGCAGCCACGATGACTTTGTAATCATGGTAAAACTGGTTTTGCCTCTTGGCCAGCAGATTCCGCATCGCATAGCAGGCGGCCACGCTCGGCAGAAACCACAGGGTGTGCGAAAGCACGTTGAGCAGCCGCACATCCGAAAACGGAAGCGGTGGCTTTTGCGCCCCAAGTTTCAGGTTATCCAGATTGGTGGGAAGGTAGGCGCCGCGGATGAGGTCCAGCCATTTCTGGACTTCATCTTCGTACTTGAACCGCGCCTTATCGCCAACGCCCTCGGCGGAAAAGAACACGTTCAGGTCGAATTCGTTGAACTCGCCCTTCATCGCCACTTCGCGGATGGCGTCCGGCAATTGATAGGTCATCAGCACCATGCGCGGCAGGGCGGCGTAGGGATTATTATCTGGACCTTTCCATTCCTCTTTGGCTTTTTGCTCGTCCGAATAGGTCCAGTTGTAAATTTGCTCTTCGATAAACTCGCCGTTGGCGATAGCGCGGAACGGGGTGCCGGAAAGGTAGAGATAATGGTCTGAGGTGATAGGGAGAATCTCTTCATCGAAGTAATCCAGAGCTTCGCCTTCCGCCGCTTTGCGTTCCGCTTCGTCCTCAGCTTCGAAAAGGTCTCTGGCCTTCTCGCGCCAGGCGCCGAAGTGGTATTCATCGAAGATCACACAGTCCCAGTTTATGGCGTGGACCCATTCGTTCTTGGTTTTGATGC